>JANRMQ010000010.1:0-4808 GCA_040981125.1 Nitrospira sp.
TCGATATACCATGGAGGGCCGATACCCCGGTGACTGGGAGCCTCTTGACCGTTCAGTTGGACTAGAGGCTGTTGAGATTGCGCGCACGGTCCGCGAGACCGTGCGCGCCTTGCTGCCGCCACAGGCGTTTGAGGGAAAATGACTGATACGAAAAACAAAGGGGTGCCCAGCTGCTTTAGCAATGGAAAAACGATTGAAGAGGACAAGCGGAATATTGGCGAGGCCGTTCAGCAGCATCTGCAGTCTCTGCCTGCCCATAACCAACCTATTCCTCAGAATGAAAAGCTCGTGCACGTCGAGGAATTTACCGTTGCGATACCTTGATGGCCTGCATGACGCAGATTACTGCAGGCTTCCACCGAAGTACTCGCTTCTTGTCGCCATTCTCGTGCTCGTCGCGCTGGGGCTGGGAATCCGGCCTGATCCGGCACGAGGTGATGAACCGGTCCGCCCAATCGACCCTCGCACGCTGATTCAAAACGCCGCCCTCGTTATCACGATGGACCCAACCCTGGGGGACGGTCCGCTCGGGATCCTGGCGGACGCCGATGTGCTCTTTGCCGGGGACACGATCATATCGGTCGGGAAGGGACTTGCCGCGCCCGGCGCGACCGCCGTTGATGCGACGGGGGCCATCGTGCTGCCTGGGTTCGTGGATCTCCATAACCACCTGGTCCAGTCCGTGATCCGGGGCGGTTGTTCCGACCGTGATCTCAAGGGGTGGCTCCGCGACTGCACCTTGCCGGTTTACGAAGTACTCACACCCGAGGACGTCTATGCTGCGGTTCGGCTGAGTACCCTGGATCTGATTGCGACCGGCGTCACGACGGTCGTGGATTGGGCCGGTGGGCTGAAACTCGAGGCTTCGCGTGAATACGTCCGCGCTCTGGCCGAATCGGGCTTGCGGTTCATCTATGCGCCGACGCCGCGTAAGCCGGAGCGCGACGCGCTTCGGTCTCTCCATGAGGAACGTATCAAATCGAATCCCCTCGGGACGCTGCAACTCGCCGGACGTCCCGGGATGGAGCATCTGGCGGCGCTGACCGACGCAGTGCAATTCGCCCACGAGTGGGGCGTGAAGCTCAACGTGCATTTGTTGGAGCACATCACGCAACGGGACAGTGAGCCGATCCGGTCGCTGGAGGAGTCCGGCGCCTTGGCCCTCCGGGGGAACCTCCTGGTGAACCACGCGATTCACCTCACGGACCAAGAGATTGCCCTGCTTGCCCGGCACGATGTTCGGGTCGCGCACAATCCGCTGAGTAATATGAGGTTGGGCTCGGGGATCATGCGCCTGCCTGAATTGCACGCGGCCGGGCTCAAGCTGGGGCTCGGCCTGGACGGGGGAACCAACGATACCAGCGACATGTTCAGCAACATGCGGGCAGCGGTGGGGCTTCAACGGGCGAAAGCCCTGCGGACCGACGTCTATCCGACCGTGGCGGATGTGCTCCGCATGGCGACCCTCGGCGGCGCGGAGGCTCTCGATTTGGCCGATCAGATCGGTTCGCTCACACCCGGCAAAAAGGCCGATCTCCTGATCATCGATCCGAGCGGCGTGAATTTCGCGCCGCGTTTTGACTGGCTGGGCCAGCTCGTGTTCAACACGCAACCGTCCAATGTCACATATGTCTTTGTGAACGGCCGGGCATTGAAGGCCAAGGGGCAATTTGCCGGCGTCGCGCCGGGAACGGTCGTCAAGGCGGCGGAAGCATCCGCGGCCCGCGTCCGGAAGATCCTACAGGAGAAAGGGCATGCGGCGTCCCATCCATGACCAACCTGGTCCTCTTTCCCGGAAGACAGGTTAGCTCAACTCGATGATGCGATCATCGTCCATTGCGACTCGGCGCTCGATCCTGTGGACCTGCGCCGTAGCCTTTGCCGGTTGCCTTGAGCTTGACCTGTTTTATCATGGGCCTGCGTGGTCTGATGACGAGCCGGTCCGGACGGGATCCTGGTCGGGTGGAGGCGGGCTCGGCTTTATGAGTCACACGCCGGATGGCGCGGCCGAGTTCGGCCTGGCGGGGCATGCAGATTACTTCGTCAGCGACCGCGTCTCGGTCGGCCCGCTTGCTCAGTACGCCGGCACCGGGAACGACTTCTTGTTCGGGCTGTCCGCCCAAGCCCGCTACTGGTGGCCGCTGCCGGGTTTCGCGCGCACGTCGGTCGTTCTTCAGGGCGGCCTGGGGTTCGTGCGGGCCGGCATTACCGATACCGATAGCCGAACCACGAACAATTTCACGTCGTTTCTTATTCCAGTCGGAGTCGGTGTGGATTATGCCCTCACCCCGCGCCTTTCCTTGACGGCAGACTTCCTCGTCAACGTCACCGCGCTCGGCAAGAATGAACAGGTCGATGGCCGGGATTTCGATCTCCATACCAACGTGATGCCCGCCTTTTATCTTGGCGTGCGCTTCTAGCCGGCGCGGTGCCGCCATGCCGGCTTCTCCCATGTTCCTCGAATGCCGCCGTCGTATCTCTCCGTGTTCCGACTCTATTCGCCCACCCGGTCGGGCGATGGAGGATGCCCAATCGCAGCCCTAATCCAGGGATGTACGGCCGTCGAAGTGATGATCATGGTCGGCGTCCGCTTCCTGCTTCGTCCGGTGCCGTGTGCGGACCTTGTGCTCGGGCGGGCTGTAAATGCTGTACAGTTTGAGCTCTTTGTCCCGTGAGGAGTTCACCACGTTGTGTTTCGTCCCGGCCGGAATCACGACGGCGGTGCCGTCTTTCACCGGATGCTTGGTTCCATCCATGACGACGGTGCCTTCGCCGGCTTCGAAGCGAAGGAATTGATCGAGGTCGTGCACCTCTTCGCCGATTTCCTCGCCCGGCTTCAGACTCATCAACACGAGCTGGCTGTTCTTTGCCGTGTAGAGCACATCACGGTACAAGGTGTTGCTCTTGGTCGCGGTTTCAATGTCGGTCACGTACCCTTTCATGCTGGCGCCTCCTGTTGCAGTGAGTTGCGTTATCCTAGAGTACGTGATCCCAGGGACGCTTTTCCAGCCGGTGCAGATTATTCTTTTCGGCTCCACGCGCGTGGCGAGGCAGGCCCGCAGATAGCAACCGAGTGGACAATGGCCGGCGGTGAAATGACTCGGACACTGCGGAAAGTAATCCAGCGAGAATTGATTCAGCGAATCGAACCCGATAGCGCTTCAATAATGAGGGCGGCTAGCGGCGGCCGGCCCAAGATCGGCCGACCATGGAGGAGATGAACATGGCGAGGGCGGTAAGATAGACGCGCATTCCTAAAGACTGATGCATGGCTGACTCCTCCGGCGGCATGGTTGGCGGCCCTGAGTTGAATTGGTCAGACTGCTGCACTTTGTATTTAGCAACCCCTGTGCCTATTCCTTTTATCGGCAAGAACAGCAGCTTTCGTGAGAATGGCGATGGGCAGCAGGGTCTGTTCTTAGGGGCTTCTCGGCAGAAGGTAGGCGCTTGTGTGCCACGCGGCTTCGGTTGCCGGTGCGCACTGCCGCAGTTGCGCCGGTCGTCCCGGTGAAACTATCTAAGTGCAGAAACGCTTCTTTGCTACCGCTTTCGATTCGGTCGATATAAGATTCCTTCACAAGCACAACGCCTGCAAGGAGGAATTACTCTATGTCTGTCCGAGCTTGGAGTACCACCGGCCGCCAGCGCCGTTCTCCGGTCGAGTGCCGCCCGCTTCGGCTACCTGGGCAGTCAGACGACGAGCGCATAGTCATACTTCAGAGCAAAATTGATGATCTTTTGTTAACACCGTTGTGCTTCTTCGTCGTCGCCGGGTATGAATGGATTCAATGGTGGATGGCACGTCCGCTCAATCCGCTCATTCTCACTCTTGTGGCGATCATTACCATACTCTATGCCTGGAAAAAGGTTATGCCCCTGAAAGCGACGATCAAGAATCTCCGGCAAGGCCGAGACGGAGAACGTTACGTTGGACAGATGCTGGAGGAGCTACGGGAAAGGGGGTATCGGATCTTTCACGACATTCCTGGTGAAGGCTTCAACATCGACCACGTCATCGTAGGGCCAGCCGGCGTGTTCACGATCGAGACCAAGGCCAGAAGCAAGCCGCCCACCGGCCGTCCAACGATTGAGTATGATGGCAACATTATTCGGCTTGAGAATGGGTTTGGATTTGACGAGCCTTTGAAGCAGGCTCGGGCCCAGGCACGGTGGCTCACCAATTTGCTGAATGACGGCCGCGGACGACTTTTTCGTGCTCGCCCCGTTGTAGTGTTTCCAGATTGGTATGTGGAGCGGACCGGGCCTCGGCGCAAGGATGATGTGTGGGTGCTTAATCCCAAGGCCCTCGGCACTTTTCTCGACTACGAGCGGGCGGCTCTGTCGGCCGACCGTATCGATATGGCATCCAACACCTTGGCGCAGCGCTGCCGCGGCCCGCATCACGAAGAAACCTGAGATCTGACTGCGAGGAGCGTGCACAGGTGTAGCGCAACTGGCTGCACGCCCAAGGATGAAGCTTCCTCGCGCAGATTGCTGGCCGGCACAGGCCTACCATCTCTCCGGACGCATTCGGTCACTAATCCCCAGGCTCGCACCGTTCGCAATCATCGGTCGGATCGGACTGTTTTCACCCGCCTACTTCTCCTTCTATATCTTGATCTCCACCCGCGGCGGCGGGAAGTTTCCAGTCTGATTTCCCGCGCTTGAACAGGTTCGTGAATCGTATCTTAATGGCAGACGGCGAGGCGGCTGGGTAGGTGATGGACAGTGAGGCGGACATATGCGCGCATGGCTGATGGATTCTTATGAGGGCGTTGAGCGGCTGCGGATCGGCGACGTCGCCGATC
>JANRMQ010000010.1:4818-158175 GCA_040981125.1 Nitrospira sp.
CGTGCGCTTCCACGAATGGCTGCAATGGGTGGGGGGCGGGGGGGGGGCGGGGCCCCGCCCCCCCCCCGCAGCCGGGTCCGGCGCAGGTGCTCATAAAAGTCAGGTTCGCCGCGCTGAATCCGGCGGATGCCTTTCTCGCAAGAGGCATGTATCCGGCCAAGCCGCCGCTACCGCATATTCTCGGGCGGGATGGCGTGGGTGATGTGCTGTCGGTCGGGCCGGGCGTGGACAGTGTAGGGACAGGCGAGACCGTGAGCATTCTCCGCTGTGACGTGGGAGTGACGGCATGGGGAACCTTGGCCGAGAAGGTCGTGGCGCCGGCGGATACTTTGGCTCCGGTGCCCCGGAGCTGGTCGCTGGAAGAAATGGCCGGCGCCCCGCTGGTCTTCCTGACCGCCTGGCAAGCGTTGACGCAATGGTCCGATCCTCCTGCGCCGCCACGCGCGGGATCCGTCCTGCTCGTGACCGGCGCTTCGGGCGGAGTCGGAGTTGCATCGGTCCTGCTCGGGAAGTCGATGAATCTCACCGTCGTGGGTTTGTCGCGCAACGCAGATAAGCGGGCCAGGCTCAAAAGACTCGGCGCGGATTTCGTCTTTGATCCGGCGGAGAAGAACGTGGTGAAGGCTGTGGCGGCGGCAATCGGTCCAAAGAAAGTGGATCTGGCGGTGGACAATGTCGGTGGTCCGCTGCTGAGTCGAGTCATCGCCATGCTGGGGTACGGCGGACGGATCAGCATCGTCGGCCGGAGCGGAGGCGTCGTGCCCGAGTTCAATACGGCGAGTCTGTTGTTTCGCCGGAATCGAATGGGCGGCGTCGCGGTGGGAGACTATACGGCGCAAGACGCACAGAGGGCATGGATAGAGATCGTGGCCCGGCTGGATGATCTGGGACAGCGGCCACTGGTGGATGCCGTCTTTCCGTTTGAAGACGTAAAGAAAGGCTTCGAACGATTAGCGCAGGGCCCGATGGGAAAGGTGTTGGTGCGAGTGGCCGGCTCCGGCTAAGGAAGAACAGATGAATCATCGCAACGGACGAGCGATTGTGCACGCAGCGCTCGGAGGTATTTTCTCATAAGAGGTTCCGTCTTCCGGAAATGAGCGAATAGTCGATCACGCCAATCCGACGAACCCTGCCGTAAGTTCCTATTTTATAAGCGTCAGTTGGTGCATCATGCCGTTCGGCTGAGTCCTGTCTCGACTCGCTCTTTTAGGCAAGGACATTGCTATAAGCTGATGCAGTCAACTTCCGGAGAGTTCGGCCCACTGTGTGCTCGATGCCGGTATCAGCGAAGAACGTGTTGCTCAAGAGAAATATTGCGAGGAAAAAGTGGTTGTCATGACTGAAGTCCATCGCCGGTATCGCGCCTTTTTGGATGTCTCGAATGCGCTCAACTCGCAACGCGAGATAGACAGCCTCTGGGAAGCCTGCACCGAGCGCATCAAAGACGTCGTGCCGTGGGAGCGGGCCGGTGTCCTGCTGTACGTGCCCGATCAAGATGCTTTTCGATTCCATGCCCTTGAGACGGCCTTGCCGAAGCGGGTGCTTCAGCGCGGCGCCATGATCCCGAGAGAGGGCAGCGCCGTCGGGTGGGTCTATGACCATCGTGAAATCCACGTCCGGCCGCATCTTCAACAGACGCAGATGTTTGTCGAGGATCAATTTTATGCGGAAGAAGGGCTGGGCCGGATGGTGAACCTGCCGCTCCTGGCCCGCAGAAGCTGTCTGGGCACGTTGAATATCGGGAGCGTGGAATCGGGCGAACCGGATCCCGAGGCATTGGAGTTCCTGCGCCAGATCGCGATTCAAGTGGCGCTTGCGATCGAGAATGTGCAGGCCTACGAACAGTTGACCAGATTGAGCCGTGATCTTGCCAAGCAGAATGCCTACCTGACCGAGGAGATCAAGCAGGAGTGTAACTTCGGTCTGTTGGTCGGAAAGAGCGAAAGTTTGCGTAAAGTTCTGGCGCAGATCGAGGCGGTGGCCGCGACTACCACGACGGTCTTGATTACGGGAGAAACCGGTACGGGCAAAGAATTGGTGGCGCGGGCAGTCCATGAGAACAGCCCGCGGCGAAACAAACCGTTCGTGAAGCTCAATTGCGCGGCCCTGCCGAGCGGCCTCGTGGAAAGCGAGTTGTTCGGCCATGAGCGGGGCGCCTTCACGGGAGCGGTCCAGCGGCATCAGGGCCGGTTTGAGCTCGCTCATGGAGGAACGCTGTTTCTCGATGAAATCGGCGAGATGCCCTTGGCAGTACAGGCGAAGCTGCTCCGAGTCCTGGAGGATCATCAGGTCGATCGGCTGGGGAGCGCGCGGTCGGTGCCGGTGGATGTGCGTCTCGTTGCGGCGACGAATGTGGATCTGGCTCAAGCGGTCGCGGAGAAGCGGTTCCGGGCGGATCTCTACTACCGCCTCAGGGTTTTTCCGATCGCGCTGCCGTCCTTGCGTGAGCGGAGCGAGGATGTGCCGCTCCTGGCCAGACATTTCCTTGATCTCTGCCGCGTGAAACTCAATCGCGGCGATCTCGTGTTCGACGACTCGGCATTGGCGCGTCTGGCTCAGCACGATTGGCCGGGCAATATCCGCGAACTCCAGAATGTCATTGAACGGGCCGCCATTCTGGCACAGACTCCGGTGGTCGAAATCGACGACCGCATGATGATGCCCTGTCCCAAACAAGCGGCCGTCGCCGACGAACAGCCCGCGACATTGTACGACTCGGAACGGCTGCACATTCTTCAAGCCCTCGAGCGGGGCGGATGGCGGATTTACGGCCCGCTCGGCGCGGCGAATCGATTGGGAATCAATCCCAGCACCCTGCGCAGTCGAATGAAAAGGTTGGGACTGGCGCGACCGTCTTCTCTCGATCCGCTCGATTCTTTCAACCCGTCCCATTCTCCTTCAGCGGCCGCGGGAAATCGCGAACTCGTGTGAGGTCACGGCCTGGCCGTGATTCCTCGTGCGGATCGAACGCCGGCTGAACGACGCGTCCGTTGCCGGCTTGGGCATATGGCGCTGGAAATCCACCGCCGGTCCATACGATTCGTCTGTGTTCCACGCATCGCAATAATGTGGAACGCGATTTGCTGTGTATCTCTACAAGGAAGGTTCTTTCGCTGCTTGCGCAAAGGAGGGCGCTATGATCGATCATGATGTCGTATTTCTTGTCGATGTGGATAACACGCTGCTTGATACGGATCGGGTAACCGTCGAGCTGAGATGCTTCTTGGAGCGGGAGATCGGACATGATGGACAGCAACGATACTGGAGCCTGTTCAAACAGCTGCGGGATGAACTTGGGTATGCCGATTACCTGGGCGCGTTGCAACGGTATCGTATCGAATACCCGCATGATCTGCACAGCCTCGTGGTGTCGCGCTTTCTGCTCAACTATCCGTTCGGAGATTGTCTCTTTCCCGGGGCGCTCGAGGTCGTGGCGGAGTTGAAGCGGCACGGGGAGGTCGTGTTGCTCTCGGATGGGGACGCGGTGTTCCAGCCGTACAAGATCGAGCGGGCAGGACTGCTTGACGCCGTGAACGGCCGGGTCTTGATTTACGTGCACAAGGAGCAGGAGCTGGCCGACATTGAAGACCGGTATCCGGCTCAGCACTATGTGCTTATCGACGACAAGCCGCGAATCCTGTCGGCGGTCAAGGACGCGTGGGGCTCGCGCGTGACGACCGTCTTCTTAGAGCAAGGCCACTATGCGCGGACCTGGAACCAGCGCGACGGCCGCCCGGATCCGGACGGCCGCTTCGAATGCATCGGCGATCTGTTGCGTTATGATCTGGACGGCCTCTTGACCGCCTCGCCTGCCGCCACATCGGTCTGATGCGGCGGACCTGCAAGCTGAGTCGCGCCTATTCGTCACGTCCCTCTCCGAGACGAGCGCCATTGCCTCACTGTGATGTGCCGCCGGTGGTCTCGCAGCCTCTTTCCGCGGCCGTGGCGGCGTGCGCAGCGCGCCGGCTTCCTGAAAAATCGCGAGTCATCACGGTGAACGGTCTGGTTGCAGACGGTTCATGTCTACGTCGGACCACGAGCGGGCAGCAGAAGTCTTTGTAATCACGCATCTATTCCAACTCGGCATCGGCAACGCTCGGTGGCATCTGATTTGCTGGTGCCCCCCGTGACGAATACGTAGCGATGGGCGGAAGATCGAAAAGGCAAAGACAGAATACAAGATCTGCTCGAGCGGGAAACCGGCATGGAGGGCGACATGCAGGCGAAAGGCAATGCGGCGATCCGGACAAAGACTATCGCCGATCGGCGGCGCGCGGCTCGGTTGGCCCTGCCGATTATTCTCACCAGCCTCGTGGGCTTGGGTGGCTGTCACGCCCCATGGCTGTTTGAGGCGTCCGACTCGATCGTCGACGACAGCCGTTTCATGAATACCTGGGAGACGTACCGCCACTGCAGTTCCAGTTCAGAGCCCGACGAGATCCGGACCGATCTGCAAGAGTTGCGCAGCGTGGCCCACGTGGTGACGATGCAGAGTCAGCCGTCGGCGCATCTCCCTGCCACGATACGCTCGTGGATGGACGCGCTTCCTTCCAGGCTCGCAGTCGATCCGAGCGCGATGGCGGCGGCCTGCGCGCTGCACGGGGCCCGCGTGGCCCAAACAGCGGGGCGGTTTGAGCTCAGTAGCGAATTGTATGCTGCAGCGGGCGCGGTACAGGAAGGACCGTCCTATGTGCGATATGCGGCGGGGACGAATCGAATCCTGAAGTTCAAATAATCGGGAGTGGACGAAAGAACGGCGAACCAACAAAAGGTCCGGTCATGATCCGGTTGTCGCAGAAGGAGATGATCCGCATGGAGGCTTGTTATGACTTCGATATGCTGTGCATCGGGAGCGGTCCGGCCGGCCAAAGCGCCGCGATTCAAGCCGCCAAACTTGGAAAGCGGGTGGCCATCGTGGAGAAGCGTTCCTCCGTGGGAGGTGTCTGCCTGGACGTGGGAACCATTCCGAGCAAGACCTTCCGCGAAGCGGTGTGGTCTCACGTCACCCTCACCGGTCATTTCGAGCGCGGTCCGGCGATTCGGCTCAAGGTCGAACGAACGCACCGGCCCTCCATGGAAGACCTGCTGCATCGCGTGGGAATGGTCGGCCAACGGGAGTCTCTGGTGATCGAACAGCAGTTGTGCCGGAATGAGGTCGAACTGATCCAAGGAGAGGCGGCATTCATCGATCAGCATACCCTGGTCGTCACGTCCGCCGAAGGGACCAGGACCGTGACGGCCGCCAACATTGTGATTGCCGTCGGGACGTATCCCGCTCCGCCTCCCGGTGTGCCGGCCGATGGAGAGATCATCCTCACGAGCGACGATGTGGTGCGGTTGCGCCGGTTGCCGAAGAAACTGATCGTCGTCGGCGGCGGCATCATCGGAATCGAATATGCGTCGATGTTTGCCGCTCTCCAGATCGAGGTGATCGTCGTGGACAAGCGCGACCGGCTTCTGGAGTTCTTGGATACGGAAAGCGTCGATGAACTCATGCATCAGATGAGAGGGCGTCGCGTCACGTTTCGCTTGGGAGAAGCGGTGGAAAAGCTGGAAGTGACGTCGGGGGCGTCGAAGCAGGCCATCGTCCGGCTGGAATCGGGAAAATGGCTGGTCGCCGATCAAGTCTTCTTTTCCGTCGGGCGAATCGGCGCGACCGGGGGACTGAAGCTCGAAGCGGTGGGAGTCGTGCCTGATGGTCGAGGACGGTTGGTAGTTGACAAGCAGTTTCGAACGGCGGTGCCGCACATCTATGCGGTAGGGGACGTCATCGGGTATCCGAGCCTGGCTTCGACCTCATTCCTCCAGGGGCGGCTGGCGGCCTGTTATGCGTTTGGCGTGGAAGAGGGACCGATGATCGAACATCTTCCGATCGGCATCTATGCCGTGCCCGAGGTCTCGGCGATCGGGCAATCGGAACATGAGCTGACTGCGAAGAGGATTCCCTATGAAACCGGCATTGCCCGATACCGGGAAATCGCGCGGGGACACATTCTCTCGGACGACAGCGGATTCCTGAAGTTGCTCTTTCATCGCGAGGACCACCGTCTGCTGGGTGTGCATGCGGTGGGAACCGGGGCGACTGAACTGATCCATATCGGCCAAGCGGTCTTGGAGTTCGGAGGCGGGCTCCGGTACTTCTTACGGACCGTGTTCAATTATCCCACGCTGGCCGAATGTTACAAGGTCGCCGCCCTGAATGCCTTCAATAAACTGTCCGCTGAACTCGCCGGGAGCACTCAAGAGGCAAAAGAGTCGAGATGAACGACGACCAGGAGACGGAATTGATTGAGCCGGAGCAGGGCGGCAGTTTGTCGCGCCTCCGATTCAACGGAAAATGAGGCCCCTGACCATTCTCAAGGAGGTCACTGCGATGAAAGCATCATATGCCAACACGACTAATCCCGTTCTTGCCCTTCGAACCTTCGGTCAATCCGTCTGGTTGGACTATGTCGGGCGAAGTTTTATCGCCGGCGGAGCATTGCAGCGGATGATCAATGAAGACGGATTAAGCGGCATCACGTCGAACCCCGCTATTTTCGAGAAGGCGATTACCGGTACGTCGGACTACCTCGATGCGCTCCATGCGCTCGATCGGGAAGCGGGCCTTGACGTGAAGTCGCGCTACGAACGGTTGATCATCGAGGATATCCAAGCCGCCGCCGATGCCTTGCGGCCTGTCTACGAGCGCACGAAGCGGCGCGACGGCTATGTGAGTTTAGAGGTGTCTCCCTATCTGGCTTGGGATACGGGCGGCACGCTCGATGAGGCGCGGCGACTGTGGGATGCCGTCGGGCGCGACAACTTGATGATCAAGGTTCCGGCGACTCAGGAAGGGATTCCGGCGATTGCGCAGCTCCTCGGCAGCGGAATCAATGTCAACGTCACGCTCATTTTCTCGCAGGAGGTCTACGAGCGAGTGGCCGAGGCGTACCTCATGGGATTGGAACAGTTGGCCGCGCGGGGCGGCGATGTCGGAGGCGTGGCGAGCGTGGCAAGTCTGTTCGTGAGCCGTATCGATACGGCGGTGGATGCCGCAATCTCCGCGCGTCTCAAGATTTCCGCCAAAGAGACGGAACGGGCTGTGCTCAGAAGTCTCCGCGGGAACATCGCCGTGGCCAATGCGAAGTTGGCCTATCAGCGATATCGGATGCTGTTTTCCGGGACCCGTTGGGATGCACTTGCCCGGCGGGGGGCAATGACTCAGCGGCTGCTCTGGGCCAGCACCGGCATGAAGAATCCCGACTATCGCGATGTGATGTATGTGGAGGAACTGGTCGGGCCGGAGACGGTCAGCACGGTGCCTCCGGCGACATTCCGGGCCTTTCGCGACCATGGGCGCCCCCAAAGCCGGCTCAATGAGGGCATCCATAACGCAACCGTGATGTTGCGCGCGCTCGAGCAATTGGGAATTTCCCTGGAGCACATCACTGATCGGCTGTTGGAGGAGGGCCTGCAACTGTTCAGGGAATCCTTCGACAAAGTCCTTGCCGCCGTCGAACAGCGGCCGGACATCGGCATGGACGTGCCTGAGTGGACGAAGCAGAGTACAACCGAGCCGGCCGGCGCTGCAGGACCGGTGTATCTGGCCGGATACTGAGCGTATCGCATTGGATACAAGTTCATAGCCGCCCCACCTACGTAAATCCATGAGGGACGGATGTCGACGTTTCGGCTACAACCGATCTGGCATCCGTCCTATGGTCGAGGGCGACAAGTCGTTTTATTGTACCTCCTGTCATTGACCGGCTCTCCGGCCATGGTGACAGGGGAGGTGCTTATTGAACGTGTCCCCGGCCGTTGAAGCTTCCCCGCCAGGTGTGTTCCTCAGCACAGCGCAGGATGGAGTCGGCCTCCATGTCCGAGACATCTGTATTCTGTTCGGGCTGGGCGCTATCGCCGTGCTCTTTTCGTACCGGGCCAGCGGCCTGATCGCCTTCAATGTGTGGGACGTCTGGTTTGAAGCCAGCGTGCCCCGCATCTATTCGAACATGGTGGCGATGGACAGCGACCAATCCCGGAGTAATCTCCATCCTCTCTTTTCGCTGTTGGTCTACCCCCCGACGGCCTTTTTCCGGAAAGGCTTGGGCCTCGATCCGGTCGTCGCGGTCAGAGTGATGGTGGCGTGCGTGGCCGGTGTTTGGGTCAGCTTGCTCTATCTTCTTCTCCGGACGATTGATTGCCGCCGGTTGGATGCGGTGTTGCTCACCTTGCTGGCTCTGTCCAGCGCAGCGGCCATATTCTGGTTGCCCATCCCGGAGACCTATCCGTTCGGCTCCTGCTCGTTGTTGCTGGCTCTGCTCCTCATGAATACCGTGCCCCGGACCTCCTTCTGGTGGTACGTGGCGATCAACGTGGCCTCTTTGAGCGTGACGGTGACGAATTGGATGGCCGGCCTTGCCGCCACGCTTGTCAATCAGGGGATGAAACGGAGCCTACAGGTCGGCGTCGCGGCTGTCGTCTTCGTGGTTCTCGCGAGCGGCATGCAAAAGGTCGTATTTCCCTCCGTCAAGTTGGCGTTCGGAGATTCGAGACATGAGACGAAGTATCTCCTCATGCCTGAGGCGGGCGGGCCGGTCACTATTTTGAGGTCTCTCTTGTTTCATTCCATGATCATGCCGGAAATCCTCTTGGTGAATAACAAAGACAGCTTGCTGGAGGCGGGAACAACCACCGTCGATTTGGGGAAGAAAATGACCACGCAACCGTCGCCGCTGGGAACGGGCACATCCTGGACCTGGATCGCAGTCGTGATGTGGAGTCTTTTACTCTGTCTGGGGATAGGGGCGTTGCTGACCCTGCCGGGACAGGCGCCGTTTCGCCTCGTTCTCGGGCTGTTGATAGGCGGCCAGGTTCTTCTGCACCTGCTGTACGGCGAGGAATCGTTTCTGTACGCCATCCACGTGGCGCCGTTACTTATTCTGACGGTAGGCCTGTCGACGTTGACGGCGGCTCGGCCGATTGTGCTTGGATTGGTCGCCATCCTGATCGTGACGATGGGTGCAAACAATTTGCATCAGTTTAAACAGGCGGTGGAATGGCAGGATGATTTACGGCAGCAGTACCGTCAGGCCACGGTCTCCAAGACGCTCGAAATCGTTCCTGCGCCCTGATGGCGCCCTTGATGGCAAGGCTGTCAAACTCAGCGTTGACATGTACAGACGGGCATGAACATGACCGATCGGACCGGTGCCGGCGCTCCTGATATCATGACGATCTACCTGTCACCCCGCTGGTTTGCGTTCGCTCTTCTGTGCATCGTCCTGGGCCTTGAGACGGCGCATCTCGTGACGAATGTGTTGCGGTACGAATATGGTCATGAAACGCAATTTGGATTGGCGCGCCAGTTTAATTTGGACGAGGAGGCGAATCTCCCCACCTGGTACTCCGCCTCGGCCATTCTCATCGCCTCGCTCCTGCTCGGGATAATCGGGTTCGTGAAACACCGGGTGCGCGAACCCTATGCGCGTCATTGGTTATGGCTGGCCGCTATTTTCCTCTACCTCTCCGCGGATGAGGCGGCTCGAATCCATGAAATGTCCGAGCCGTTTACGCAGAGACTGCACTTCACGGGATTGTTCTTCTATCCCTGGATCATCGGCGGCGCGGTGATCGTTCTCGTTGTCGGACTGTCCTACGTGCGGTTTGTGTTTCATCTTCCGCCCGATATTCGAACACTCGTCGTGATCGCCGGCTCTCTCTATGTCGGCGGCGCGCTCGGTGTGGAATCGCTCGGGGCCAGGCTGGACGAACTCTATGGTTTCAAGAACTTGAAATACAGCTTGGTGGTCGGCGTTGAAGAGTTCTGTGAAATGACCGGCATTCTCGTGTTTATCTGCGCATTGATGCAGTACGCCGGCCGGACCATTGGTGCGGTCGGCTTCTCTTTTCGTGACACCCCGATGGAAGAGTCGGATCCTCGGCAGGGAGACGCGCTGAAAGCGAGGCGAACCATGCCGGATACAAGGTGGCGTGATGCGGCGCCCGCCGCTCCCCCGGCAGACGTTGCGATTGGGTCTTGATGCGCGGTGAAGCCATGTCCGCTCCCGGTCTTGTGAGTCGCCCTTCGGTGACCGTGAACATCCCCCCCAAGCGGGTCGCATCGGCGCTTGCCTGTATCGTGGTGTCCCTGGGCTTCATGCACCTCGTGATCAATATTCTGCATTATCGGTTCGGCCACGATTATTTGTGGGGATTCTTGCGCCAATTTCATCTGAACCAGGAGTCCAATATTCCGACCTGGTATTCGGTCTCCACGCTCTTGGTCGCATCGCTGTTATTGGCGCTGATCGGACTGACCAAATATCGGCTTCGTGATCCGTATAGGGCGCATTGGCTGTGCCTCGCGGCCATTTTCCTCTATCTCTCCGCGGACGAAGGATCCCGGCTCCATGAGATGTCGGAAGTGTTGTATCCCCACTCCCACTATTCCGGACTGTTCTATTATCCGTGGGTCATCGGCGGGACAGTCGCGGTGCTGGTGATCGGATTGTCCTATATCAAGTTTGTGTTGCGCCTTCCGGCTGGAATCAGGGGCCTGGTCATTGTGGCGGGATTCCTCTATGTCGGCGGCGCACTGGGAATGGAAGCCGTGCAAGCGGCCTTTGAGGAGGGACACGGATACAAGAATTTATCATACGACTTGTTGACCGGGGTGGAGGAGGTGTGCGAGATGGCGGGGATTGCCGTGTTCATCTACGCGTTGATGCGGTATGCGGGCTCAATGCCGCAGACCGTTGCATTGTCTTTCCATCCGCCCGAGACAACTCACCCGCGGAGGCGGAGGTCGAAAGGTCCATCGCTCATGGAGTCCGGCTCAAGTCGGACGGCGTGACCTCCTCATCGTCTTGAGACGGGTAGGTCCACGTTTTCCTTCCTGCCGGCGAGCCGGCCGCAGCCAATCGGGCAATTGAGTTTCCAGCCGAGACGCCTCCCGCCGATAGTAGGCCGCATTGGTCAATCGCGCCGCGGCCGTTCTGTCGAGCACGAAAATCGTGGTAGGGTGCAGCTGAATCGCGGAGGCCGGGACCGAGGCGGTCAGCGGTCCTTCGACGGACTTGGCGACGGCCGCCGCTTTTTCCGCACCGAAGGCCAACAGCAGCAACACGCGGGCCTCCAGAATGGTACCGAGGCCCATGGTCATGGCCCATTGTGGAACGGAAGCGTGCTTGAAGAACGGGGCATAGGCCCGCCTGGTCTGTCCGCTTAACAGGGTCGGCCTGGTTCGTGAGTGGAGGCTGGAGCCCGGTTCGTTGAACCCGAGATGGCCGTTTCGCCCGATTCCCAGAATTTGCAGGTCGATGCCGCCGCAATCGCGAATCAGGTCCTCATAGGCGGAACAGTAGGTGAGAGGGTCTTCGCCCGGCCGCCCGTTCAAGAGATGCACGTGAGCCGGATCGATGTTGAGATGGTTGAGAAGATGCGTGTGGTAGAACGAGCGAAAACTATGCGGGCTCTCGGCGGGCAGCTCCATCCATTCATCGAGGCTGAAGATCCTGATTTCGGAGCAGTCGAGAGCGCCTGATCGATGGCACTGCGCCAACTGCCCGTACAGTCCTGTGGGCGTATGGCCCGCGGCTAATCCGAGCCGCAGGGCGGGGCGATTTTGAATCGCCCCGCCGACGAGCCGGGCTGCCGTCCGGCTGCCTTCCTCCGCGCTCCCGGCAATGATGATCGGCATCAGCCACGCTGTAGAAACGTCTCTTTCACGATCTTTTCCTCTATGAGCTGCTCATACAACTGCACATACTCGTTGGTCATGCGTTCTGCGGTGAAGCGGTCCTCGAACGCGCGGCGGCATTGGCGTCGATCGATTTCACCGATCCGCAGGACGGCCTCGGTCATCTCTTCTTCGTCGCGGCAAAGAAACCCCGTCGTCTCATGATCGATCAGTTCCGGAAACGACCCATGGCGATAGGTGATGACGGGGGTGCCGCAGGCCAGCGCCTCGATCACGACCAGGCCGAATGATTCCGGTTGATACGGGCAGAGGGCGGCGCAAGCGTTCCCCAGGAATTCATCCTTTTCCTTGTCCGTGATTTCTCCGATGAACTCGATCAGCGGATCCTCCAGGAGAGGCGCGATCAAAGTGTCGAAGTACTCCCGATCGACGGGATCGACCTTGGCGGCCATCCGCAGCGGGATGCGGAGCCGCTGCGCGATTCTGATAGCCACGTCCGGCGACTTCTCGGGAGACATGCGTCCCAAAAACGCCAGATAGCGCTGCGGCGCGGGATGGAACCGGTGCAGATCGACGGGAAGCCCGTGGTACACGTTCGCCTTCCAATTATTCGAGGGAAACGGGCTCCGCTGTGAATACGAAATCGAGACGATGGGCACTTCCCAAAATTCCCGGTAGACGGATGCGAGCTCCGGCACACCGAGATGGCCGTGGAGCGTCGTGATGATCGGCACCTCGGATCGCCGGGCAAGAGGAAATCCAATGAAGTCGAGATGGGAATGAATCATGTCGAATTCGTGCGACACGTTCCAGACGTGTTCAAGCATCGAGGTCAAGACGGCGTCGCGATTGATGAACGGCGTATGAGTCAGCGCCCGATCGCATCCCGGTATCAGCTTCGCGCTCGTGATGGAATCGCCGCTGGCAAACAGCGTGACATCATGTCCGAGCCGGACCAATTCTTCCGTGAGGTACGAGACGATGCGTTCCGTCCCCCCGTATTTCTCGGGAGGGACACTGACGCCGAGATGAACGACTTGCGCGATCTTCATGCGCCTCCTGTTGCCATCCTATCGTGGATCTGTTGTTGGAGCGTGGAGAAAGCGAGCGAGCACATTCCGCGTAATCTGCTGCGCGCCGGCATTCATGCTGGACCGGCGCAACTCCGGCGCATTGAAATCATCCAGGCCCCAGCTCCACTGGATCGTGCCGGCCGCGAAGACCGTCGTGCCGTCCGAAAGCGTGTAGCTCGTCATATGGGCCAGATGAGGCTGTCCTTCAAATTCATAAGGGGACTGAGCCAAGACCGTCGTGCCGGGCGGGGCCGATTCAAATATCCGATCCGCCTCATATCCCAGTAGTCGCGGGAGGCGATCGCCTGCATGAAGGTCCGTGCCTCCCATGGCCCAATGATCCGGGTTTGTGATGATGATATCGCCGTCCACGGGATTGCCGTCGTACATGACGCCGATGAGCGATTCCTCCGGACGGTTCACGGGCGCGTCCCGCCATCGCACCGTCAGCCGGTCGCGACGGCCGGCGCCGTCGAGCGCATAGGGATCGCGTTGGAGCGCGTCATCCTTGTAGGACACGATGGTGCGGTACGGGTCTCCCGTCAGCAGGCTCGGTTCCAATCGGATCTGCCAATAGCAGACATTGCCGGAAAAAAACGCCAGGTTGACCCCGCGGTTCCGCGCGGCCTCGACATGCGCGCGCATGTCCCAGGTCCAATATTCATCATGTCCGACGGACAGCCAACCCTTGTGTGGCTCGAGGAGCCGCGCGTCCGCGTGGGTATCGATGTTCGTGCTGTAACTCACATCATACCCCTCGCGTTCCAGCCATCGCACCATATTGTATTCCCAGCCGGAGGGTGAAGAGCGATCGGTGGGCGGGACCGCATTATTTGTAACAAAATCTCCGGCGCCGTTGCCATAGGCGGCGGCCGGATTGCTGCTGCGGGCGTAGGGCCGATTGAAGGAGACCAGATGCGCCCGCCCTCCCGCGCTATTGAAGTCGTAGAGCGATTTCCCGCCCCAGTTGTTATAGGCTTGATACGTGGTCACGCTGGACTGGAACAGAAAGTCCGATGGCCGCGCGTCATCCCGGACGACAAAAATAATATAGGCTTGCGCGCCGCTCGGTTCCGCCGTCAACTTCGCCAGATAGACGCCGCTCACCCATTCTTCGTGATCGCCTTCGCTTCCGACCGCCAGGATATAAGGATCCGTCCACGAACATTCGATGAAGCCGGTGCGGGAATCCATCGACGGCATCGGTTGTGACACCGCCCGGCGAATGACCGGGCCAAATACCAGCCGCGCCCCCAGTCCGCCGTACCATCCCATACGATACACTTCCATCGTGTAAGAAGAACCGGCCGCATGGACGAAGAGACTGATGGCGTCGCCGCGATTGACGCTGGTGCGAGACGCATAGCCCTCGATTTCTCGATCCATGGCCGGCTTGGTCAGACGCCACTCGACCGTGCCGGTCTGCGCATTTTCTCGCTGGATCGGATTCAGGTCGGCCATCCCTTCTGAAGGCATGCCAGATTCCGCCATCATGATCAAGCACAGGCACGCGATTCGTAGAACATGAGTGAATGTGTCCATGGTGCTCTTATGGATGATTGTCAAGGCACGGTCGGTCGATTCGCCGGCGGGCGATGAGGAACGCAGACACCGATTGTTCGGGGCGGGCTACCGGTTCGGCGCGCCGGCGGAGGAATCTGCGCTCGGGCGGGTTTCGGCGGAATGTTGTTCTTTCGGCTTCGTCGATTCTTCGGGGAGAGCGACGGGTCGATCTTCGATCATTTGCCGAAAATCGCATGCCTGGAGAAATACGAGCACGGACAGCGCGCAGGCTGCCGACATTCGTGATAGAGCAACGCGCATGGCTACAGTCTCCACAGGATAACGGAATAGTCCCACGATTGTCAGCCATTAGGACACAGGGTCGTCCATTAAGCAACCGGGGTCCCGCCGCCGGAGGCCCTCCGGCGGACCGATAGTCGGATGTGATCGATCCTTGAACCATATAGATCGGCGTGTGATTGTAGGAGGAATCCTACATTGTTTCGGGGACGAATGAATAGCCTCTGCATGGTTGAATCTGTACAATAGCCTCCGCTGCATCCGGTAGCCGGACTTTCTTGGCAGGCGCGTCCATGATCCAGAGCCATCGCCGGCGGCGCATTGTTGACGCGGATGAGGTTCCCGCTGTTCTGTCATACCGATGGTCCCCTCGCCGGTATTCCATCGCATTATTGACGGTTTCCCAACATATAAATCGGGGCGCAGGAGGCGCCGGCCATGACCTATGAAACGGTGGTGTTCGGAATCGTCCTGGCGCTCGGTATCGGATTGGCGACCGTGGTGGGCTATCGGCGCGGGCTCGATGTGCGCCGGCAGGCCGAAGCGGACCTGCACGCCAGCCGATTGAAGCATCGGCTGATTGTCGAGGCCTTGCCCATCGTCACCTACTCCGCTTCGGCCTCGGGAGATTTCGGCGCGCTCTGGGTAAGTGAAAATATCGAAGTGGTCAGCGGCTTCCCGGGCTCGGCATTTTTAAACGATTCGGGATTATGGGCCGAGAGGATTCATCCCGACGACAAGGCACGAGCTTTGCTGGAGTTCGAGCGGCTCCATCAAACGGGAACGCTCAATTCGGAGTATCGCTGGCAGACGTCGGATGGGACCTATCATTGGTTCCAGGATCGCGCGGTGCTCTATCGTGATCGGGAGACGGACTCCGCCACCATCATGGGCCTCTGGTTCGATATTACGGAACGAAAGGAAATCGAGGAGCGATTGCGCGTCGCGAATGAGCGCCTCACGGCGGTCATTCATAGTTCGCCGGTGGGAATCGTCATTCTGGACGGCGACGGGATCTGCGGGCTTTGGAATGCGGCGTCGGAATCGATTTTCGGCTGGGGGGCATCGGAAGTACTGGGTCGTCCCTTGCCCACCGTGCCGCCTTTCAGCGCCGATGAACACCGGGCGTTGCGCGAGCGCGTCATGAAGGACGAGGCCTTCACGGACCTTGAAGTGGTGCGACAGCGAAAGGATGGCTCCCCGGTGCGCATCAGTCTCTCGACGGCGCCGCTTCGGAATTCCAGCGGCGTGATCACCGGCTTGCTGGGGCTCATGGTTGACATTACCCAACGGAAGCAGGCGCAGGAGGAACTCAGGCGATCGCGGGATGGATTGCGGGCCTTGGCGAAACGTCTTCATACGATACGGGAAGAGGAACGCATGAGGATTGCCCGTGAGGTGCACGATGAACTGGGCCAGTCGTTGACCAGCATGAAAATGGATCTCTCGTGGGTGATGAAACGTCTGATCAATCTACCCGCGGTGGACAGTCAACCGCTGATGCGCGAGCGGCTGGAACAGGCTATGCAGCAGATCGACCACACGATCAAGTCGGTGCGCGAAATCGCAACGGCGTTGCGCCCGAGCGTGCTGGATGAGCTGGGTCTGGCCGCGGCGATCGATTGGCAAACCGGTGACTTTGAAAAACGCACCGGCATCCGGTGCGACTGGTCGATGCCGAGCGCGCCGATCCCCGTCGGTCCGGAGGAGGCGACGGCGGTGTTTCGGATTTTTCAGGAGATGCTGACCAATGTGGCCCGCCATGCCCAGGCGACCGCTATTCGGGTGCGACTGACGATTGCGAAGGGAGGGCTCACGTTGGAAGTGCGGGACAACGGCTGTGGGATTTCGGAATCGGCGCTGGCCGGCATGGATTCGCTGGGTCTGCTTGGGATGAGAGAACGGGCGGCCCAGTGCGGCGGCAGCGTCACGATCCGGCGGGACGAAGAGGGAGGGACGGTGGCAAAGGTACGTATCCCGCTCTTGATCGGAGGAGCATGACGCGAATCCTGATCGCAGACGACCATCCGTTCGTGCGCTACGGAGTGAAACATGCCTTGGAGGACGAATTCCCGGGGATTGAAATAGGGGAGGCGGCGAGCGCGCCGGAGGTGCTGGCGCAGGCGGGCAAGATGCCTTGGGACATGGTCGTCTTGGACCTGACCATGCCGGGACGGAGCGGGTTGGACGCGCTGCATGAACTGAAAGCGTTGCGCCCCGATATTCGGGTCTTGGTCTTGAGCATGCACCCGGAGGACCAGTTTGCCGTCCGCGTGCTGCGGGCCGGCGCGGCCGGATATCTGACTAAAGAAAGCATCCCCGATGAATTGGTCCAGGCCGTTCGGAAAATTCTGGCGGGAGGTAAGTATATCCGCTCGTCGGTCGCCGACTTGCTCGCGGCGCAGATTCAGCAAGGCGACATGGACCAGCCGCCCCACGCCAGGCTCTCGGACAGGGAATTTCAGGTGCTGGCCATGATTGCTCGTGGAAAAACCGTGACGACGATCGCCGATGAGCTGTCCTTGAGCGTCAAGAGCATCAGCACCTATCGATCGCGCATCCTCGAGAAGCTGAACCTGAAGACCACGGCGGATCTGGCCCGCTATGCCGTCCACCACAACCTCGTGGAATGAATCGGTCGAACTCCTGCGACGGCCGGTTCCGCAGGCAGAAGTTCGAGTTCGCACAAGCCACTCGTGCGGTTTCGCTCCATCTTCCCTTCGCAACCTGATTACAGCCTTAAGCTGTCGGAATTTCCAGATGGCCGGAGTGGCATCCGCATTGCTCTTTCAGGGCGGAAGCGAAGACCATACCCGTCCCAGAGGAATCGTCCTGGTCAGCTCCGCTGTCGACCTCGAAATCATGTGGTACGATGTTTTGTACCAAGGTCGAAGATCGAATGATGAAAGTAGAAAAAAGGAGAAGTGTTATGGGCTCTCCATTTGGAAGACAGCTCTACACGGTCATCTTCGTGACTTGTCTGGCATCCGGCGGGTTTATTCCACCGGTCCTGTTTGCCGCTTCCACGGGGGCGGAATCCGATGAGAATCGCACCGTGGCTCTCTACGAACGGCTCGCGCCGGCCACGGTTTCTCTTTCCGTCACCTACCCCTCAGGCGGTCTCGGCGCAGGACCGACTCCCATGGGAGTCGGAGCGGGCTTCATTGTTGACGAGCAAGGCACGATCCTCACCAACGCGCATGTGGTAGAGGGGGCGAGTGCCGTCACCGCGTCCCTGTTCAGCGGCGCCCGCGTGAATCTCGCGCTGCTCGCGATTGATCCCACGACGGATGTCGCCATCCTTCGCTTACCGCCCGGTCATCCTTCGGTTCCGTTTGTCAATCTCGGCGATTCGGATGCCGTCCGCGTCGGACAACAGACGTTGGTCGTGGGCAGTCCCTTCGGCCTGGGCTTTACCTTGTCGAACGGCATCATCAGCGGATTTCAACCGGACCCTGCCGGAGGCGCGACTGGTTCGCACCGATTCATTCAAACAACCGCGCCGATCAATCCCGGGAACAGCGGTGGGCCGCTGGTCGATTCGCGCGGCCGGGTCATCGGCATGTCGAAAGCGGTGGTATTGGGAGCACAAAACATCGGGTTCGCCATCCCGATCAACGTGGCGAAGCGGGTCCTCATCGAATTCAACGAAAAGGGCAAGATTGTCCGGCCTTGGTTCGGAGTCAGCGGGAAATTCGTGACGGAGGATCTGCGGAGATTATTCGCGCTGCCTCTCACCAGCGGATTGCTGGTCGAACATGTGGATGAAACGAGCCCTGCGTTCGAGGCGGGCCTTCGTTCGGGCAACCTCAACGTGACGGTGGACGACGTCGCCTGGAATTTGGGCGGGGATATTTTGACCAACCTCCAAGGCCGTTCGCTTCGCACACCAAAGGACTTCGCCGAGGCATTACAGACGGTCCAGGCCGGAGATGAGGTTCAGATTGAAATTTTCAGAGATCATGAATATATGCAGTTGTCCGTGACGTTGCACGAGCGCCCGACGAAGTCCCGGGTCCAAACCAGCGCGCCGCCGCAGAATGTCGTGGGCATGATGCCGGACTGCCATGCCAAGCCGTCTCCCTGTATTGTGACGCCGTTTTGAGCGGCCGATAGAGCACGTCTTGCCGGAAGTGAGTCTCCAAGGGTGCAGTTTGCCGCCCGGCCGGATGTACAGCCCTGCCTCTGCGTGGTAGCATAGCCCCACGAAGTCCCCTCTGCACTGGTAAATGTTTAGGCCTGTTCCCAAGACAGAGTTCCTCCGCAGCACGTCCCATCGGCTCATTGCCTCCATCATTGTGAGCCTTGCGGTCGCCATTCTCATTGTCTTGTTCCTCGGATTGGAGCGGGACGAACCGCTGTTCCGGCAGTCCGGGTTCGACTTCGTCGTGCTCGCCTTGTTCCTTCTTGTGATGGGCGGGCTCGGGCTTGCCGGGGTCATCGCCTTCTTCCACCATGACACGACAAGGCGAACCCTTGAAGAAGTCAAAGGCTTGGCAAGGAATATTCTCCAAAGCATTCCCACCGGCGTGCTCACGATCAATCCGGTCGGCGTCATCACCGCGGTGAATCCGGCCGCCGAGTCGGTCTTCCAACGATCATCCGCTGATTTGCTGGGCAATGCCTACGAATCGGTGTTTCCGGTCGATGATATGATTCGCCGGGTCTTGGATGAGGCGCTTCGGGAGCACCGGCATGTCAGCCATAAGGATTTGCCGTACGTGGGCCGGGAAGGAAATCCTCATACCATTCGCGTGAGCACGGCCGATCTTTCCGGAGACGAAGGAGCATCGGTCGGCGTGATCTTACAGGCGCAGGACGTGACGGACTGGCTCGGTCTCGAACAGCGGGTTCGTGTGGCGGAAAAGCTGGCGGCCTTGCATACATTATCCGCCGGCATGGCGCATGAGCTGCGGAATCCGCTCAGCGCCATGGACCTCAATCTTCACCTGTTGGAGGAAGAACTCGCGGAGCGGCGCGCTCTCAGCGAGCAGGGGCTGCGATACATCCGGGTGGTGAACGCGGAGTGCCGCCGCCTCTCCATGATTCTGGACAGTTTTATGAAATTTGCCCGCCCGACTTCCGTCGGCCTGCATCCGGTGGATATGGAGCCGCTGCTCTCGCACATTATGGCATTGATGCGCTTTGAGGCGGAGGAGCGGAAGATACGGCTTGAAGAGGCGGTCGACTCATCGCTGACGCCGGTGTCAGGCGACGAGACCGCCATCAGCCAGGTTCTGATCAATATCATCGTCAACGCCTTTCACGCCATGCCCGACGGAGGCCTGTGTCGTCTGGCCGCGGCGGAACGCACCGTGGACGGCAAGCGATGGATTGCGGTGACGGTTACTGATACGGGAGTCGGCATCGCCACGGACCATCTCCATAGGATTTTTGAACCGTTTTTCACCACCAAATCGACGGGCACCGGGCTGGGCCTCCCCATTGCGTACCGCATCATGGAAGACCATGGCGGAATGATCCATGTGAGGAGTATGCGGGGGGCCGGGACGACCGTCGAAATGCTGTTCCCTCCGGTGGTCGAAGACCATCGCGCCGTGTCGTGTCTGTCATGAACTCAGATATTCAGATCTTGATCGTCGATGACGAGGTCAACATCCGCGGGGCCCTGATCACCATGCTGCAAAAAAAGGGGTACGGGGTCCGCGGTGCAGGATCGGCCGAGGAGGCGATGGAGTCGCTCGGCGAGACAGCGGCGGACTTGGTAATCACGGACCTCAAGATGCCGGGGGCCGGGGGCATGGAATTGGTGCAACGAATCAAAGGGCAATGGCCTGATACTCAGGTGGTGGTGATGACGGCATACGGCTCGATCGATACGGCCGTGGAGGCGATGCGCTACGGAGCCTATGACTACCTCATGAAACCGCTTGATCGCGAACGGTTCCCGCTCGTCGTTGAAAAGGCGTTGGAGCGCCATGCGCTGGCGAGTGAAAACAAACAGCTGCGCGACCGCCTGGAAACCAGAACGCGGTTTGATCGAATGATCGGGGAAAGCGAACCCATGCAGCATGTGTACAATCTGGTCGAGATGGTGGCCGGCAGCGATGTGACCGTGCTCCTGACCGGAGCCAGCGGGACCGGCAAGGAATTGGTGGCCCGTGCCATTCACCATAAGAGCACGAGGGCCGGTGGACCGTTTGTCACGCTCAACTGCGGCGCGCTTCCGGAAAATCTGTTCGAAAGTGAATTATTCGGTTATGAGAGAGGCGCGTATACCGGCGCCATGGCCACGAAAGCGGGGCGATTTGAATTGGCGCATGAGGGGACATTGCTGTTGGACGAGGTGGGGGAGTTGTCCTTAAAGTCACAAGTCGATTTCCTTCGTGTGCTGGAAACGAAAGAATTCCGGCGTCTGGGCGGTACCAAACTCATCAGAGTCGATACGCGAATCATCGCGGCCACGAACCGCAATTTGGAAGAAGCGGTCAAAGAAGGAGGTTTTCGGGAAGATCTCTATTACCGCCTTAATGTGGTGCCGATCCGGCTGCCGGCTTTATGCGAGCGGGCCGAGGACATTCCGCTGTTGGTGGAAACCTTCCTCGATGAATTTGCGGTCCGCCATCACCGTGTGCGCCAATCGGTCTCGGCGGAAGCCATGCAGTTGCTGCGCTTGTATGCCTGGCCCGGCAACATTCGCCAGCTCCGCAATCTCATGGAGCGGTTGGTGGTCACCGTGAAAGAAGCGGTGATTCAGCCGGACCATCTGCCGGAAGAAATTCAGACCGCCAAGCAGGACCGGCGGACGATGGAGATCACCATTGGGCGATCGCTGGAAGACATCGAGCGCGAGGTCATCAGGCGCACTCTGGGGGAAGTGACCAGCCACCGGGAAAAGGCCGCTAAACTGTTAGGAATCAGTCTTCGAACATTGCAATATAAGATCAAGGAATATGGGATCGGAGAATGACGGCGAGGATACATGAATCACGGCCCGCAAAAAGTGCGGGCTGCCATGCGAGCGTTCCGAGCGGTATGTGCAGAATTTGCAGAACCTTGATGAATGAACAGAGCGCCGGCGTCTGCTTTCCTGCCTCTAAAAGGCTAAGCCCTCAATTTATCGACTCTCCATTGGTCCGGCTCGCCCACTTAACGATCTGGCATTGCCCCTGCATGGGTTCAGAAGAGAGGCGCGATCACAAGGTGGACCGCCAGGGAGAAGACTCGCAATGAATGCGCGCGAGACCGACGAGCGAAGCGATCATATCAATCGGCTACGCGGCTCGCTCGCCGTATGTCCGTCCGATACCCTGTCCCGGAGCCGGCTGGCCGCGCTCTTGGAGGAGGTCGGACAACATGAAGAGGCCTTGTTCAATTGGAAGATGGTCCTGACCTGCGACCCTAATAGCCTGGAGGCCCGAGAGGGCTTTGCCCGCTGCCGCCGGCGCGCCGGTTTGTGCCGCCAAGAGTAATACGCGAGTCACCACATCCCGATTCACTTTCATCTTCATGAAAAAAGGACAAGTCATGCGATCTGTATTTTGTTCCCTGTTCGCACTCTTGATGGGAGTCAGTTCAGCCGCCTGGTCTTATGAAGAAGCCACCGTGACCGACGGCGGCAGATTGGTGGGAACCATCACACTCGCCGGTGAAATCCCCAAGCCGAAGGGGTACAACCTCGTCACGCAGCCGGATCAGGTCTACTGTGGACGGATCTCGGATGGCCGCGGCTGGCGGTTGCTCCAACCGTTCAATGTGGGAACCGGGGGAGCGTTTCGCGATGTGGTCGTGTACCTGGAAGGTCTGGAAAAAGGAAAATCGTTTTCTCACGTTCCTGCTTCGCGAATTGAAGCCAGGGACTGCCGGTTCATTCCCTTTACGACCGTGGTTCGTGAAAAGCAGGAGGTAGTTGTCGTAAACATGGACCCGGTCATGCACGATATCCAAGCGTACGAAACGTCGGCGCTCGGCCCGCGCGTGCTGTTCAACCTGCCGTTGCCCATGAACCCGCAACATCCCCGCGACCTGAAGGACAAGAGCGATGCCGCTCTCTATCATAACCATTTGGCCGGTGAGCCGATGAAACAGTTGGTCGGGATGTCCAAGGGCCGCCGGGTGTTTGTCATGCAATGCGGATTTCACGCGTATATGGAGAGCTGGGGATTGGTGATCGAGAATCCGTATTTTGCCCTCACCGACCAGGACGGCCGGTTCGACATCGACGATATTCCTCCGGGTACATACAAGATGGTCGTGTGGCATCCCTATATCGGCGGAATCAAGGAACAGACCATCACCATTCCGCCGAAGGATCAGGCGCGAGTGGACGTACAAATCCCGGTTCCGACCGGGCGGCTGTATGCGAATCAGATGGTGGAGAAGCCGTATATGCACTACAGCATTCCGGACGATGTACAAAGCCAGATCGTTCCGACCTTGATTCACCAGAGGCCGTAAGCGATCGCGAAGGATGTTGTATCTTTTCGCCCTGTTCGTCGCCGGCCATGCGGCCGGATTGCTTCTTCCGTTTTGTGTTCCTGCACAACCACGTCTGCAGAATAGACTTGCGCATGGGGCGGCCTGCGTTGCCGGCGGGGCCGGCGTCCTGCTGGGATTGGCGGGTCTGCTGGCGCCGGAACCATGGGCCGCTTCGGTCCAGTCGAGTATCCCGCTCCTGACCTTCGCCGTCCGGCTCGATCCGCTGGCGGCGTTCTTTGTCCTGATAATTTCGCTCGCCGGACTGGCCGCTTCTTTGTTTGCATTCGGCTATGTGACGGAATTCTACGGGCGATCCTCTATGGCCGCGATGGGATCGCTCTACAATGCGTTTCTGCTCTCCATGACCCTGGTCGTGATGGCGGACCACGGCTTGCTGTTCTTGATCGTCTGGGAATCGATGTCGCTGGTCTCGTATTTCCTCGTCGTCACGGAACATGAAAAGGCCGACGTTCGGTATGCCGGACTGTTCTATCTCGTCATGGCGCATGTCGGAACCGCCTTTATCGCCCTGTCGTTCCTGATTTGCTTTCAGGAGTCCGGGTCGTTTTCCTTTGAGACCTTTCGCCGGCCGGAGCCTCCTCTGCCGGAGGGCATGAGGGCCCTGGTGTTTCTCACGGCTCTCGTCGGATTCGGGGCGAAGGCGGGCATTGTCCCGCTTCATGTCTGGCTGCCCTATGCGCATCCGGCGGCGCCGTCTCATGTTTCGGCCTTGATGTCCGGGGTCATGATCAAGACCGCCATCTACGGTCTGATCCGGGTCTACTTTGACTTCCTGGGCGGAGACTTTCCCTGGTGGTGGGGGTTCACGGTCCTCGTGGTCGGGGCCTTGTCGGCACTCTTGGGCGTGATGTATGCGCTGATGGAACATGACCTCAAGCGGTTGCTTGCTTTTCACAGCGTGGAGAATATCGGCATCATTCTGTTGGGCATCGGAGCCGGGATGATCTTTCACACCTATGGACTGAAGGAGTTCGCGGCGTTGGGGCTGCTGGCCGGGCTCTATCACACGATCAATCACGCCATGTTCAAGACGCTGTTGTTCCTCGGCGCGGGCTCGCTGGCCTACGCGACCCACACGCGCAACATGGAGGAATATGGAGGCCTGCTTCGCCGCATGCCCTGGACCGGCCTGTTGTTCTTGATCGGCGCCGTGTCGATTTCCGCCTTGCCGCCGACGAACGGCTTCGTCAGCGAATGGCTCGTCTTTCAGACGCTCTTTCTCAGCCTGCACCTTCCCACGATCCTGCTGCAGCTGTTGCTGCCGCTTGCGGCCGCCATGCTGGCTCTGACCGGAGTATTGGCCCTCGCCTGCTTCGCGAAAGCATTCGGTATTGCGTTTCTCGCCTTGCCGCGGAGTTCCCATGCGCGCCGGGCCGAAGAGGTGCCGGTTTCCATGCGGATCGGAATGGGGCTGCCGGCCGTTCTCTGCCTGTTGCTGGGACTGCTGCCGATGGTGATGGTCCCGTTGCTGGATCGAATTGTCCGGCCATTCACCACGTCGATTGCAGAACGCATGGTGGCGGTCGACAGGTGGGCGTTGGCGCCGGTCAATGTCGAGTTTTCAAGTCTCTCGTCACCGGCGATTGCGCTCGGGTTGGCCGGATTGTCGCTCTTCGGCCTCCTGCTGGTGAAGACGTTCGGCGGTATGACTCGGGCGCGTTACGGCAAGACCTGGGCTTGCGGGATCAACATCACCCCGCGTACGGAGTACACGGCCACGGGCTTTGCCCAGCCGATCAAACGGGTCTTCAGCACGGTCTATCAACCGACGGTGAAACTCGAAACGGAGGTTCTCGAGGAATCCCGCTATTTCGCCAAGCGCCGGCGGTTTGAACTGCATATCGAACCGGTCTTTCAAAAATATCTGTATGACCCGGTTGTCACCTTGTTTGCGACCGCGGCAGACCGAATGCGAGTGATCCAGACCGGAAGCCTCCACCTCTATCTCACCTATATCTTTGTGACCCTCGTGGTGTTGTTGCTGATGGCGGTGTAAGGGCGGAATTGTCGTGACATCCATACTGCAGGCTGTCGTTCTTATCGCCGTCCAGACGGGGATCATGCTGGCGGTTGCGCCCTTCATCGTGGGACTGATCCGCAAGGTGAAAGCCCGCCTTCAATTACGTCGGGGCGCCGGCGTCCTCCAACCCTACGCCGATCTGGCAAAGTTGTTCCGCAAACAGCCGATCATTTCGACCACGACATCATGGATCTTTACGGCAACCCCGTACATTCTGTTTGCTTCGACTCTGCTCGCCGGATTGCTGGTGCCGATGTTCACATCGCGGATTCCGCTCAGTTTTGCAGGGAATATCATCGCGTTGGTCTATCTGTTCGGCCTCGGTACGTTCTTTCTGATCTTGGCCGGTCTTGATGCAGGCTCGGCCTTCGGAGGGATGGGGAGCAGCCGCGAGGCCATCGTGGCATCGCTGACCGAGCCGGCCATGATCATGTCGATCTTCGCGATCGCGCTCACCGCCGGGTCGACGAATTTGAGCACGATCGTCCATAAAACCGCCTTGCTCGACGGGATCGTCCTCGATCCCTCTCCGCATTTAATGGCGCTGGCGGCCTTGATGATCGTGGCGCTTGCGGAAACCGGTCGCGTGCCGGTGGATAACCCGGCCACCCATCTTGAACTGACCATGATTCACGAAGCGATGGTGCTGGAATACTCGGGACGATACCTGGCGCTGGTGGAATGGGCGGCGGCGCTGAAACTCCTGGTCTTTTTGACGCTGATCGCCAATGTCTTCGCTCCATGGGGGATTGCGACCAGTCTGGAACCGGTCGCGCTGGCCGTCGGCGTCGTGGCTTATCTGGCCAAGGTCTCGGGGTTGGCGCTGGTGATCGGCGTGATCGAGTCGATGTTCGCCAAGCTGCGGCTGTTTCGCCTGCCGGACTTTCTCGGACTCGCATTCATCTTGGCGCTGCTGGCCGTGATCTTTTTCTACGTGCTGCGGGGATGATCTGATAGTGCCGGCCTTCGACATCGGATCCCAACTGGTCAATCTCGGGTCGGCATTGCTGCTCCTGAGCTGCTTTGCCATCGTGGCGCAACGCAGACTCTCGGCCTGCGTCGATCTCTTTGCGTTGCAATCGGTCTTCCTGGCGGCGACCGCGGCGCTCGTCGCGTTTCTGACGGGGATTCACCATATTTATGCCGCCGCGGGGCTCACCATTCTCATCAAGGCCGTCGTGATTCCGAATATCTTGAAGCAGGTCATTGAACGCCTGAATGTGAACCGCGAGGTGGACATGAACGTGAACGTGCCGACCGGTCTGTTGATCTGCGGCGGCCTCGTCATGTTGGCCTTCTTCATCACCCAGCCCATCATTCCATTGGGCGCCTTGTTGACCCGGGATTCGCTCGCCATCGCGCTCGCAATCGTCCTGATCGGTTTCTTTACGATGATCGCGCGCAATAAGGCCGTCACGCAGATCATCGGATTTCTCGTGATGGAAAACGGCCTGTTTCTGGGCGCCACCGCCGCCGCCTACGGGATGCCGCTCATCGTCGAGTTGGGCGTGTTTTTCGACGTGCTGGTCGGGACCTTGATCATCGGCCTATACACCCATCGGCTGCAGGATACGTTTGATACGGTGGATACCAGCCGGCTTACCGCATTAAAAGAGTAGACCGTTTGATGAACGAAATCGCCTTGGCTCCCGTCGCGGTGCTGCTCGCCGCTCCGCTGCTGACCGCATTATTGAGCGCGGCGACGAATCATCCGTTTGTTCTTCGGGCGTTGAATCTGGGGACCATGACCGCGTTGGCCCTGTCCGAAGCCGTCATTGTAGGCGACCTGTCGGGTCACGGCGCGATCACCACGCTGTGGGGGTTGGTCTACCTGGACGGCCTGTCGGCCTTTATTCTGCTCATCATCATTGCGATCGGATGTACCGCCTCGGTCTACTCATGGGACTATCTGGCCGACCATGTCGCGCGCGGGACGATTGCTCCCGGCCGCACGCGGCTCTTTTTCTGTCTGTTCCATCTCTTCCTGTTCGCCATGATTGTGGCCACACTGGCCAACAGCTTGGGCGTGCTCTGGGTGGCGATGGAGGGCACGACCCTGGCGACGGCGTTTCTCATCTCTTTTTTTCGCACGCGCGAAGGGCTCGAAGCGGGATGGAAGTATCTGATCCTCTGTTCGGTCGGCATCGCGCTGGCCCTCTTCGGGACGGTGTTGATGTATTATTCATCGGTCCGGGTGTTGGGAGACGTCAGTGCGGCGCTCAATGTGACGATCCTACAGCAGGTGGCGTCGCAGCTGGACCCTCAGGTGCTGAAACTCGCCTTCATTTTTGTCCTGGTCGGATATGGAACGAAGATCGGGCTGGCGCCCATGCATAGTTGGGTTCCGGAAGCCTATGGCGAGGCGCCGGCGCCGGTGGTCGCGATGCTGGCCGGAGTCCTGGAGACGGTGGCCGTCTATGCGCTCTTGCGCACCAAGAGCATCGTCGATCAGGCGGTGCCGGACTATTACACCGGCAATCTCCTGCTTCTGCTCGGGCTCCTGTCCTTCGTGGTCGCGGCGCTGTTTATCCTGATTCAACACGACTACAAACGGATGTTCGCCTATTCCAGCATCGAGCACATGGGCATCGCGATCGCGGGGTTTGGAGTGGGAGGACCGGCCGGGACGTTCGGAGGACTGTTTCATCTCCTGAATCATGCGCTGGCCAAGTCGTTGGCCTTTTTCGCGGCGGGCAATATCCACAGGCGATTCGGCACGAGGGAAATCCAAGAAGTGCACGGGATGGCGTCGGTGCAGCCGATTACGGCGCTCGCCGTTCTGATTGCCGGGTTGGCGCTGGCGGGGATGCCGCCGTTCTCCATGTTCCTCAGCGAGATGCTGGTGTTGTCCTCGCTGGCGACGCAAAGCTTTGCGTCCGATACGTTGCACCTGGGGCGATTCATCACGGTCATTATTGCCCACGATGTGCGCAACCTCGCCGTTGTGCTGCTGTTTCTCCTGTTCGCAGTGGCCTTATTCGGCGGCTTCATCTACCGCGTGGTCTTGATGGTCTGGGGCACGGCGCCGCGGGACGTGCCATCGGGCGAACGGTGGAGCGTGAGCCATATCCCGCTTGCCGTGACGGCCCTTGCATTGATCGGGTTGGGATGGGCAATCCCGGAGCCGGTGAAGGGACTCATGGATCAGGCGGTCATTGTCCTGTTGGGGAGGTAGAGATGGCAGAAGCTACGGCGGCCGCGGCGCTGCTTCACGCGGAATTTCCGGCGGCTGTCCGGGAAAGCCTGATGGTGCAGGGCATCCCGGCGCTACGCGTCTTCAAGGAGCAGATTCCTCTTCTGGCCCATTATCTTCATACCAAGCCGGATTTGCGGGCGAGCCTCTCGCTGTTGTGGGCGGTGGACCATCGGCCGCGCGAATCGCGTGATGAGCTGTGGTATCTCTTCACGCTGGAGGAGCGGAAAGACTGGCTGCTACTCTGCGCCGATGTTCAAGATGGCGACCGTCTGTTTCGGTCGATCACGCCCCATATCCATGCCGCGAAATGGTATGAGCGCGAGGTCCGCGATCTGTTCGGGCTGATTCCGGTCGGCCATCCGGATATGCGCCGGCTCGTGCGGCATGAACATTGGCCGAAAGGGGCCCATCCGCTGAAGAAAGATTTTGCATGGGACACGGTCTTGAGACGCGCTGAGGGGCGCTATGCTTTTCGGCACATTGAGGGAGAAGGGGTGTTCGAGGTGCCGGTGGGGCCCATCCATGCCGGAATCATCGAGCCGGGGCATTTTCGCTTTTCGGTGGCCGGCGAGCCGATCATGCAGCTCGAAGTGCGCCACTTCTGGAAGCATCGGGGTGTGGAAAAGTTGTTTGAACGGAGATCGCTGACGGATGGCGTGGCGCTCGCCGAACGGGTGTCGGGCGATACGTCGGTCGGCCACAGTGTGGCTTATTGCCAGGCGGTGGAATCACTCATGGCGATCGAGGTCCCGCCTCGAGCGCGTTATCTGCGAAGCCTCTTTCTGGAACTCGAACGGCTGCATAACCATCTCGGCGATATCGGCGCCATGTGCAACGATACGGCCTATGTGCTGCCGCATGCTCACTGCAGCCGGATGAAGGAGCGCCTCATGCAGCTCAATGATCGCCTCACCGGGTCGCGATTTCTTCGCGGCATCACTCGTGTCGGCGGGGTCTGCCTCGATGTGAGTCCCCCGCAATGGAATGATCTTCTGGCCGAGATCGAGACTGTTGAGGCGGACTTTTCGGATCTCGAAAGGATTCTCTTTGCCAATGCGTCGCTCACGGATCGATTGGAGACGACCGGTGTCCTAAGTGAACAGATTGCCTGGGACCATGCGGTGGTCGGGGTGGTGGGACGTGCGTCGGGCATTGACCGAGACCTTCGCCGGGATCGCCCTTTTGCCGCCTATGCCGATCTGAAGCCATGCGTTGCATTGTACCGTTATGGGGACGTTCGAGCTCGGATGCGGGTCCGGATGGATGAGGTTCACGAGTCTTGCCGTCTCATCAGGGCGATTCACCGGAAGCTCCCCGAGGGCCCGGTCGCCGGTGAGCCGGTCTCAGAGCCGGCGCAAGGCGCCTGGGCCTTGTCCGGGGTCGAAGGGTGGCGGGGGGAAATCCTGTACATGGTTATGGCCGGTGAAGCGGGCGGTATTCATCGGTGCAAAGTGCGCGATCCGTCCTTCGTGAACTGGCCTGCCATCCAATGGGCGGCGGTCGGCAATATCATCCCCGATTTTCCGTTGATCAATAAGAGCTTCAACTTGTCGTATGCGGGCAACGATCTGTGAATCATTGAATCATTGGAGCACTGAATCAGTGATGCACTGACTCAATACATAATAGGAGTCCTATGTTCCGTATTCTCAAAAAGAGCCTGAAGACCGGAATAGTGACCGGCACGTATCCAGGCGCTGAGACTGCGTCCGGTCAAATTGAACCGGCGGCAAGAGACAAGGTCAGGCCCTTTCGACGTTCCTTGACGATCCGCGAAGTGGATACCGGATCGTGCAACGCCTGCGAGATGGAGATGAACGCGCTGGTGAATCCCGTCTACGACGCGGAACGGTTGGGTCTCCATATTGCCGCGTCACCTCGCCATGCGGACGCCCTCGTCGTCACAGGTCCCGTTACGGTCAATATGGAGAGAGCGCTGAAGGATGTGTATAAACAAACGCCGCATCCCAAGATCGTGATTGCGCTGGGCGATTGCGCCATCGATTGCGGTCTCTTTAAAGGGAGCTATGCCGTGACCGGCCCGGTGGACCGCCATATCCCTGTCGATGTCAGAATCCCGGGGTGCCCGCCGCGTCCGGCGGCCATCCTGGCGGCGCTGGCGGCCCTGCGCGAAAAAGAGGGGCAATCATAAGGAAAAGAGCGGCGGGAGGACGATCGCCTGTGCATAACTACTGGTGGTTCCGAAGGAGGGAAGTAGCCAGGCAATGGTACGTAGACAAAAGTGGGCGCGCTTCGGAAAAGCCGGCCTGCGCCGTATTTGTAGAAAATCACAATAGTCAAGCCGCAAGATATAGGGGGTGATCAGGGCGCAGGGCCAATGCTTAACGATTGGGCAATGTGAAAGGCTTCTGCCGGTATAGCCCATTTTGAAACGCTAGCCAGAGGTTGTCCACAGAGTTATCCCCAAAAGTTGTGGAAGATCATCGTTCTGGAAGATCGCGCCCATTTTGGGGCTACCTGTCTCTGAAGATCCAGAAGGATGTTCGCATGGCGCTTGCCGAGCGTCTGATCGGCGACCATCAAGTCGAACAGCCGGCCGAATAGTCCCTTACGGGAAATCAAGTCTTGTAGTTGTTCGGGAGCTTCATTATGTTGCCGGATGCCATGTTCAACGGCGGGATGAGGCTCCGGTGAGAATAGTTCCGTGGAATGCGAAGCTGCGCGATTGGCAGGCCCGCGCCGTGACGGCGGTCTTGACGCACAAGAGCCGCGACTTTTTGGCGACCGCCACGCCGGCGGCCGGCAAGACTCGATTTGCGCTCCGCATTGCCCATCAATACCTGGCCGATCGGGCGGTCAGCCGCGTGCTGGTCGTTTGTCCGACCAATCATTTGCGCACCCAATGGTCTGCGGCCGCCGGTCCGATGGGCATTCAACTTGATCCGGCACTGACCAATGAACAGACTTGCGAAGCCCGGGATTACCACGGGGCGGTCGTCACCTATCAGCAAGTCTGTCTGGCGCCGGCGGTGTTTCAGCGCGCCTGCCGGAGCCGCCACACATTGCTCATTTTCGACGAGCTGCACCATGCGGGCGACGGAAAAGATTGGGGCTTGGCGCTGCGGGAAGCCTTCGACGAGGCGGTCTTTCGCCTGGCCCTGTCGGGGACGCCGTTTCGCTCGGACAATAATCCCATCCCCTTCGTTCGCTATGAGCAGGGTGAGAGCCAGGCGGACTTCGCCTACGGCTATGCCGACGCCATCCGCGAAGGGGTCTGCCGGCCGATTCTCTTTCCGAGCTACGAAGGCGAATTGAGCTGGTTGTCGGACGGCCGCGAGCACCGCGCGACGTTTGAGGACGGCTTGACCTTCGAGCGCGGACGGGAACGTCTCAAGACGGCGCTGCTCCAGGAAAACTGGCTGGGGTCCGTGATCGCCGATGCCCACGCCGAATTGAACCGGTTGCGCAAGCAGGAGCAGCCTGATGCGGGCGGCTTGATCGTGGCGATGAATCAAGACCATGCCCGGCAGGTGGCGGACCTCGTCGCCCGCGTCACGGGCAGCCGGGCGCAGCTAGCGGTATCCGATGATCCGGCGGCGTCGGACATCATCGCGGCGTTCACGCAACACCCGAAACAACAGTGGCTCGTTGCGGTCAACATGGTGAGCGAAGGCGTCGATATCCCCCGACTGCGCATCGGAGTCTATGCGACCAATGTCTTGACGGAGATGTATTTCCGGCAAGTCGTCGGCCGGTTCGTCCGCATGCAAGACGGCATTCCCAAGCCGCAGCGGGCGTGGCTCTATTTGCCCAAGGACGCAACGCTCGTTCATTATGCCACGCGCATCAAAGCCGAGCGGGATCATGTGCTCGAGGACGTGATGCCGTCGGTGCAGCGGACATTGTTCGGCACGGCGGCGACATCGTTGAAAGAGTATGTGCCGTTGAATGGGGTGGCCCGGATCGATACCTTGATTGGAGAGGACGACGGGGAACCGGGAACCGACGGCAGAGGCGATACGGACAATCCTGTGGCGCTGCACGAGCACAAGCTCGCGCTCCGAGACAGGCACCGCACCCTGGTCGGCGCCGTGGCCAGAAAGACCGGCGTGGATCATCGCCGGCTTAACGCCGAGCTGATCAGGCGGACCGGAGGGCGGGTCGATCAGGCAACCGTGCAACAGCTCGAGCGGCGGATTGCCTTATTGGAACGGTGGCGCGATTCCGGGTTTGAGGCCGGCCGGCGCCCCTGAACGGGGTTTCATGCCGGCTAGGGCTCTTCCTAGTCAAGTTTTCCCGTCTCAATAGACTACACTGTTCTTTCCGGCCAACCAAACGTTCGCCGCCGGCTGCGGGAGCCGGTCGGGAGAGGCGCGTTCGTGGAATATCGACCGATGTGCTTACAATGGCTTTTACGATACGGGGTCGCCGTCCTCGTGGTCATTGCCGCGTTGGGATTGCGCCTTCTTCTGAACCCGATCCTGGGCGGGATTAGCGTTCCTTTCATCACGTTCTTTTTCGCCGTTATGGTGGCTGCCTGGTATGGGGGAGCCGGGCCGGGTATTTTCGCGGCTCTTGCATCCACCGTCGTCGCCGACCATTTCTTCATCGCTCCGGTCGGGAGCTTCTCCTTCAATTCGGCCAATGTAGTGGCCCTTTCCCTCTTCGTGATCGAAGCGATCGGCATCTCGATCTTGAGCGAAGGATTGCATCGAGCGAGGGAGATTGCGGAAGCCGGCAAGGCCAAGATGGAACATCTCCTGAATTCGATCAGCGATGCATTCATGGCGGTCGATGCCGACGGCAAATACACGGTCGCCAACCAGCGGGCGGCCGAGATCCTCGGGACGCCGAAGGACAAACTCCGGGATCGCAAGTTGACCGACGTGTTTCTGGAAGGGACCGGCGCGGACCTGCGGGCGGCCATCGAAGAGGCCATGCAGCGCCGTCGCCCCGGTCATGTGGAATCATTTCATGAACCGTCGCAACGGTGGTTCGAACATCGGATGTATCCCTACGGCGGCGGCGTCTCGATCTTTTTCAGCGATATGACGAACCGAAAGCAGGTTGAACAGCAACTTACGCAATGGAATGCTGAACTGGAGCAACGGGTGCATGAGCGGACGGAAATCCTCATCGCATCGCAAACCAGGTTGCGCGCATTGGCGTCTGAGCTGAGCCTGGCGGAGCAGCGTGAGCGGCGCCGGTTAGCGACAGAGATTCACGACTCCCTTGCCCAAATGCTGGCCCTGGCCAAAATTAAATTATCGCAGGTCCGGCGGCAAAGCCGGCTCTCATCGGGGCAGGAACGGTTGGCTCAGGAATCGGAAGAGATTGTCGGGGAAGCGCTGGCCTATACCCGCACTATGATTGCCGAATTGAGTCCGCCGGTCTTGTATCAGTTCGGGCTGGTCATGGGGATCAAGTGGCTGGCGGAACAGATGCTCCGCCATGGCCTCACCGTCGATGTGCGGGCCGAACCGGACATCCCGCCGCTCGCGGAAGAGCGGCTGATCTTTACCTTTCAATCCGTTCGCGAACTTCTGCTGAATATCGTCAAACATGCCGCGGTGAATCAGGCTGTCGTGAAAATCGCCGTGAGCGCCGACCGGCATCTTCAGGTCACGGTGGAGGACCAGGGCTGTGGATTTGACCCCGCGACCATCACGGGAGCGGATCGATTCGGGCTCTACAGCCTCAGGGAACGGATCGAAGCGATGGGAGGGCGGGTGGATGTGATTTCGGCGAGGGATCAGGGCACCACCGCGACCTTGACCGTTCCGTCCGGCCGGACGATGACTGAGGCGCTGAAGAGCGAGGCGGCGGGAGTGCGGCGGAGCCCCGGGGAGATGGCGCAAGACGACATGGCGAGGCCGGTGTCCCGGACGACGAAGGCGCTCAGCATTCTCCTGGTCGATGACCATGCGTTGGTCCGTCAGGGCCTTGAAAGCGCCTTGAAAGGGTATGAGGATCTCCGGATCGTCGGCGAGGCCGCCAACGGCCGCGAGGCGGTGGAACGGGCCCGCCGGCTGCATCCCGATATCGTGTTGATGGACGTGAACATGCCGGTGATGGACGGGGTGGAGGCCACCCGCCTCATCAAGCAGGAGTTCCCGGAGACGACGGTGATCGGCCTCTCGGTGAATATCAATCGACACATCGAACGGGCAATGCGCGATGCCGGAGCCGCGGCGTATCTCACCAAAGAAACGGCGGTGGAAGAACTGCATGCGCTTCTGCATAATATAACCCACGCGATACCCCGATGACCGGGGTCTTGCCACCTCGGTTGATGTTCCGCTCATAATCGATGGAGTGGCCGTTCCGTCGGCCTATGGCCGGAACCAACCGATGAGCGGCTCCATTCGGCTGCCCTATGATACGGCATCTCATCGGATGGTCCGCCTCCTTTGTCCTGCTCTGTACGATCCTGTCTCAAATTTATCGGCAATGGGCGGAACGGTCCAGCAAAGGGGTGTCGCCTTGGCTTTTTATCGGTCAATGTGTCGCCTCGGCCGGCTTTCTGGCCTATAGCTGGTTGGTGCAGGATGTCGTCTTCATCGTGACCAATGCCCTGCTGCTGGTCAGCGCAACCGTCGGCCTCGGCATTCTGTTGCGGCACCGGCGGATCAACCCGGATGAAGGCGGAAGCGCCGAGGCACCCTTGAATGACGCGCAAAAACGGGAGGATAATACTCATTCGTGAACCAACTTCTTCGCATCAGCTTGACGGTTTGCCTTGCGGTCGGACTGTTGTGGCTGGATGTGTCGATTCCGCTCGGCGTGGCGATCGGCGTGCTCTATGCCGCCGTGGTGTTTCTGGGTTCGACGGTCCGATATCGCCTGATGCCGGTGCTGGTCGCCGCGTTTTCGACCCTGCTGATCGCGGTGGGAACGGTAATCAGTCCCACCATGGAGAATGTGCCCGGTTGGATGATTCTTGCAAATCGTGTCTTAAGCCTGGTGGTCATCTGGATTTCTGTTTTCTTTATCCTGCGGCGGCGCCGGGATGTGGAGTCCCTCCGGCAAGCGCACGCCGAGTTGGAAGTGCGGGTGTGGGATCGGACCGCCGAACTGGCCAAGGTCAATGAGGCGTTGGTGGCGGAGATTACCGAACGGATGGAGACGGAACATTCGCTGCGGGTCAGTGAAGCCGCCTTGAGCAACAACCGGATGGCTCTGCAACGAAGCGAAGAGGATCTTCGAGGCTTGACCGCCCGGCTTCTGACGGCGCAGGAAGAAGAACGGCGGCGCATCTCGCGCGATCTCCATGACGACATCAATCAGCGCCTGGCCATGATCGTGGTGGAGCTTGAAACCCTCGAGCAGGCGTTGCCACCGGGCTCGAATACCATCGGGGTCAGGCTTCGGTCATTGCAGGATAACGCATCCGAATTATGCGAAGATCTCCGTCATCTGGCGTACCAATTTCACCCCTCGGTGCTGGATGATTTGGGGCTGACCGTCGCCCTGCGCCGGTTGGTGGACGACATTGCGGCGCGAACGGGCCTCAAAGGCTCTTTTTGCTCGAACGCCGGCAAAGGATCGATCCCCCAGCCGGTCGCGACCTGCCTCTACCGCATCGCGCAGGAGGGATTGAACAATGTCGCCAAACATGCCGGCGCGACGGGATTCGAGGTGGAATTGAAGCGGGATGACGGGGTCGTCATCCTCACGATCACCGACGATGGAGCCGGGTTTGATCCGGGAGAGCGCAAGACCGATCGCGCGACCCTGGGGTTGGTCAGTATGAAAGAGCGGGCTCACCTGGTCCACGGCGGACTTGAGGTCGAGTCGCAGCCGGGACGAGGCACGTGCGTGCGCGCGCGGATTCCGCTGGCCGATGTGGGATCATGAAAAAACCGAAAGTATTGCTTGCCGACGATCATTCTCTGGTGCTGGAAGGATTCCGGCGCATTCTGGAAGACGAGTGCGACATTGTCGGCACCGTCGAGGACGGGCGGGCGCTGCTCGATGCGGCGGCGCGTCTCAAACCCCACGTGGTGTTGCTCGACATCTCCATGCCGTTGCTGAACGGCATCGATGCCACGCGCCAGCTCAAAAAAACCCTGCCCGACGTGAAAATTATTTTTGTCACGATGCATGCGGATCCTGCGTATCTGAATGAAGCGTTCAAGGCGGGCGGCTCGGGATATCTGCTGAAACGGTCGGCCGGCTCCGAATTGATTCAAGCGATCCGTTCCGTGCTGGGCGGGAATTATTTCGTGACACCCTTGCTCACCAAGGGACTCGTCAACACGGCCATCGGCGATGCGCCGATACCGGCCACGCGCCGGAATGTGCTCACGCCGAGGCAGCGGGAGGTGTTGCAATTGGTGGCCGAAGGCAAGGCCGTCAAAGAAATCGCGCAGCTGCTGAACATTTCGCCGAAGACGGTTGAGTTTCATAAGGCCCAAATTATGGAGCAATTGGATTTGCGGACCACCGCTGAATTGACGAAATACGCCATGGCCCACGGGTTGACGGCGCCATAATCGAGGCCGGCTTTCCCACGTCCGGCGCTGGGGCATTTCTTCAACGAACCTAGGCATGCCCCGGGTTATTCCGTTCAATCGTTTCCGGTACACATGCACGGCATGGAATGCCGGCGCTGTCATAGTGCCATGGTGCGCGAAGTTTTCACGGACCGGCAGTATGATGCCGGGCCGGGGGTGTTCGTCGGGTGGCGGTGCGTCATTTGCGGAGCCATCCTCGATCCGCTTATTTTGAAACACCAGGCGGCTCATCCTCCACCCATTGCGAAACGCGCGCGCCTGCGGGTGGGAGGCGTGCCTCTCCACTCGGCCTCGGTGAGGCGGTGAACCTCCCCGCAACCGATCAGCGCGATCGGTCAAACCTTCGGTTCATGCACGACAAGACGTATGGATTTTGCACCGGGCCGTGGTCGGCGTATTCTTGTCGTGGATGCAGATCACCGTACCCGCGCATGGATCCGCGACCGGCTCTGTGAGTGGGGCTTCGAAGTCCTGGAATCCGAAACCGGACAGGAGCCGCCGGCAGTGGCCGCCAATGGCCGCATTCTTCCGATCGACGGGATACTGCTCGATCTCCATAAGACGGTGCCGGACGGGTTGGCGCCGTTCCGCGCCGTGCAACGCTTGCATCCCGGCATTCCGGTGCTCGTCATATCGGATACCTCCAATATTCAGACCGCCCGCGAAGCCGTCAACCAAGGCGCGCAGGAATACGTGCTGAAACCCTTCGATCACGAATTGCTCAAAATGAAATGTTTGCGGGTATTTTAAAGGGTTGCCCTTCCTCTGCTGCCTTCCGGGGAAATCCCCAGGAAAGGCCGGCATAAAGCCTTGGACTCCTCGCGTCAGGGCGGATATCGCCGCATCCTGTTTATATTTCACTTGCAGCGGGCAGAGACGAATGAGTAAAAGCAGTGTGAATGGAACCCCTATGCCGGCCGGCAACGGACGCAATACCGTTGACATCCGGCAATCCCGGCGATTATCCCAATGGGCCCGTTCTTACATGAAGCGGAGTCGGCGTCGAAACGAATGGAGCCGCGTGGCTCATGGCGGCATGGTTTAGGCGCCGCCGATCGGATTGTTTCCGCGATTGGAGTCGCCGTCCTATTGTTGAGTCTGGTCACCTGGCAGCTTGCGGCCGGCGCCGGCTTGTTGGGCGGCACCGTCATCGCGGTCGATCCGGAAACCCGCGAACTTACGCTTCAGATGCCGGAGGGACATACCGCGCTGTTTGAGGCTGCTGCGGCCGATGTGCTGAAGGACGTTAAAGTGGGAGATCGGGTCAGCATTGAGCTCAATCAGGACGGCAAGATCGCTAAACTGTTCAAGCTGCCGGTCGATCCCGGCAATTGAGTCCACCAGGGTTTCCAAGACTGAGACACCTTGCGCATTGGAGAGCGCTCTCGTAGAGTAAACGGTAAAAAAGAGATGGGCATACGTCGCCAGATTCAACCAGGATGGTTCATCGGCCTTCTCGTTCTAGTCGGAGTTTATTTGATTTTCGGGATGGTCCGGGATGGTGAAGCGCTTGTTCCCGTGTCCCACGAATTCGGTTCCGCTCATGACCGCAGCTTTGCGGACGCCGGCCCATCGGCAGACGTGTTGGATGAGACCCAAGAACAGGATGACAACCTGGCGGATCCGGACGATGGAGATAGCCGGCCGTTGCGATATCCTGTGGGGCGGCGGACGTGCCAATCTCTCATGCCGCCGCAGTTGCAACTCATGCCAGGTCCTTTCCATCCGCCGAGACTGTTCTCATAACCCTGAGGTACAGGAGCCGCGTCGGAGCGAACGACGGAGGGGTCCGTTCGTGTCTGCCGGGCGAGGTAAAGTCGTGCGAATATTTTGAGGACGGAGGTATGACATGCGCCAGGGAAATTGGATAGGCCCGTTCTGTATGAGCGCGCTGCTCGTGACCGCTTTCCACCCGTTGATCGGCCAATCCGCCTCGGCCGCCCCCAAGCCGGACCAGTTGACGTATCAAATTGATGACGTCATCGACTTGGCTCTGGAGCGCAATCCAGCCGTGAAGGGCGCCATGGGGCTGATCGAACAAAGTAAAGGCATTCAAATCAGGGCGGGCGCTTACCCCAATCCGATTATTTCCGGCAACAGCGGCTACGGTATGCTCCGGGATGCCAATACGGTTCTTCCCGAAGCGGAAACGTCGAAAGCCAGGGAGCATCTCACGGAGGTGAACGGAACGATCGGGCAGCCCTTCGAATGGCCGGCCAAACGGAGCGCGCGAAAGAACGCGGCGGCGGCGGGACTGGCCGGTGCCAACGCGGGGTTTCAAGAAACGCAGATCAATCTGGTCTCGGATGTCAAAATCGCGTTTTTTGATCTGCTCCATGCCCAGCGTGATTTGGAATTGGCCCGGCAGAATCTCGTGATCGTGGAGGACGTGCGGCGCATCGTCAAATCACGGGTCCGGTTGGGCGAAGCCCCGCAATTCGAAGCGATCAAGGCGGAGGTGGAAGTACTCAAGGCGAACCAGGTGGTGACGCGGGCCGAAAACACGGTACGTGTGAACCGGGTCATTCTGGATACCATCACGGCCGGCGCGCTGGGCGTCAATTACATGGTCACGGGCGATTTCCAGCGATTTCCCAGGGAGTTGAGCCTGAGCGCGCTGATCAAGCGGATGCTGGACGGACACCCCGCGATCCTGCGCGGGATCAAAATCGTGGAACAAGCGGATCGGACGGTCGAGTTTGAGCGACAGGCCCGCGTGCCGGACATCACGGTGAACGGAAGCTATTTTCGGGAAATCGGCCGCGAAGCGTATTGGGCGGGATTTTCCGTGCCGACTCCGGTGTGGTATCAGCGGCAGGGCGAAATCCAGTCGGCGTTCGGAGACAAGCGCAGGGGAGAAGCGGAATTGTTGCGGATCCGGAATGAACTCTTAAAAGCGGTCAATCAACACTATCAGGAGGCGAGCACCACCGCCACGCTGATCGACGTGTTCGAGCAAGGCTTGATGAAGCAATCCGAGGAGGCGCTCCGCATCGCGCAGTTCAGTTTCCAACAGGGCGCTTCCAGCCTGCTGGAAGTCCTGGATGCGCAGCGCGTGCAGCGGCAGATTTTACTCGACTACATTCAGGCGAAATTCGAGCTCTCCGTGGCCTTGGCCCGATTGGAACGGGCGGTGGGAGGTTCGTTGTGAGACCATATCCGAGATATCGATCATGCCTATGAGAAACCGTCTTCGTATTGGGTTCAGTCTGTCGTTGATCCTGTTCGGCGCGGCGACTATGGCCTGGCTCGGCGGCTGCGGGCCTTCCGAAGACCATGCGGCCGATGTCGCGCCGCCCGTACAGAAACCCACCGCCGGGCTTGTCCGGCTTACCTCTGAAGAAGCTTCGAGCGCCGGGCTCGTGGTGCAAACGGCCGCCCGTATCGACTATCGCTCGCACCGGGATTTCCCCGGCACGGTCACTCCAAATCAGCATGCGCTGGCCGACATCACGGCCCTTGTTCGAGGCCGGGTGATCGACGTGTACGCGGATTTGGGGCAGGAAGTCAAAGCGGGGTCGCTGCTTGCGCTCCTCTACAGCGGAGAACTCGGCATGGCCCAGTCGGCCTACCTGAAGGCGGGGGCCAAGCTGTATGTCGCAGAGCGCGCCTACCGGCGCGCCGAGGTGCTGCTCAAGGAGAAAGTCATCGGGTTGGCCGAAGCTCAGCGCCGGGAAGGCGAAATGATCAGCGCGCGAGCGGAAAAGCGGGAGAGTCAGGACCGATTGATGCTCCTCGGCATGACCGAAGAAGAAATCCGCAAGATGGATCGAGATCAGACCATTCGTTCGTACGTCCCGATTCTCGCCCCGTTCGACGGACGGGTCATCAATCGGAATCTCACCAAGGGCGAAGTCGTCGAAACGACCGAAAAGCTCTTTGCCGTCGCGGATCTGTCGGACGTCTGGGTGCTCGGCAATATTCCCGAGAAGGATATTCCGTTTATCCGGCAGGAAGACGCCGGCCCCAGCCAGAAGATCGAGATCCTGCTGAATGCGTATCCCAATGAGGTCTTCCACGGAACGATCACCTACGTTGGTGACGTGCTGGAGGCGAGGACGCGGACGATGAACCTGCGCATCGAGGTGAAGAATCCCGATCGAAAGCTGAAGCCGGAAATGTATGCGACGATTCGCGTGTACTCGGAACCCGAAAAGAATGTGCTGGCTGTGCCCGAACAAGCCATCCAGCGTGAGCGCGATCGGAAGTTCGTCTTTGTGCAGCGCGAGCAGGACACCTTCGAAGTCCGGGACGTCTCGCTCGGGGACTCCAACGGCGAGGTCGTGAAGGTGCTCGACGGACTGCGCGAAGGCGAGCGGGTGGTCACAGCCGGGGCCTTTATTCTCAAGTCGGAACTCCTCGGCGAGCAAATGTGACCGGATGCTGACGACGCTGCTTCAGTTCTCACTTCGCCAGCGGGTCCTGATCATTATTTTCACCTGCGCGCTGGCGGCGACCGGCATCTATACCTTTCGGATTATTTCGATCGATGCCTTTCCGGACGTGACCAACGTTCTGGTGCAGGTCGTCACCAAAGTGCAGGGCCTCTCTCCGGAAGAAGTCGAACGCTTCGTCACCTTCCCTATTGAACTGCAATTGATGGGCGCCCCCGGCTTGACCGATATCCGATCCTTCTCGAAAGTCGGCCTCTCCATGATCACGGTGGTCTTCGAGGAGGACGTCGACATTTATCTGGCGCGCCAAGTGGTGCTTGAACGGGTCCTGGAGGTGCAGGAACTGCTGCCGCCGGGGGCGGTGTCCCAACTGGTTCCGAATACGACGGGACTGGGGGAGGTCTTTCAGTTCTATCTGAATGGCCCGCAGGACGATGATCCCTCTTATGAGGTGACGCAGGACGAATTGATGGAGCGACGGACGCTGCAGGATTGGGTCATCCGCCCGATGCTGAAAGGCCTCAGGGATGTCGTCGACGTCAATTCCATTGGCGGCTTCGTCAAACAGTATCAGGTCATGGTGGAACCCGGATTATTGCGGAAGTACGACCTCGCGCTGCATGACGTGTTCGATGCCGTGGCCAAGAACAACGCGAACGCGGGCGGCAATATTCTGGAAAAGGGTGCGGAAAAATATATCGTGCGCGGCATCGGGCTCATCAAGACCGTGGAAGACATCGAGAATATCGTGGTCAAGGAAGCCCGGGGGATTCCGGTGTATGTCCGTGACGTGGCGGATGTGGTGATCGGCCCGGCGGTCCGTCATGGAGCCGCCGTAGCGGACGGAAAACGGGAGGTGGTCGCGGCCATCGTCTTGATGCTGCGCGGCGGGAATGCGCGGGACGTCGTCGAGGCGATCAAAACCCAGATCGCCGAAATTCATGAGAAGGGTATTTTGCCGGGCGGGCTCCGCATTGTCCCGTTCTACGACCGCATCGAACTGATCCAGGCCGCGTTGCATACGGTCTATAAGGCGCTGGCGGAAGGGGTGTTGTTCGTCGTCCTCATTCTGCTCTTCTTTCTGGGGAATGTCCGGAGCGCATTGGCCGTGACCATTGTGCTGGTGGTCGCTCCCGTGATGACGTTCATCGCCATGTATTTCTACGGGCTTACGGCGAATCTCATGTCGCTCGGCGGCCTGGCGATTTCGCTCGGGATGATCACCGATGCCGCCATCATCCAGGTCGAGAATGTCGAACGCCATCTGGCGTCGGCGGGGCAAGAGGTGCTGAGTTCGATCGAAAAGCGGCTGCCGATCGTGCTGAAAGGCGTGCAGGAAGTCCGAGGCCCGAGCCTCTTCGGCGAATTGATCATTGCGCTGACCTTCCTGCCGATTCTGGGGCTGGTCGGGATGGAAGGGAAGATGTTCCATCCCCTCGCACTCACGATCATGATGGCGCTCTTCATTTCGTTGATCTTGTCGTTCACGTTGTCGCCCGCCTTGTGCCTGTTTCTGCTCAAGACCGCCCACCATGGCGATACCTTTCCCGTCCGGTGGGCGAAACGGCTGTATCTGCCGGTCCTCAAATGGGCGCTGGGACATCGGGTCATCGTCGTTTCCGCCGCGCTTGCTCTGTTCATCTGCAGTCTCGCCCTGTTTCCGTTTCTGGGCGGAGAATTTATCCCGATTCTCAACGAGGCGGCCATCAGCCCGCAAACGATCAGGCATCCGAGCATCTCGCTGGAAGAATCCATCCAAATCGAAAAGGAGATGCAGCGGGCGGTCCTCGAATTTCCGGAAGTGCGGTCGGTCGTCTCGAAGATCGGGCGTTCAGAGCTCGGGAACGATCCGCAGGAGCCGAATGCGAGCGATCCGGTCGTCTCGTTGAAGCCGATGGATGAATGGACGACCGCCTCTACCAAGCCGGAACTGGACAACGCCATCAGAAAGCGGATTGAAAAGGTGCCCGGCGCCAACTATCTCCTGAGCCAGCCGATTCAACAGCGGGTCGATGAGCTCGTGTCCGGGGTACGGGCCGAGGCGACCGTGAAAGTGCTCGGTGAAGATTTGGGGATGCTTAGGAAAATCGCGGAAGACATTCAAGCCGTCATGCACAAGATACGCGGCGTGCAGGATATCCGAGTGGAACAATTATTCGGACAGGTCTATCTGACCGTGGATATCGACCGCGGAAAAATTGCCCGGCACGGCATCAATGTCGCTCATATCCGGGAAATCATCAGCACGGCGATCGGGGCGGAGGCGGCCACTCGCGTGTACGAGGGGCAAAAACGGTTCGACCTCATTCTTCGATATCCGGAACAATATCGCAACAGCGTCGAAACCATCCGCAATATTCTGTTGACGACGCCGACCGGCGCCTTGATCCCGCTGGGAGACCTGGCCAAGGTCGAATTGGTCGAAGGACCTGCCTTGATCAGCCGGGAAAATCTGCATCGCCGTATCTACATCGGGTTCAACACCCTCGGGCGCGACATCGAAAGTATCGTCGCGGAAGCGCAGAAGAAGATCGCCGAGCAGGTCAGGATCCCGCAGGGGTACCAGATCATTTGGGGCGGGTCATTCGAGAACATGGAGCGCGCCATGGGCCGCCTGAAGATTATCGTGCCGCTCACGATCGGATTGATCTTCATGTTGCTCTATACCTCCTTCAACTCGTTCCGTTATGCCGGATTGATCATTCTCAACCTGCCCTTGGCCTTGATCGGAGGGATTTTCGCCCTGTGGCTGACCGGCGAATATCTCAGCGTGCCGGCCTCCGTCGGATTCATCAATCTCTTCGGTGTCGCGGTCTTAAACGGGATTGTGCTGATCTCGTACATCAATACATTGCGGGAGCAGGGCGAGCCGCTGGAAGAAGCGATCGTGGACGGCTGCCTATTGCGACTCCGCCCGATCTTAATGACGGCAGCGGTGGCGCTGCTGGCGCTGTTGCCATTGGCCTTTGCTACGGGAATTGGATCGGAAGTGCAGCGGCCGTTGGCGGTGGTGGTGATCGGCGGGTTGGTCAGCTCGACGGGTCTGACGTTAATCGTGCTGCCGGCATTGTACGGCTGGTTCGCTTCGAAGACCGTCCCACATCAGAAACAAGAGACAGAGCCCCAACCGGCCTCGCCCCACCCGGGGTTGGTGCCGGCCTCAGCCCACCGGATGGAACAAACGTGACCCTGGGAACGCGCACGTCTCCGACGTGCGCGGGGTGGGCGGGTGAGAACAACATGCGCACGTCTCGGGCAATTGGTTGCGGAGCAACCGGGGGTTGCGGAGGGTGAGAAAGAGGCGCGGGGTTGGGCGGGTGAGAACAACATGCGCACGTCTCGGGCAATCGGTTGCGGAGCAACCGGGGGTTGCGGAGGGTGAGAAGAGGCGCGGAGCGCATTCTGCTTCCATGACGCCGGCGACCTAGTGATCTACCCAGGGCCATACTGGGGAGATGCCCGATTGTGTCTACTCAACCGGAGGCATAGATACGTGTATATCGAATCTCGGTTCAAGCAGTCCTGGGAGCTTCGACTCAAACCGTTATCCTGAACAACAGGCTGAACTCCTTCTCCATAAGAAAAAGGCCGGCTGTATCCATACAGAGCGGCCTCCGAATGTGGCCCGGCCGGTATGGCGGTGTGTCAGCCCATGCGAAAGGAGTGGGTATTGCCATGATTCTCTGTAAGAAACTGGTGGTGATTTGTTCCGTGTGTTGGAGGGCTCGTTACGAGGACTCCGTCACGGATCATCACCCGGATGCCTGGCGGGAATTGGGCGCCGTCATCGCTGAGGAACACCTTGATGGTGATGATTATTCCCTCACTCACGGATACTGTCCGACATGTCTGGAGGCATTCCTCCAGGAACTCCATGCGCGGCAAATCACGCCGCATGACGTCATGCCACGACAGGCCGTTCAATAAGGGCCGTTTGCCGACCTCCTCAATGACTCTCCCAAGCCGGATCAGGCGATTCGCACAAGCCGGGCGACCGCTGATGAGACGGCCGGTTTCGGGAACCTCCTTTTGACAAGGGCCGTGGCGCTTGCCCGCGGCATGCTCCGGATTTACGCCATCCGTCCATAGACCGGGTGATTCATCGTCCGTTCTCCGCCGCGGATTCGGAACCCGTGCTTTATGGCGGGAGCCGTTCCGCCCTGAATCTTCTCAGTCGATCGGGGCGGTCAGACACACGTTGACAAATATTGAGATAAGCAGGGCGCTTGGGTATGCTGGCGGCATGACAAAGGACAGGACGGTGCCACCCTCCGACGGCGAACAGTACCACACACTACTGGTAGTTGCTGTTCGATCGCGGCGCATCGGGATGTGTGCGGCCGGTTTCACAATCGCGCCCTGCGCCTGTCTCGGCCGTGCCGTTGATGGGATGGTTTCCTCAACCGAACAGTAGAAGGTGAAACTCCACCTGTTTGAAATCAGCGGCGGTGCGGAGTGGCTGGCCGCCGGCAGCAGCTCGAGCGCAGGTGCGCTCGAGTTATCAAGGCGCTCCAGGCATTCGATTGGCATCGGCGGAGGGAATGTCGCAGCGGCAAGCTTGCTATGAAGCAGAAGACGCTGTGGTCGAACATGCAGAAACTCGGCATCTCGCGTCCGCGTTGAATAGAAATGAACTAAAGCGGACGCTCCCGCCCAGCCGTGTTCATGATCATGTTCAGGAAAGATGATGACAAGGGACCGGTATGCCCATTGAATACGTGCTACTCGGCGCCTCGATCCTTCTCCTGCTGAGCGTGGTGGGGAGTTTGGCGTCGGCACGCATCGGGATTCCGGCACTGATTCTGTTTTTAGTGATCGGCATGACGGCCGGCTCCGACGGACCGGGCGGTATTCAGTTTGACTATCCCTGGGTCGCGCAGTCGCTTGGCGTGCTGGCGCTGTCCTTTATCCTCTTCGCGGGGGGCTACGATACCGATTGGCATCGTACGCGTCCCATCATATGGAAGGCCGTGCCGCTCTCAACGCTGGGCGTGGTTATTACCGCGTTCTTAGTCGGATGGTTCGCTAACCTGGTTCTGGGGTTCAGCTGGCTGGAAGGCATGTTGCTGGGATCCATCGTCTCCTCGACCGACGCCGCGGCGGTCTTCGCCGTCCTGCGCTCCAGAGGCATCAAGCTGCGCGGACACCTCAAGGAATTGTTGGAGGTTGAGTCCGGCAGCAACGATCCCATGGCCGTGTTTCTGACGATCGGGATCATCGGTCTTCTTCAAGATGCCAGTCGATCCTGGGGCGACCTCGTCGTGATTTTCCTGGTCCAGATGTCCGTGGGAACCATCATGGGATATGGACTTGGGCGGATCATGGTCGCCATCGTCGATCGTATCCGGCTCGATTACGGGGGGCTGTATGCCGTGCTCTCACTGTCGCTGGTTTTGTTCGCCTATGGGATCACCGCTTCGGTCGGCGGAAATGGATTCCTGGCGGTTTATCTGGCCGGCATCCATATGGGCAACAGCAAGTTCCGGCACAAGCGATCCTTGAAGGGATTCCATGAGGGACTGGCCTGGTTGATGCAGATTCTCATGTTTCTCGCACTGGGACTTCAAGTCTTTCCGTCTCACCTGGTGCCGGTGCTGGGCGGCGGTCTGCTGTTGTCGGTGTTTCTGATGGTGATCGCTCGTCCGGTGGCGATATTCAGCTTGTTGTGGTGGACCAGCATGCCTCTGAGCGAGCAGGCATTGGTGGCATGGGTCGGTCTGCGCGGCGCAGTGCCTATCATTCTTGCGACGTTTCCTCTGGTCGCGGGCTTGCCCCAGGCGGACCTGTTCTTTCATCTCGTCTTCTTTATCGTGCTGACCTCGGTGTTGCTGCAGGGCACATCGATTCCGCTGGTCGCGCGCTGGCTGGGAGTGGACGCGAAAGAGACCGATCAGCCGGCAACGGGATCGTATCGAAAAGTAAGTGTCTAGGACATGAGAGGAGAAGACACGAATGGCATGGGTGTATTTGATTGTGGCGGGCCTCTTTGAAATCGGATGGGCGACGGGCTTGAAGTATACCGAGGGATTTACGCGGCTCTGGCCCAGCCTCTGGACGGCGGCGTCGATGGCGCTCAGCGTCTGGCTGCTGGCGGTAGCGCTGAAGTCCATTCCCATCGGGACCGGTTATGCCGTATGGACCGGCATCGGCGCGGCCGGGACGGCCCTCGCGGGTATGGTGCTGTTTGACGAGTCCCGTGAGGTGATTAGAATACTGAGCATCGTCGTGATCATGGCAGGCATCCTCGGCTTGAAACTATCCAGCCCGTAACGGATCCGTCTCCCACGATCTCGGATTGCCGGTACTCCGCTTGCGGGTGTTCCAAGGCTTCAGACCAACAGGCCAGAGGAGTACGTAGGAGGGAGAATCGGGCTCGCGTAAAGAGCGGCGCGGCGGATCGCGAGGTCGCTGGGTCCCTGAGTCAAGCTTGCACAAGCCTCTCTCCTTTCGCAATATGAAGGGAGGAAAAGAAGCCGACAAGAGAGGACCGGATAATAATACAGAGTCATGGATTAAAAGGAGTGCAACATGGCAACCCGCATCAAACCCATTCCGGAGGGCTATCATACCCTCACCCCTCATTTGATCGTACAGGGAGCATCCAAACTGATCGAGTTCTTGAAAGAGGCCTTCGACGCGACGGAGAAATTCCGGTTGCCCGGTCCGGCCGGAACGGTGGTGCATGCGGAAATGAAGATCGGCGACTCCATGGTCATGATCGGTGAAGCGACGGGCGAGTGGAAGGCAATGCCGGCTTCGCTTGCATTGTATACGGATGATGCCGACGCCCTGTACAAGCGCGCGCTTGAAGCAGGTGCGACTTCCATTAAGGAACCGGCCGATCAATTCTATGGAGACCGGAGCGGAGGAGTGAAAGATCCCGCCGGCAATCATTGGTGGATTGCGACCCATATCGAAGATGTGCCGCCTGAGGAATTGAAGAAACGAGCCGAGGAGTGGATGAAACAGCCGCCGCGCCGCTGATCATTGAGAAACAGCACCATGCGTCGGAGCTAGGCGTAATCGCCCGGCAATCTCACGCTGGAGCTAATGTCAGGAAGGAGGCATCGATGCGTCTCGCACGTTTGGCGTTCACCGGTCTCTGTCTGTTGACGCTTGCGTCTATGGGCAGTGCCGCAGAGAAGACACCGGACAAACACCTGGACGCTCAGACAATCATGGACACCTATACGAGATTGGCCACACCGGGCGCCCCGCATAAGCAAATGGCGCGCATGGCCGGGAGCTGGACCACGACCACCAAGGCTTGGACGGATCCTCACGAGCCCCCTATGGAGTCCAAGGGCTCCTGCGAACAGACCATGTTGCTCGGGGGACGGTTTTTGCGGCAGGAATGTACCGGCGACATGATGGGGCAGTCGTTCAACGGCGTCGGCCTGAACGGGTACGACAATCATACCAAGAAATACATGTCGATCTGGATGGATTCCATGGGGACGGCGATCTATTTCATGGAAGGTGTCGCAAGCGCCGATGGTAAGACGATTACCCAGAACGGACATTATGACGATCCTGTTGAAGGGCCCATGAAGCTTCGATCTGTGACCAAGATCGTGGACGACAATCATGAAGTATTTGAAATGTACGGCGCCGGCAAGGGCGGTAAAGAAAGGAAGATGATGGAAATCACCTATACCCGCAAACCATGATGATAGAGCCGGGCGGTTCCATGAACAAAAGAATCGGACCGGACGGAACGTCGAATGTCATGAAGATCGGCCGCTATGCGCAAGAGACCGCCCTCGACCAAATCCAACGATAAGAGACGGCCCTACACTGAATGAATCTTGTGCCGGTATTTCGGCACATGCCGACTGTCCGGCATGCGCTGATCGGCACCAGTCTCCTCAGCCGGACATTCCGCTTCATCGATACGTAAAAACTTGTGGGATGACAACAGGTTGTCTTGCGCCATTTTCTTGTGCGCTGCTGGAACAGCGATTGCTGTGTAACTCGTACAGCGGAAAATGGGAAGTTGATGATGACGGCGATCCGGTTGTCCGAGAATTGGGCAAATCCGACATGGATGACATTCTGGCTTTTTTGAAAGATCAGGGAGTGCTGGTCGTCTTTGCCGTGGTCTTTGCCGAGCAGATCGGCATTCCGTTGCCCGCCGTCCCGATCCTCATCGCGGCCGGCGTGCTGGCAGGGACCGGATCTTTGAATGGGCTTCTGGTCGTCGTTGCGGCCTTCAGCGCTGCGCTCGCCGCGGATTGGATCTGGTATGAACTCGGGCGGCGGAGGGGACAGAAGGTGCTCGAGTTTCTTTGCCGCATCGCCTTGGAACCCCGGTCCTGTATCATGCGGACCGAAGCCTTATTCAAGGAGCATGGGGTCCGGTCGCTGCTGGCGGCGAAGTTTGTTCCCGGGCTCAGCATTGTCGCGCCGCCGCTCGCCGGGATCGTGGGCCTGTCGCTCCCCCGATTTCTTTTTTACAATGGGTTGGGAGTGGTCCTGTGGGTCGCGTCAAGCGTCGGATTGGGTTATGCGTTCAGTGATCATCTTGATGCGGCCATGGAGTATGCGGCGATCATGACGCCGGGGACGATTGTCGCGCTGGCGGCGGCATTGTCCTTGTACCTCGGAGGCAAAGCCTTGCGACGGCGCGCAGAATTACGCCGGGTGCCCTCTATCGAGGCGGATGAACTTCGGAAGCGACTGGAGGGATTCAATATCCCGCTGCTGGTCGATGTTCGGGCCGAATCAGATTCGGCCCGCGACGTGATCCTCGGTGCTATTGTCATGCCGGCGGGCGAGCTCTCAAGACGATATATGGAACTGCCCACGGACCGCGACATCGTGGTCTACTGCGCATGTCCCGGCGATTTGACCAGCGCCGATGCAGTCCGGTTTCTTTATAAAAAGGGGCTGGTTCGAGCGCGGGTGTTGAAAGGCGGCGTCGAGGCGTGGCAAGCGGCGTGGGCGGTTCCGTTGCAGGTTCGTTCCGCCGCTGCGGCAAATGAATCAGCGCAGGCTGGGCGATTGCAGACTCAGGCTAATGCGGATTATGGGCGCCTGGACACCGAGATCCATTTTGCGAACCTTGGGATGCCGCCGATCCCGGACACTGGAAATGTGCAGAATATTGACGCACCGTGCAGAACCATGACAGAAGAGGTGGATGCTGCTGCGGTAAAGGATGCCGAAGAAATACCATGTTGAGAATCACCGTTCATAGCGAGAAGACCAAGGCGACACTCGAATTGGAAGGCCGGCTTGCCGGCGCATGGGTGGAAGAATTGCAACGAGCCTGGGAGGACGCCCGTGCCGGGTATTCCTCCGTTGTCGTGAATTTAGCCGCCGTCTCGTACGTTGACGCCGATGGGAAAAGATTGCTAAGCGATATGTGCCGCGCGGGGACCTCGTTCGAAGCATCCGGCTGTTTAATGCGGTGCTTGGTTGAGGAAATGACAAGAGCCTGCCATGGCAAGACGGTGGCGGAATCGGCAATCCGAGATGAAGGACATTATGGAGGCGCATAACGTTACGACGACATCAACGTTCGAGACCGGCACACCGGTCCGACTTCTCATTCCGGTTATCTGTTTCCTGTTGGCGGCGAGCGGGGGGTGCAAGCAAGAAACCGCTTCCATGCCGCCTCCTGGCCCGCCTGAGGTCGAAATCGTGACCGTGGCCACCCAGTCCGTGGCCGATGAGCCGGAGTTCATCGGCCAGGCCGAGTCCTCGCGTCCTGCGGAGATCCGGTCCCAGGTCACCGGGATTCTGAAAGAGATCCATTTCCAAGAGGGGCGCGATGTCAAGAAAGGGGATCGCTTATATCGTATTGATCCCGTCCCTTTTGAGGCGGCCTATGCGAGCGCCAAGGCCAAAGTGGCGCAAGCCGAAGCTCGGCTGGTTCAGGCCAAGCAGAATTTGGCGCGTGTGAAGCCGCTGCTGGTGGAGCAAGCGGTCAGTCAAAAAGACGTAGATGATGCGATCGCCGAGGACTTGGCGGCTAAGGCTGCGCTTCAAGGGGCGAAAGCGGATCTGATAAAGGCCAAATTCGATTTCGATAACACATTGATCACTGCGCCGATCAGCGGGATGATCGAACGGAGCAAGATCTACGAAGGTCGCCTCGTGTCGGCGCAAACAGATCTGCTGAATATCATCCATCGATTAGACCCGATGTATGTGATCGTGAGCGCCCCGGAAAGCTATCTGCTCCAGCGCCAAAGGGACCTGGATGAGAAGAGAGTGGAAAGCCTTGATACGTACCAACTCAAGGGCCGTATCACCTTTGCCAACGGCAGCACATATTCTCAAGAAGGAACATTGGACCTGCTCGATGTCGGCCTGCGCACGGAAACGGGAGCGAGGCAGCTGCGATTTGTCTTTCCCAATCCGGGTCGCGTCCTGCTCCCGGGCCAATTCGTGAAGGTCCGCGTCAAAGGGTACACCAAGCCGGCGGCGATTCTGGTGCCGCAACGGGCGGTCCAGCAGGGACCCAAGGGACCGATGGTCTTCGTTGTCGGCCAGGATAACAAGGTCGAGATGCGGCCGGTTCAAGCGTCCGGTTGGCAAGGCAACCAATGGCTGATTGATGAGGGATTGCAGGCCGGTGAACGCATTATCGTGGAAGGCATCCACAAGGTCGCCCCCGGCGCGCCGGTGAAGCCGGTGCAGGCCAACCGGCAGCCGGAAGGGGAAATGTCCGCGCGCAAGACCGATGCGGGGAAGGCGGGGGGCGTCCAGTGACCTCGCATTTCTTTATCGACCGCCCGATTTTCGCGTCGGTTCTCTCGATCATTTTGGTCGTAGTGGGGCTGGTGGCCTTGCATGATTTGCCGATCGCGCAGTTCCCCGAAATCACGCCGCCGGTCGTGCAGATCGAAACCGACTATCCCGGCGCCAGCGCGGAAGTCATCGCTGATTCCGTGGCGCGTCCCATTGAGGTGCAGCTGCCCGGCATCGACAATCTGCTGTACTACGATTCCACGAGCACCAACGACGGCCACATGAGCATTCGATTGACGTTTGAAATCGGCACGAATGTCGATATCGCGCAGGTGCAGACGCAGAATAGAGTCAAACTCGCGGAGCCGCAGCTTCCGCCGGAGGTGGTGCGGCAGGGCATCAACATCAACAAGGTTTCGCCCGACCTTTTGTCCGTGGTGGCGCTCAGCTCCACCGATCCGACCCACGACACGGTGTACCTGTCGAATTACGCGATCCTTCGCGTCATCGATAATCTAAAGCGCTTGCCCGGCGTAGGGAACGCGATGGTCTTCGGCGCGCAGAATTATTCGATGCGGTTAATTTTAGACCCGATCAGAATGGCGCAACTCAATCTCACGCCGACCGATATCGTCAACGTCGTTCGGGAGCAGAATCGGGATTTCCCGGCCGGCACCATTGGACGAGAACCGGCGCCCAAAGGCACGGAGTTGACGATTCCCATCATTACGCAGGGCCGTTTGACGGAGCCCAAAGACTTTGAGGAGATGATTGTCCGCGCCTTGCCGAACGGCTCCATGATCCGCCTCAAAGACGTGGCGCGCGTGGAGTTGGGCGCGCAATCCTACGCTATCGAAGGACGATGGAACGGCAAGCCGAATGTTTTTCTCGGGACGTTCCTGTCGCCCGGAGCCAATGCGCTCGATACGGTCAACCGCGTGCGGAGCGAAATGGCCCGCCTGTCCAAGAGTTTCCCTGCCGGCGTCTCGTATGACATTCCCTATGACACGACCAGGTTTATCGAGGTGTCCATTCAGGAGGTGGTGAAGACGCTGGCGGAAGCAATGGTCCTCGTTATTCTGGTCGTCTATCTGTTCCTGCAGACGTGGAGGGCCACGCTAATTCCGGCTGTGGCGGTTCCGGTTTCGCTGATCGGCGCGTTCATCGGCCTGCAAGCGCTCGGGTTTTCAATCAACACCCTGACGCTCTTCGGCATGGTGCTGGTCATCGGTATTGTGGTCGATGACGCGATCGTGGTGGTCGAGAACGTCGAACGTCATATGACGCAAGGCAGACTCTCGCCGAAGGCTGCGGCGAAGAAAGCCATGACGGAAGTGACCGGGCCTGTGGTTGCAATTGTACTTGTTCTCTGTGCGGTGTTCGTCCCGGTTGCCTTCCTGGGCGGCATTATCGGCGAGTTGTACAAACAGTTTGCCATTACCATCGCGATCGCCGTCATCATTTCCGGGTTTGTGGCATTGACGCTGAGCCCTGCCCTGTGCGCGCTGGTTCTCAAGCCGGGGCACCATCAAAGTCGGGGATTTTTCGGGACGTTCAACCGTCTTTTCGAATGGACTAGAATGCGCTATTCGGCGGTGGTCGCGGGTATCATGAACCGGTCCATCCTGGCCATTGTCATGTTCGCGGTCCTCGTTGTGGCCGCCGTCGGACTCTTTCGCATTATTCCGAACAGTTTTCTCCCCGAAGAGGATCAAGGCTATTTCATCTCAGTAGTCCAGCTTCCGGACGGCGCATCCAAGCAAAGAACGGACGCCGTGTTGAGCAAGGTGGAGAATTACTTCCTTTCGAACCCGTCCATCCATTCGACCGATGCGATTTCGGGCATGAATTTCGTCTTCAATACGCGCGGTCCGAATTCCGCTACCATGTTCGTGCCGTTGCACCACTGGGATGAGCGAACGGCTCCCCATCAACATGTCAATGCGCTTATCGGGGCGGCCTATGGAGAGTTTGCGAAGATCCCCGAGGCGCTGATTCTGGCCTTCAATGCGCCGCCGATTCGGGGGCTCGGCGCGACGGGCGGATTCTCTCTGCAGGTTCAGGACCCGGGCGGCGGCGATTTCAACCAATTCTCGGCGGTGACGCAGGACTTCATTGCCAAGGCCCGGCAGGATCCGGCCATAGGAGCCATGGGAACAACGTTTCGGGTGAGCGCCCCTCGTCTGTATGCTCACATTAACCGAGAACGGGCCAAATCTCTCGGGGTGCCGATATCTGAAGTTTTCGACACGCTGCAGGCCTATTTTGGGAATTTCTATGTGAACGATTTTGTGAAATTCGGCCGAGTGTATCGGGTGCAGACGGAGGCAGAGGCTGAGTACCGCGCTTCGCCCGACGATATTTCAAAAGTGTATGTGCGTGCCAGAAACTTGCAAGGCGAAAGTATGATTCCGCTGGATACGGTCGTGACGACCGAATACACAAGCGGTCCTGATCCGGTCACTCATTTTAATGGTTTCAATACCGCGCTCGTGCTCGGGGCGGCTGCCCCGGGATTTAGCTCCGGCCAGGCGTTGACCGCATTGGAGCGTGCGGCTCAGGAGGTCTTGGCTCCTCAAGGGTATGAGATCGACTGGAGCGGAATTTCATATCAAGAGCACAAGGCCGGGTCTCAATCCGTCTTCGCGTTCGCGTTCGGGCTCTTGATGGTGTTTCTCGTGCTGGCGGCTCAATACGAGAGCTGGTCGGTGCCGTTCGCCGTTATCCTGGCCGTACCCTTTGGCGTATTCGGCGCCATGGCGGCGGTATGGATTACAGGGCTGGCCAATGATATTTATTTCCAGATCGGTTTGGTCACCTTGATCGGACTCTCCGCCAAGAACGCCATTCTGATTGTGGAGTTTGCGAATAAGCGGGTTGAAGCCGGGATGGCGCCGATAGAGGCAGCGTTTGAAGCGGCGAAATTGAGATTTCGGCCGATCATCATGACATCCATGGCATTTATTCTAGGCGTGGTTCCACTGGTGTTTGCCGGAGGCGCCGGCGCAGCCAGCCGGCATTCGATCGGGACCGGAGTGTTCGGCGGAATGCTGGCGGCGACGTTTCTCGCCATCTTTTTCGTTCCGCTGTTTTTTGTGCTAATCACGAAACTGAGCCATCGACTCATCAGAAGGCAACCGCCCGAGCGGGCCGAATTGGATCCCGAGGTGGAGCGGGAAGAAGAGTATCAACATGCATAAACTATTGCTGATTTCGCTTTCCCTGTTTGTAAGTGCGTGTGCGGTGGGGCCCGATTATTCCCGTCCGCAGGCCACTACACCGGATGCATTCCGAATGGATCAGGAAGCGGGCGCGGGAAGTTCCATTGCCAATCTGCCTTGGTGGGAACTCCTGCGGGACACCGAATTGCAGAAGCTGATCAGGATCGCGTTGGAAGAGAACAAGGATCTAAAACGGGCTGTCGCCACGATCGAGGAATTTCAAGCCAGAGTATTCGTGGCGCGGACGGATTTCGCGCCGCAACTCAGCGCTGCTGCGAATATCCCGGCCTTTGGACGCCAAACGGTGTTCTTGTTTCCCGGATTTGCCAGCCCGTTCAACTATTACCTGCTCGGCAACTTATCATGGGAAATAGATATTTGGGGTCGCATTCGGCGCTCAAATGAAGCCGCTATGGCTGATCTTTTTCGGCAGCAGGAGAATCGGCGCGCCGTTGTCCTGGAGCTGGTCAGCAATGTTGCCCAGGCTTACTTCGAGTTGCTGCAATTCGACATGCAGTTGGATATCGCCAAGCGGACTCTCAAGTCGTGGGATGAATCAGTGAAGATCGCCCAGGCTCGGCTAAAGGGCGGCGTCATCGCTAAGTTGGACGCCGATCAATTTGAAGCGGAACGAGCCAATGCCGCAGCGCGTGCTGCCGAATTAGAACGTCAGATGGTCCAAAAAGAAAATCAACTCAGCGTCCTGCTGGGCCGAAATCCGGCGACCATTCCACGTGGGCGATCGTTGACGGAGCAGGTTATGCCGCCTGATGTACCGGCCGGTCTCCCGTCAGAATTGCTGCAGCGGCGTCCAGACATTGTGCGTGCCGAGGAGGAGTTGGCGGCTGTCACCGCTCGAATCGGCATGGCCAAAGCCGACCGCTTCCCAAAAATCTCGTTGACCGGACTTCTTGGAGTGGCCAATCCAAGTTTTTCCAAGCTGTTTGACAATCAAGGAGAGTTCGGCGTTCTCGGCCCCAGCGTGGCCGGACCTTTGCTGAATGCACAAATCCTCGGGTTCCAACAAGAGGCTGTCGAAGCGCAGTCGAGGCAAGCCCTGGCGGCATATGAACAATCGGTGATCGTTGCCTTCAAGGAAGTGGAGGATGCACTTGTTGCCGTCAGTACCGTCCGAGCACAGCGTGAAGCGCAGGTTGAGCAGGTGGAAGCGTTGCGGTCGGCGCTGCGGCTTGCGAATCTGCGATACAAGGGCGGCCTGGCCAATTATCTCGATGTACTTATCGCGCAACGCAATCTCTTCGACGCCGAATTGGCGCTCAGCGGGACGCACCGCCTTCACTTGGTCTCGATTGTCCAGCTGTACAAGGCGCTCGGAGGCGGCTGGTCCCCCATTGAAGGCGCTCCGGCTGCTGCGGTTCCCGTCGTGTCCCAAAACAGCGGCCGGTAGCTAAACAGTCCCTTCCATTCTCCGCAGCTCAGCTTCGGTTATCCCGCGTCTTCACTGGTCGACTTTCCCCTACCTTTTGTCGGTCATCCCCAGCTTCGGGTGAATTGCGACATTTCTGCTCATTATCGCATATGCGACAAGCAGTCCATTATTAGGATTCTTGTTGCAGTTTCATCTTATGAAGAACATTCTGAATCCATTAAACATTGGTTCAACCCCCCGAGACTCTCTTCTTCCACAGGTGCAGCCTGAGACACAATCCCGCCGTCCGGGACGGATACAGTGGGGGATGCGCGTTCTCGCCTCCATCCTTATTGTTCTCTCAATGCAACTGGCATGGAAGGCTTACACCCAGACCGGTCTATTTATCCCATTGGGATCGGACTATGGCCTGTACCTTTCACAAGCCATGACTTGGCAGGACGGCGATCCTCGAAGAATCTACGATCGGAACGCTATCGACCGCTATTACAAAGCGCTGTTGAATTCGTACGGCCATGATCCAAGTTATCATCCTGAGAAGCCGGATCTCTGGGGAACACACGTTCCATATCCGCCGATATTCGCCTGGGCAATGCAGCCTCTTACTCGATTGCCCATCGCCTTGAGTGTGATCGTCTGGACGGTATTGAATCTTTTGCTGATTCTTTGCCTCTGTCTTCGACTGGCTCGGCATTGTCCCGGATGGGATCGAGTGACAATTTTTCTCTGTCTCCTCGGCTCTTATCCGATCGTCTTGACATTGGTAATCGGCCAGCTCCAAATCCTGATGGCCTGGGCGCTGATGGAATGTATGTTGGCGTTGCGAGCGGGAAAAGATTGGCAGGCCGGGTTATGGCTCGGTGTCCTGCTGTTGAAGCCACAGTATGGATTATTACTGGGGCCGATCCTTATATGGAAGCAACGATGGAGAGCCGTACTGGGCGTGGCAGTGACCGGGTTAGTTCTTCTTGCCGGCTCGATTGCGACGGTCGGACTTTCCACCTTGTTGACGTATCCACAGTCGTTTGCAGTTATGGCTAATTTCCGAGGGGATGATCCGTACGTCATGATTAATTGGCGTTCCCTCGTGCTTGAGCTCAAGCCGGATATTACAGACCGAAGCGGGGTCTTGCTCACTCTGATGTTAGGATGCATGACCGTCGCATGCATCCTATGGATGTGGCGGGGGGCTTGGCGGCCGGATTCGAGAGAGTTTACTCAGCAATTTGCGCTGACCGTACTGGCCACGCTTCTCGTCAACTATCACAGCCACCCTTACGGCGCCGCCTTGCTGGCCGTCCCGATCTGTCTTCTGCTCGCGGAGCGGCGGATCAGCTCACTATCAATAAGCGTGGCAGCCGCCGCCCTCTTCCTGCCGACGGCGGTGTTGACTGTGGGTTATGAAGTATCCGTCTCGAATCGGGAATTCTATCAGCATCTTTTGTGGGCCTCGCGGATGCTGAAATTCATGCTTTTTGTGTTGTTTGCAACCTTGTGTGTTGATTGGTTGATCAGGACATCCCAAGTCGGTCGCTCGATTTTGATTCATCGTTGGTGGACGCTGCATGAAACCCAATTATGGACGAATGAACAGCCGGCGAGGTTCATGGCTTCACATTTAGTCGGTAGAAGGTCCGCTTCGAGGCGAGGCTAGAAGGTATGCGCATCTATGTTGGCTTCTATGGCATGCTTGCGGCGGCCACGCTGCTTTCGATGGGCCTGTTTCGATCCTACATGCATAGACGAGAATTACCGCTTTTCTTGGCCGCCCTTGTGTCCGCGATAGGACTTTTAATGTGGCGCTGGTCCGATCCGCCGATTCCGTTCTTGGATTTCACACAGGCCTATTACCCGGCAGGTAGGGCTATACTGGAGGATGTTTCGCGCGTGTATGCACGCATCAGCGCCTGCGAAGCCACGGCGGTTTGTGGATTTGTGAATATCCCAATCGTAGCTCTTTTGTTTTCCCCCTTCTCAGTTCTTTCCTTGCATTCGGCCCATCTCTTGTTTGCCCTGCTTTCGTTGATTGGCGTTATGGCGACCGTCTATATGCTGTGGTTCATCTCGGATGCGTCGTTTCCGAGGAAATATGTGATCGTCTTTTTGTTCGTTGTGAATGGACCGCTTTTCTATAGTCTAAAGGAAGGAAACCTTACTCATTTTGTCCTGCTCCTACTCGTGGCCGGTGTACTGTGTTTGGCTAGAGGACGGGATAGCTGGGCAGGATTCTTCTTCGCGATGGCGGCCATAATCAAACTGCCCCTCTTCCTGTTCGCCGGATATTTCGTGGCCGGCCGGCGTTGGTCCGTTCTTCGGGGATATGGTGCCACGGTGATCGGAGTGTGTTCTGTCTCCCTCCTGTACGCCGGTTGGACCAGTCATATTGAATGGTATCGGGAAGCCGTACTGCCGTTTGCCGATAAAGGACTTAGCGCGTTCAATGTCCAATCCATAGACGGCTTCCTGCTTCGATTAGGCGAGGATGCCCGATTGTATGACTGGAAACCTTCCGAGGTGGGCGTGGAGTTTCGGCTATTGCGCCATTTTGTGGCCGCCGCGTTGCTTGGTATGTCCTGGCTTATTTTTATGAAGAGGCCGAACAGAAATGACATGCAGGCTGTATCTGTCGAGTTATCGATGGTGCTTTGCGTGGCGCTCATGATCAGTCCGGTCTCATGGACGCACTATTACCTACTCTTGCTTTTACCACTGTCATTGTATGCAGGACAAAATTTGGCAATACCTTCCCGGGGCGGTTGGTTGGCTATGTTCACTGTGTGCGTGCTCTTGATTTCACCACCCGTGACGTTCGTGACTCCGAGCGGTTGGTTCAGCGCTCAAGTTGTGAACAAGTTTCTTATTTCACATTATTTGGGCGGTGCGATGCTTTTGTGGCTCCTTCTGGGATATGCGCGGTTGCAAACTTCTAAAGTCCGTGACAGGCGATCGGTTTGGGTGCCGGCGACTGAAGGGAAGGCTGCGTAATGGCAGATGATTATTGAAATTCCCGGCCGGCACGTCGATTGTACTGCTTTCCAGCTCCGTCTTCTAATCACCGCGTAGCCAAGTTCTCGGGGCCTTAACATTCACCGAGTATGGCCGTTCAATAGCCGCGACCGGTCCGCTTCAATTTGAGCCAACAGGCTGTCCAAGGCTTGGCTTGTGGCGGATTGGATCGGCTCTCGGTCGGACGCCGTGACCCATCGTACGATCGATCCTTTTGCCTGGGAACTGGCCACATAGGAGCCGATCGGTGGCTCGTTGCGTTTTGCGAGTTCCGATTCGAGATGAATGTGATAGACGTAGTGATCGGGAGCACGGAGCGTGAGCCATGCTTTCACGGTAAGGATTAGCGGGCTGTCCTCGCGTCCAACTGAGTCAAAGGTGCCTCGTTTCTCGATATAGCTGATTATGCCATCCCGCAGATCTTCCGAGGTCCACTCTAAAAGAACAATGCCGGGCATGTGATCCGCGCCCTCTAACGCTACGAACGGCACTTCAACGCCGACATGAAAGGGAAATGGATGAGAGGTCGTCGTGTCGGGAATAGGCGACACGTGAATGCGATGGACACATCCCGTTAAGAGGAAAAGTACAAAACAATTGGTATATATCAAACGAGAGATTCGGAGGCCGATCAGGTTCACTCGATCGCCTCAACTCAGTTAGAGGTCGCCGGGGCGCTGAGGATGTCTATATCGCTCAGGGCCCGCTGAGCCTGGTCTCGGTAGGTGCGCTCGGCATCATCTGTGTAGGTATCCACGACCCGCTGATATGTGGCTCGTGCCTGAGGATACTGCTTCTTGATGGAAAGGTATTGGCCTAGCGCCAGCCAGTTCTGTGCAGCCGTCTCATTCGCGGTTTTGAGGTCCATCCATTCCCTGTCCACTTGATTGGCGCCGGGCTGATTCACGCGTCGTTTGATGGTCGCTTTCATTCGACCGGCCATGGCTTCAATTTCCTCGTTCTCTCTAATGGCCGCCGCGACTCGATCATGCGTCAGATGGTCATAGAAGGCCTCGACATGGTCCTTAATCGTAGCGGCGCGCTCTTGATGGATGTCGTGCGAACAACTGATGCCGGTCATTAGGATTACGAAGAGAAGACCGGCGGAAGTCAGTCCCCGCTGCGGCATAAGCTCCATGAACTCCTCCATTAATGAAAACCCGTCGCTGCTCAAAAGCTCTCCATCCTACTCCCAGGCGAGCCGAAAAGGCGAGGGCTCGGGTCGATTCAAAGTTGGGGTTTCCGTGAGGCAATCAGCTTGACATGAGGGACGAGTGCATCTGTCGAAAATGACACAGAGGTTCTTGACCGGAAAGCTTTAACTTACAGATGGGATACAGAGGAAACCGACCTCTTGCCTATTACGCCCGTACGCCCCGCTCACGATCGCCTCGATACGAGGGCGCAGAGCCCGGTCAATATATATTGCGGACTTCTTTCAGTGTCAAAATTCGAACGTCACGGTGTATTCCGCCCACAACGGTGGAATGGGTTTTAAATGGCGCCATTCGAAATATCGATTTCATCAAAGGCGATTCGTTCCGAACTCGAAGACCGGCGTTTGCTTTTTAGGACGCTGTAGTGACAGGTCGGTTCCGATTGTGGTAAGAGTGACCAATCTGCCTTGCGTCCCCATCGTCTAGCCTGGCCTAGGACGCCGGCCTTTCAAGCCGGCAACACGGGTTCGAATCCCGTTGGGGACGCCAACTACAACGGACCAAGTCTGCTCAGGACAATTGGGCAGGGCCTACTGAGGCAACAGACTACCGGATCCGCATACGATACTCTTCATCCGATCCCCCATACCGCTTCGAAATGCAACGGGCTTTCGAGCATGATTGCAGCAGACGCGTGGATGAAAGATAACGTCCGAATAGTTCTGCATGTCAATTAGGATCTTGCTCTCTACTAAACCGTGCTTTTGTCTACTCGCGCGAGAGTTCCCCACCTGTAAGAGGGGGTGAGCAAGGAGCCGTCTGTTGCTCGCCTTGGTGCTATGATGGCCGCCGATGGAGAGCGGGGACAGTCCCGGTTCGTCTTTATTGTTCTCGTTGATGAGTTGAAGCATGCAAAGCGATGCGGCTACCGGCCGTCTGGGTTGCATCTTCAAGGGCCAGTTGCAGCGGTCTGGCGATGTGGGCAGCCAGAAGTTGATGCGCCACTGCGTTGGGATGCGAATCGAGTTTATTCACGACCAAGTCTTTGTATGAGTATGTACTGAAAACCTTCGGGCCGGCCGGCCAAATTGGCAATCCATAAGCCTGAGCCGCGCGGATAAAATGGTAGTACTGTTCACTAATTGGTTGGCTGGCTGCGACTCGAATATCAAAGGGAACAATGGCCACAGTAGTGCCGAGGGAGGACGCCAAGGCGACGAACCGATCTAAGTCCTCAAAATGCCGTTCTAAAACGGCATCCTGACTATACGGACTTTCTGAGTCCACGGAGAGCTGATAGCCGAGGACGCGCAGCCGGACATATAATTCTTGAAAGGCAAATAGATTCGCAAAGAGGATGTGTGTTGGATTCAGCCGGTTCATGATTCCTTGCATATGCTCACTCGGTCCTTCCCGAGGTGTCACGGACACCAAATAATCGATGTCGTTAAACGCATAGAGAAGGAGTACGACGTCTGGCTTATATTGCTGCATCGATTGGAGAAATCGAATATGAGTTAGAGTATGGGTGTCCCCATGGCTGGCGTTCATGACTTCCCAGCCGAACCCGGTCTCCCGCTGCAATCGTGCGGCAAGTTGCTCGCCGAAGCGATCTTCGGGGTGTTTGAGGCCCCAACCGAATGCGAGCGAGTCCCCCACAATAAGTAAGCGATGCTGCCCTACCACCGGTGTTTGGCTATGTTCACCATCCCGGAATCCTGCTGTATTATAGGCCACGAATCTGCGAGCCCACATCGCCGTCGCATATGTCGGATAGCCTTGGGGCTCCGCCGCGAGGATAGACCACACCCGAAGGCCGCCTTCCATGAACGTGAGGAGCACGGCGGTAAGCCAGGCGGCGAGGAGCACAGCCCCCGCTCGTGACGTTCGTCCCCGCGGGACCACGATCTCTGCCAGACTAAGAACTGCCGCAAGAAGGCCGGCCCACAGCAGCAGAGCCGCTGCAGGGATGGACGAACCGAATACATTCGCATCAGCAATTTGCCCCCAGTTCCGTGGTGCCTCGAAGCCATTGACGATATATCCTGTAGCCCAGAAGAGGATCGCCGCGTCAAGACACACCGACCGCAAAGAAACAGTGGCTCGGCTCGGATTCGGCTGCCGCCTACACATCCATGAATGACGAAGCGATAGGAGAAAAAGGGCACCGGCCGTCAGGATGATTGCGATATATGGGCAGGACCAACGACCCCATATAACGGCATGTTCAGAGCGATACGCGAGCGTACCGAGGAAGAATAAGCCCAAGCCTACCGTCCGTCCGATACGTGCGTCAAGCAACGCATGCCCCATTTGCTTCGCTCTTCTGTGCTAACGCCAGTTGAACAATCTTTAACGCACGGGTGCTGTTTGTTGCGGTTGTTAGAAGATCGAGTAAATTGCCGGTGCCAGAACACTGCCTTCGAGGAAAAAAGTCAGCGCGCTTAATGCGAGAAGGATAAAAATGACTGGCGCAAGCCAATAGGACTTCTTCTCCTGCAGGTAGGTCGCTAATTCGATTCCCAGGCTGTAATACTCTTTTGCCCGTGTTGTTGTCGTGATCATTCAAATACTCCTTTGGAGTGAGGTTATGGCTAAGCTGCTGCGGTGGACGACTCTTGTTTTGCGGACAGAAGCTTTTTTGTGACGTACACACAACACTGCCGAAATATGATGAATGACAGAATTGCGCCTGGGTAAAACCAGAATCCCCCGAACCGGGACGTTATTCCTCCGCACATCAAGGCTACAATGATCGATATGAAATCCGCCACGGGTCCCAGCGGCTCGAACACCTGCATATGTTTTGCATTGGTAAGCAAGCCGTCTTTGCGAAGCAGTTCTTGCTGCCAAGGGCGCTTTTCATATGGCTTGAGACGATTGGTTTGGGGCACGGCCGGCGCTGCCGTATCTTTCAAGACATTGTCGTCACACGCGTCAATACAGGCATAACATTTGATGCATTCGGTATTTACGACTTTGCCGTTAAAATGGAAGATTTCGCGGCTCACATCGATGCCCTGCGGGCAGGCATTGCTGCAATCACGACAACCTGTACACTGAGCGACGCGAGTGATTTTTCTCTGAACCGGGGAAATGTTCATAAGCGGAACCATCATCGGAGCATAGGGGCACAAGATGCGACAAAAGGCACCTTGTCCGTACCGAAGGTTTAGTACGACGCTCATGGTGAATTGAATGAAAATAGCGAGACCAAAAGCCAACAGCCAATCATGCCAGGTAGGTCGAATGTCGAAGTTAAATAACGCGGTTTTCGCGAAGGCCTTCCCTTCATATCCAGGCAAATCCGCCATGGGGACTGGAGCCATGACGTTCACTTTTGGGGCAAACCCCACATTATGAATAAGGATGATGACGGGGAGGAGCAGCACAAAGAGTGCACCGATGCGTAAGAGCCATCGATGTGGTGTATTGACTAAGATGTTCTTGTCGCGTAGCGCCAGGTACCGCCGCACACGAAATTTTCTCAATACCCAATCGGCGAATTCGATGGCACCCCGCATATGACATACCCATCCGCAGAACCCTCGCCCCCAAATCAGAATGGACAGGAGAATCAAGATCACCATAATCGAGGCGGCATTAATGGTGCCCTTGGCTAACGAAGGCACGCCCATCATGGCGGTTTTCCCCCAGATCTCAATTCCAAACACATGCCATGAAATGAGATGGAACGCGATGTAGGCATGGACAAAAGCTAACGCCATCATGCGATAGCGATGTCGCTTGGTAGGGGGAAGAGTGAGGGGAGAATGGATTCTGCATGAACTTGATCCGTGGTCTTTGTGACTGTCTATGGTAATGAGCGTGGTGGGTTGCGCAGTGTTGGGTGAACCTACATGATTCATGGTCACTCCTTTGATCTCATGTCATGGAGTGTAGTTGCTAGGGTGCCAAGAGTAGGTCGAACGCAGCCGTGATGATATCCGACTTCAGTAGGATCGGGCGGTTCGCAGAAGAGGGGGAGAATGACGGAACTATGATGGAGTTGTCATTTACCGGAACGGCAATTGTATTGGACAGGTTGAAGGGCAGTCCGGCGCGGAAAAGGAACGAGCCAAGACACGTGATTTCTGAACTGATCAACGGGTGGCAGGACTGAAAAGATGTCTGTGATCTTCACAAGTTAACCCGCTCGGTAAGAGGCGAGCTGTTTGATATACGACCGCGACTACATGAAGAACCGTGGGAGCGTGACTTGTCAAAGCTCCCTGGATCCCTCAAAGCGAAGACGCTTTCATATTTGGACAGTCTGCATCATCTGTCTATTGCCAGATTAGAATTCGTGTTCACTGTTCTTATCCTGAATTGGTTGTAATTTCGCGGAGTCAATCGTCAATTTTCAAGAAATCTCCCTTGAAATTTCATGAGTCGTGAAATTTCGTCACTCTCTCGGGTCTCATAAATCCGTATAACCCGTCGTTTTTCTTAACGCATTTAAGTTGAGCGACCATGGCGTGAGCCCTGCAGAATCGGTCTCGCATCCTTGGTAAGGATTGGAAGGAACCGGCATCGCCCACAAGCGTGAAAGCAGCGAGATGTGCCCGCAGAACATTAGCTCATGCATAAACTCGGATAACGATAGCGACAGGAGCATTGCCGGACCAATCGTGAAGAGGGAGCCGTGATCAAGCGAATTTCAGCGTTCATCTACGGGGCAGTTTGCTACGGGATAACTTACTCATCATCACTACCCAACGGTCCAACCATCTCACTCCACACCGGAAGGAGGTATGTCATGACGTCCACTCACATCATCGGATTCGCTGCGGCTGCTTTGCTCACAAGTGTCGTCCCCAGCTGGGGAGTGGAATCTACAGTGGCGCATCCGCCGACGCAAGGCTTTTCTGACACGGTTCCTCTTTACACGAACCTCGGCTCGCATCACAAACCTATCTCCACGCGAGTGCCGGCCACACAGCAGTACTTCGATCAGGGGCTGCGATTGGTCTATGGATTCAATCACGCCGAAGCGATCCGGTCCTTCACACACGCCGCAGAACTCGATTCCACCTGTGCCATGTGCTACTGGGGGATCGCACTGGCGTACGGTCCGCACGTCAATGCTCCAATGGACTCAGCGAGCGGAGTCGCTGCGTATGCGGCGGCGCAGAAAGCGCTCGCGCTCAAGGCCCACGCCACGACGCCTGAGCGCGCGTACATTGAGGCGCTTGCGCCGCGCTATGAGGCGGTTCCGCCGACCGATCGCGCCCGGTTGGATATGTTGTACTCGACCGCGATGGAGCGTGTCGCCGATGCTTACCCCAACGACCTCGACGCCGCGACCCTATATGCCGAATCGCTAATGGACCTCCGCCCGTGGAACTACTGGCAACCAGACGGTACCCCCTACCCCGGCACCAGTGAAATCGTAGGCCGACTCCAAGGAGTCATCTTGCGTAACCCCAACCACCCCGGCGCATGCCATTACTACATCCACGCGGTCGAAGCGGTGAACCCACAGGCCGCGGTGCCATGCGCCGAGCGGCTCGCGCAACTCATGCCGGGCGAAGGACACATGGTTCACATGCCCGCACATATCTACATCCGCGTCGGACGGTGGAACGACGCCGTGCAGGCCAATCAACATGCCATCCACACCGACGAGGTGTTCATCGAAGGGCAGCACCCGATGGGCGTCTATCCACTCGCGTACTACCCGCACAACATCCACTTCCTCGCCTTCGCCTCAACAATGGCGGGTCGCAGTGCGCAGGCCATTGAGGCATCCAATACGCTGACCGCCAAGGTGAACCTCGACGCCGCGCGCCAGGTCGGGATGCTGCAGGAGATGCTGCCATACCATGTCCTCACGCTCACGACATTCGGAAGATGGGACGATGTGCTTGCCGAACCGCTTCCGCCGGCGGACATCCGTTTCTCGTACGCCATGGCGCATTACGCCCGCGGCGTGGCGTACGCCGCCAAGGGACAGTGGGCGGAGGCGCAGGGCGCGCTCGATACGGTGGCAGCGATCAACACTGCGACGCCTGAAGGTGCCGATGGCAAGACGGCGCTCTCGATCGCCGTGCGCGCGCTGTCCGGCGAGATCGCCACCCGTCGCGGTGATCTCGACGCGGGCACCAACCACTTCCTGGAGGCGGCCAAAATCGAGGACGCAGGACTCTACTTTGAACCGCCCAAGTGGTACTACCCCATTCGGCACTCGCTCGGGGCCGCGCTGTTGAAGGCGGGACACAATGCCGAGGCCGAAAAGGTGTACCGCGAGGATCTAGCACGCTTCCCTGAGAACGGCTGGTCTTTGTTTGGGCTCGCACAGGCGCTCCGGGCTCAGGGCAAGGACATCGAAGCGGCCGAAGCCGAGGCGCGCTTCCGTCGTGCGTGGGCAAGCACGGACGTGACGCTAACGGCGTCGAGATTCTAGCGAATTGAGTGGTTCACCCCCGAGCCGCGCTCGGTACATGAAAAGAAAGAGAGGCCTACCATGACACCGCGCGAATGTTTTGACCATCAACCAGAAACGCAGCACACTGTCACCGTTGTTTCACGACGCGATCTCCTGATTCGTGGAAGTTCGGTGCTCACGGCCTTGGCCTTGTCGGATTCTCAGTTGTTCGCACAAATCTGGCGTACCAGCGACGGCGAGAAGGTGATCCCTTTTCTGGATCAAGCTCCCGCACCTCCAGATGAGGCCGTTCGGCAATACGGCGAGTTGAATACTCGCAACTGGGAGGACTTGAGTCTCTGGGTTACGCCCAACGACGAGTTTTTCGCCGTCAGCCACTACAACCGGCCGGTTCTCAAACCGGAAGAATGGCGGCTGCACATCGGCGGATTGGTGGAGAGGCCGATCTCGCTCACCTTTGAAGGGGTCAAAGCACGGTCGCGGCAAGAGGTTACCTTTACGCTGGAGTGCGCCGGCAATCACGGCTTCAACTGGTTTACCGGCGGCATCGGAAATGCCAGATGGGCAGGAACGCCTCTCGCGCCAATTCTACTCGAGGCAGGCATCAAGAAGAACGGGAGTGAGGTGGTATTCTTCGGCAGCGACGAAGGCGGCGAAGAGGTTCGAGACATCAAGATGAAGCAAAACTTTAGCCGAAGTATGTCGGTGGAGGAGGCGTTGGCTCCCGAGAATCTCCTTTGCTATGAGATGAACGGCGAGCCCCTGCCTCCGCTTCACGGATTTCCGTTGCGGCTCATTGCGCCCGGGTGGTATGGCGTCGCCAATGTCAAATGGCTCAAACGCATTGAGATTATCGATAAGCGCTGGGCAGGTCGGTTCATGGCCAAGGACTATGTCACGATTCGTCAGGAGTCGCGTGAGAATGGGGAAATCGTTTGGACGCAGAAGGTTGTCGGACCGACTTTGCTGAAGTCCCTGACGGCGAAGGTCATCATGAAGGATGGAAAGCACCGAATTTATGGCGCGGCCTGGGGGAAGCCGATCCAACGCGTGGAAGTTCGCATCGATGACGGACCATGGCGTGCGGCGACAATTGATCGTGGTCAGGAGCATGAGTTCGCGTGGAAATTCTGGCGCTTGGATTGGGAGGATGCCGCGGCGGGTGAGCATACCATCACATCGCGGGCTATCGACAGAGCCGGACATGTTCAACCGGCTATGAGTGATCCCGTGATCACAAACAAGCGTACCTATTGGGAGAGCAATGGGCAGATCATGCGCCGAATCCGAATTGCTTGAAAGAAACCGGTAGAAAGGTCGTCGTGAGTCTTCTTATGATCTGGGTAGATGTGTGATTGTAGTAGGAGAAATGACAGGTACATGGCGCAATTATCGGGGAGTTAAGGCGGAGGGGCTGGTTGTCTTCATCGATGCCTTGTCTTCACTATCTATTTGGCATATAGTTATCGCCTCCGTTGCCTGGCAACAGACGAGCTTGAAGGGGTTGCATGTCATAGATGGGTTCCTTCAAAGAACATCGTCCTCCCGCGCTACGGCCCCGCCTCCTTGTCCTCGACGAGGACGCGACGTTGGTTGAAGCGTTATCCTGTGCTCTCCAGCCGAACGTCCCGCGGCTACGTATCGATACATGTTCCTCAGCGGCTCACGCGCGACAACTGCTGTTCACTTCTTCATACCATGGCATCGTCTGCAGCCCATCGTTGACCGTGACAAACGGCATTTCCGTACTGACCTACAGCCATCGGATCCAGCCTTCAATACCTTTTCTCTTGACGCTCAGGGCTGATGAACGGGACCTTGCTCGGCATTGGCTCGATCTCGGGGTGTATGATTTTATTTTTAGCCCGCTGGACCCCGGCCAGGTTCTTGAATCGGTCCGGCAAGCGTTCCTATTGTCGAAACGGCGCGCGTCGATCGCGCACAAAGAAAGAGTCTTGGTATACCTGAGCCGGCGTCAAATGTTGTATCACACGAGTAATGCTGAGACGCCGCTGCGTCACGAAGTGAGCAAGCTGCTCCAAGACTCTATTCTTCGGATTGAGGAATCGGCCGAATCGCTAAAGCAGACGGTAAAACGAATTGAAGCGAGCCTCAAAGGACTTGAGCGGACTTGTCAAAACAATGAACTGCACGCACGTCAACGAGCGTTGGACCGGCTCAAGCATGATCTTGCCCGGTAATGTGCCGCCCGAACCAACTGCTTTCTCGCAGCCTTCTTTTCGTCTCATCGTTAAAAGATAAGAGCCCAAGACCATCCAACTGCATCTCACAGCAGTCACGCGCCACTTGTTCACGATTGTCGAGCCGCCAACAATAGTGTTGATGCTAGGGCCGTTTATTGTGACAACCAGGGACCTGGAAAGATAGGCAGATATGGCCGGAGAGCTAAAATGTCCGACATGCGAGCGACCGCTGATCCAAGTATTCGATGAAGCACCGGGAGATGGCGCTGTCCAGGCGGCGTCAAAGTGACGGAAAGTAACGGTCCCGCTTCATTTGTCATGGGGCGGCGAAATGGATCAGATCCGGGTTGATTAATGTCATTCATCCGGTAGTGTCGCGAACATGATTCAACATTGTTCTGCCGATGTCGGTTGTGACTCACAAAATATGCCCGCGATGCGCCAGTCCATTTCGATGTGGAGCGGTGTATCCCACTCCCGTCAGAACACGACGGCTCAAAATCTGCGTTGCATGAGGTGTGGAAACGTCAAGACATTATTCGCGAAAAGGCATCTGAGGAAGCCAGGAGCGATTCGTCTGACTAAAGAAATCGGATACAACGGCTCAATTCCGATCCGAGCAGGCAGCCGGGGTCTGTCGGGCACGGGATTGCAGGGATGTCGGGGCATTCTAAAGTCCTGTCGGCAAGAAAACTATGGCCCACGACTTCAGTGCAGAATATGCCGCGCGAGTGAAGGCGGTTGATTGGGAACGGATGATTTCCGACCTCGACGCGCGGGGAAGTGCGATCATTGATCGCCTGTTGAATCCGGAAGAATGCGGGCTGTTGGCGTCACTGTATTCCTCCGAAGAACTGTTCCGGAGCCGGGTTGTCATGGAGCGGCATGGCTTCGGGCGCGGAGAATACAAATACTTTACGTATCCGTTGCCCGAGCTGATCGAAGGGTTGCGATCGGCTCTGTATCCGCATCTCGTCCCGGTGGCGAATCGCTGGAATGAGGCTATGGGCTCGGCCGTCCGCTATCCGGACCTGCATGCCGACTTTCTCCAACGTTGTCACCGGGCCGGGCAAGCCAAACCGACGCCGCTCCTCCTTCAATACGGCGTCGGTGATTACAATTGCCTGCATCAAGATCTGTATGGTGAGCATGCGTTTCCGCTTCAATTGACTGCGTTATTGTCCGAGCCCGGGCAAGACTTTACCGGCGGCGAGTTTGTGATCACGGAACAGCGACCACGCGTGCAGTCACGGCCTGAAGTCGTGCCCCTTCGGCAAGGCGACGCGGTCCTGTTCGCCGTCAACCAGCGTCCGGTGGAGGGTATTCGCGGCTGCTATCGCGTGAAGCTCAAGCATGGAGTCAGCCGCGTGCGCTCAGGGCATCGGCGGACGCTCGGAATTATTTTTCACGACGCTCGGTAGCGGTGCAGTCCGGCTTGCGAAGAAACGCATCGTTGCAATCCAACACATCCCGCACCTTTTTCATTAAGCTTTCCGGTGTATAGGGCTTTTGGAGAAACGCCGCCTGCGATCCTAAGGATTCGATAAACTCCTGGCCGCGCCCGGCGTAGCCGGACGTCACAATGACTTTGATTCCGGGCCGCAATTGTCGCAACCGCTCCGCAAGGACCAATCCTCCCATGCCGGGCATGACCAGATCGGTCATGACCAGATCGATCACCCCTCCATGATTCTGCACCACCTCAATGGCCTCTTCCGCATTGCGCGCCGGCATCACGGTATATCGGTGCGATGCCAATATGGTTTGCGCCAGCCCCCGCACCATCTCATCATCTTCGACGAGCAACACTGTTTCGGATCCTCGAAGGACGGGGGAACGAGGCGGCGGGGACTGTGAGGCCGTCTGAAGCCCGCTCAACTGCGGGAGATAAATGTCGAACGTCGTGCCGCTGCCGGGCTCGCTATGGACCGCGATACTTCCGCCGCTTTGCTTGACGATGCCGTAGACCGTCGCCAGCCCGAGTCCGGTGCCTTTGCCGCGCTCCTTCGTCGTAAAGAAGGGCTCAAAAATATGGGCCATTGTCTCCGCGGTCATCCCGCAGCCGCTGTCCCGGACGGTGAGGACGGCATAGGAGCCGGGTCGAAGCTCGCCGTGGCAGGTATTGTCCGCCTGCTCGATATGTGCGGTTCGCGTTTGGATCTCCAAGCGGCCACCGTGGGGCATCGCGTCTCGGGCATTGACGACCAGGTTCATGATGACTTGCTCGATTTGCCCCGCGTCGGCCTTTACCCGGCCGAGCTCGGGATCGAGCGTGACCGTCAAATTGATATCCTCTCCGATGACCCGCTGCATCAATTCGACGACGCTTATAACCCGCTCATTCAAGTTCATGACCTGCTGTTCCACGACTTGGTGGCGGGTGAACGCCAGCAATTGCCGGGTCAGACCGGCGGCCTTGTCGCCGGCCTCTTTAATTTGCGTCAGCCCCATTCGCGTCTGTCCCTCTAACGTACAATGGTCGAGCAGGAGCTCGCTCCAGCTGTTGATGACGGTCAATAGATTATTGAAGTCGTGTGCGATTCCGCCGGCCATGCGCCCCAAGGCCTCCATTTTTTGGGCCTGGCTTAGCCGCCGTTCCAAATCTTTCCGATGGAGGAACTGACTGATCTTCTCTCCCAATTCGGAGAGCATTTGAAGATGCCCATCGTCCGGCCGCAGCGGGTCTCTGGCATAGAACTCCAATATGCCTGTAATGTCCTGTCCTCGATGAATCGGAAAGGCGCACGCGCCGCGCAGTCCTGTATGTTGAGCGACGTACGTCATAGGAAAGGTTGCATCCTGAGCAATATCCGCCACGATCAACGGGATCCCGGCTGTCCATGTCCGTCCGGCCAGTCCGATCCCGGGGCGGACGCTCAACGAGCGGTAGACGGCCGTCAAGTCTTCGGCATTGACAGTCGGACCATGCCAGGTCGCATCGGCGCGTAAAATCTTCTGATGGTTATCCACCAGCCAAAGTGATCCGAATGCCCATCCGTTTAGTTCGCCGATCACACGAAGGACGGCCGGCATGGCTTCCCCCAGTGAAATCGATTCGTGGAGGGCGATGGTCACGGCTACTTGTGCGGCTCGTTGTCGATCGGCATGCCGGCGATCGGTCATGTCGATCATGGCCCCGATCATCCGCCTGGGCAATCCTAGGCCGTCGCGGACCACGTAGCCGCGATTGAGCGCGTGGGCATAGCTGCCGTCAGCCCGGAGGAAGCGATACTCCGCGGTCCACAAGGTTTTAGCGGACTGCAGGACTGCATTGAGATTTGTCATGACAGCGGAGCGTTCCTCCGCATGGATGCGTTCGGACCATGCCGTCAGTCTATTTTCCCGATCGGATCGGAGTCGGCCGAAGACCGCCTGGTAGGTGTCATTCCAGGTGAGGGTGTCGGTTTCGATATCCCAATCCCAGATGGCGTCTCTTGTGGCGCGACAGGCCAATTGAAACCGTTCCTCGCTTTTGCGAAGCGCCTGTTCCACATGGTTCCGTCCCACGGCGTACCGGATGGCCCGCCGTAACGCGTCCGACGTCAGTCGCGCTTTCACTAGGTAGTCTTGCGCGCCGCGCCGCAGCGCCCGTTCGGCAACGGTTTCATCATCCAACCCCGTCAAGACGACCACCGCAGCGTCATGTCGTTCCTTCCGCACCTCATCCACGATTTCCAAACCCTGGCTGTCAGGAAGAGAAAGATCGACCAGAACAGCATCCACGCGGACGGAAGCCAACTGCGCCAGGCCGGTTTCCAGGCGATCCGTCCAATCCACGATGAACGATTCGCCGCTTTCACGGGACAGGGCTTCACGGATTAGGAGCGCGTCATCCTCATTGTCTTCGATCAGCAAGACGTGCATGCATCACCTGTTCAGCGGCGGAATGCGGGAGACCAGACTCCAGTACAGCTCAAATTCTTTCACAACCGCGATAAAGCGGGTCAGCGTGACGGGCTTTCGGATGTAGGAACAGGCGCCCTGGTCGAACGATCTCACGACATCTTCTTCACGGTCGCTGACGGTGAGCATGACGACAGGCAGCGGCCGTAGACGCGCGTCCGTCTTGATCTCGGTCAGGACTTCAAAGCCGTTCTTCTTCGGCATGTTGATGTCGAGCAGGACCATGCCGGGTGGAGGCGCCGCGGCATAGGGGCCCTGTCGGTGAAGGTAGGCCATGGCTTCTTCGCCATCACGCACGACGGCGATCCGATTGACCATTTTGCCTTCGGCGAACGCTTCTTGAATCAAGACGACATCGTCATCATTGTCTTCGACGACAAGGATATCAATCGGCTTCATAGTCATGATGAAGCTTCGCCTCCTGAGGTGTGGGACACTCAAACGTCATCATGAACTCGGATCCGCCGCCGGGTCGCGCTTCGACCCAGACGCAGCCGCCGTGGCGTTCTGCGACTTGGCGCACGATCGCCAGGCCGGCGCCGGTTCCCTCGATCTCGCGCCCGGCTGCTCGCTGAAACAACTGAAAGATGCGGTCGGCATGCTGAGCAGGCACGCCGGGACCTCGATCTCTTACGACGAGGCCGACTCTCGACGGGCCTGCTCCTTCATACGCCGCGACTTCAACATCCGGGGGATGTCCCTCACGGGTAAATTTCAGCGCGTTGGCGAGCAGGTTATAGAGGCCCTGCGTGACCCACACGCGATTGACGCGCAACCGGGGCAGTGGAGCCAGCAGTTTTATCTGCGCCCCGGTTTCTTTGATCCGAGCCTCCAACTGTTTCAGCGCCTCCTTGACCAGGATTTCCGCCTCCACCTCTTCCATCGGCGGCATCATCCGCTGGGCGCGTGACAGCTCCAGGATGTCGGTAAGCAGGTGATCCAGCCGCCGCGTGGCCCGCACGACCCGCCGGAGATAATCCGAGCCTTTCTCATCCAGCCGGTCGGCATAGCGTTCCTGCACGAGATGCGAAAAGCTTTCGATGGCCCGGAGCGGTTCTTTCAGATCGTGGGACGTCACGTAGAGAAGCGTTTCCAGGTCCTTGTTCTTCGTCATGAGCGCCAGGTCGGCTTTCTTGCGTTCCGTGATGTCACGCAAGATCTTTGCTGCGCCGACCGGCCTCCCATCCGGACCTCTTATCGGGGAGACGGTCAGAGAGACATCGATGGATGTGCCGTCCTTTCTGAGGCGGATTGTCTCGTATTGGTGAATGCGCTCGCCCTTCTTCACCTGGCCGAGGATTCGCTCTTCTTCTGCGAAGCGATCCCGAGGGATCAGCATGAAAATGGATCGGCCGATCGCCTCGTCGACGCTGTAGCCGAACATACGTTGCGCGCCGTCATTCCATGTCAGCACCATTCCATCCAAAGCGGCGCTGACGATGGCGTCGGCCGACGACTCCACGATCGCCGCCAGCCGAGCCTGAAACTCCTCCGAGCGTTTGCGATCGTCGATATCGGTACAGGAGCCGATGTAGCCGGCGAACGAGCCGTCCGTTTCATAACGCGGGATGCCGTGGTCGAGGATCCATCGCCAGATGCCGTCGTGCCGCCGCAGCCGGTATTCCATGGTGAATTCGCATCGAGCGTCGAAAGAATCGGCGTAGATCGCAAGGCATCGCGCGAGATCATCGGGATGGACATTTTCCGCCCAGCCGTTGCCGATCTCCTGATCCATGCGCCGGCCGACAAAATCGAGCCAGGGCTTGTTGAACCAAGTGCAGGCTTTGGTCGTGTCGCTGATCCAGATCAGGACCGGAGCGTGGTCGGCCATGAGGCGGAACCGGCTCTCGCTGCCCCGCAGGGCTCGCTCCGCCTTCCTGCTGTCTTCGAGTTGCGATTCAAGGCGGCGATTGGCCACGGCCAGTTGTGCCGTCCGGTCACGGACCTGTCGTTCGAGCGCTTCGTGGGCTCGGTGCAGCGCCTGTTCCGTTCTCCGGCGTTTTGCAATATCGACAATAGTGGCGCGGCTGGATATGTACCGGCCTTGTTCATCTCGAATGGCGGTCGCGCTCAGCGAGACTGGCAGGATTGACCCGTCCCTGCGCGTGAGATCGAGTTCGAGATCCAGCGTGGGTTCTTGTGCAACAAGGCGCGTGAAGCTTTCTTGAAAACGTTGTGCGTCGTGCGAGATCACCAAATCGGCAAAGCGCATCTGCCCGACGATCTCTTCGCGGGTATATCCCAGCCATTGAAGCGCCGTATCATTGACCTCGATGAACCGGCCGGTGCCGTCCAATGAATGATAGCCGCAGGGGGCGCGGTTGTAGAGATCGTGGATTTCATCCGCCTGTCTCCGGAGAGATTGTTCTTCAATAAGATGGGTTTTATGTTCGGCTTCGAGCGCGGCCATGTGGATGAGATGGCCGGCCATGTCCTGTTGTCGTTGGATGACCATCGCACTGAGCCAGAAGAGGCCTATCCCGGTGGCATGGTTGAGGATCGGCAGCCAGGCGGGGATCCCGGCGAGGGGAGCGCTCAGAAGGTAACCGAGCAGAGCGGCGGAGGACGCGACAGCGGCCAGCCAGTATGAAGCGTAGCGGCGACGCAGCCAGAATGTCAGCGCAATGGGAAGGACGTACAGAACGAAAAGCGGGACTCCCTGGGGGGTGAGGATGTCGAAGACAAAAATAATTGCACAGAGCAGACCAATGATCGTGGTGATCATGGTCATCCCGTGATTCGACATACGCGTCTGCTCTCTGATCGGTGCTGCGACCAACCTTGTAATCGAACCGTGCGATATTATGCAGAAAAGACGGTCTAAAACGCAGAGGCGTTCAGCCCTGATGGAAGGCCGCGGCCATCCAGGATCTTTCAGTCCTAGTAGGAGTACGAGATCAGGTCCGGCCTGATCTCATGATCCGGTTGACCGGCCTACCGGACCGACCGAAGATCGGCGAAAAGCCGGACGGTTGAGTTTCATGTCTTCCATCGCTACACTTTGAGCCGTCATTATTGATGCAGATCGGTGTTTTTCGAAATCATAGGAGGTTGCAATGTATGGATGGCGCATACTCGGTTGCATCCTTGCGTTCCAATGCGGCATCGGCGCAATACCGGCTGTGATGGGAGCGGAGCCCCAGGCGGGGAAGGATGGACAAAAAACATCCTTCGAGGTGATGAACGGCAAAGACGGCGCTCCCATGGTTTTGGTGCCGGCCGGCCCTTTTACGATGGGCAGCAATGACGGATTGCCCAACGAGCGGCCGGAACATCGGGTGACCTTGGATGCCTATTGGATTGATCTGTATGAGGTAACTCTGAGCGCCTATCAGAAGTTCCTCGAGGCGGCAAATCATAACGCTCCGCCGACGTGGGATGACGAGTCGGCTTCAACGGTGGGTGATAGGCCGGCGATCGGGATGGGTTGGGAGGATGCCAAGGCCTATTGCCAATGGGCCGAGAAGCGGCTGCCGACCGAAGCGGAATGGGAAAAGGCGGCAAGGGGAACGGACGTCCGCCGGTTTCCTTGGGGGCAGATGCAGCCGTTTGTCGATATGGCCAATTACAATCGAGGCGTCTGGGTCAGCGAAGCAGTCACGTTGGTCGGCGTCGCTACCGGATTAGAAGGCATGAGTGTCAGACATGGATTGAAGGAAGGGGGAAAGAGTCCCTATGGACTCAACCATATGGCCGGCAATGCCGCTGAGTGGGTCGCGGACTGGTATGATCGCGAGTATTATCAGAAGAGTCCGGATCACAATCCTCCGGGGCCGGGAAGTGGAGAAAAGAAAGTCCTCCGCGGAGGATCCTGGGTGGACCTGCCGGCAGCGCTTCGGGTCACGGCGCGTGTGTCCGCCGAGCCGGATTTTCAGGATCGTACCGTCGGGTTTCGCTGCGCGAAGAGCGCGGACAAGTGAATGAGAAAGCCTGGATCGCCTTCATTGCCGCCTGTATCCTCTTGATCGCCGCCTTGTCGATTCGGCGCGATGATTCACGATCCCTGCCCCCGTCGAGCAACCGGACTGTCGTCCCCACGGTCGAACCGTCCGCTATTCCGCTGGTGACCGGAGAAGAATCCATTCAGGACCAGTTCATCCGGGCCGGATGTCCGGTTTGCCATATCATCCCCGGAATCGCGGGCGCGAACGGCCAGGTGGGACCGCCGCTCCTCCTGGGAAAGACCGGTCCTGCCCGACTGGCGGATCCACATTACTCGGGGCACGCGAAGACGGTGCGGGAATACATCGTGGAGTCGATCGTCGCGCCTCAGGAGTATATTGTGTCGGGATATCCCGAACGGACGATGCCGCCATGGTACGGAAGCAAGCTCAGCGCTGCGGCGTTGGATCAGATGGCGGCCTATTTAGAAGGCATCACGGACATGGCGGAGCCGGGGCTGTAAAGACGGCGAGGGCCTGACCATGAGAACCATTGCACCACTGAATCACGTAGGAATTGACCCATCGCCCCAGTGAGTCATTGCGTCAGTGACCCACTGAATCACTGGATCACGCGAACGGCGGCTATCGTTTCCGCAGGCCGACTTGGCCCGGCTGCTGTCCCTGGATCTGAAACCCCCTCTCGTCTTTTTTGTCCTTGTCCAGCAGCGCGTTGACCGCCTCGTCTCCCTTGAGGCCTTCCAGCTTAATCTTCAGGCGTAAATTGTTGGCGCTGTCCGCGTTGATCAACGCCTGTTCGATGGTAATCCGTTCCGCCTTGTAGAGGTGGAACAACACATGATCAAAAGTTTGACAGCCTTCTTCGATGCCTTGCTCCATCGCTTCCTTCAGGGTATCGATCTCGGCTTTCTTGATGAGATCTTTGATGCGGGGCGTATCGAGCATGATTTCCAGCGCGGGCACCCGCCGTCCATCGACGGACGGAATCAGGCGCTGTGAAATGATGGCTCTCAAATTCAGGCTCAACTGGAGATAAATCTGGGCATGGCGTTCGACGGGAAAGAAATTCATGATGCGCTCAATCGCCTGGTTGGCATTGTTCGAGTGCAACGTCCCGAGGCACAGGTGGCCGGTCTCCGCGAACGTGATGGCCGCCTCCATCGTCTCGGTGTCCCGGATCTCACCGATCAAGATGACGTCCGGCGCCTGTCGGAGGGTATTTCTGAGCGCGCTGCCAAAGGAATGGGTATCGAAGCCGACTTCCCGCTGGGTGATGATGGATTTTTTGTGGTGATGCACGAACTCAATGGGATCCTCGACGCTGATGATATGACCGGCATGGACGCTGTTCCGGTGATCGATCATGGCGGCCAGCGTCGTGGACTTTCCGGATCCGGTGGCGCCGACCACCAGGACCAGTCCGCGCTTCGTCATGGCGATATCTTTGGTGATGGGCGGCAATTCAAGCTGCTCAATAGTCATGATGTCGGCTTTGATGTGGCGAAATACCAATCCGACGTTGCCTTTTTGCCTGAACACGTTTACGCGGAAACGCCCGAGATCCTTGTAGTACAGGGCCAGGTTCATTTCCATCTTCTCTTCGAATTCTCCCCGTTGCTGCCCGCGCATCATCGCGAGCGCGAGGGACTCCAGTTGTTCGTTGGTAAAGGGCGGCGCATCGGTGCGGTGCGTCGAGCCGTGAATGCGGTAGACTGGCGGCGCATCGACCGTCAGATACAGATCGGATGCTTCTTGTTTGACCATCACTTCCAACAGGGTCCGAACGTCCATGATCGCCTCTCTGGTTCCGTCTAAGGAATCTTATGCGGCGCCCGCCGCGAGGCCGAAAAGATTCGGATTCATGCTTCGTGACTGCGCCTCAGCCTTGGTCACGAGGCCGCGATTGGCCAGCTCGAGGAGCGCCATGTCCATGGTTTGCATGCCGTCTTTTTGACTAGCCTGCATGACGCCCGGAATCTGATGCAGCTTCGCTTCGCGGATCAGGTTGCGGACCGCCGTCGTACCCATCATGATCTCTACGGCCGCGACCCGGCCGCCGGCTTTCTTTTTGAGCAGGGTTTGGGTCAATACCGCCTCCAGCGTTTCGGACAACTGGGCCCGGACTTGGGCTTGTTGGTTGGGCGGGAAGGCGTCGATGATCCGGTCTACGGTCTTGGGTGCGCTCGAGGTATGCAGCGTGGCGAAGACCAAGTGTCCCGTTTCCGCTGCGGTCAACGCCAGTTGGATGGTTTCGAGGTCCCGCATTTCGCCGACAAGGATGATGTCCGGGTCTTCACGCAACGCGGCCCTCAACGCATTGGCGAAGGACAGGGTGTGAACACCGAGTTCCCGCTGGTTGACCAGGCATTTCTTGGACTTGTGGACGAATTCGACCGGGTCTTCGATCGTCAGAATATGGCCCTCGTAGGTGTTGTTCAGATAATCGATCATGGCGGCCAGCGTGGTGGATTTTCCGGAGCCGGTCGGGCCGGTGACCAGGATCAAGCCTTTTTCCCGATCGCACAGTTGGCGAAGAATGGGCGGCATGCCAAGTTTTTCGAGCGGCAGGATTTCGGTGGGAATGGTTCGAAACACCGCGCCAAGGCCGCGGCCTTGGACAAACACATTCACGCGGAAGCGGGCAATATCGCCGAGATCGAATGAGAAATCGCACTCCCGATGCTCTTCAAAATTCTTCCGCTGCACATCGCTCATCATGTCATAGATCAAGGCATGGGTCTCATCCTGACTCAAGGTCGGATGATCCAATTTCTTAAGGTCGCCGTGCAGCCGGACCATCGGCGGCTCGCCGGCGCTGATATGACAGTCGGAGGCGCCTTGCTGGACGGCAAAGGTGAGCAATTTTGAAATATCAATCATGCGATGACTCCCTGCGGATAAGAGGGGTTGGAATAAAAAAGCGGCCTCTCGACCGCCGGCAAACGCGCGTTGCGGAATCTTTTCGGATGATGCCACACAGCGTTCAGAAAGCAATAAAATTTCCAGAAGCTTCCGGCGGGAACGGCTCTCGAGATGAGCGCCGATATCGGCGCGCTGTCAGATCACGCGCGCCGCGCGGCCGGCGCGTTCGAACGCGGCCAGCGCGTCATCCAATTGCTCGGTCGTGTGGTCTGCCGTCACGGTGACGCGAATACGGCTGGTGGAGTCGGGCACGGTGGGCGGCCGGATGGCCGGAGCATAGACGCCGCTTTCGAGCAGGTGCTGCGAAAGGAGCAGCGCCCGTCCAGCATCACCGATGACGAGCGGCATGATGGGGCTGACGGTCGCAGTGGTGCGGAAGCCGAAGCCTCGCAAACCGGCGAAGAGATAGTCCCGGTTTTTCCAGAGTCGGGCGCGCCGGTCCGGTTCTGCTTCAATCACCTGCAAGGCAGCGTGAGCCGCCGCCGCCACCCCCGGTGGCGGCGCCGTCGTGTAGAGAAAACTCCGGCTGGTGTTGATCAGCCACTGGATGAATGGGCTGGAGCCGACCAGATATGCCCCGGCGCAGCCCAGGGCTTTGCTGAGAGTGCCCATATGGAAGGGAATGCGCGCTTCGACGTCGCAATGCTCGAGCGACCCGCGTCCTGTGGAGCCCATGATTCCGGTGCCGTGTGCATCATCAACGAACAGGAGCGCGTCGTAGCGTTCGGTCAAGGCGGCAAGGTCGGCGAGTGGCGCGATATCGCCGTCCATGCTGAACAGCCCGTCGGTGACTACCAATGTCGGCTGCTTAGCCTTGCGGCGTTTGAGCAATTCCGCCACATGATTGGCATCCCCGTGGTGAAAAATTCGAAGTTTTGCGCGGCTGAGGCGGCAGGCGTCGATGAGGCTGGCATGGCAGAGACGATCCGCGAGAATGAGGCCGTCGGCTCCTACCAGCGCCGGAATCACGCCGATATTGGCCAAATAACCGGCAGCAAAGGTCAAGGCCGCTTCGGTCCTCTTGAATCGCGCCAGCGCCTCTTCGAGATGCCGGTGTGGAAGCAGGGTGCCGCTGACCAGGCGCGAGGCGCCTGAGCCGACCCCATAGGTCTGCGTGGCGTTGATCGCCGCGTCGATCAGCATCGGATGAGTCGATAATCCCAGATAATTGTTCGACGCTAAGAGGATGACGCGGCGGCCGTTGAGGTTGATGGTGGGTCCTATTGCCGATTCCACGGTCTGTAACCGCCGGAGCAGACGTCGGCCATCCAGTGCTTGTAGCTGTTCATTGAACATGGGGTTGATATCCTTCACGCGATGCCGAGACGGGCTCATAATTGACAAGGTTGACCTGCCCCTAGTATAAGGCGCGGTGCTGGGAGACGCGACTCCTGCTTGCTTCCGCCTGTTGAAGATTGGATGACTTCGTGGGATATCGTATTAAAACGCCCTCAGGACATGATGCTCTCCATGAGACGGACCTGCTCAGTGGCATGGAGCGGTTCGGCCTGTTTCTTCAGGAACAACGGCGCGCGCTTCTCGTCGGATTGGGCGTGCTGTTGATCGCGATCGCGGTCGTCGGCGGCGTATTATGGTATGACTTCCAGGCGGCGCAGAAGGCGACTGAACTCTTTCAGGAGGCGACCAAGCACTATCTCAATCGACCGGCGGATGACCCGAAAAAGGCGGACGAACAGCTCCGGCAGGCGATTACCGGCTATCGGCAGGTCGTTGAACAGTATCCGAGGACTCCGAGCGGTCCGCTGGCGTTGTTCCACTTGGCGAATGCGCAGATATTGGCCAATGAACCGGACGCCGGCATAGAAAGCTATAAACGGTTCATGCTGCTCTACGGGTCGAATCCGGCTCTGCTGGGATTGGTCCAACAGCGGTTGGGATATGCTTATCTGGTGAAAGGTGATCGGGACCAGGCGGTCAAGGCTTTCTCAGCCGTGCTTGATATGCCCGGGGCGCTGAATAAAGACCAAGTGCTGTTTGAACTGGCGAAGCTTGAAGAGGCGCAGTCTCGTCCGGAAGGTGCGTTGGCTCATTATCAAGAGCTCATGAAGACATTTCCCAATTCTCCATTTACCAGCGAAGCGGCCGTCCGCGTCAAGGCGCTCGAAACCAAGCCGGCAGCTGGCGAACCGGCGGCGCCGTCTGAGTCTTCCGCTCCCGCGCCCGCTCCCGCTCCAGCCGACAATGCTCAGAAGAAGAGTAAGCCATCGGACTCCGCCCCGTCCGGATCCAAGAAGAAGTAGGCCGGTCAGAATCGTCGAGCGAACAAAGTTAGTGGGAAATGACTAAGAAGTCGCCCGCCTTGATGAGGGGGCCGGACAGGTTATTTCTCGCTTTGAGAGTCTTCACCGAGATACCGAAGCGCTTGGCAATTTTGTCCAGCGAATCGCCGACTCGAACCTGGTATCGCTTTGTTGAATCAAGCGTAGACTTTTTCGCGGAACCAGTGGCCTTCACCCGCTCGACTTTGCTCGGCATGGACGGAAACTTATAGCTTGGGATCCGATCCATGTGCTTTTCGACCGTCTCTTTGGTCCCCATCGGCACTTTGAGCAAATATTGATTGCCGTCCGGCGGGGTGGCGTCGCGCTTCAGTTCCGGGTTGAGCAACCGCAACTCCTGGTAGGGGATGCCGGTCACATTGGCAATGGATTTGAGGTGTATCGGGCGCCGGACGGCCACTTCTTCAAACTGATGCGGCGTCACGTCTTCAGTTGGAAATCCATACCGATCAGGGTTCCTGGCGATAATGGTCGCGGCCATGAATCGGGGAACATATTCCCGCGTTTCCCGGCGAATGAGCCTCGTTTTCGCAATATCCGTGAAACTATCGGCTTGAGCCTTCTGCAAGGCGCGCATCACTTTGCCTTCTCCGGCATTATAGGCCGCCATGGCCAGCGGCCAGGTCCCAAAGAGATCGTAGAGGTCGCGCAGATAGCGGGCAGCCGCAACGGTTGACTTGATGGGGTCGCGGCGCTCATCCACATAGTTGTCCACCCGGAGTCCGTAAACTTTGGCGGTCCCCTTCATGAACTGCCACGGCCCGGTCGCCCGCGCTCGGGAATAGGCGTAGGGATTGAAACCGCTCTCGACGAGGGACAGGTAGATGAGGTCGCTGGGAAGGTCAAATTCGGAAAAAATACTGTGCACGAGCGGGCGGTAGCGACTCAGCCGGACCAGCCATTGTTCAAAACGATTGCGGATAGAGGTATTGAAATAATGGATATGCCCTTGCACGGAAGGATCCATGACGACCGGAACGTTGTAGACGATATCCTGATGACCCTCCTCGGCCTGGGTCACGACGTCTTCCGTCGCCTCGGCGGGCGGCGTCAAAAGATCGGAGAATCGAGCGGTCGGTCCGGTTAACGGGGTAAGCTGGAGAAGTTCTTCAGCCGGAGGAACTTCCGTCGATGATTCAGTCGGCGGAGGCAGTGCCGCTTCAAGAGCGTCCGGTATCGATTCTGTTGTGTCGGTCGTTTCAGCGACATCGGTCGATTTGCCCGTCTCTGCGTCTTCTTCCTCGACCAGTGTATCTGGTTCAGCAGAAGAAGATTCCAGTTCCAGGGTTTGGGCCGGCACAGGGATAGTATCACCGTTGTCGGCTGCGGCAAATGAAAGGTCCGCTGTTGCCGTCGAGAGAGCGAGGAACAGCAGAGCGTTCAGGAGATCGGCGGCCTTGCGCTTGTATGGAAGTTTCATAAACGTACTCCGGCGGTGGAATGAAAGGTAGACTAGCCGGGGGACATTTTGTTGTCAAGGATTTGAATGAAGGCGACGATTGACTCCCTCCAGGGCCTGTGGTAGCGTACGCCCCTTTCCGCCACGTCCGTTGAGCACTCCAGGAGGTTATCGCATGCTGAAACGATATCTCTTGGCCCCTGGTCCGACACCCGTTCCTCCGGAGGTGTTGTTGGCCATGGCCAAGCCCATGACCCATCATCGCGCGCCTGAGTTCGACAAGTTATTCGGTGAAGTGCGCGAGGATTTGAAATGGTTGTTTCAGACCAGAAACGATGTGCTGATTCTGGCCTCGTCCGGTACCGGGGGCATGGAAGGAGCTGTGTCCAATTTTCTCTCCCCGGGCGATAAAGCGATCTCCATTAACGGCGGGAAGTTCGGTGAGCGGTGGACCAAGCTGTGCAAGACTTTTGGCGCACAGGTCCACGAAATCAAAGTGGAGTGGGGGCGAGCCGTTGATCCTCAGGCGGTGGCGGATCAATTGAAAAAGGATCCTGGAATCAAGGCCGTCTATGTCCAGGCCAGCGAAACATCCACCGGAGTCGCCCATGATGTCAAGGCGCTGGCCGAGATCGTCAAGCGCTACGAGGAAACCATTCTTGTGGTCGATGCAATCACGGCCTTGGGTGTCCTGGATTTGAAGACCGATGCATGGGGTCTCGATGTTGTGGTCACGGGGTCCCAAAAGGCTCTCATGCTTCCGCCGGGACTGGCATTTGTGAGCGCCAGCGAAAAGGCCTGGAGGCTGGCCGAAAAGGCGAAGAACGCTTCTTTCTATTTCAACCTGAAAAAGGAACGTGACTCCCAACAGAAGAATCAGACTGCCTATACGCCGGCCGTCTCCCTGATATTGGGCTTGAAAGAGGTGCTCACCATTCTAAAAGGAGAAGGATTGGAGGCGATTTTCTCCCGGCATGCGTCCTTGGCGAGGGCGATGCGGGAAGGCATACAGGCCGCCGGGCTCTCCCTGTTCCCGAAAGAACGACCGAGCGATGCGCTCACGGCGATTGCGGCGCCCGACGGCGTGGATGGCCAGGCCGTGTATAAAAACCTGCGCACTCAATATGGGATGACGGCGGCGGGCGGGCAGGACCATCTCAAAGGAAAAATCTTCCGCGTTTCGCATATGGGATATGTCGACAGCTTCGATGTCATTACAGCCTTGGCGGCGGTCGAGATGGTCGTCAAAGGACTTGGATTTCCTGTGAAGCTCGGAAGCGGTGTGGCGAAGGCCCAGGAAATCTTCATGGGGAAGGCGTGAATCGCGTGAACGTAAGGGCGACAACATGAAAATGCTGGTGAGCGATAGTCTGTCAAAGCAAGGCGTGGAAGTGCTCGAACGCGCGGGCTTTACCGTGGTGGTGAAGACCAAACTGCCGAAGGAAGAGTTGCTGAAGGAAGTGAAGGACGCGGACGGACTGATTGTTCGCTCGGGCACCAAAGTCACCGCCGAGGTCATCGGTGCGGCGGAGCGGCTCAAGGTCATCGGTCGGGCGGGCTCGGGATTGGACAATGTCGATACACCCGCAGCCACCAGGCGGGGCATTGTCGTGATGAATACGCCCGGGGGCAACACGGTCACGACCGCCGAACATACGATGGCGATGATCTTCGCGATGACACGCCGCGTCCCTCAGGCTACCGCCTCCACGAAGTCCGGCAAATGGGAAAAAGAAAAGTTCATGGGCGTCGAGCTCTATAACAAGATTCTTGGAATCGTCGGCGTGGGGCAGATCGGCGGCTACCTGACAAAACTGGCGCAAGGCGTCGGGATGCAGGTCATCGCATTCGACCCGTATCTCGCCGAAGAACGGGCGCAAGAGATGGGCGTGTCCATGGTGGAATTGGACGAATTGTTCAGGCGCGCCGACATCATCTCCGTCCATACCCCGCTGACCCCGGAAACGAAGTCGCTGATCAATGCCCAAGCCATGGGAAAGATGAAGCCTGGCGTCATGATTGCGAATTGCGCGCGCGGCGGAATCGTGAACGAGCAGGATCTCTTTACGGCGCTGAAGGAAAAACGGGTCGCAGCGGCCGCGTTTGATGTCTTTGAGCAAGAACCGGTCAAGCCGGATCATCCCCTGTTGTCGCTCGACAACTTCATTTGTTCCCCGCACATCGGGGCGTCAACCACCGAAGCCCAAGAAAACGTGGCGGTGGGCATCGCCGAACAGATCGTCGATTATTTCACCAAGGGAATCGCGCGCGGCGCGGTCAATATTCCCTCCGTTCCGCCCGAACTGCTGCCAAGGCTTCAGCCGTACCTGGCATTGGCGGAGCGCGCGGGGTTGTTGCAGGCTCAATTGTTGGAGGGAGCGCTGGAACGAGTTACGGTCGAGTATAGCGGCGAAGTCGCGGGTTTGACGGTCGCTCCGTTGACCATCGCAGTCCTGCGTGGATTGCTCACGCCGATTCTTGAAGACGCCATCAATTATGTCAACGCGCCGATTGTGGCGAAGGAACGCGGCATCGAAGTCAAGGAAGTAAAGAGCAGCGATGCCGGCGACTTTGCGAGCGTCATCAGAGTTCGGGTCGAGGCAGGGAAGAAGTCTCACCAGGTGGCCGGAACACTTTACAACCGAAAAGATCCCCGCATTATCGAAATTGACCGGTTCAAAGTCGAGGTGGTGCCGGAAGGGCATCTCCTGCTGATCTTGAACGAGGATCGTCCCGGTGTGATCGGGACGGTGGGGCATGTCCTGGGTGATCATAACCTTAACATCGCCCGCATGCAGTGTTCGCGCGAAGAGCGCGGGGGCAATGCGCTGCTCATCTTTGGATTGGAGGCTGCCTTGCCGGCGGCGGTGCTCGACCAAATCAAATCGAGCAAGCATATTCTTTCCGTCAAGGTCGCTGATTTGTCGAAAGGGCTTTAGAATGCCCGGCAGCCGACCATGCCCTCCACTCCGGTAAAGTCCAATCTTTCTGCTGTGCGGACGATTGCGGGTCAGGAGCGGTCGTTGATTCCCATCGGGATGACGACGATTCTGCCGCCGGTGGCCCAGCATATCCGTGCCCTTCAACAAACTCTCCTGAACCAGCTGTCTCAATGGGGCTATCAAGAGATTATTCTGCCGACCTTCGAGTATCTCGATGTGTTGTCTCCCGGATTGGAAACGGACCTCCTGGAAAAGTGCTATCAGTTTGCGGACCGCACGACGGGTCGCATTCTGGTGTTGCGGCCGGATGCGACGGCGCAGATCGCGCGGACTGTCGGGATGGGCATGTTGGGATCGCAGTTTCCGCTGCGGCTGTCCTATTCTGCGTCCGTCTTTCGCTATGAACCGGAGCATGCGGGGCGGGACCGGGAAATTTTTCAGGTGGGAGCCGAATTCATCGGCCGCGATGACGCTGAAAGTGACAGTGAAATCATCGCGTTGATGATCGAAAGCTTGCAGCAGGCCGGGTTATCGTCGTTTACCGTCTCCGTCGGCCACGTGGGTTTCTTTAGAGGGTTGCTGGCCCAGTCCGGGATGTCCGAGGAGGGGCAAAAACGGGCCGAACATGCCGCCGCTCGAAAGGATCTGCCCCGGCTCGAGGAAGTCTTGCACCAGGAACGTGTGGGAAAACGGGCGGCCAACATCATCTTGCAGGCGCCCGGGCTGTATGGGCGGGAGGAAGTGTTGGAGCAAGGCCGCCGGCTCGCGGGCCGCGCCCGTGCCCTCACGGCTCCCCTGGAACGGTTGGCCCAGGTCTATGAACGGCTGATGTCTCTCGACGGGAGAAATCAGTTGCTGCTGGACCTCGGCGAATTCCGCGGGTTCGAATATTATGACGGGATTGTGTTTGAAGTCTTTGCGGAAGGAATCGGCGTCGAGCTGGGCGGCGGCGGTCGCTATGATCATCTCATCGGGAAGTTCGGCGCCCCGAGTCCCTCGACCGGATTTGCCGTGGATCTTGATCGTCTGTTTCGAGCCGCCGACAGCCGGTCAAGACGCTCTGGCCGGACGTCGATGAACGCGGTCGCGGGTATCGACGAGACATCCAAGGAATCGATGCGATGAAGTCCATGCCGGCGATCGATCTCTCGCAGCCGCGCCTGCCGCCGCAAAATCTGGAAGCGGAGCAATCGGTCCTGGGTGCGATTCTGCTCGATAACACCGCCATGGCGAAGGCGATGGAGATCATTGTCGATGAGGATTTCTACCGTACCGCGCATCGCAAGGTGTACCAGGGAATGCTGGCATTGTCCGACCGCGGCGAAGTCATCGATCAGATCACATTGACCGAATGTCTCAAGAGCCGATCGGAACTGGAGGCTGTGGGCGGGGCGGCCTACCTTGCGGAATTGGTGCAGGTGGTGGCGAGCGCCGCGAATGTCCGATATCACTGCAAGATTGTCAGGGAAAAGGCGCTGCTGCGTGGACTGATCCACACGTCCACGGAAGTCATCACACGAGGCTACGACGGCACCACCGCCGTGGACGACTTGCTGGATTTTGCCGAGCGTTCCGTCTTCAGCATCGCGCAGGGCAAGCTCGACCGCTCGTTCACCCCGGTCAATCAGATCATCAAAGAGAGTCTGGATGTCGTCGATCGATTGTCGAAACGAAAGGAACGAGTGACCGGTGTGCCGACCGGTTATTATGATCTGGATGATTTGACAGCAGGGTTGCAGGCCTCCGATTTGATCGTGATCGCCGGCCGTCCCAGCATGGGCAAGACAAGTCTGGCGCTTGGGATGGCGCAGCATGCCTCTTTGCATGCGGGCGCCACGGTGGGCATCTTCAGTTTGGAAATGTCCAAGCCGCAGCTGGTGCTGCGGATGTTGAGTTCCGAAGCTCGCGTGGATTCCCACGCGTTGCGAACCGGCCGCCTGCAGAAGGAAGATTGGTGGCGGCTGGCTGAAGCCGCCGGCCGATTGGAACAAGCTCCGATCTTTATTGATGATTCCGGCGCCCTGACTGTTCAGCAAATGCGCGGCAAGGCCAGACGGTTGAAGGCCGAGCGAGGACTGGACCTGCTCATTGTGGATTATTTGCAGTTGATGCAAGGGCGCAGCGACGCCGAATCTCGACAACAGGAAATCTCCGATATTTCGCGATCGCTCAAGAGCCTGGCGAAAGAGCTCAACGTGCCGCTCATCGCCCTGTCTCAGTTGAGCCGCGCCGTCGAAAATCGAAAGCCGCCCATTCCGATGCTGGCCGACCTTCGGGAAAGCGGCGCCATCGAGCAGGACGCGGACGTGGTTATGTTTATCTATCGTGAAGAAGTGTATGAACCGGCCTCCGAGCGCAAAGGCATCGCCGACATTTTGGTGAGTAAACATCGAAACGGCCCGATCGGCAAAAAAGAGCTGTTCTTCCACGATCGCTTTGCGAAGTTTGAGAGCTTGGAAAACCGAGAGGTTGTTTGACGCTCCATTTCTCCCCTCTGTATAATCTCTCTGAAGGAAGTCGATTCACCATCCCGATTGCACGCCGTTGAGCTGGCTACTGTGCAACGATTCATCCAACAGGAAAAGTCGGCCTCATGGAGGCATGAAAAGGTTCGCTGCACGGCGACTGTGCTGAATATCATCGCCTGTGTAGCGCTTCTTCAGGCCTGCGGCACCCCGCCGCGCTCTGCTCCTCCACCGGCTGTCGCCTCCGTGGTCGCCTCTGCTCCCGTCAAACCGGCGTTGCCGCAAAATGATTCGCGCGCCTCCTACCATTTCATGCTGGGCTATCAGGCGGAAATGGACCAGGATACGGAGCGAGCCATCAAGGAATATCAGACCGCATTGCAGCATGATCCCGCCTCGGATTTTCTCAAAGCGCGGCTTGCGGTCCTGTACTTCGCAACCGGCGACGTGACGTCGGCCATTCGCTATGCGGACCAGGTGGCGGACGCGCCGGGTCAGGACGCCCAATTGCTGGGGCAGATCGGCGGCATGTATGCGGCGGCCGGAAAACCCGATAAGGCGCTGATGCTGTTCGACCGGGCGATCGAGAAGGAGCCTCACAAGAGCGATCATTATTTCGCCAAGGGGCTGCTTTTGGCCAACCAAAAGCGGTTTGCGGAGGCGGAAGAGACGATCCAGTTGGGGATTAAGTCGGCTCCCGAGTCCGCCGTCGGATATTATTATCTGGGGCGAATTGGAATCGAAGGAAAGGACCTGGATAAGGCGGTCACCAATTTTGAGAAGGCGCTGGCGTTGAATCCCGCGTTCGAGCCCGCCTATGTGGCGCTGGGCTCGATCTATGAAGCCAACCAGCAACGCGATAAAGCAATCGCCGTGTACCGCCGGTATCTCCAAGGAATCAACCCCAAAAATCGAGAGATCCGACATCATCTTATTCGTCTGCAGATCGGCGCAAAAAATTATCAAGAGGCGCTGCAGGAACTGGAGCACATGCTGGCGGAGGATCCCGGTGATCTGGATGCGCAGCTTCGAATCGGATTGATCTACGGCGAGCAGAAAAACTACCCGAAGGCCATCGAACGCTTAACCAATATTCTTGCCGCTCGTCCGGCCGAATTGAAGGTTCGTGACTATCTCGGGTATCTCTATGAAGAGTCCAAGGATTTCCCGAAGGCGATCGACGCCTATGCGATGAATGTCAAGCTTGAGCCGACGTACTTCGAGGGGCATCTCCATTTAGGCGTCCTGGAATACCGGTTAAAGCATTTTCCGGAAGCGATCGAGCATTTGCAGCTTGCGACCAAACTCAATCCGAAACAGCCTGAGGCTCACATCGTATTGGGATTGGCCCATTTCCAACTGGAGCAGTATGAGGAGGCGTTGCGGGCATTTGACGAGGGGTTGCGCCATAATTCCGACAATGCCGACCTCCATTTCAATGCGGGGACTGCGTACGACAAACTCAATCGGTTTGAAGAGGTCGTGCGGTCCATGGAAGCCGCCATTAAGCTGGATCCACACCATGCGGATGCGTTGAACTACCTCGGCTACAGTTATGCCGAGCGGGGTGTCAAGATCGAAGAGGCCATCAATCTGACCAAACAGGCCGTCGCACTTCGGCCGACCAATGGATACTATGTAGACAGCCTCGGCTGGGCCTTTTTCAAAAAGGGCCTGTTGACGGAAGCGCTTGCCGAAATCAAACGTGCCGCCGCATTGGTCGGCGACGACCCGGTTATTTACGAGCATTTAGGCGAGATCTATTTGAAGCAGCGCCAGATGGCGGAGGCTCGGGAGGCGCTTCTGCGGTCACTCGAATTGGATCCCTCCAATTCCAAGCTCATCGAGCGGTTCAGAGAAGTCGGTCTAGGCGATCCCACGGCGGAAGAGCGAATCCGCCAAGCCATGCGACGGGTGTCCGACCCAAAAGGCGCGACCCCGACCTCGCCCTAATCGTCTCCGGTTATCCCGCCGTCTGCTATCTTTAGGTTTATGCTGTGCCGACAAGGCATGCATGGCTCTGTTGCGCCAGGTATGGAGCCACAGGGCATGGCGGAGCGTGAACGACGATGCGGAACTCATTCGCCGCTTATTCCGTAAGCATCCGCGGATTCACGATCATCGAAGTCATGGTGGTCGTACTGATCCTTTCAGTGCTGGCCATGCTGGCCTCGACGGCATTTGGACGTTATCGAGCACGAAGTCAGCAGGCTGAGGCGGCCACCAATCTCCGAGGCATCTTTGTCACGGAGATCGCATACTTTGCCGATCATAAACGATTCAGTAATTTCAGGACGATAGGCTTCAAGATCGAAGGCGCTACGAACCGCTATACCTATCGGGCGGAAGAGACAAATTCGGCCGGAATAGGAACAGGATTCATTGAAACGATTCCCGCTCAAATCGGTCTGGCGACACGGGACAATGCGGTGGCCGCCGCTTCATCAGGCATAATGAGTTTTACCGCAACCGCGACGGCCAATATTGACAGTGATGGCACACTCGATGAATGGCATGTCACGGAAACGCCGCCCGAGACAGGTTCTCTTGATGTAAATGATGTCACTCAATAAGAGGCCGCTATGACTTTGGTCAAAAAATTGCTCTCCAGTGACGAAAATCTTACAATCGTGATCACAAGCCGTGCCGTAGAGGACGCATGCGGAAGTTGCAATTGACATGGCAGTTCAATCAGTTGGACTTAGCAAGCTTTCAAATGGCTTATGTGGCACGACATGTGCTGTCTACCTAGATGCGGAAGAGATTCTTGGTGGAGCCCGGAATGAAGGATGTGAGGAAAGATGCCGGTTTTACGCTTGTCGAATTAATGATCGTGGTGGCGATTCTTGGGATTGTGTCGGCACTAGCCATCCCTAATTTTCTTCGATACCAAGCTCAATCGCGGCAAAGCGAGGCCCGGACGAATCTCTCCGGGATTTTTGTGAGCGAGACGGCTTATTACGGCGAGCAGTCGGTATTCGGAACATTCGATCAAATCGGCTACGCGCTCGCTGGAACGACCAATCGTTATGCCTATAGAGTCGGACTTGGCACTACCGTAAATATCGATCTTCTACCGCCGGGAGTAGGGTTTGACCCTGGACCCAACCTGATTGTCGCGTCCGGCATCACCGCAGTGCCGATGCCGGGATTCACCGCGACTGCGACCGCCAATCTGGACGGTGATCCTTTTATCGACATGTGGCACGTGAATGACATTAAACGAGATCTGCAGAATGCTGACCAAAATGACGCCCGATAGTCGGCGACATCCCGCCCATTCCCGCCGTACTTTCTTGTATCCGACGGAAGTCCTCGCCGTTTCGTATTAGTAACGTACGTTCAAAACCGGTACTCCTCACAATTCCCTCCTCTACCACTGCAGCGTCCGTCTTGTAGTTTGCCGGGCAATCACCGACCATCATTCCGTTCCGTTAGCGATCATCTCGATAGCAGGATTCAGCCAAGAGCGGCAAGTGCCAGCCGGCGCAGTGTCAATCTTTGCTCTTTGCGAACAGAAATCGGAGGCTTCGGCAAAGTAATTGACTGTCCGGCCGAGGATTTCTGATATGCAAGCTGTTGATAGTACAGGAATAGGTTCACCAAAAGATCACTGGATCTCTATGGCATGGAACCTGCTGAAGTACCTGGGCAGGGAAACGGCAATTCCCATGGCAGTCTGGGTCACAGAAGTTACTAACAAGGGAGGATGTACCATGAAGGTGTTTAAGGGGCAGAAAGGTTTCACCTTGATCGAGTTGATGATTGTGGTGGCCATCATTGGTATTTTGGCGGCCATTGCGATTCCCAACTTTCTTCGGTATCAAGCGAAATCGCGGCAGGCAGAAGCAAAGACCAACTTGGGCGGCGTGTTCGTCGCGCAGACGTCCTATTATGGTGAACAATCGCGGTACGGCGACTTCGCTCAGATCGGTTATGCCCTTGCGGGAGCCGGTAATCGCTATACCTATCGTAGCGGGTTGGCGACCACTCCGACCGGTGGTGGTGGTCAAGGCGGAGCGACGGTCAATGCCGACCAGCTTCCTGCCGGCGTGGGCATCGTAGCCAACGATGGGCAGGGCACTGCGGCGCTTCGGTCTGGAAATCAAGCGGGCAATTCCGCGACGCCTGGGTTTACGGCGACTGCAGTCGCGAATTTGGATAATGATGGGACTATCGACCAGTGGCATGTAAACGACATCAAGCAGAATCTGCAAATCGCTGATCTTGATGATGTGACCAGTTAGTCGCCGCTTCTGTGAAGCCATGTCCGGGTGGGGTGGACACTGTCCGCCCGCCCGGATTGTGGTTTTAATTGACAGATTGCAGGCGGATGGTACGCTCCTGATCAGAAGAGATCGCTTCAGTAGAATCCAGCCGATCCTTAATCCCGTCTTAGTCGAGGGATAGCGCCTAAGCAACTCCGTGAAAGGATCTGCTTTCACGACTCATGAACGCATGGAATCCGGCATCGAGCCTCATGAATCTGATGCCCATATGAGTCCCGGCATGTGGGTCATCTGCTTGATCCTGGTCTTTGCGCCCCTCCTTGAAGGCGGAACGACTCATGTGGCCGCGATGGTCATCCGTCTGCTGGTGCTTGTGCTGGCTGCGCTGTACTTCACAAAGAGCATTCGGAACGGGGTAGTGACCATACCTCATCTGCCCTTGGACATCTCCGTTGCGGTTTTCCTGATTCTCGCGGGTGGCTCCGCCATCGGTTCCGCCTATCGGCACCAGAGCGTGCAATGGCTGATCGTTCTCGGCGGATATGCAGCCTTGCTCTATTTCATTGTCTTTTTTATCAACGGATGGAAGGATGTGATTCGATTAGTGGCTGTGTTCAGTGCTGTCGCTGTGGGTGAATCGACCCTGGCTCTGGTTCAGTTTTTCATGCTGGAACTGCCACGTCCAAACGGAACCTTTTTTAATCCGAATTTCCTGGCCGGTTATCTTGCAGCTGTATTCGGAATTATATTGGGCACCGGCATGTGCTTTCGGTGGCCGCGATATGCTCGACTGAACATTCTTCCGTCCTTGCGGTCGCCTCACGGGATAAATGAGACCATGACCCGGCGATCTTCAAACGTTCTCTTGTTTGGAGTGTGGATCTGCACGTTGATTCTTTTGGCTGTAGCCATTCTCATCACCGGGTCCCGTGGCGGCCTATTGGCGGCGATTATTGCAACAATGTGTGTGTGCATACTGCAATTGCGCCAATGGGGCATCGCCGTGGTCGGGCTGGTCATTGTCGCCGTATTGTTCATTCCAAACCCGCTGTCTTCTCGGATCACGGCGGAGCACAGAATAAATCCCGAATCTTACGCGCGCTGGCAGATCTGGCACCAGTCGGGACAGGCGGTTCTACAGAATCCGCTCGGGTACGGAGTGGGACTCTATCAATATGTCTATCCGCGGTATGCATTTCCAATCGAAGGTCAGATCGTGCGCTATGGAAAGGTCGCTCAAACCGCGCATAATGAATACATTCAGATTGCGGTGGAGCTCGGCATCTTAGGGCTTGCGGTCTTCCTCTTCGGCATCCTTCAATTACTGAAAGAAATTCGACTGGTGTTCCGGGCGCGTTTGCGGCATTGGCAGCGGGGCTTGGTGGTAGGCGTCTGCGCAGCCATCACTGGAGTGCTCGTCCATGCGGCACTGGATTCGAATCTACACGCACCTGGCATCGTTGTCGTGTTGATCGCCGCTGTCGCCGTGCTGTGCTCCGTTCGGCGCATCGGCGGCATTATGAGCCATCCTGACGCCGAGTATATAGCTCATCCCCGTTGGCTTTGGTCCGGATGCGGTGTGCTCGTGCTGTTCTTTATTGGAACGATCGTATTGAAAGACGGCGCCGCGTGGCTCTTCTTTGAGTCCGGCACACAGGCGCAAGCGAACAGAGACATTGATAGGGCCGTTGCCGCCTATCAAGCCGCCGTTTCCTTGGATCCGGGCAAGGCTCTCTATCATAGTTCGCTTGCCGCAATACAGTTTCAGACGTTTCAACAGACCTCTGAAGCGCCTGCCGCTCAGGCTGCCATCGACGAGCTATTGGCGGCGATAGAGCGCAACTCGCTCGATGGTCGATTGCCGGGCATCCTCGGATATGTCTACGGTACGGTCGCTGCCTCCTCAAACGAACGGTTGGGGAGAGCGACTCGGGCAGCATTAGAGGCGAAGGCCATTCTGGCGTATGAACGGGCGAAAGAACTCGAGCCATTCTCGGCGTTGCATCGCCTTGAACTGGCCCGGCTCCATCTTGCTCGCGGCGAACGTGAGAAGGCTTTCGCCGAAGCGGGTGAAGCCCTGGAATTGGAACCGAATTGTCTTATTGTGCGGGAATGGTTGACTCACGTCTATTTGGATTCCGGCTCGCCGGATCATATTGATCGGGCCAGACAAGAGATCCGGGAAATTCTCGATCGTCAAAAACGTTATGCCGACCAGCCGAAGAATGCGCTTGAACTCAAATTCATGACGGTTCATGTCGCCGATCTGGTAGCAGAACTTAATCGCAGAGCACGACTCAATCAAGCATGAGAATTTGATTATGATGATGCGATCCGGATCCATATCGACTGTCTGGATTACCGCGATCATACTTATTCTCCTTGGCGGGGCGACGGGGCTTCTCTTTGAAATCGAACGTCAACGGCCGGCGGCCCATCGTGCGCTTGAACTCCAATATCTACCGAAAGGCGATTATCTGCGGGTTGCGGTTTTGGGATATCGGGAGCTTGCGGCTGATCTGATTTGGCTCAAGGTTGTTCAACATTTTGGAGAGCGAAAACCGGTACAGGCAGGACTCAAGTGGGCCTACCATGCTGTAGAAGTGGTCACCGACCTTGATCCCCGGTTCGTGATGGCCTATCGGGCAGCCGGAACCGTTTTGGGAGTATGGGGCGGTCAGGTCCGGGACAGCATCGCTCTTCTAGTGAAGGGCATGCGCCATAATCCTCAAGCATGGGAATTGCCCTTTCTCATCGGGTACGACTATTTCTATGAACTTTGCGACGCGGCGGCAGCCGCGCAGTACTTTCGTCAGGCTTCAATATTGCCTGGAGCTCCGGAATACCTTCCACGCTTGGCAGCCAGGATGACGGTAGAAGGCGGTGATCCGGACGCTGCAATCGAATTCCTCGTGCGATTCTCACAGCGAACGCCGGATGAACGACTTCGAGAGGCGCTCCGCCAGCGCATTAAGGAGGTCATTGCCGAGCGAGATCTCCGTGTCTTGGAAGACGCGGCCGGCCGATACGCTGCCTCTTTCAAAGTCCCCCCGGCCTCGCTTGCCGATCTTGTGACCGCCGGTATTGTGAGTGCAATTCCGCCATCTCCTTTTGAGGGCAGTCATTACGAATGGAGTCCCCGTGAGGGCCGGGTCGTTAATAGCGGACTGCGGGAGCGCCTGCACGTTCATCGCCGGGTTACTTGTCGCGTCCCGGAACAGATCGGATGACGGCAAAGGTGGCGCATCAGCGGATCGCTCGATGCATTGTGAAGGAAGAAACATGGACGTGATTCGGATTCAGGAACTCAGGAAATCATTCAAATCCGGGTGGCCGGGCCGCCCCGCAGTGCCTGCTTTGGATGGGCTTTGTCTGGCGGTGTCCGCAGGGGAAATCTACGGATTTCTTGGGCCGAATGGGGCCGGAAAGACGACCACGCTCAAGATTCTTATGGGTTTGATGAAACCCGACAGCGGAATCGTAGAAATATTTGGCCAGGTTGCAGGGACAGTCGATATCCGAAAGCGAATAGGGTTTTTGCCCGAGTCGCCGTATTTTTACGATTATCTGACCGCCCGAGAATTCCTCTTCTTCTACGGTGAGTTGGCGGGACTCGACCGGATGATGTTGGACGCGCGGGTGTCGCAACTGTTGGATCTCGTTGGACTTGGCCATGCCGAACACAGGCAGCTGTGGAAATTTTCGAAGGGAATGTTGCAGCGAGTCGGGCTGGCTCAAGCGATTATCCATGATCCGGAATTGGTTGTGCTGGATGAGCCGATGTCCGGCCTCGATCCGGTCGGGCGCAAGCACGTGCGAGATCTGATTCTGCGCCTGAGAGAGCAGGGGAAAACGGTATTTTTTAGCAGCCATATCATTCCCGATGTGGAGATGATCTGCGACCGTGTCGGCATCGTGATGAAAGGAAAGCTCCTCGCTGCCGGCCGTGTCGAGGAATTGGTGGGCCATGCCCATACACAATCCGTTGAAATAGTATGCGATGGCCTCGCTCCGCAGCGCCTGCACGCGATCCGGCGGATGGCAACGGACATCGTGCAGCGGGGGAAACACTCGCTGATCGTGTTGCCCGGACCGGATTCCGTCGATGATGTGGTCAAGGCTATCCATGCCCAGGGGGGCAGGCTGTTGGCGGTCACTCCGCAAAAAGGTTCTTTGGAAGAGCTGTTCTTCCAGCCGCCGGCCGGGCGAGCGGCCGTGAAGGCCGTGGTGGGGGAGTGATGATGCGGCCGATTATTGTCATTGCATTGAACACGTTTCGAGAGAATCTTCGCGACAAAATTCTTTACAACCTCCTGCTGTTTGCCGTGTTGTTGATGGGGGCGTCGGTGTTGTTGGCGGATTTGACGATCATGGAACATCACAAGATCGTGACCGATATGGGGTTGGCCGCGATCAATTTGACCGGCGTCATGATTGCCATCTTGGTGGGCATCGGGTTGGTCAGCAAGGAGATTGAACGGCGCACCGTGTACACGATCATGGCCCGCCCTATTAGTCGCGCACAATTCATCATGGGGAAATATCTCGGTCTTGTGATCACTCTCTCCGTCAATGTGTCGGTCATGTCGGTGGTCCTCTTTATCACCATGTCGGCATATCGAGTGCCGGTTCACGCCTCACTATTTCAAGCGATCGAGCTGATCTTCATCGAGCTTCTCCTGGTCACGGCGATGGCGCTGTGCTTTTCGACCTTCTCCTCCTCGACACTGAGCGCCATCATGACCATTGGATTATATGTGATCGGGCACCTGACGGCCGACATGAAGAGCATTGCGGAGAAGAGTCACAACGAAGCGATGAAGCTCGTCATGACTGCGCTGTATTATATATGTCCGAACCTGGAAGTCCTCAACATCAAGGGACAAGCGGCGACCGGGATTGCGGTCACTGCGACATATCAAGCTTTGGCTACCGGCTATGGCCTGCTGTACGCCACGCTCTTGGTCTGTACGGCCTGCGCCGTGTTCCAACGGCGGGACTTTTGATGCGGGGCGGTTCTTCACGAGACGGTGCGGTGACGGCGCTCACCGTGATTGGCGCCCGGCCGCAGTTCATTAAGGCGGCGACGGTGTCGCAGGCCATTGTCACCATGAATCGTGAGAACGAGCCCAGACGCCGGATTCGTGAGATTCTTGTACATACCGGCCAACATTACGATAAGGAAATGTCGGACGTCTTTTTCCGAGAACTGGAGATTCCATCGCCGGCCCATCAACTCGGCATCGGCTCAGGCTCGCATGGAGAGCAAACCGGCCGGATGCTTGGGGCGTTGGAACGCATCATGAGTGCCACCGGTCCGGATTGCGTCATCGTATACGGGGATACGAACTCAACCTTGGCCGCAGCGCTTGCCGCAAGCAAGCTGCGTATTCCCATCGCCCATGTGGAGGCCGGTCTTCGCAGCTTTAATAAGGCCATGCCAGAGGAAATCAATCGCGTTCTCACCGATCATATGGCCTGCTGGTTGTTTTGTCCGACTGATCAAGCGGTTAAGAATTTGAGCTGTGAAGGAGTTAGCAGCGGAGTGCATTTGGTCGGGGACGTCATGGCCGACTCGGTCCGAGCGAGCTTACCGATTGCAGAGCGAGAAAGCCGGATTCTCCAACGCCTTGACCTGGCTCCAAAGCAGTACATCCTCGCCACGGTGCATCGAGCGGAAAATACGGATGACAAGGAACGGTTGACAGGAATCGTCCGAGGATTGGCGCTGCTCGAGAGACCGGTGCTTGTGCCATGTCATCCGAGGACCAGAAAGATGTTGGACCACTTTGGCCTCGACCGATTCATAATCCCATCGCAGGTGCGGCTGATCGATCCCGTAGGCTATCTGGATATGTTGAGGCTCGAATCGCAGGCCAAGATGATTCTGACCGATTCAGGCGGCGTCCAGAAAGAGGCATTTTGGCTGAGTGTCCCTTGCGTCACGCTTCGTGACGAGACGGAATGGAACGACACCGTGGATGCAGGCTGGAACCGTCTTGCCGGGACATGTACGCAACGGATTGTATCGACCGTGAAAGCGGCGCTGGACACGAAACCGCCTGAACACAAACCTCATAGCAAGTCGGATGTGGCGAAGACAATCTTGAAGACGCTTGTTGACTCGGTTCGAGCCAGATTATGATGCGCCGGTCCGCCCTGTTTCGGTATGCGCGCTTGATCCTTAGTCTTACCGCTCTCGATCTTAGAATACGCTTCGCCGGCTCAAAGCTGGGATTGGCCTGGCTTATTCTTGCTCCGGCCCTTACCGTCTGTGCCTACGTGCTCCTGTTTGGTGGAATCCTCAAGGTGCAAGTGTGTGCGGATTGTGATCGTCTAAGCTATGGGCTGCTAGTGGTGACGGGGCTGTTGCCGTGGATCGGTTTCTCCGAAAGCGTTTCTCGCGGTACCGCCTCGGTGCTGGCGCAACGGAATCTCATGAAAAGTCGTGTGTTTCCCATGGAAGTGATTCCGGTTACAGCGGTATGCACCGGCATATTGGGACAACTGGCGGGGACGATCATGCTGATTTGTGGTCTGTTTATCTTCGGGAAACTCAGCCTTACCATTCTGTTCTTTCCGGTACTCATCGTGCTCCAAGCCTTACTGACCGTGGGCCTGGTGTGGTTTCTGTCTTGCGTGAATATCATTTACCGCGACACGTCTCAGATGGTCTCCCTCGGCCTTCTGTTGCTGATGTTTCTCTCGCCGATCGCCTATACACCGGACATGGTGCCCAAAGAGCTGGCGTTTGTCCTTGCGGCTAACCCCCTTGCGTTTCTCATTGAGGGATATCGCGATATTCTTCTGTTCGGCCGATTGCCTGCGTTGAACAGTGTGGGTGTCTTCGCAGGGTTTGCCGCGCTCGCCGGCATTGCGGGACATCAATATTTCATGCGGTTAAGGCGCCTTTTACCGGATTGCGTGTAATGGCTCAGGACGCGATTGTTACCAAGGGGCTCTCCAAGCGATACAAATTGTACGGGGGCCGTTCAGGGCAGTTATTGGACTTTCTTGGAATGCCGGCTGGAAAGAAGAGTCAACGATATAAGGAGTTCTGGGCGGTGTGGGATGTGACGCTCAACATTGCGAAGGGCACAACGCTGGGAATCATCGGACGTAATGGAGCAGGAAAGAGCACGCTCCTGCGGTTATTGGCCGGAGTCAGTACGGCAACCAACGGCGAACTGATCGTAAATGGACATACCGCCGCTCTTTTGGAGTTGGGTACCGGATTCCATCCCGATTTGACCGGTCACGAGAACATCTTCGCCTGCGGTCTCTACCTGGGGCTGGATCGCCCCTGTATGGAATCCCTGTACGACGATATCGTCTCCTTCGCCGAGCTGGGGCCGTTTCTGCATCAGCCGGTTCGAACTTACTCGGCGGGAATGCATATGCGTCTGGCATTTTCAGTCGCAACGGCCCAGGCGGCGGACATACAAGTTATCGACGAGGTATTGGGAGTCGGGGACGCCTACTTCTTCGGCAAGTGCCTTCAGCGCTTCCGCAGATTTCAAGAGACCGGTGGGACGACGATCCTTGTCTCGCATGATCATGCGGCGCTTCTTCGGGTCTGCAATCGGTGCGTGTGGATCGAACAGGGAAAGGTCGTGGCCGATGGACCTCCGCTGGAAATCGTATCCGCCTACACCCAGGCCGTATATGAAGAGCAGGACCGCTTGCGGCGGCCTGAACCCAGTGTGTCCGGCCATGATCTGACGGCTGCGCACGCGCTTCGAGCCGCCAAGTCCGTCAGAATCGACGATGTGCAATTCTTGGACGGTGATCGGCGGGTACGGCGTCGATTCGAAATGGGCGACAGTCTGGTAGTGCGCGTGACGTATTCATCGCTTGTCGTCCTGGAGGATGCGGTGGTCTCGGTGGTTGTGTCGCGAGCGGACGGCTTGATCGTCTCCAACGCGATCTCTGCAATGGATGGCGCCGGTCTCATGATCCCGGATGGTCGTGGATCGATCGATGTGATCTTCAACCCGCTGAATATAGGTCCAGGAGAATATATGGTGTCGGTCGGCATTTATCCGTCGCTGGACCTCCTGGATTCCATCAGCCCGCAGCATGCCGTGATCTGGCATCGCTACGTCACATTCTGCATTTGTGCTCCGCCTGGAATCGCCGTTGAGCTCGGAGTGTGTCGGCAACCGGTCCAATGGCATGTGGCAACGCGCGGCTGACAGCAAAGATATACATGGTTCACGCGTACACGGCCTATTGTGTCTGCCCCGCCTGCCGCTCTGACCTCGTCTCACAAGAGAGCGTTCTGCGTTGCGTGGCGTGTAATACTGAATACCCCGTCCGAAACGGGATCCCGATTCTGCTACCCGCTTATCTCAGTCAGCGCCAGATCGAATATGAACGCTGCTATCATTCGATTGCGGAGGACGACCTGCGTGAGCCCATCGAGCCCCAACGCAACCCGCGTCATCGCATGCTGATGAAGTTCATCGGTGATGTCAGAGGAAAAAAGGTATTGGATATAGGATCGAGCCATGCCCGATATCTCGGGGAGCTCAAGGCGGATGTTAAGGTCGCGCTGGATATCGCAATGCCGTATCTGGAGGCGACTTCCAAGGACGACATCATAAGGATTTGCGGCGATGCGGAGTATTTGCCGGTCAAGGCCGGCTCTTTCGACGTCATTATTATCTCCGACATTCTCGAGCATTTACTCAATCCGCAGAAGCTGGTCGATGTCCTGCGTACGGCCTGCCGAGCTTCGTCCCGGATTATCGTCCACATTCCATGGGAAGAGCGGTTGGAATCCTATCAACACGCGAAATATGAATTCACACACCTGCGGAGCTTCACCGCCTATCGGTTCGCCGAATTGTGGCGGGGGTTCCACGTGAAGCGGGTCAAAGAGACGGGGCCGTGCTTGGAGGATCCCATCATCTTCGCGTTGGAGCCAAGGCTGCCGCGATCGCTCTATAACGTCCTTGTGCACGCATATTATGAGACGAACTTATCCAAGTGGGACTATGAGACCCGCACGCGGTGGATCAGCGAACTCCCACGGCGGGAGTGGTGGCTACTCCGTTTATACAAGCCCATGTTCCGCATCTATGAATTGAAGGTATCACGCGGCGCCCTCTGGCCGGCCCTGTTCTGGAAACTTCAGAAGCTGGGCCGAAAGCTGTTCTAGCAAAATCCGGCCCCCATCCATGAGGCAGACCGGCATGTCCTCAAAGGACTGTCCCGAACGCATCCTGATGTTGGTTCCACATGAGCCCGACGCGGATCCTCGTGTGCGCTGGGTGATGCAACTGTGCAGAGAGATCGGCCCGACCGAGGTGATCGGGTTGTCGGCATGGAATTCGGCCGGGGTCGATTCCAATAAACCTGTTCGTGAAGCAGAAGGGAACATCTATGTGGAACGTATTGATCTCCACGAATATGCGTCCATGCGCCGAAAGGCCTGGGCGATGCTCACATCCTTCCTCTCGGTCGGTGGGACAATCCGGCGATACCTGGAACGTAAGCGAAACACACCGAGTCCGGATGCAGCCAATGCGGATGGTGAAGAGGAACGCCTGTCATGGGTACGTCGGATAGACCACCGGATCGGCTCATGGTGCCGCTTTCATTCCGTGTGGGCCGCCTATGAGTTAATAATCGACTCCCTTTATCGCCGAGCTCGATCGTCCTCCGTTATCCCGCGAGTGATTATTTGCCACGATGTGCTTGCGCTGGCCGCGGCAATTCGGCTCAAACCGCTCTTTCGATGTTCGGTCCTCTATGACGCGCATGAACTCTGGCCCGAAGCCGATCTGCTGGCGGAACAATGGGAGAGAAACGCGATGGCCGATTATGAGGGAGGGCTTGTTCGGCAGGCGGACGCGGTCGTGACGGTGACTCCTCAGATTGCACGGCACCTGGAACGGCAATACCGGCTCTCCAACGTCATCTGCGCACCCAATGCGACACCGGTCGAAGCGGAGCACGCTTCTGATGAACTGCGGCCGGCATCCTTGCCGGTGAAATGTCTGTTCCAAGGACAGGTGACCTGGAGGCGAGGATTGGAGGAGTTGCTAACCGCTTGGCAACGGATCGATCCGAAGCTGGCGGTACTGTATCTCAGGTGTCCGGAAAATGAATATTTGTCGTACTTGAAGACAAAGTTTGATCAAATAATCAGGGACGGCCGGGTGATTCTCTTGCCGGCTGTCCGAGAAGAACAGCTGGTGGCCGCCGCACGGACAGCCGATGTCGGCGTGATTCCCTATGTCGGTCCGAACTTGAACCATGTGTATTGCTGCCCGAACAAACTCTCACAATATATGCAGGCGGGACTGGCCATTCTGAGCAATCGACTGGCATTTGTAAGCGATGTCATCGCGCGGCATCAATGCGGGCTGACCTATGAGGCTGACAAGCCGGCAACCCTGGTTGAAGCCGTTCACTTTCTGGCCGAAAACCCGGCGGCTCTTCTTGGCATGAGACGCAGAGCCGGCAACGCCGCTCGAATGGATTTCAACTGGCAACACCAGTCGGCGGCTTACAAGCGTGCGATTGCGACTCTCTACGCAGGTTAACTCACTTCGATTACGTATGGATGCAATTCCAAAGACCAAACGAATCCTGGTGCTCTATTGGCATCCTGGGCCTGGAAGTTTGCGAATTGCCATCAGCCGGCATCTCCATGTCCTGGACTGGAGTCCTGCCGCGCATCGCGTCTTGTATTTCAATGCTGTGAATGGCGTGCCGAATTGGGTGCGCCATTTCAGATGGGATGTCGTCGTTTTCCACACCACCTTCCTCTGTCTCCGATGGAGCCATCTGTTTCATAAATGGAAGTGGCACATTCGATGGCTCAACGAAGTGAATTGCCTCAAGGTCGCGTTTCCACAAGATGAATATGATCATGCTCACATTTTGGACGAGTGGTTGTTCGAACTGGGCGTCCATCTGATCTTTACGAATTTTGACGAGACGTATCGCCGAACGCTCTATCCTCTCATGTACGAGCGCGCCATTTTCCGACAATGTCTCACCGGATATATCGACGAAACGGATGCCCATGATATTCAGGGAAGCTTGCGCGATCAGGATCCGCGACCGATGGATATTGTTTACCGTGCGTCACATTTGCCCTACTGGTTCGGTTCTCATGGCCAGTTGAAGCACCGGATTGCCGAGCAAGTCCTCGTCGCAGCCGGTAGTCATGGTCTCCGGGTGGATATCAGCACAAAAAGCGAAGACACGATCGTGGGTCCTGCATGGCTGAAGTTTCTTCGGTCCGGGCGTACGGTGATTGGCTGTGAAAGCGGGTCCAGCGTCCTGGATCGTCGAGGAGCGATCAAGGCAAAAATCCAACAGGTGATGCTCGCCAATCCAGACGTAACCCTTGAACAAATAGCGTCGTTCCTTCCGGCGGATTGGGATGGATACCGGTTCTTCGCCGTCAGTCCACGCCATCTCGAAGCCGTGATGACGAGAACATGCCAGGTATTGATTGAAGGCGCCTATGACGGAATATTACATCCTCACATTCACTATCTGCCTTTGCGGCGGGATTGGTCCGACCTTGCTGAAGTTTTGGAAAGAATAAAGAATCGTGCTCTTATCCGCGAGCTTTCTCTGCGCGCTTACCGGGACATCTGTGAAAGCGGGCGATACACCTATCGGCGTTTCGCCGACGAGATAGAAGACGCCATGCAGTCAGCCGCGGATCATCAAGGGGTCCGTGTCGGCGGCTCCTTTACTACGTGGGCGCGAATTGCATGGCCCGCGACTTGCCGGATCGCGCGCGCGTCGGAAGTCGGCCGCCTTGCGCGGTACAGAATGGCCATGACGATTGTCACATCTCCATTCTACTGGTGCTTTCTGCGGCACCCTCTTGTCTGTATGGCCAAGGCGCAACTCGCTCTGCGATTAATTGCAAGTAGTCCACGGGTGCGGCGGTTAGTAAAAATCGTTGCCGGGGATAAGTCGCTCAGAGAAAAGCTCCGTTTACGGGATCTCTTGTTGGATTGTTTCATGTTGCGCATCCTGCAGCAACTCAACGATGGACGGGTCAAAGGACTCGGCAAGGTGCATCTGACCGTCGATTGGCAAGAAGCGAAAGGCGAAGTGATCTTCAAGAGCCAGTCCATCGATAAGCTGACAGAACAAGATCGCGCGATCCTTCGGTGTCCTTTGGGTACGTGGGCGGAACAGATTGGCCCTCCCGACCGGATTGTTTGGGACCATTCCGCCATCGGGCGGGAAGTGCTGTATCCCGTGTTTCGGTCAAAACGGATTACCCTTCCGATCGGGGACAACGGCATCTATCGGTTTCGTACGTTGCCGCTCCTCGCGCGACAGTATCGTGGCGAATTGGTCGGGGCATTGGCTCCCGGGATGTGACGCGCCCATCGATCATGTTTGGCATCAAGACATTCGCTCAGGGAATAGCGCTGCTTGCTCTGTGGCTTTCTATGACTCACGCCACCGTACGCGGCGGGACTCATGAAGTCGCAACCATGGAGCGTCTGACCTCGGTTCCGCATACCGCGCTGAATTTTGCGAATAATTCTCATGAGCGGATAGGCGGCCTCAATGTCCCGGCCGTTGCGCCTTATAATGAGGAACTGTTCTTTATCGCGAACTTTCAGACCATCGCGCTCTTCGATACACGAGAAGGAATCATTACGCCGCTTGAGATAGCCGGCGCCTCGGGCAACCTTGCCCGTGAAGCAGGATTTCAGCCGACCGGATTGTTCTACGACGCGGAGAAGAATCATCTCTTCGTCGCGAACTACCTGCGAAACAACGTCATGGTGTTTCGTGTCCTATATGACACCGCTCGGTTGCAGCTGTTGCAGGTGCTGAAACACGAGTCGCTCGTGTCTCCGGAGGCCCTCTGGTTGGATCAGAAAAGCGGCATATTGGTGACGGCCAATTTCGACGGTCACAACGTGAGCGCGTTTCGAATGCATGACGACCTCTCATCGGAGTTTGTCTGGCGATCAGCTTTGCGGTTCGCCCACGGTCTGGCCGTGGCGGAAGGAAAGGTGTTTGCGACGGGCCTGCAAGATCGAGTGTTGGTCGAGTTGGATTTGGTGACGGGACGCTTCCTGCGAAAGATGGGAACACTGGGGTGGCATACTCACGAGGGGGAGTTCCTTTGGCCTACCTCCATCTATCCGGATGGACATGGCAATCTCATTATCTCCGATGCCGACACCGGCTTCATCAGCGTAATCGATATAGCCACCTTGTCGGTCAAACGAGTAGTCGGAGGTAATGGTCCAGGGCGTGGATTTTTCAATCAACCATACTTTACGGCTGTCAGTAACGACCGGTTTCTCACCGTTTCCACGAAACAGCAGCGATTCGTGTACGGGGAGTATCCGGCGCTGCGAGCGACGAAAGCCTTCACGAAGTCAAAGGACTTTTGGAAGTATTTTTCGCCGACCGATCCACAGAGTCGTCTCGGATATACCGGATGGAATGATTATTGGTGGACGGAGGGCCCTCGCGTCAAATTGCTGGGCTGCGAGTACAGCGTCTACAGCAATACCCTGCGACCATCCGGCCCCTCACCGTTGGTCAAAGCGTTCCTTGCCGGTACCGAGCGACCTTGTCCGGATATCCGCTTGGGTTATGTGGAAACGCCGTTCGGGATGAACATGTTTAAGCAGGTTCAAGTGATGGAGCGGCGGGGGTGGTACATCTTTCTTTCTCCTCAGTCCCATAGTGGTCCGCTATTGGTAAAGGAAGCCAATGGAAGGCTGTATGCCTTCTATCATTCCGAGGGTCGCAACGACTGTTGGGTGGTATCCGAAGCAATCTATTGCGATAACGGCGTGCGTAATCCCGATGTGATGATCAGGCAGGTGGACGAGCTTGTTGCGAGCCTTGAACGGAAGCGGTGCGCCTCCGGAGTGAGTCTGAATAAAGACTATGTGGAGACACTGTCACATTGGTATGGCAGTATTGGAGGAGACAAAGACTATCTTGCTCGTATCGATATCCCTTCTTTGGCGCGAGAAGCCTATCGCTCAGCCAAGAGTATGCCTGCCCAGGGGCACGGCGGTGAAAATGAGCTCGGACGCTTCTATGCCGCCTGGGAAAATATGAGGACATGCGACGATGTCCCTGGCTTGGTGCGGTTACAGGCTGCGGCGGACCGTACGGGCCGGGAATACTTCAATGCCGCAAGTATTACGCAATTGTCGATGAATAGCCTTGTCGCCACGCAATTGCCTCATCGATCCGGTCGATCGCTCGTACAATAGCCGCCATCAATAGTCATGAGCGCCGCAGACCGCCCGATGCAATCGGACCTGAGATATGACGAAGGCTCTTGTACCGGGACGGGACGTAAATGGAGACTGCAATCATTCTCATTGCTTTCTTACATCACATTGCTGTGGCTGCTGTTGATGGTTGGGATCGATGCAAGTCCGCAATTGGCGCCGGATACCAAAATAGTAATCATTGGCCTGAACCATTTTGAATGGCTGGATAAGAACGTAAGCGCTCCGGCCTATTATCCGTGGCGAATATTCGATGCCGGACAGCCGGCCGTTGCCTTGCCGACATTGCAGACCATCGCGCGAAGCACGACAAACGATAGGGAGCTGTTGACGCGCGTCCTATCGTACTACAGAGATCATAAGGATGCGCTCCAAGAGCACTGGCATGAGAAAAATATTCACCGCGTGCAGGCTCTCTATGCCATGAATCTCATTCACCTTTCGCATCCGTATGGGGCCGATCGATTGCCGGAAACTTTCCTGGAATATGTAAATCAGATCGCCGCGTCTTCATGCCGCAATTTTGCCATCTATCAGAGTCGGATTCTCGACGCGTTCGGGTTGCCTTGGCGGTATGTCGCTGTTTCGTCGGGCTTTCACGGCTGGATTGAGGTCAAAATCGGGTCTCAGTGGGAAATCTTTGATGCAACCGCCAACGTGTGGATTGATCATTCGGCCTTCGAACTGATGGAAGGACAGGCCAGGCAATACCGGCTGTTCTATACACCCTGGTCGGATATCTCTCGTCCCGACGCTCGTCGGTTTGTGGAACCATACGAGCCACATTATTACCAAGCCGGCGCCTTGCGCATGAACATGCCGGGTTTGGGCATCTATTTTCTGACTCCGTCGCATCTCCGGGATAAGGGACTCCGTCTCGAAGTGTGGCCGAACTTTTGTCCGGGAGCATTTCGAGGGGTGAAGTGCATGGACGCATGACGGTGGATCAAGATCCTCCGGCGCGACATGCGCATTAGATGTAAGGAGTAAAGACGGTACATGTGTGGAATTGCCGCTATCATGGACTTGGAAGGCGCCGCGGTGCCGAACCTGGCGCGCATGCTGCAGGCGATGAACGGACTGCAGCGCCATCGGGGGCCGGATGGGGAAGGAGCGTGGACCCACCCCGGCGGGATGGTCGGCTTTGGGCACCGGCGATTGAGCATCATTGACCCGGCGGGCGGTCGGCAACCAATGCGGGACGGCCACGGCAATTGGGTGACGTTCAACGGCGAAATCTACAACTATCGCGAGCTACGAGCCGAACTCGGACAGGATCGGTTTCTCACCGAATCGGACACAGAAGTCATCCTACACGCGTACCGAAAATGGGGAGCCGACTGCGTCCACCATTTGCGCGGGATGTTCGCGTTTGCATTGTGGGACGAGGAATGCCGCCGGCTGTTCTGCGCGCGCGACCGGTTCGGCATCAAACCCCTCTACTATATGGTGGTCGATAGTAGCCTGTATGTGGCCTCGGAGATCAAGGCGTTGCTGCCGTTCATCGACGAGATCGAGACGAACCTCGAGGCGTTCAAAGAATATCTGACGTTCCAATTCTGTTTGTCCGGCAAGACCCTGTTTCAGGGCATTCACGAGTTGGTTCCCGGCCATGTGTTGTTTGCCGGGCGAGGGCATCTGGAAACAAAGCGATATTGGGAAGTGTATTACGATCTTGACTGGGACCACACCGGTAAATATTTCGAGGAGCGGATCCGCGCGCTGATCAAAGAATCGGTTGCATTGCATGTGCGGAGCGATGTGCCGATCGGCGCCTATATCAGCGGAGGAATGGATTCCGGCATCGTCGCCTCGCTGGCAAGCGCCGAGGCCGGACAGGATTTCATGGGCTTTACGGGCAAGTTTGCTCTCGGTCCCGCCTACGATGAAAGCCGGTATGCGCGGGCCCTCGCGGATTGGCGTGGCTTCCCGTTGCACGAGTTGGAGATGACCGGGCAGGATTTTGTCGCCCACATAGAAAAGATCCTGTACCACCTTGATCAGCCGGTCGCCGGACCCGGGTCCTTCCCGCAGTACATGGTCTCATCACTGGTAGGCCGCCATCGCAAAGTCGTGCTGGGCGGTCAGGGGGGGGATGAAATCTTCGGCGGGTATGCGCGGTATCTGATCGCGTACTTCGAGCAATGCATCAAAGCGGCCATCGACGGCACGATGCAGAACGGCAACTTTGTCGTAACCTATGACTCGATCATTCCGAATTTATCGTCGCTTCGGGAATACAAGCCGCTGCTTCAGGAGTTCTGGCGAAAGGGGTTGTTCGAGGATTTGGATCGCCGGTATTTTCGGCTCGTCAATCGGGCCCGCGATCTGGACGAGGAAATCAATTGGCCCGCCATCGAACGCTATTCGCCGTTCGACGCGTTTAACGAAATATTCCGTGGAAGCAATGTGCGCAAAGAATCCTATTTCGACTGTATGACGCATTTTGATTTCAAAACCCTGCTCCCGGCGCTTCTGCACGTCGAGGATCGAATGAGTATGGCTCATGGGGTCGAGTCGCGTGTGCCGTTTCTTGACCATCCCTTGGTGGAGTTCGCCGCCACCATTCCGTCGAACGTGAAATTCATGAATGGGCGGATGAAGCATGTGCTCAAGAATGCGATGGCCGATGTGGTCCCGCCGGTGATTAGTAACCGGACGGACAAGATGGGCTTCCCTGTCCCGTTGCACGAGTGGTTGACCCGTCCCGGCCTCATCCAAGAGTTTGTGCGGGATGTGTTCGGGTCGCGGAAGGCACTGAGCCGCGATCTTATCAACAATGCGAAGGTCCTTGAGGGATTGACGAAGGAGCCGCGGTATGGGCGCAAAATCTGGGGACTGTTGTCGCTGGAGTTGTGGCAACAGGCGTTCCATGACCGCGCGCCGTCATTTCGAAAACTAGCCGATGTGGAGGTATTGCGATGAGGGTGGTCATTACCGGTGGCGCAGGATTTATTGGGTCGCATCTTGCCGACCGCTTGATCGCGCGCGGGGATGTCGTGTGGATCATCGATAATTATGCGACCGGCCGCCGTGAGAATGTGCCGTCCCATCCCCTGTTGACGGTCGTGGAGGGCACGATCGCCGACGACACAACGGTGAGAAAAGTCTTTGCGGAGTGCAAGCCTGAGTTGGTGGTGCATGCGGCGGCCTCCTACAAGGATCCCGACAACTGGGGAGAAGACGCTCGGACCAATGTGCTTGGGACGGCCAACATCGTGCAAGCCAGCACGTGTGTCCAAGTGAAGCGCCTCATTTATTTTCAGACCGCCCTCTGTTACGGACTCAAGCCGCTTGAGCAGCCGATCACTCTGCGCCACCCTGTACGTCCGGAAGGCAGCAGCTATGCCGTGAGCAAAACGGCGGGCGAACAGTACGTCATGTTGAGCGGGCTGGATTGGATTTCATTCCGGTTGGCAAACGCCTACGGTCCCCGGAATCTGAGTGGACCGTTGCCGACTTTCTATCATCGCCTGACGTCCCAGAAGTCCTGCTTTGTCATGGATACCCGCAGGGATTTCATCTTCATCGACGATTTGATCGCGGTGGTCCTGGCGGCAATCGACGGCAAGGGAGGATCCGGAGTCTATCACATCTCTTCCGGCGGAGACTTCTCCATCAAGGAACTGTTCGATGCGACGACTCAGGCGCTCGATATTCACCTGGATCGGCCCGTGGAGGTACGTCCCAGAAGTGCCGATGATGTGTACACCATTCTCCTGGATCCCTCCAAAACAGAGCAAGAGTTTCACTGGAAGGCCCACACGCCGCTCCAGAAGGGGGTGGCCGCGGCGATCGAATGGTATAAGAAGACCAACATCCAGCAGACGTTCACGCATCTGAAACCGGTGGAAAAGGCGCGATGATGTCCTCGCAAATCTCTGCCGCCGCGCCGATAGATGATCATAATTTGCGGAACGGACGCCTATTGGTCGTCGGGGGAGCGGGCTTTGTGGGCGGGAACCTGGTTCGGCACGTGTTGGCCCTGGGATGCCCGTCCGTCGTCGTTGTCGATAATCTCCTATCGGCGGAACGGGACAATGTGCCGGAGGACCCGCGCGTGTCTTTTCTTCAAGGGTCCATCGGCGAGTCGCGTGTGTTGAATGCAATCCGAGACGACTTCGACTACGTGTTCCATTTGGCGACGTTTCACGGCAATCAAAACTCGATCGCCGATCCTTTGGCAGATCATGACAACAATCTCTGGCCTACCTTGCGGCTTTACGAGCATATCAAGGCTTTTCGCCGAATCAAGAAGGTGGTGTACGCGGCATCGGGGTGCACGCTTGCTCCGCATACCTTTGAGCAGTCCGATCCGGTCGGGGAAGAGGGGCCGGTGCCACTGGAGTTGGACAGCCCCTATCAGATCTCGAAAGTGGTCGGAGAATTCTACTCCGTCTATTACGCCAATCGGCATGGCCTGCCCACGGTGCGGGCTCGGTTTCAGAATGTGTATGGACCCGGCGAGATACTCGGCGCGGGCCAGTGGCGGGGCACGGCGGCGACTGTATGGCGCAATGTGGTGCCGACCTTTGTGTACCGGGCGCTCAAACATTTGCCTCTTCAAGTCGAAAATGAGGGACGCGCCGGCCGCGACTTTATTTATATCGAAGATATCGTCCGTGGGCTGCTCTTGTGTGCGATCGAGGGACGTCCCGGGGATGTCTACAATCTTGCGAGCGGGGTCGAGACGACCATCATGGATTTGGCATCCACCATCAACCGCATGACGAGGAATCCGTCTCCGATCGAACACCTGCCACGGCGAGCGTGGGATCATGCCGGCAGGCGTGTGGGCAGTCCTGTGAAGGCTCGCGAGAAGCTCGGCTTTTCGGCATCGATCCATCTCGATCAAGGATTGAAGAGGACCATCGGCTGGACGGAGGAGAATGTGTCGTTTATCGAGCGATGTATTCGTCAACACGGCAGTCGGATCGCCGCCTAGCCTTAGACCACTGCTCACCGACCACCGTGAACAAAATAGGATATCAGTGACTTCTTCGCGATTCCTAAACCATGTGTGTCGGACCGTCACGCAGGAGGAGAAGTCCGACATCCTGATGAAGCACTACAACACCATCGCCCGGGAGATGCGGCGGGTCGGCACATGGCGTGGAAAGGCAAGATTGCTGGATGTGGGATGCGGGATTGGACTGTATTCCGAATTCTGGCATGGACGCGGCATGGAAGTGACCGCTGTCGACGTCGATGCCGACCAGGTGTCGATCGCTGTTCGGCGTGCGAAAGAACGGAATTGGGATATCCGATATCGCGTGGCCAGCGGAGACCGATTGCCCTTCAGGGCCGGCTCCTTCGATATTGTGTATGCCAATTCGCTTCTGGAGCATGTCGAGGAATGGGAACGATGTCTCACGGAATGGGTCCGCGTCCTGGCGCCCGGCGGGCTTCTCTGGGTTGAGACCACCAATGTTCTGTGTCCTCGGCAAGGAGAGTTTCGATGGCTTCCTTTGTACAGCTGGTGGCCCTCTACAGTAAAGCGGCTCATTGTGCGCGCGGCGCGCGGACCGTTTCCCGCGCTGGTGAACTACAGTTCCTGCCCCGCGCTCCATTGGTTTTCCTTTTTTCAACTCGAACGATGGTTCAAGGCGCAGGGACTTGTGATTCGCGATCGGTTTGATTGCCTGGATATGGCCGCCGTCGGGCCGATCAAACGCGGGATCAGGACCCTGGCCCTGTCCTGCCCGCTTGGCCGGTATCTGGCTTATCTGCTGATTTCTCCCCTTGTCGTGGTCGTCACGCGTCCTGCCTGAAGAGGCTGCCATGAAAGACCGTGTCCGCGCCGTCGGGTTCTATGCCAGAGGTGAAACCCATTGGAGAGCGATTCTTCGGGACACCCTGGCGGGAAGCCTCCGGTTAGGACCGCACCATATCCCTGCAGGGTGCCGACATCTGCCTGGTCTTCGCTCAATCGTGCAGGAAGAATTTCAGGTCTTGTCCTACGTGATGGACTGGAAAGATGCCTTCGCGGGATGTCCATTGCTGGAGGTGGAGTGGTGCAACATCCATAATCTGCTGGAGTTCGCCTCCGGGCTGCGAAAAGTAAAGGAGTATCCCTTGAGTATCATCCTGCATTCTGCGGCGTGGGATGATCTCCGGTTGCTGCGCATGGCGGAACGGCGCTTTCAATCTCGTAAGGGACGGATGCTCATATTCTATGGAAATGAGTATCATAATATGAGCGAGAAGATTAGTTTCGCGCGGGCGGTGCAGGCCGACTATATCGCCTCGCAACTTCCGCTGTCTTCCGCGGAATGGCTGTATGCTGATTGCGGGCGGTCGGTGGTCCTTCCGGCTCCCGCGGCGCTGAATCCACGCATCTATGAGCCGGGACACTCAACGCGTCCCATCGACATCGGTTTCCGCGGCGATCTCTATGCCAGCGCCTTTGCGCTCGGAGATACGGAACGCACGAATATTCTGGAGTACTTCAATCGCCACGCGGCCGACTTGGGGCTCACCAAGGATATTCGCTTCGTGCGCCATCCGAGAGAGCAGTGGAACAGCTTCCTGAATCAATGCAAAGGCATCATGGGAGCGGAATCCGGCACGTACTTCCTGGAGAAGGACGATCGCACGCGCCGCGCGGTCATCGCATTTCTGGCGGAAGAGCCGCAGGCCACCTTCGACCAAGTGTATGAGCGCTTTTTCAAGTCTTTTACCGATCCTGTCTCCGGGAAGGCCATTTCTTCCCGGCATTTCGAACCGATCGGAACCCAGACCTGTCAACTTCTATTGGAAGGAAGCTACAACGGCATCCTGAAAGCCGACGAACATTACATCAGCGTAAAGAAGGATTTCTCCAATATCGAAGAGGCCGTTCGTCGATTCAAGGACGAGGGTTATCGAGCGGCGATGGTCCGGCGCACCCATGAATATGTATTGGACGAGCATACCTACGACCGGCGGGTGCAAGGGCTGGTCCGGACGGCGCTGGAAGGGAAGGCGTGGTGTCCACAATCGAGGAGGGTGGCATGACCCGCCTCCTGGTTCATCCCGAGGCGCGGATCAAGATAGAGCCGTTATGGAACGGCCGCCGTCGCGTGACCGTTGAGCCGAATGAGGCGGTCATGTTCGTGCCCTGGCTTTCCACGGATACGGAGTACCCGGACGAACTCATCCAAGCGATCCTGGAAGCCAAGGGGCCTGCCTATCTTTGCGATGAGATTTTGCGCGATGAGAGTCCGACGTATGTCCAAGCGTTCTTAGAGCGGGATCTCTTTGCCTATCGCTCGCCGGAATGGTTTATCGGGAAGAGATTGCTGGACTTTGGCTGCGGCGCCGGCGCGTCTACTCTTTGCTTGGCGAAGTTGTTTCCAAGATCCGAGATCGTGGGGGTGGAACTGGATGCCTCGCTTGTTGAGCTGGCGCAACAGCGGTCCCGACATTACGGCTATACCCATACGCGTATAGTCCGTTCACCCTCCGCGCTGGAATTACCGGCCGGTCTCGGCGTCTTTGACGCCGTCATTCTCAGCGCCGTGTATGAGCATCTTTTGCCGGAAGAGCGCGCGCGCCTGCTTCCTCAACTGTGGAATCTCGTCAAGCCGAGCGGCGTCCTCTTTCTCAATCAGACTCCTCATCGGTACTTTCCGATCGAGACTCATACGACCGGCCTGCCGTTCATTAATTATCTGCCTGACCGGCTGGCGCTTGGCATGGCTCGACTATTGTCGGGACGAATCAAGCGAGATGAGTCGTGGGACAATCTTCTTCGTTATGGAATCAGGGGGGCGACCGACGGAGAGATCTGTTCGCTGCTTACCGGCAGCACAGCCGGGCCCTTGTTGTTGGAACCGGCGGGCCGCGGCATCCATGATCGTATTGATCTGTGGTTCATGGCTCTTTCTTCCGAGCGTTACCGGTTCGCCAAGCGAATCATCAAGGCGGGACTCAAAGCACTGAAGCATGTGACCGGCGTGACGCTCGTTCCGACGCTGTCCCTGATGTTCCAGAAGCGCGAAGAACGGTCGATCTCAGCTGATGATCGGACGCGAAAGGTCTGCTTCATCTCACCGCTAGGCGAGGGCTTGTATCGCCGCGACAGCCGACAACCATTCGGAGGCGCGGAAGTCCAATTGTATTTGTCCGCCAATGAATTGGCCCGCGATCCCGCCTATGCTGTGACGGCGCTGCTGAGCGTGCGTGAAGAGGCGGGAATCGAACAACATCATTCACTCACCGTGGTTCGGCGGCGGGCGAAGGGTCGGCTCGCGGCCGAGATGTCCCGGTTCCGACAGCTATGCGCGGCGGCAATATCGTTTCGGGAGATGCTCAGGACATTTCGCCTTGTCGATGCAGATGTCTTCCTGCATGCGGGCGCAGGTATGGAAGTAGGGGCCTACGCGCTGATTTGCCGATTAATGCGGCGTAAATTTATCTTCGTGGTCGCTTCGACCGCGGATCTTTCCGATCCGTACGGCGGGATCAGCGGTCCGTTGAAATGGGTCTATCCTGCCGGCGTTCGGCTTGCCCATGCCATTGTCTGCCGCACCGAGGACCAGCAAGCCGCGCTTCGTGAGCGATATGGCCGGGCCGGGCACCTCATCCGCACGGCGCATCCGATTCCTCCCGAAACGGACCGTCCGCGAATCACAATCCTGTGGGCCGGAAGAATTCATCCTCTCAAACAGCCGCAATTGTTTCTCGATGCGGCGGAACAGCTCTCCGACCTCCGTTGCGTGATGGTCGGCATGCGTGATGACGCACATCTTGAACTGTGGGATGCGGTTCGCCGCCGGGCGGGCACCCTGCGCAATGTGTCTTTCCATGCCGATCTGCCGTTCCATTGTATGGATGAATTGTTTGGCTCGGCGAAGATCTTCGTGAACACCTCGACCCATGAGGGATTCCCGAACACATTCGTGCAGGCGGTCCTCAATGGAGTGCCGATCGTGTCGTGGATCGTGAATCCGGACTTGGTACTCTCGCGCCATCACATTGGATTCTGCGCGGACGGAGCCTTCGATGACATGGTCTCCTTCATCCGCCGTCTCTGCAGCGAGGAGCCCTTATACGACAACCTCCGCCGCCGCGCGCGCGCGTACGGAACGGCCAATCATGGCCTCGACCAATCTGTTGATCAATTGAAGCGATTGCTGGTGTCCGTCGTGTCCTCCCGGCGTAGCTGAATTCCAAGAACCGACAATGAATCGGCTTAACTTGTGTTTTGTCGGTCCTGCGGCCTCGGTCAATGTCCGGCGCTGGGTCGATTGGTTCGTCCGTCGAGGGCATACCTGCACCCTGATGACCGTCGAGCCGGTTGCGGATTCCGAAGCAGTCGCATTTCACCAGGTCAATCTGGCCTGCAGCAATGTCGGACGGAAATTGGGCCGCCTTCTTTCGGCGATACGGCTTGTGCGGGCGGTGGTCCGAATGAAACCGGATGTTGTGCATGCTCACTATGTGCGAGGACTTGCCTGGGGGCTTCTTGGCGCGCCGTCGCGATGCATGGTTGTGACGCCGTGGGGAAGCGACGTGCTGACCGAGCAGGGAGCTTTTCGGGAATGGTACAGCCGCGAATTGACCGGACGCCTGCTGAAGCGAGCTGCGCTGGTCACGACCCATTCGGCCTATATGGAATCCCGTATCAGGCGTTTGGTTCCCGGACAACAGTCGATCGCCCGAGTGGGATGGGGAGTAAACCTCGAACGATTCAAGCCGGGACTTGATGTCACGATGGTCCGGCGGCGATGGAGAATAGAGAATCAGCAGCCGGTGATTTTCAGCCCGAGGCTCGCGCAACCGCTCTATAACCACGACCTGGTGATCAAAGCTTTGCCGGCCGTACGGCGAAACGTGCCCAATGTATTGCTCGTCATCACGGAACACTTTGCCGATCCGGACTATCTCCGACATCTTCAACGCCTGGCCGCTCGGCTGGGGATCACCGACCATGTGCGCTTCATCGAGGAAGCGAACTACGAGGATATGCCGTACTGGTTCAATGTCGCGGCGGCGGTTGTGATGGTGCCGTCATCAGACGGCATGCCTAACTCCTTACTGGAAACGATCGCATGCGGCGCCGTGCCGGTCTTGAATCGACTGCCTCAGTACGAGGAATTGATCCGTGACGAAGTCAACGGGCGGTATGTCGAGCTTCATGAGGACCAGTTGGCCTCGGTGCTTACCGATGTACTGTTGGATGTTCGATATCGGAAGACATGCGGCCTTGCCAATCGGGCGCTCGCCGAACAGACGGCAGATCAAGAAAGAGAAATGGTCCGGATGGAATCCTTGTATTGCGAATTGGCGGGCCGATAAGGAGGGTATTCTAAGACTGACATGTGTGCGATTGCGGGAATAGCGACGGCGTCGGAACGGTCGATCAATCCTCATGCATTGGCTGCCATGACGGAGGCCCAAGCACATAGGGGGCCGGACGGAGAAGGGTATGTGTTCTTATCCCAAAAGGGGCGTCTCCTTCCGCGTGCAGTGAGCGGACCGCTGCCCAAGGCTTTCCGTTCAGGCGAATCGGGATGTTCCGTCGGACTGAGCCACCGACGCTTGGCTGTGCTGGATTTGTCTTCAGCCGGTCATCAGCCGATGAGTTCGCCTGATCAGCGTTGCTGGGTTACGTACAACGGGGAACTCTATAACTATCGAGAGTTGCGGGATGAACTGCGGTCTTATGGTCATGTGTTTCGCTCACAAACCGATACGGAAGTGCTGTTGGCCGCGTATTGCCAATGGGGGACGGCCTGTCTCTCCCGGTTCAACGGCATGTTTGCTTTCGCCCTCTGGGATGCGGAACGGCGGGTTTTGTTTTGTGCCCGCGACCGAATGGGAGAAAAACCGCTGTACTATTTCTGGGATGGAACTACCTTTGCGTTTGCCTCGGAGCTTAAAGCGCTTCTCCGGGTCATGGAGCGTCCAACGCCGAATCAACGGGTGATCCATGCTTATCTGGACGGCGCGCGCCTCGATTTTTCGCAGGAGACATTTATCGAGCAGGCACACCAGTTGGAACCGGCCCACTATCTCCTTGTCAAGGAGGGGACGTTACACCACGAGCGCTATTGGGACCTCCCCGATGACCCACCGGGGAATCGGTCGAACTCTGCCGGCATAGTGGAGGAATTCCGGCATCTCATAGAAGACGCCGTACGATTGCGGCTCCGCAGTGATGTCCCGATAGGCAGTTGTCTGAGCGGCGGCCTGGACAGTTCCGCCATCGTATGTCTTGTCGATCGGCTGCTTCCCCAGGCCTGCAGAGCTTCTGGTCTGACGCAGGCTGCAGGATTCAAGGCCTTCTCCGCCTGCTTTGAGGATCCACGATACGACGAACGTCCGTTCATTCGGCAGGTCGTGGAAGCGACCGCGGTTGCATCTCGCCGTACATTCCCGACGGCCAAGGAACTACTCGACTCATTGGAAGGTCTGGTATGGCAGCAAGACGAGCCGTTCGGCTCCACGAGTATTTTCGCGCAGTGGGCGGTCATGCGATCGGCTGCGGAGAGCGGTGTGAAGGTCTTGCTGGATGGTCAGGGGGCGGATGAATTGATGGCCGGCTACCATGGGTGCTTTGGCGCATTCTATGCCGATCTACTCCGCCAGCGCCGATGGACACGGTTGTGGCATGAATGGTCCGCCTATCGCGGACGCTACACTTGTGTGCCTCCCCAGCTTGCCGCTAATTTCGCGCGAGGGCTGCTTCCTCCGTCGTGGGTCGGGATTATGCGCCGGTTCTGTACCGGCACGCCTCGCTGGATCGGGCCCGACTTCGCCCGCGCCTGGCGTTCGACCGAAGAGCCTGATCGCTGGGGCAAATCGATTTTACGCGGCATGCAACATCGGCTCTTGACGCGCCATGGACTTCGAGCGCTTCTCCGGTACGAAGATCGCAACTCCATGGCGTTCGGTATTGAGACGAGGTTGCCGTTCCTCGATGTCCGCCTGGTCGAATTCGTGTTTTCCCTGAGCAACGATTGGAAACTGCGGGACGGATGGACCAAGGTCATCCTTCGACAATCACTACGGGGATTCGTGCCGGACGGGATTCTACAGCGGGTCGATAAGATGGGATTTGCCACGCCGGAAGACGATTGGTTTCGCGGTGATCTGGCCGCCTACACGCGAGACGTCTTACTGGATTCCAGATCGCGAGCCAGAGGGTATCTTCATATTCCGGGAATTGAGCAAGAACTGACCTCGCATCTATCGGGTCGGCAGTCGATCGGGTCCACTATCTGGCGTTGGGTCAATCTTGAACTTTGGTGTCGTCTCTTCTTGGACCGCCGCGTATGCGTCGCATCCTTGTCTTGATCAACAATACAGGAATTGGCGGAACCGAGCGACGACTTGGCCGACTGTTTGCCTGCATGGCAAGCGGGAGAAAAGACACAGTTTTCGTGCTGAATCGGGATCTTTGGGCTAGACTTGTAGCCGGAGGAGTCATTCCGGCCGGAGCGCCCCGCATTATGCCTATTCCGGCGCCGTTTACCGCCGTGGGTCGCCGGCTGGCCTTCCTTGGGCGGGTGGGGTTTTGGGTACGGAAAGCGGATTACCTGCTGTTTGCCTGTTGGTTTCTGCTTCGGTACGGGTTCGGTGAACGAAACCTGTTTCATGTCGTTCTCGGCGGGGCTTATGTCATGCTCCCTTTGATGATGCTGCGCCCATCTCATCGTGTGGTGATGTCGATGACCGACCCGAATCTTGCCGGACATGTCGGATCGAAGTGGGCGATACCGTGCTTTGTCGGGGCGCTCAGGCGCTGCCACTACGTTGATGTGTTGACGGAAGACATCCGGTCGGCTCTTCTGGCAAGGGGCATAGAACCGGCTCGCCTCATTCTCTCGCCCGGCAGTGTGGTCGATCTGACCCGCTTTCGTTCCCATTCCAGTAAAGAATGTTGGGTGGTTTTTGCCGGGCGCCTGGTGGAGGAAAAGAATCCGCGGTTGTTTCTCGAATCCATCCCACTGATCCATGCAGCCATGCCCGGAGCTCGGTTTTTTTTACTAGGAGAGGGTCCGCTCAAAGAAGCGATTGCCGCTTCAGTCACCAATCTTGGATTGGACGATCTCGTCACAGCCGAGTTCCGCGACGATATTGCGCCGATCCTGTCCCGCGGCATGGTCTTCGTGTCGTTGCAGCGGCGGGACAACTACCCGTCGCAGGTTCTATTGGAAGCCATGGCGTCGGAAATGGCCTCTGTGGCGACGAATGTCGGGCAAACGGGTCGTTTGATTGATGAGGAGACGGGGATACGGGTCGCTCCGAACGCGCAGGAACTCGCTCAAGCCGTCGTGAGCCTGCTCGCGGATCCCGCACGATGCGCGCGTTTGGGAGCAACGGCGCGGCGCCGTGTCGCGGCGCTGCATTCAGACGATCGATACCGGCGATATCTGGAGAATCTGCATCGGCAGGCCGCGGAATCATGTGATGAGGAGACATCAGCCGATGTGAGGGTGTCAAAACCATGATTCTGCTCGGCTTGACCCTGCTGCTGGCGTTGGCTCTGGCGCTGTACGGAGTGCCTATGGCGCGGCGGGCGGCGCTGAAGTTCGGCATCGTGGATTGTCCCGACGGGCGGTTGAAACGGCAACGCGCGCCGGTGCCGTATCTGGGTGGTTTGGCCATTTATCTTGCGTTTCTGATCAGTCTCATTTTTACGTTCGAGTTCCGCCACGACGTGCTGGGCATCGTCCTGGCCGGCACGCTCGTCATGATGCTTGGATTAATTGATGATTTCGGGGTGCTGACGCCTGGAATCAAACTGGCCGGACAGCTTCTGGCCGTCTTCGTCCTTATCAAGAGCGGCATACGGATCCAAATCGCGACGCTGCCGGAGTGGGTCGATATCGCCCTGACCGTGTTGTGGATGGTCGGCATTATCAACGCGTTCAACTTGCTGGACATTATGGACGGCTTAGCGGCCGGCATCGGTGTGATCAGCGCGGCGGTGCTGTGCATCGTGGCGCTTCAGAACGGCGATCATACGACCGCCTTCATGCTCGCGGCGCTCATCGGAAGCCTGCTCGGGTTCCTGCGCTACAATTGGAGCCCGGCGCTGATCTATATGGGCGATGCCGGCGCCATGTTCATCGGCCTCATGCTGGGCTCCCTGTCGATGATCGGCAAGTACACGGACGGGCATTCGATCTCCTTGCTGACTCCCGTTCTGATTTTGGGCATGCCGATTTTCGATACGGTGTTCGTCATGTACATTCGCTTTCTTCGCGGTCTCCCTATTTTCCTGGGCAGCCCGGATCATATGGCCATTCGCTTGCGTCATTGGGGGCTCTCGGTACAGCAGGTCGTCCTCCTCAGCTACGTCGGGTCGGCATGCTTGGGCGGGATCGGCTTGCTCGTGATGTCTGTTCCCGAACCACTCGCATTGGCGTTGAGCGCGGCAACCATTCTGGCATTGGGCGGCTTGGCGGTCTGGCTCACCAGAGTCAGAATGCAGAAAGCCGAGGGCGTGATATCGAGCCCTGCTCTCGGAAGTAACCCGGTCGAGAGGACGCTCTTGTCATGATTCTTATCGTAGGCGCGGGACTCGCCGGACTCAGCACCGCGCATCATTTACAAGGGATCCCCTACCGGATTCTGGAAAAGGAGACGGAGGCCGGCGGCCTCTGCCGTTCTTATCAGAAGGACGGATTTACATTCGATTACACCGGGCATCTGCTGCATTTCCGGCAGCCGGCCATTAAAGCGTTGGTCGAAAGCCTCTTGCCCTCACGCTTGCAACAACACACACGCCGCTCCTATATCTATTCGCACCAGACCTATACCGAGTATCCGTTCCAGGTGAATACGCATGGCCTGCCCTCTGAAGTCGTGCGGGAATGCCTGCTCGGCTTTATCGAGACGCTGACGAAGGCTGGGGAGACGAGTCCGCCTCAACCGCTGACGTTCAAAGAATGGATCGTGGCGAGTTTGGGTGAAGGCATTGCGAAGCATTTCATGGTGCCTTTCAATGAAAAGCTCTGGCAGGTGCCGCTTGACGAATTGACCGCCGAGTGGGTCTCGTGGCTCGTCCCGAAGCCGGACCTCAAAGATGTCGTCAATGGAGCGTTGGGAATCAAAGATAAGGCCTTCGGCTACAATCCGTCGTTCCTCTATCCCGCTCAAGGAGGCATTCAAGCCTTGCCCCAGGCCTTTCTTGGTTCTGTTCCGGGCATTCACTACGGCACGGAACTGCTCGAAGTCGATACGCAGCGGCGGCGCGTCGTGTTCCGTCACGCGGAGCATGGAGAACGCAGCGAAGACTACAGTGCCCTGGTTTCCACGATTCCCTTGCCCGAATTGGTCCGGCGCTGCACCGATTTACCCCGGGCCGTTCAGGAAGCGGCGGAGAAATTACGATGGGTATCCGTCTATAGCGTCAACCTCGGCATCGGGCGCGAACGAATCTCCGACAAACACTGGATTTATTTTCCGGAACGAACGTATCCGTTCTATCGCGCCGGTTTCCCCATGAATTTTTCGCCGAGCCTGGGACCGTCGGGCTGCAGTTCATTGTATGTGGAGATCTCACATCTTCCGCACGTGACCGGACCGCCGTCGGACGTGATCAGTTTGGCGCGGAAGGGTTTGGAGCATGCCGGCATTCTGCGGAGCAAAGACGAGATGGTGGTGGCCGACGTGAAGAACATCCCCTATGCCTATGTCTTATTTGACCGGCATCGCGCGCACGCAGTCCCGTTGATTCTATCGGAATTGAAACGGCGCGGGATTTATTCGATCGGACGCTATGGATTCTGGGAGCACACCTCGATGGAAGACGCCATCGGGCAGGGCCGCTCCATGGCGGAAAGTCTACGGTCCCTTCAAATCGCGGCCTGAGGAGCATCGCGCGGGGTGACAATCCCTTCCGTCTGCCATATCATTACCAAATTGGAATTGGGCGGGGCGCAACGGAATACGCTCTTTACCGTCACCCATCTCGACAAGAGCCGCTTTCAGACATTTCTCATCACCGGGGAGGCGGGCATCCTGGATGAGGAAGCCCAGGTCCTCATGGGCGACGCCTTTTTCCATGTCCCCCGGTTGACTCGGGATATTCGTCCGCTCAAGGATGCGCTGGCCTTCGTTACGCTGGTAAGGTTGCTCAGACGGATCAAGCCGACCATCGTCCATACGCATAGCTCCAAGGCCGGCATCATCGGGCGGCTTGCCGCGTGGGCGGCTGGCGTGCCCGTGGTGCTCCACTCGATTCATGGGTTCGGGTTTACGCGATACCAGCATCCGCTCCGCCGCCGGCTGCTTATTGGAGCGGAGCGACTGGCGGCTCGTGTCACGACTCGTTTTTTTGCGGTATCCGAGGCCAATCGTGGCGAGGGTGTCGCACGCCGGTTATTTGCCGGAAGCCAGTGCGCCGTGATTCGCAGCGGAATCGATATCGAAGCAATCCGGAAGACCGCCGTGAATACGGACGTCAAGAAGCGGGAACTGAGATTCAATCCGGCGCAGCCGCTCATCGGTATGGTCGCTTCCATGAAGCCGCAGAAAGCCCCGTTGGATTTTATCCGGGCGGCGGCGATGGTGCGTGCCTCGCATCCCAATGTGGGGATCGTCCTGGTCGGTGACGGGGAGTTGCGCCCGGCCGTTGAAGCCGAGATCGATCGCCGGGACCTGAGAGCCCATGTAAAGCTTCTCGGCTGGCGGCATGACGTGCCGGAGATATTGCGATGCCTGGATGTCTTTATTCTGACTTCTCTATGGGAAGGTTTGCCGCGTGTGTATTTGGAAGCCTTGACTGCCGGCGTGCCGATCGTCGGGACGCGCGTGGATGGAGCGGACGAAGTCATCAAAGACGGCGTCAACGGATATCTGCTTGAGCCGGGCGATGTGAGCGGTATCGCCGAGCGAGTGCGGCGCTTGCTTGACGACCGCGACTTGCGGGTCGCCATGGGCCGAAGGGCGGAGGCTGATCTATCCATGGAATTCGATATCTATGAGATGGTCCGGCGCCTCGAGTCGGAGTATGATCGGCTTATCGCGGGGGTGTGCGGACAGAGCATATCCGGGCGTGCCGGTAAGACTCATGGAATCATCCATCATCAGAAATTCTGACACCTCAACCATGGAGTGCGATTATGATGAATATTCCTCTGCTTGACCTGAAGGCGCAATATCAGGGAATCCGCAAGGAGATCCTCGCGGCGATTGAGGCGACCTGCGATGAACAGGGCTTTATCCTGGGGCCGCGTGTCGTCGCGTTGGAACAAGCCGTTTCCGCCTATGTCGCGAGTAGTTCGGCGATCGGAGTCGCATCCGGCAGCGACGCGTTATTGCTCTCGCTCATGGCGATGGGGGTGAAGGCGGGGGATGAAGTCATCACCGTTCCGTTTACGTTCTTTGCCACGGCCGGCGCGATCTCGCGCTTGGGCGCCAAGCCGGTCTTCATCGATATCCGGCCCGATACATTCAATATGGATCCCGGTCAGATCGAACCGGCGATCACACCCAGGACCAAAGCCGTGATCCCGGTGCATTTGTTCGGCCAGTGTGCCGAGATGGAACGCATTATGGAGATCGCGAAACGCCGCCAAATTGATGTGATTGAGGACGCCTGTCAGGCCATCGGCGCCGCCCGTAACCGTTCCCGCGCCGGAGTGTTGGGAGATGCCGCGTGTTTCAGTTTTTTCCCGTCGAAAAATCTCGGCGGCTTCGGCGACGGCGGCATGGTCACGACCGACAATAAGGCGCTGGCCGACGCGATCGCAATGTTGCGGGTGCATGGCAGCCGTGTTCGGTACGTGCACGAAGCCGTCGGCATCAACAGCCGGCTGGATGCCATTCAGGCAGCCGTGCTTCTGATCAAGTTGAAGTACCTGGATCAATGGGCGGAAGGGCGCCGCCGGAATGCCGTACGGTACGGACAATTGTTTGCGGAAGCAAAGCTCCTGGATCGAGTCATACTGCCGACTGTGGATCCTTCCAATCATCATGTATTCAATCAGTACACGGTTCGCGTCCCCAAGCGAGACGAACTGCGGGGCTATTTGAAAGAGAAGGGCGTCGGGACGGAAGTGTACTACCCGCTTCCGATGCATTTGCAAAACTGTTATCGAGACCTGGGTTACCACAAGGGAGCGTTCCCGGTCTCCGAGCAGGCTGCCGCGGAAGTCTTGTCACTGCCCATCTATGCCGAGTTGAAAGAAGACGAATTGGCTTATGTGGTCCGCTGCATAGGCGAGTTTTATCGACGATAGCCAACAATCCGATCTATCTTGCGTTGAACTCACCAGTAGGCGAATCCTGCCCGTCGGCAAAATGTCCTTATGCGGCTGGGATCGCATCGGTTTGTTCCTTCCTTTTGACGTGTACAGGCAGTTCTTCTTTTCTAGCCGTGCGCTTCCGGCGCGGGTCTGCCCCTCTTCTGATAAGGAATGTTCCAAACCGGACCCGAGCATGAGAACAGTGCGATTTCTATACGGCCGGGCAGTGCTGAAGTACTTGATGGATTTGATCGAACGACGAATCGTGCGGGGCGTTCAAGTATGAACAAGTTGAATGAAGAGATGTACAGTATCGGCGTGATTCTGTTCTGATCCGTAACGCCGAGCATGGAATCAGATGACCCACCAAATGCTATCCTAAGGCGGCGACCATAGCGCTCGATCACATCTCGTATGGGCGGGACCCCTCAGGGTTTCCACGAGGCATAGCCCTTGCTCATCTCATACGTAGGATCGGGATTTGCCGTCAAAATGATCACAAGGCCTCCATCCAGACCATCGTTCCTGTCGATCCATCGAACATATTATCCGGTGCTCGGCATCGCGCTCGCCTTCATTGTCGGAGTCTTTGCCATCGATTGGTGGTTGCCTCTGGATTTAACGATTACGACCCTCTATGTCGTCCCGGTGCTGATTGCTTCCAGGGTTCCCCACGCTCGCGTGACACCATTCATCGCCGCGATCGCTTCCGTCTCTACGATTCTGGATCTGTTTCACGGGCCCCTCGCCACGATCAGCTGGGTGGCGGTCGGCAATCGCGCCTTTGCGCTCATGGTGATTTGGGTGACGACGGTTCTGTGCATGCGACGGCAAAGCGACGAGGCCGAGCTGCGGCGGGTCAATGAAGATATTGAACAGCAGGTGCAAGAGCGGACCGCGGACCTGGAAACGGCCAATCGTGAGTTGGAGGATCTGCGGGCCGAGGCGGTGTCGCAACTCGCGGCTATCGTGAAATCATCCGATGACGCCATTGTCGGTATGACGCTGAACGGCATCATCCGGAGTTGGAATATCGGAGCGGAGCGCGTCTATGGCTATGCCGCGGAGGAGGTTCTTGGGCGGTCTATTTCGCTTCTCTGCCCGCCGAACAGACTCGACGAAGTGCCGGCCATGCTGGATCGAATCGCGCGCGGCGAACATGTCCGCAACGTCGAAACCGTGCAGCGCCGGAAAAGCGGCGATCGCATCGATGTCTCGTTGACGATTTCTCCGGTGAAGGAGGCCGACGGCAGCGTCATGGGAGCCTCGGCCATTGCCAGAGACGTCACGGAACGCAAGCGGATCGAAGCGGCGTTGCGCGAAAGCGAAGCACGGTTCCGCATGATGGCCGACACCGCTCCCGTCATGGTGTGGATGGCGGGCCCCGACACCCATATTACGTTCGTGAACAAGCGCTGGCTGGAATTCACCGGGCGCACGCTGCAGGAAGAAATCGGGGACAACTGGTTTGCCGGCATCCATCCTCATGATCTGGAACGCTGCCGGGAGTCGTATCTGGGGGCCTTCCGATCCCACCAGCCGTTCACCATGGAATATCGCCTGCGCCGCCTCGACGGAGAGTATCGATGGGTCGTCGATACCGGGATTCCATTGTTTGAATCAGACGGCCGTTCGGGAGGGTATATCGGAACCTGCATGGACTTGACGGAGCGCAAGGACATGGAAGATCAATTGCGCCGCACCTTGAAAGAGAAAGAAAGCCTCCTGCGTGAAGTACACCATCGGGTGAAGAATAATCTGCAAGTCATTTCCAGCCTGCTGAACCTCCAGTCGGCCTCGATCAAGGATCCGGTGGTGAATCAGCTGTTCCGAGAATGCCAAGTTCGAATTACGTCGATTGCCCTGCTGCACGAAACATTGCATCGCTCGAACGACCTGTCGCGGATCAAAATGGGCGATTACATCAGAACATTGACCGGGCACTTGTTCCGTTCCTACGGCGTCGATCCGAACGTCACGAGCCTGGAACTCAATATTGATGACGTGGAGTTCGACATCGATACCGGCTTGACCTGCGGCCTCATCATCGACGAGCTGGTCTCGAATTGTCTGAAACACGCGTTTGCCGACGATGCCGGCGGTCGCATCCATATCGATCTGCAGGATCATTTGGATGGGACCTTCACATTGCGGGTCAGTGACGACGGGGTCGGCCTGCCGAAGGACGGGGTCCTCAACAATCCCGAGTCACTAGGATTAGAGTTGGTGAGCCTGCTCGCCGAGAAACTCGATGGAAAAACGGAGCTGCTCAGCGGGCAAGGAACCGAATGGCTGATCCGGTTTCAACAGCTCCAATATTCTGAAAGGGTCTGATCAACATGCCGCAGGCCAACATCCTGATCGTGGAAGACGAACCGATCGTCGCGAAGGATATTCAAGTGAGCTTACAGCGTCTGGGCTACCGTGTGCCGGCCACCGCGACATCGGGGGAAGAAGCCATCCGGAAGGCCGGAGAATCACGGCCCGACCTGATCCTCATGGACATCGTGCTCAAGGGAAACATGGACGGGGTGGAGACCGTCAAGCAGATTCGGAAGCAGTGTGATGTTCCGGTGATTTATCTGACGGCCTATGCGGACGATCATACGTTGGAACGGGCCAAAGTCACATCACCGGCCGGATATATGCTCAAGCCCTACCAACCCACCGAACTGCGGACCACGATTGAACTGGCCTTGCACCGCGCCGGTCAAGACCGCCATGGGAATGAAGGTCTGCAATGGCTGGCCGCGACGGTCCGGTGTCTCGGGGATGGGGTCATGACGATCGACCGGAATGGCCGCGTGACGTATCTCAATCCTGCCGCAGAGGATTTTACGGGGTGGACTCACGAGCAGGCGGCGGGGATCAGCGTGGTGACGATGGTCGGCCTCGAACCGGGAGCGGCGGGCGATTGTGCCGAGAATCCGTCATTGAAAGCCATGACCGATATGCGGGTCATCGGCTTGGAAGACATGGTTCTCTTGACCAAGAGCGGAGCGAGACGATTGATCAACGGAAGCGCGGCGCCGGTCGTCAATGAACGTGGAGCGGTGATTGGATCGGTGTTGGTGTTCCATGCCGCAACCCCCTCGTCCTCCTGTCCACACGACCGGAAGGTTTCAAGAGCGGTATTACTGGAAATGGAACGCAATCTGGGACGGCCGCAAGGCATGATCAATCTCTGCGCCTGGTGTAAGCGTGTGCCGGATGCCTCCGGTGAGTGGTATGATTTGTCCGAGTTTATCGCCGAGCGTTCGCCCATCCAATTCAACGGCGGCCTGTGCCCCGACTGCATGGCCCGCTGTTTTCCTCAGACCCGGGAGGCACGCTAGCAGGCCGTTCCGCAATCCGAGTCTTCGTTTCTCCGCCGGCCCTTCCCCCCGGCCATTTCCGCAGGTAATGACCCCGAAATCCGCCCATGAATGAATATCTTGTGGAAAAGAGTTGATTTGCATGGGCCATGAGGAGTTAACTGTTGGATGCATGCTCGGGTCGGGTAGACTGCTGCATCCATTCAACAATCATTCACCCCGCGCAAATAGGAATTACCATGAACGTGCGACACCGTTGGGCTGGTGCAGTTGTGACATATGGGCTGGTGGCGGTCATGACCGGTTGCGCAGCGGATGAGGGGTGGCGCCGGGCGATGGAGCGTGGGAACGACGCCTTGCGGGCGGGAGAGTATACTCAGGCGCAGGAACAATTCACCATTGCCCGCGACGAGGCGAAAAAAATAGATCCCAAAGGCCGGCGGTTGGCGGAGAGCTTGAGCCAGCTGGGCGAGGTCAACCGGGACCTGGGCAATTTTGCGAAGGCGGAGGCTTTATTCCAAGAAGCGCTCTCTATGCGGGAATCGATCTTCGGTCCCAATCATGGTGAAACGGCCTCGAGCCTGACCGATCTTGGGGAACTCTATCGAATGCAAGGGCTCTATGCGCAGGCCGAGACGCTCCATCAGCGCGCGCGCGAGATTCGGGAAAAGGCTTACGGACCGGAAGACGCAAAGACCGCCGAAAGTCTGAACAATATTGCGGTGGTGTATCAGGACCAGGGGCGTTACGCCGATGCAGAACCCCTTCTACAGCGGGCCTTGAGTATCCTGGAAAAGACGAAGGGTCCCGAACATAGCGAGGCCGCCATCACTCGGGACAATTTAGCGCAGCTCTACCAAGCGCAAGGGCAATATACGCGGGCCATGCCGCTCTATCAACGAGCCTTGGCCATTCATGAAAAGGCATTCGGCCCCGAACATCCGATCGTCGCCAGAAATCTTATCAATCTGGGCGCCATGTATCAGATTCAGAATCAGTATCAACAGGCGGAAGTTCTCTACCAGCGGGCCATCTATATATTTAAACGGTCCCTGGGCGGGGATCATCTCGATACGGCCGATGCGTTGAGTCATTTGGCGCAACTCTACGAGACGCAAGGGTTGTATTCCCAGGCGGAACCGCTCTACCAACAGTCGCTTGCCATTCGGGAAAAACGATTGGGGGCGGAACATCCGCAATTGGCCATGGAATTAAACAATCTGGCCATTCTGTATCAGTCACAGAACCGTCTGGATCAATCGGAGGAACTCTACCGGCGGGCGCTGGGTATCTTTGAGAAGGCGGCCGGGCAAGAACGAAAAGCATACGTCAAAGCGCTGAAGAGTTATGCCTCGCTTTTGCGCCGGAAACAACGGGTCGCCGAAGCCGAACGGTTGGAAGAACGCGCGAAATCGGTGCTCAAGCGGCTCTCCTTGGAAAACCAGCATCGAGGCAGCACCGCCGGAGATCTTGTCCCGGTTCCCACCCCCTAACTCACATTATTCATGACGGTTCGTCACGAACCTGGGAAGAAGTGCGCCTCCGCGCGCCTGGAGGGCGCGGTGTAAGCCTCAGTCGCGTAGCGAGCATTGAGTCCTAAAGCAAAAATCTCTAGACTGGCAGTAGTGTTCGTTAGATGATTCTCAAAGAGGAGAGAGGCATGCATCGCTGGGTTGTAGTGGTCATTGTTCTCGTGTTCTTGGGGTCGATGGGATGTACCGGAAAGCGGCCGCCGAAACCCTTTCAACTCCTGGCCAACGAATTCGTTCCGCCCGTGAAGATCACGAAGCCGACTGAGGCGAACAGCGCCGCCATCGGCTTGTCGATCAAATCACGCAAGTGGGTGTCGGGAACAGAAAATCGGGTGTATCTGGTCCGCATCGAACGAGAGGAAGACCTGTATCACGGCGCGAAAGTGATTCCGACCAGCATCGTCGCGCCGCAGGCGGGAGAAGGAGGAGGGGGGACGGTCTATGTGCAGAATGTGCCGCCCGGCCGGTACGCCGCCGTCGGCTACAGTGAATCGGTCAAAGGGTATGGAAAGACCAGAGAACTGACGGTGTATTTGTTTGGGAAGGACATGATCAAGCGCACCGACACCACGGTGGCCGCAGGCGGCATCGGGTTCATGGGAGCGTATGAGCTGGGGCCGGATACCATGATTCTGAACGATCACGCGATCGATCCGGCTCAAGAGCATTATTTTGACGTGTTCTGGGGCAAGTCGTTGCTGCAGGTGATGGAAGATATACGGGTCATCGGGACACCCGCCTATTTCCCCGTGCATACGGTCACCGCGGCGAAGGGAAGTCGTGACGCCGCGGCGGAAGCGGAATTTCTTAACACGACTCGTCGGGAATTCGATCCCGGATGGACTCCCGTCATCGATCAGCGCCAAACCTTGCTCAGGTGACGCCTGTCGCCAGCCCTCGAAGCAATATCTCCTGGGCGATCCTCGGCTTCCGCCCGCCCGGGCGGCAACGCGCATACGTGCCGTCCTCTCGAAGCACCCACGCATGAGTATTGTCCTTCAAATACGTCAGCAGGCCTTCTTGAATGACCCGCTGCTTCAGGGTCTTGTCCAGGATCGGGAAGGCGACTTCAATCCGCCGGAAGAAATTCCGATCCATCCAGTCGGCGCTCGACAGATATACCAATTCATCCCCGCCGTGAAAAAAATAGAAAATGCGGCTGTGTTCCAGAAACCGCCCTACGATTGACCGCACATGGATATGTTCTGATACGCCGCGAACCTGCGGGCGCAGGGCGCATGGCCCTCTGACGATCAAATCAATTTTGACCCCCGCCTGAGAGGCGGCGTAGAGTGATTGAATGATTTGAGGCTCCAGCAGCGCGTTCATTTTGGCGATGATTCGGGCCGGCCTGCCTTTACGGGCCAGCGCCGCTTCCCGTTCGACCTGTTTGATCAAACTCTTATGCAGGGTGAAGGGGGATTGCCATAACCGTTTTAACTTCCCCGGCTGCCCGAGAGACGTCAGCTGGTGAAAAATCTTATGCACATCCTCGCCGATCTGCGCATCGCAGGTGAGCAGACTAAAATCGGTATACAGGCGCGCATTACGCGCGTGGTAATTGCCGGTGCCGAGGTGACAATAGCGCCGGAGCTGTTTGCCTTCCCGCCGCACGACGAGAATCATCTTGGCGTGGGTCTTGTGTCCTACCACCCCATAGACCACGTGAGCCCCTGCCTCTTCCAGATCGTGCGCCAACTCGATATTGGCTTCTTCATCAAACCGCGCGCGTAGCTCGATGACGACCGTCACCTCCTTGCCGGCTTGGGCGGCCTGCACGAGCGATTTGACGATATCGGAATCAGTTCCCGTCCGATAGAGGGTCTGCTTGATGGCCAAAACCTGGGGATCTTCGGATGCCTGGCGGATGAACTCCAAGACCGGCGTGAACGATTGAAAAGGATGGTGCAGCAGCACGTCACCGGCGCGAATGCTCTCGAACATGTTCTCCGGCTGCGGCAGCGGTTTCGGAATCGCGGATGCGAACGGCCGATATTTGAGGTCGGGGCGATCGACCAGATCCGGAATCGTGATCAAACGGTGCAGGTTGACCGGTCCATTGCATTGATAGACATCCTGCCGGGACAGTTGGAACTCCTCCATGAGAAATTGCTCCATGTCCGTGGGGCAATTGTCCGCCACCTCGAGCCGCACCTCGTCGCCGAAACGCCGCGACGGCAGCTCGCCTTCCATGGCATGGCGTAAATCTTCCACCGCTTCCTCATCGACAAAGAGATTGCTGTTGCGGGTCACCCGAAACTGATAACAGCCGCTGACTTCCATGCCGGGAAAGAGGTCATGGACATACGCGTGAATGATCGAGGAGAGAAAGACGAAATCATGCGGGCGCTTCGTGACCTGGGGCGGCACATGGATGACCCGCGGAAGCAGCCGGGGGACCTGCACGACCGCGGTGCCGTTCACGCGCCCAAATGCGTCGGATCCTTCCAGGGACACGACGAAATTCAGGCTCTTGTTCAAAACTTTGGGGAAAGGATGGGCGGGGTCGAGCCCCTGGGGGCTGAGAAGCGGCAGCAATTCTTGAGTGAAGAAGCGGCGAATCCATCGGGTTTGGGCGGGCGTCCAGTCTGCGCGCCGAAGAAAGCGAATCTGTTCCTCGGCAAGCTGAGGAATCAACTGATCATTCAAGATGACGTATTGCTGATGCACGAGACGATGCGCCGTCTCGGCGATGCGGCGCAATTGCTCGTTCGGCGTGAGGCCGTCCGGACCCGGGTGATCGGCTGTGTGGGCGGATTGTTCCTGCAACGCCGCCACGCGAATTTCGAAGAACTCATCGAGATTGGAACTGACGATGCACAGAAACTTCAGGCGTTCGAGCAGCGGCACCGACGCAGCCTGCGCCCGTTCGAGGACCCGGCGGTTGAACTCAAGTATGCTGAGTTCGCGGTTGAGATAGAGTTCCGGACGGGCCAGGTTCGAGCGGACGGAACGATCCGTCTTCCGGGGGCTAGAGGAAGACTGTCCTTCATCGGAGTGCATGAAAATCCAACGGTGAAGACGAAAACATAGTGGTCCCGGCGGACGATCCGACTATCGTTTCGAGCGACGAATCTCGTCTGTCGAGCATAGAACGAACCGATGGCTCGAACAAGTCTCGAGGTGTGAGGGGACGGCCGGCGATGTTACGTCGTGACCGCTCCTTCGGATGCGGACGAGACATGGCGGGCATATTTACCCATGACGCCGGAGATGTATCGCGGAACGGGGTGTTTGACCTTGCGTAACCGCGTCGAAATCTCCTTCTGGCTCAGTTGAACGTCGAGGCGCCGTTTGGGGATATCGAACGTGATGACATCACCGTTTTTGACCGCGGCGATGGGGCCGCCTTTCACGGCCTCCGGCGCCACATGCCCGGCCATGAGCCCATGCGTGGCTCCCGAGAATCGGCCGTCGGTGAGGAGCGCGACCGAGTCCCCCAGTCCCGCCCCGACGATTGCAGCGGTCACGCCGAGCATTTCCCGCATCCCCGGCCCGCCGGACGGGCCTTCGTAGCGAATGACTACCACGTCGCCGGACTTGATCTGGCCTCCCTTGACGGCGGCGAAGGCGTCCTCTTCACGATCATAGACCTTCGCAGTCCCGCGAAAGGTCAGAATCGAATGGCCCGCCACCTTCACGACGCAGCCGTCCGGCGCCAGATTGCCCTTGAGGATCACCATGCCACCCGTTGGTTTGATCGGCGTCGCGAGCGGGCGTAACACTTGTTGCCCTGCGGTCTCCGTCGCGTTCTTAGCCTCCTGACCGATGGTGCGGCCGGATACGGTGATTTGATCGGGGTGGAGCAGTTTGGCATCGAGCAGGCGCTTGGCGACCAACGTCGTCCCTCCGGCCGCATAGAGATCCGCAGCCGTGAACCGTCCGCCCGGCTTCAGATCGGCCAACAGCGGGACCTTCCGGTTGATCTTGTCGAAATCATCGATCGTAAGACGCACGCCGGCTTCGCGCGCGACGGCCAGCAGATGCAGGACGGCGTTGGTCGAACCGCCCGTGGTGGCGACGGCGGCGATGGCGTTTTCGATCGATTTTCTCGTAATGATCTGGCGCGGCCGGATGTCGTTCTTCAACAGGTCCATGACCAATCGCCCGCACTCGAACGCCACGTCGTCCTTCCGCTGATCCATCGCAGGCACGCCGTTTCGCCCCATCGGCGAAATGCCGAGAAACTCGAACGCGATCGCCATGGTGTTCGCCGTGAACTGGCCGCCGCAGGCGCCCGGCCCGGGACAGGCATGGTCCTCCAAGTCCTTGAGTTCGGCGTTCGTCATTTTGCCTGATGCGTGTTTCCCCACCGCTTCGAACACATCCTGAATGGTCACATCATGCCCTTGAAAGGTGCCCGGCATGATGGAACCCCCGTAGAGCATGAGCGACGGAACATTGAGCCGGGCCAACGCCATCACGGTGCCGGGAATCGTTTTGTCGCAACCGGAGAGGGCTACGACGGCGTCGAAGAGATGGCCGCGCGCCACTAATTCGATGGAATCGGCGATGACTTCACGGCTGATCAACGAGGCTTTCATGCCTTCCGTCCCCATTGAAATGCCGTCCGAGACCGCGATCGTGTTGTATTCGATCGGCGTGCCGCCCGCTGCGCGGATACCGGCCTTGACCCGTTCCGATAAACGGCGCAGGTGATAGTTACACGGCATGACCTCGATCCAGGTGTTGGCGACGCCCACCAGCGGACGTTCGAGATCCGCGTCGGTAAAGCCCACCGCCTTCAGCATCGCGCGCGCGGGCGCGCGGCCGGGACCGTCCAACAAATCGTGACTCTTGAGCCTGATGTTCCTTGCCATGATTGCACGCCTCCACAATACGCCGCCCCAGATAGGGTGCCGGAAGTCCGCCCTTCAAACCGCGTAAGGGTTGCACTGTCGCATACCGGGAATCGACCGGTCAATCCTAAGCCGGGCCGGCTTCATATTCTGTATTGGTTTACAGTGACTGGAGCAAGCAAGAACGAACGGAGTCCGTTGTAGATAGGAGAAGGGGGCCCCGGACCAGCTCGGGCTCGTCCGGGGCCGGAGGGTTAGTGCTTTTTCTTCCCGCGTTTGGCGTGCTTCTCTTCGGTGTCGATGACTTCACCAGTGGCCGCGTCGATGTGGACTTCAGTGACCTTGCCGTCCGCGTCGAGCACTTCGACTTCCCAGACGGTCTTTCCGTGTTTCTTTTCCAGCTCGGCCTGAACGACGGTGCCCGGCACCTTCTCGGATCCGGTCTTGATGGCCTGATCGATCGTGATCTTGGCATCCTTGGCCAGTTCAGCGACGCTGACTCTCTTTCCTTTCTTGCCCTTATCGCTCCAAGCGGGCGTGCTCAGCAGGGCAAGCGAGGCCAACAGGACGAGCGGGAGCAGGTATTTCATGGCCATAGGACACCTCCACAGAAGAAATTAGTTGGAGCTCTGATGAGGATTGGCCGGCGCCGCGCCGTGCGGATTTCCGTGCCCCTTACCGGAACCCATACCCCGCTCCGATCCCGTGCTCTTATGCTGCTGCATCACCTTGTCATGTTCCGCCTGCTGCTTGGTCCGCTGCTCGGGCGTCAACAGCGCGAGGACCTCCCGCCGGGCCTTGATTGAAGCGAGCCGCAGGCCGATCTGAGTCTCCTGGCTCTGTTTCAACTTGGATTCAATCGCTCCGAGGTCGGATTTCTCGTCTTCGATCAGCGCCTTGAGTTCCCGCTCGGTGACTTGAATATCCGCTTCCATTTTAATGCGGGTCTTGTCCATATTGAGCTGCATCTCTTTCAGCTTCGTCACCTGATCGGCGCTCAGTCCGATGTCTTTCTCATGTTTGAGGAGATGGCGGATGAGATGGCCGGTGCCGCCGTGCATCATCATTTCCATCATCGCCGCGCCCGCGCCATGGCCGCCTCGCCCGTATCCGTCGCCGTGGCCGCCATAGCTCTTGTCGCCATGCCCGCCGTAGCTCTTGTCACCGTGGCCCCCATAGCTTCTGTCGGGGTCGGCCCAGGCCGGCGCGACGGCCAGTGCACAGCTCAACAGAGACGCTCCCGCCATCATGACTACCTTGTTCATCGCCATTCCAACCTCCTTGTGATGAAGTCCCTTGTGATGCAGTCCATTACTGTCCGAGCAAACGACCGAGTGCATTGTTATCGGATTTGAGCGCATTGAGCATGAACTGAATCGCCAATGCGGCAAGCAAGAGGCCCATGAGTCGGGAAAAAATCTTCTCCGCGATCGGGTTCAACCATTTCGCGCCGGTGGCGCCGACCGCCAATATAATGTAACTCGCGAGACCGACGAGTACAAGGCATCCCAACAGCACGCCGCGCTGGAGCAGCGTGCGCGCCTGGGCTTCCAAAAGAATCACCGTTGAGATGGCGGCCGGGCCGGCCAACATGGGGACGGCCAATGGTGTGATGGCGATATCGTTTTTGCTCTGGCCCGCGGCGGTTTCGGCGGCGGTTTCTTGTACGGTGGACCGTTGGGCCCGCAGCATGTCGAGCGCGACGAGCAACAGGACAATCCCGCCCGCGATTTGCATGGCCGGCAGCGTGATGCCGAGCAGTTTAAAAATGGTCTGGCCGAAAAAGGCGAACCCGGCCAGGAATCCGACCACGACGAAACAGGCCATCTTTGCCGTGCGAAGGCGTTGGGCCACGGAGTCCCGGGGAGTCATGGCGAGAAAGGCGGGCACCGCCGCGATCGGATCCACAATGACAAAGAGCGAGCTGAAGGCGAGGAGGCCGTATTCGAGAAGGTCCATGCTTCACTGGGATGCGGTCACGGAGTGGACGTCATGCGCGACGCGCGGCCGCCAGAATGTCGGCGCGGGGATCGGCGTGGCGGGCGCGTCCCAACTGTTCGTACAGCGCCCGGTCTTCCTGGGAAATCGCCGAGGGCATCACAATCTTCAGCCGGAGAAAGAGGTCGCCATGTCCGCCGGACGCAGTCGGCAACCCTTTGCCTTTGAGCCGCAGCCGGCTATCGGCTTTGCTGCCGGGAGGAATTTTCACTCGCACGGGTTCCGTCAAGGTCGGCGCCATGACATCCGCTCCCAAGGCGGCTTCCCAGGGCCAAATGGGAAGGGTCACGCTCAAATCCTGCCCATGCTGGCGAAATATGCCGCCGGCGACGATGTGGACCTTGAGATAGAGATCACCAGGCTTCCCTCCGTTGTAGCCGGCGTGCCCTTTTCCCGCCACGCGCACCCGCGTGCCCTCCTGCACGCCCGCGGGGATGCGGACTTCGATCGAGCGCTTTTCCACTTGGACGCCTGAGCCGCCGCAGACAACGCAAGGACGTCCGCGCACAATGCCCCCCCCGCCGCAGCCCTTGCAGGTCACTTGCTCGGACAGGTCGAGCCGTCTGGTGACGCCGGTCAAGACTTCGTGAAGGGTCAGCTCAACATCGGCTTCGAGGTCTTCGCCCTGAATCGCAAATTCCTGCGCGCCGGTTCCCCGGCTCCGGCCGCGTCCGCCGAAGAAGGTTTCAAATATATCGCTGAAATCGGCTCCGGTTTCCGGTCCGGCGCCGTGCCCGCCCTGTTGTCTGGCCTTTTCATAGGCTTCGGCCTGTTCCCAGTTGTGGCCATATTGATCATACTTTTTCCGCTTCTCGGGATCCGACAGGACTTCATGGGCTTGATTTAATTCCTTGAACTTTTTCTCCATTTCCGACTTGCGCGAGCCGGTATGCAAATCGGGATGGTATTGGCGTGCGAGGCGTCGGAAGGCCTTCTTGATGTCGTCCGCTGTGGCTGAACGAGAAAGGCCGAGAATGTCGTAGAGGTCCCGTTGCTGGGTCGCCATAGGTGAAAGGATATCGTGCCCGGACCGTCGCTGTCCTTCAAAAAGAGAAACTTACCTGATTGCAGCTTACGGGGTCGCGGGGACCTTTTCAAGAGGTAGAGCGCACGGGCCGGTGAGTAAGAGCCGTCCTTCGATCATACGGACACGGCTACAGCGCCTCCAGGATCCGACGCTTCTGTTCGCTATATTCGGCCTCGTTGATCAACCCTTTTTCGTAGAGCCGTTTGAGGGCTGAGAGACGGTCTTCCACCGTGTCCCTATGCGATTCCGATGGTGGACTCGAAGGAACCGTGAGTCCGCCGCCGGAAATCGGTGGGGGGGCTAAAATGGACCCGTATGAGAGCACCAGTTCCGCCGGTTCGGCCCGCAGCGCCCCGCCATTCTTCTTGACGAAGTGATGAGATTGCGGGACGAACTCATACGCGGATAAATGGGAATGAAGCGGATTTGCCCAGACGAATTCGCGGATGGTCGGCATGGAAACGACGTAATGATAATTGGCGAGACGGAGGTGCAGTCCGTCGGTTTCGAAGGACCACCCGCCGCTTGTCAATTCTTCGAGTTCCGGTGCACGGGGATGGCTGATGCCGAAAACGACCAGGTCGCCGGCCTGCGCTTGGGCAAACGCCTGCGGCAAGGTGGCGCTGAGGTATGCGACATCATCCGGCGTGAAGGCCGGTTCTGCCAGTGACGGCTGCGATAACGGCAAGAGAAAGGCTTCCTGCTTTTGAACGCGAATCCCGGCCAGCAGCGTCGCCCATGCATCGGACGGCAGAGCCGGAGGGGAAGACAGCTGCCTGCGATCCGGCTCCGGATGCCCCTGATCCGCGTTCAGACGCACGAAGCGATCCGGCTCTTCACATTGGCCGCACACAATACGGCAGCTTTCGCACGTGAGGGTGGGAGTGCCGCTCGGTCCTCGGCATGCGACCGTGAGCAGCCAGGGAAGGAGCAGCCACAACATCACCGTCCATCTGTTCCCCGACACATGCATGCGCCTCGCCTCACTTTAAAATGGGTGAGAGGCTAGAACGCGGCATCCAGTCCGACGAGCATCGTCTGCCCCAAGAGATCCCCTCCGTTCGTGCCCACGCCTTTCGTGCGGTAGGTATTGTATTCGGCATGCAGGGCCAAATCGGTCCTCGTCGACTGGTGAATAAAATACCGCACCAGAAAGGTATGCGAATCGACATCGTTATAATTCTTGGCGAAGGTCGGATCGCCTTGCCGGTTGTTCCGAATAAGATCATATCGATAGGCAAAAAACCAGTCCGGAACATTCAAGATCGGCAGGAGGGTGGGATAGTAGTCCAGTTCGATAAACGCTCCGTTCCAAGACGCGTTCTGGGCGTCGGCGATCGCTTGCGAGGCAAACATATTCTTGCTGTCGTTCCCAAACATCCAGGCTCCGAACAGATTCCATTCTCCATTCAAGGTCAAGCTCACGTCCACGCCGAGGCGGTTGAACGGTTGTCCATTGCCGGCGATCGCTTGACATGTCGGACACGTGGGATTGACCAATGTCGGAGCCGAGCCGTATGCGCCGAAGACGCCGATCCGTTGGCCGGTCACGATGCCGTAGCCGCCGAACGATTGGGTCATGTGCCCGAAGAAATTCATGCCCCGTCCTCCGGTTCCGCAGGGGACATCGGGTGGGCAGCCGCTCAGTACGCCTGAAAACGAATTGGTGGCCAGCGCGGTCAAGGAATAGCGGAAATAGCCGTTCGTGAATGACGTTTTTTTAATGCCGGTTAATTCACCGCCGGGCTGATTCTCTCCGATGGCAAAGGTGTTTGGATTCAGATACGAACTGGTCGATGTGCCTCCGATCGTCGCTGTATATGGAACTCCCGGCATATAATGGTACATGACGAAGGTAGTATTCAGGGTGGGGCTCCGCTTTTCGCTGAACGGGACATCGAGTTCGAATTTGCCGATCTTCAAGTTGAGCAGGTAATCGCCCGTCGCGCTCTTCACGCCGAGAAATCGCTCCAGCTTCATGATTCGCACGAAGGCACTCTCCAAATCACTGTCCGAGGCGCCGGTGCCGAACCCGGCGCTGCCCAGTCCCGGCGTAAACACGACCCCGAACGCCAAATTCCGGTGCAGCGTGCCGAAACTGAGAAGATCCAGCCCCGTGAATCCGAATCCACCGGAACTGATGCCGCTGCCGTCGGTCCGCACGCCGGCCAGCTGGTAACCGACCGTCGTGCGGAGGGAAACCGGCCAGAAGCCCATGCCGATTCCTTCATACGTCGGCAAATCCGCGTCCGATCCCAATTGGTAGCCGCGGTCTCGAAACAAATTGCCGAAGTCGTTGAGTTTCGGGAAGCCCGGTACGTGGCAGACATTGCATTTGAAATCGTATTTTCGCGCGAAGGCCGGAATGGCATCGGCCTGTTGCACCCTTCCGCTCAGCTCATAGCTGACCAGCGCGCAGAGGACGAGAACGGATACGATCGCGGCTTTTGCACGAAATGTGGGGGTCATCATGATGATCAGTCTCCCAGGTTCTGGTGTGGAAGATCATGGTCGGATCCGTGCCGGCTCCTTGAAGCGCATCCGTCATTCAGATTCAGGTCCACCGTCGTCGCCCGCGATTTTCCATTCGACCTCCACCGGCCGCACGGGGAATTCAAAACGGCGCTCGACCAGGCTCTTAGGCGTGATGTCCACCTGATGCCGTGCAATGTGAGGGTCGTCGTAGACCGGACGCGAGGAGGCGAATTTGACGATGTTGTATCCCCCGTGCCAGGCGACCAAGGTATAGGTCCCCGGTGGGATGCCGCCGATTTCGTACCGGCCCTGTTCATCCGTGACGGCGAAGTAAGGATGATCCAACGCCGCCGCCCATGCGTTCATGTGCACATGGACATCACATTGCAACTTCAGACCGACGCCGCGGGCGCGATTCAGTTTCACAGGGATCTCCCGATTGGCCGTCGGCATGGCGATATTGAACAGACTGCTGTTCTTGTCGCTGAACAGATGGGGATTATGGAGAACGGGCTCGAAGTTGATCATTGTGATCTCGGATGTGCGGACGAATGGAAAGACCGGTTCATGGAATTGGCAGAGATGGGCCGCCGGATCGGTCTCGCGTTTTCCCATATGCAGCCGATAGGTTGGCTCCGGGGCTTTCCCCCGCTCCACCCGTTCCAGGTAGACCAGGACGTGTTGAATTCCATTCGTAGCCGGATCGATACGGAGGACGGGCGAAGGCACTTGTGACCCACAGGTGTCCAAATCGGCGAAGACTTTCAGCGGCGGAACCTTTGGAGGTGCGCCTTTCCAGACCGCTTGGCCTTTGATCGTGCCTCCGTCGGGGACGTCGATGACTTCATACTCCGCGAAGACAGGCGATGCTGTGAGGAGAAGTGCGAAAGCAATGAACATGAGGCGATGATTGCCCTGTCGCTGTCCAAACATGGAGGACCTCATCGAAGTAGAAGGTTGGCGCGCCGGCCGCGCGGGAGACAATAAAAAAAGCCCGAACGACCCATCATTGATGGGCGCGTTCGGGCTCTGGAGTCGTCGCTCTCTGGCCGCTATTACCTGTGGGGCCTACGTATCATAGACGGCTTCTTGCGTCAATGGGGTCCCGAAAGAAAGGGGAGGCCCGCGTGCTTAATTCAGGCGTCGGTTCTCATGAAACAGATGCCACTTGTCCTGAGGAACCGAGAGCGACAGCCGGCGGCCGGCCGGAATAGGCGGGCGCTGCGACACACGCACGATGATCCGTTCATCCATCACCGAACAATGCAGAATTTGATCCGCCCCCAAATCCTCGCTCACGTCAATGGCGGCCTCGAGCCGAACCGACGGCTCGGCGGTCGGTTCGATTCGAATGTCTTCCGGCCTGACTCCCAGAATCACGTCGGCGTCTGTATGTCCGGACAGGTCGGTCCGGAGCGGCGGAACCGGAACTTCCAGGCCGCCTCGACGGAAGATCCATCCGCCGGGTCGCCGGTCCAGCGTGCCCGCCCACAAGTTCATAGGCGGCGTGCCGATAAATCCCGCGACAAAAGGATCCGCGGGACGGAGGTACGTCTCATGCGGCGGATCGGCCTGCCGGATCCGGCCTCGTTCCATCACGACGATGACGTCGCCCAGCGTCATGGCCTCCACTTGATCATGCGTCACGTAGATCATCGTCACGCCCAGCCGCTGTTGCAATTTCTTGAGCTCGATCCTGGTGTTGGTCCGGAGCTGCGCATCGAGGTTCGAGAGCGGTTCATCAAAGAGAAAGAGCTTCGGCTTTCGCACCATGGCCCGGCCCATGGCGACCCGTTGCCGCTGGCCTCCCGACAAATCTTTGGGCTTGCGATCGAGCAGCGGACTGATATCCAGCAAGTGCGCCGTCTCTGCGATCCGTTCTTCGATCACGTTGCGCGGGGTTTTGCGCATGGCCAACCCAAACGCCAGATTCTCGCGGACCGAGAGGTGCGGGTAGAGGGCATAGTGCTGAAAGACCATGGCGATATCGCGGTCTGCGGGCGAGAGCGCATCCACCGAGCGTCCGCCGATCAAGACCTCTCCGGCGGTTTGCGGCTCCAGGCCTGCAATGACCCGAAGGAGCGTCGATTTGCCGCAGCCGGATGGGCCCAGCAGAATAGTGAACGCGCCGTCGGCCACTTTGAGCGAGATATCGTGGAGCACCGCGTGGCTGTTGAATCGTTTTGAGATCGCGCGCAGTTCAAGATCGGCCATTCATCATCCCTTCACGGCGCCGGCGGACAGGCCGCTGATGATCCAGCGTTGGAAGAGCAGGACCATCAGCACGAGCGGCAGGGTGGCCAGGACCGACGCGGCGGCCAATTCCCCCCACGGAATCGTAAATTCCCCCTGAAACAGCGCAATTCCGAGCGGCAAGGTTTGCTTGCCGGGCTGGGTCAGAATCAGGAGGGCGAAAAAAAACTCATTCCAGGCATAGATGAACGTCAAGATGGCGGCCGTGAAGATGCCGGGCGCGGCGAGCGGCAGCATGATCTTGGTCAGCGTCTGCCACGTCGTGCAGCCGTCCACGCGCGCGGCTTCTTCCAACTCCGCCGGGAGTTCTCGAAAGAACGACGCGAGAATCCAGACGACGATCGGCAAGCTGAACGTGACATAGGGCAGGACCAGGCCCCAATGGGTATTGAGCCCTTGCACATCCGCGAGCAATCGCCACACCGGTCCCGCGATCGCCATTTGTGGAAACATCGAGACGGTCAACAAGCCTCCCAGGAACCAGGCTTTGCCCGGTAGTTTCACCCGCGCCAGCACATAAGCGGCGGGAATTCCAATCGCCAAGGCGAGCATCGTGGTGCTTCCCGCGACGATTACGCTGTTGGCGACATAGGCGAGTAAATGATGGTCGAACAAGGCGACGCGGTAGAAGTGCCATCCGCCGGACGGCCACCAGAGCGGTGGAACCGCTTCCACCTCGGCCTGCGTCTTGAAGGAGGTGAGCGCAAACCAGAGAAAGGGCGCGAGACTCCCGGCTACCGTCAAGGCAATGCCGCAGGCAAGCAGGAGCCGTTGCGCCATCAGGCATTCCTCTCCAACAGGCGCGATCCGATCGCCCGGATATACAACAACGACAGAAAGAAAATGGCCAGAAACACGGAGACGGAGACCGCGCTCCCATAGCCCATGCGGCCCTCGGTGAACATGGCCTTGTATCCGTAGAGCTGCAAGACCTGTGTCGCGTCGCCCGGTCCGCCCTGCGTCATGACGAAGGCCAGATCGAACACTCGGAAGGAATCCATGGTGCGGAACAGCAGCGCCAGGAGCAACGCGGGACGCAGCAGGGGAAGGGTGATATGCCAAAACCGCTGCCACAGTCCGGCTCCGTCGATGCGGGCCGCCTCGTACAGCTCATCGGGAATTAATTGGAGTCCGGCCAAAATCAGCAACGCGGCGAACGAAGAGGTCTTCCACACGTCGGCCAGCACCATGATCAGAAAGGCGACGCCGGGGGAGGCGAACCAGGGAACGTACTCGGCGACCCGGTCGCCGAACAAGAGCAAATTGGCCAACCCGTACTGATCATTAAAAATATAGCGCCACATCTGCGATGCGACCGCGGTCGGGATCACCCACGGGATCAATGCGGCGGCCCGTACCCATCCGCGGCCGGGAAATTGCGCGTGGATGACCAGAGCGATACAGAGTCCGAGAATAAGTTCCAGTGTGGTGGAGAGCGCGACGAACCCCGCGGTCACGAGGAAGGCCTGGCGGGCTGTGGGATCGCGGAGGAGTTCAGCATAATTCTCGAGACCGACAAACGGCTCTCCCAAGGCCGGCATGCTCAGAATAATGCGGTAGAGACTCAGGATGAACGAGGCGATGACCGGATACACGGCAAGCGTGAAGGTGAAGACCAGAGCCGGCACCAGCATCCACCAGGCGGCGGCGTGGTCGGCGGACAATGCTCTCAGGGCTGATTTCATCATGCAATCATCGAACCGTAAAATTTATCCTTCAGCGGGCGCTCCGGCCGATCTCCAACAGGCGATCGATTTGGGCATCGGCCCGTTCGGCTTCAGCACGCAGGTTCACATCGCGATAGGCGAGAGTACGGCTGAAATAGCGTTGCAGGATGTTCGAGATCGCCGGATACAGCGGGGTGCGCGGCCGCGAGGTCGCGCCATGGAACATGGCGAGCTGCGCGCGAAAATGAGGATTTGCCTCCAATACCTGCTCATCCTGCAGCACAGCCGCGCGCGATGGCGCGATTCCGGCGGCAAGGGCGAAATGCCGTTGGAGCGGGGCGCTGGATATGAACCGGATGAAGTCCCACGCTTCACGCTGGTGCCGGGAAAAGGGGCTGATCGCATACAGCCAGCCGCCGAGGGCGGTCGTCGGCGGACGATCGGCGGCCATGCGGGGCAACGGCACGACTCCTACCTTGCCGGCGATCTTCGAGCGGCGGGGATCGTTGGCGACTTCCCAGGTGTAGGGCCAGTTCCGATGGAAGACCGCGTTGCCCTGAATGAAGGGCACCACGGATTCCGGTTCCTGATAAGTCAGAACGGCGCGCGACGCGATGTGGCCTATGATCTGGTCCCGTACAAATTCTACCGCCGCAAGGGTGGCCGGCGTCGACAGCAATGAATGCCGCAGATCGGGCGTCATGAGATGCCCGCCGTAGCCGCCGACAAACTCCATCATGCTGCAAACCAGGCCTTCGTACTGTTTGAATTGTCCGGAATAGCCTCGAAGCGCGGGATGCAGCGTCCGTTCGCCGCGGGTAATGGATTCAGCCTGGGTGATGAGTTCGGCCCAGGTGCGCGGCGGCGCGAATCCGTACTTGGCCAGGAGATCGGCGCGATAGAACAACATGCCGCTGTCGATGCGGCTCGGAACTCCGTAGACATGTCCGCCGTAGCGTCCGGTCTCCATGGCGGCGGGGAGAAAGTGTTCTTGTTCCTCGGGCGAGAACAGGTCATCGAGCGGCAGCGCCCACCCGGCCGACGCGAATTCCGGCACCCAAATAATATCCATGAAAAACAGATCCACCGTCGCATCCCGGTTCTTCAGTTTCTGCGTCAGGAGATCATGATAGGCCGTGGAGGAATGGGGCGCGAGCTCACGGACAATTGAAATATGCGGATGGCTGTCCGCGAATCGGGCGAACGCCTCATCCCAGGCGCGGGGGTGATCGGCTTTCCATGAGACGAAGCGAAGCGTGACGGGCTTAAGTGGTTCGCCGGAGGTATCGGCGCGATCGGCGGCGATCGCGCCGGTTACGACCGCCAACGCGCAGATCAGCGCCGCCGCAATGGGTGCAGCGCCTGTCCGATGAGAGGGATCTCTAGACCACCATGTCATGCCACATGAGGGTATACCAGCCGCACTCCGTATGCAAAATGTCGGCAGGGTATTTCGGTCTGCGGCTCGCTGGGACGGCTCCATCCTTTTCATGAATTGGTCGGTCGATTTTCATTGCTCATTCATCCGCCCTTCATCTCCCCACGATATCCTGCGATGGTTGCTGCCTGGTTTGCCCTTTGCCGCGTGCGTTGTCCGCGTCTGACACCGCGCTGATCCAACAATCAGACCGTCGCGAGCGATTCAGGTCTATGAACGCGACGTACAGAAGCCCGTTGTCTTCGTGGCAGGCCACCGTTTCATTCCGTTGTACAGCACGGTGTGAGCCGAGCAGTACCGCACAGCTACTCTGTGCGATTCGACAGAAGAGCCCGGCGCAATTGCCGTAACCGATTTATGCGCCTTGGCTTCGCGGCTGGAGCAGTGCTTGCACGCTCTCGGACGATGGACAAGCCGGCATTCAGTCCCTGACGTCTTACCCGGATACCTTATATGGAGCAAGCAACGATGCGAGTCTCACGGTCATCGTTCAATCCTGACACATTCTCATTTCATGAAGACCCGGTGCTGGTCATCGAAAACTTTTGGACGGCGTCGGAGCGGAAACACTTTCGCGACGCCATGGACCGGTCGTCGTGGCAGACATTGCGGGACATGCCCACCGTCCATGCGGCGTTCCCCGACTGCGGAAATTGGCGTAAGGGACGCATTGCGTTTCCCGACGCCGGGCGGTTGCTCGAACGGCTGGCGTATCCCTGCATTGAGAGTTACATGGAGTCGTTCCACGGGATTACGGGCCGCAGCCTCAGCTTCAGCTATTACTCCTACGGCTCCGGCGATTGTTTGTTGACGCATGACGACACGGTCCAGGAGGGCCCTCCAATGCGCTCGGATGGCGCCATGGGTCCGCTCCGCCGGCTGGCGCTGGTGACGTATGTGCATGAGGAATGGGAGGCGGATTGGGGCGGAGAGCTGATCGTGTATTCGGCGGAACCGCGAGCCGGATCGAAGCGGCCCAAGCTCACCATAACCCATTGCATCGCGCCTGAACCGGGATCGTTGGTGCTCTTCACGGTTCCCCGGTTTCATCGGGTCTGCCGCGTGGATCCGGTGAGCGGCGCCAACAAGCGGCTGTCGATCGCCGGTTGGTTCTTGACGGACCACGCTCGGTCACATCACGGCCTGCCGCATATGCGAGTCGCCGCCATGCGGTCGTGATGTCGGATCAAGCCGATGTCGGGTGAGTCCGGCGCGAGGATTTGGCTTTCGCCATCATCTTGCAGTACGAGCAGATATCGCTGCTGGTGGGCTGTCCGCACGATTGACAGGGATGTAACGTGCGCCGGTCCTTCGCTTCCATAGAAGCGGCCGTCTGCTGCCCTTCGGGTCCTCCATGGGCCTCCTTCTCCAAGAACCCGCAATAGAACCGCTGTTTGGTGCCCGGCGATTCGGTTTCAAGCCGGTTCAAGACTTCCTTGTACAACAGCATCTTGGAGCCTTTCGCCATCGGACATTCCTCGACGATGTAGTCGATCTTGTTGAGCACGGCGTAGGCGGCGATCTCCCGTTCCGACAATCGATACAAGGGTTTGACCTTCTTCGCAAACCCTTCTACCGAGGCGGGCAACGTCGGGCCTTGCTTGTCGAGATATTCCTGTTGCCAATGGAGCACATTGCCCAGCAGGCGGGCCGCTTCATCATCGAGATTATGCCCGGTGGCCATTACGTCGTAATCCTGCTCCACGGCCGCGCGATTGAACTGGTAGCGTTTGATGGTCCCGCACGTAGAGCAGGTGGGGCGATGCAGAATGTTGGCGAGTTCCCTGATGCCCGCTCCTTCCTGCTGTTCGACGGCATGGAGGAGCAGCTTCGCGCCCTGCGCCGCCGCCACGGTCTCGGCATATCGCTGCACCTTTTGATGAGACAGTTCGGAATAGCCGCCGATGCCGAGGTTGACGTAGAGGGCGTCCGCCCGGTACCCGAGTTGGAGCAGGATATGCCAGAGAGCCAGGCTGTCTTTCCCGCCCGACACCGCCACCAGGATACGATCATCCTTCGAAAACATCCGCTGTGATTTGATCGCGCGCGCGACCTGTTCATGCACGAAGCCGGTAAAGCAGTGTTTGCAAAAGGCCGCGTTGTGCCGGGGCAGGCCGATGACCGCTTTCACGCCGGAAGGACACCTGGTGCAATTCATAGCTTAGAAGTGTGGAGTTAAGAGTTAGGAGATCTTCAGTGGCTGCCGCCCGAGATGACCGGCCGGATTTCCAGGTTATCGCTGTCGAGCGCCAACTCGTCTTCCGTCATGAGATCGTCCCCGCGGATGACAAGATGAGCTTCGACGATGAGGTTCAATTCCCGCAACACTTCCTTGACACGCTTGGGACCCTTGATTTCGACCTGGCGCCGAGGGTGACTCAAATGCACGATCATAGAACCGATCATAAGACCGGTGGAATGTGTAATGCAAATGGGTGTTCCCGCCGGGAATTCATCAGGAGCCGGTTTTCATACGAGCGAAAGGAAAGAGGGAGAAGTGGTTCCGAATAGTTGGGAGTCTAGTGATTGATGACGCCGACGAGTTCGAGGATCAACACCGTCACGACGCCGAGCAAGAGAAAGGCGGCGGCCCAGGCGATCCGTTTATACTTCTCGTTTTTTAGCTCGAGGTCGCTGAACGTCTGAGCGGTAAACGAGAGAGGTTCGCCTCTCATTCGATCTTCTCCTTGATCGCGCGGCGTCTTCGTCCCTAGCATAGCCATCCGGACTTAGGTTGTACTTCCGAAGGGCGGTGAGTTGCAAGGGAAACAATTGAGATCAGTCCACCTGGCGTTCCCATTGTCTACTCTAAGTCATTGAAAACATAGAAGCTCATATTGGCCACGATAGCCCGTCAAAATGCATGGTTCAAATTTCCGCCTCCCGCAAGGCCTTGGCTGATTCTTCGGGGGACACAGGGTTGATGTAGAAGCCGGTGCCCCATTCAAATCCCGCCACTTGGGTCAGTTTCGGAATGATCTCCAGGTGCCAATGGTAATAGTCTCCGGTCTTCTCGTGAAGCGGCGAGCTGTGCAAAACAAAATTGTAGGAGGGGTGCGCCAGGGTCTTGTCCAGGCGGCGGAGCGCTTCGGACAAGATCATTGCCAGAAATTCATACTGAGTACGCTGGCATTCCTCAAAATAACCGGCATGCCGCTTGGGCAAGATCCACATCTCGAAAGGAAATCGGGGCGCGTAGGGAGTGATGCAGAGAAACTCCGGATTCTCGGCCACGATGCGAACGCCGTCGGCCGTTTCTTGCCGCATGATATCGCAGTAGATACAGCGTTCCTTCTGCTCGTAGTGCGCGCGGCAGCCGTTCATTTCTTCCGAGACGCTGGTGGGCACGATCGGCAGCGCGATGAGCTGCGAATGGCTGTGTTCCAATGTTGCGCCGGCTGCGGCGCCGTGGTTTTTGAAGATCAAGATATAACGCAAGCGCAGATCTTGTTTCAGATCGAGGATCCGATCGCGAAATGCCCAGAGGAGATCCTCGATCCGTTTGCTCGGCATCTCGGCCAGCCGTTCCTTGTGATTCGGTGTTTCGATGATGACCTCGTGCGCACCGACGCCGTTCATCCGGTCATAAATGCCGATCCCTTCACGCCCCATGTCGCCCTCGACATGCAGAGCCGGGAATTTGTTCGGCACGACGCGAATCGACCAGTCGGGACTGTTGGTGTCGGTAGCCTGCGGGCGATACGCCAGAATTTCCTTCGGTGTGAGCCGCTCCTGGCCCGGACAGAAGGGACACAATGCGACAGCCGGGGAATGAGATGGCGACGGCTGAAGATCGTGAGGCCGGCCGCCCCGCTCCGTTGAAATAATCACCCACCGTCCGACAATCGGGTCCCTGCGCAATTCAGGCATTCGTCCTCCTCAGAAAAATATGATTTCGTGATGTGGTGATTTGGCGAAGTAAACCTTACTTTTTCTCCACTTCACTAAATCACCAAATCCTACTTTGTTTACACTCTCCACATAGTGGCTTCGAAATCATCGTCTGGTCGCGCCATCATGACGGGGTTGTGATAGGGATACCGGGCGACTTCAAGATTGTGTTCGAGCACGACCACAGTGACGCGCATGGTCTGCCCGACCTCCAGCGGCACGTCTTTGTAAGGGACCGCCAGCTCGATGATCGCGCGGCGGCGCATGGTGCCGGAAAAAGTGGCATCGCCCGACGCTCCCGAAGGCGTGGCGCGTGAGACGACGGCGGCGGGCGGGCGCGACGGGTCGAGCAAAAAGCTGAGCTTGAAGGTCTGATCCCCGGTCGCCAGGTGAATATCGACGCTCAAGTGGGCCTGCCGCGAAGCCGCCCGTTCATCCGGGTCCAAGCGGAGATAAAACGTATCCCGGCTGGACCCGAAGAGAATAGCCGTGAAAATACCTTCCGATTTCCACATGGCGCCCAGCGGCGGATTGGGATTGATCGAGCCGGCCCCGCGCCACTCAAAGAAATCGGTTGCCACTCCGTCGATCTCCGGAGCGAGCAGCGCCACAGGAAAGCGTACGAGGTCCAATTGCGGCGGGGTGCGGTATTCGATCAATGTCTGATTCAAGATGTCCGGCGGCGCGAGACCGGCGCGGGTCCACACGTTGCGCAGATGAGTCCGAAACAGGCGGTCGAACTCCTGTTTATAGTCGGTGTCGAAATCGTCCCCGTACCACCAAAACCAATCACTGCCTTCCGCGGCATAGAGTTCTTCCCAGGCGCCGGCTGCTTGTTGCGGCGTGAGTGTTGATGCGGCTTCGAGCAATCTGCCGCGGGTGTGCTGCAGCAGATCCCATCCGCGATTGTCTTCCGAATGGCCGATCCAGACTTTAAAGTCCTGATTGATCCACGACCCGGAATGGAGTTGGTTCAGATGATGGGTGGCCGGCAACGTGTCCAATGCGGCGTTGATCGTAGACATGCCGACGTGAATTCCTTCTCCGGCCAGGAAACCTTTGCCGCTGAACGCCCGATAAAGCAGCGACAGGAAACGTTCGCCGCCGTCATGGTAGTGCTCCCATGGATTCTCGCCGTCCAGAATAATCGGCAGAATCGCCTGATCTCCTCCGATCTCCATGGCGACGCCTCGGATACGGCGCAAGACATCTTCGGCGGCCGAGTCCGGCGTGGTTTTGTGGTAAACGAAGCCGAAATTGTCGGATAGCTCTCGATCGCGAAACACCATGGTGATCGCCTGATCGCCGTACTCCACCAGATAAGGCCGATAGAGATCCTGACTCCGGGTCCAGTGGCGGCCGGACAGATAAAACGAGCGCGCGAGAATGCCTTCGTCGGTGGCGCACCAGCGCACGCCGGTCTTCCGAAGGAGCGGAATCATCTCCGGGCAGACGGAGCCTTCCGCGGGCCACAGCCCGTCCGGCGCCCGGCCGAACGTCTTGGTGTGATAGTCCACCGCCCGCAGGATCTGGGCTTCCGCGTCGGCCGGCGCCCGAAATCGTGCCGGAAGCGGCAAATCAGGCCGTGCCCGGCGGGTGAACTCCGTATCGATCAGGAGCGGAAGGATGGGATGGAAAAACGGCGTCGTCGTTAATTCAACCTGGTCGCGTTCGGCCAGCCGGCGGTACATCGGAATGATCTCTTGAACCGTGGCGCGCTGCAAGTCCAGCACTTCGCGCTTTTCATCCTCGGTGAAGTGACGGTTTTTTTGCCGGAGGGCTGCGAGACGGGGATACCGAACGAGGGCTCCGAAGCCGAACCAGGCCAGATTATGCCAGACCTGCAAATCGAGGAAATCTTGCGGGGAAAATTGCCGGGCCAGCTTATCGAGATCCTGGCCATGGATGTCGGCGCCGCGCTTCACCAACAACTCATGATAGCGGGAAAAGGGCCGCACCATCGTGGCCCAGTTGGCCGAAAAAAAATGGCGGATGAGAAATGCCTTTTCCGGCGGGGTCAGGTCGGTGGCCGGACGCGCCGCATGTTCCCAGAAGAGATCCGCCACGCTCCCGGAACCGATCTCTTCCAATTGCAACAAGAGCGACGGCGTAAAGTTGAATGTGGCGCGCGCCTCGGGAAATTTCTCCATGAGAAAGGCCATATCGAAATAAGCTTTGGTCGCGTGCAGCCGCACCCAGGGCATGCTCGCACTTCCGGAGACCGGGTCCGTGTAGTACGGCTGGTGCATATGCCAAAGAAAGCAGAGCCGGATGTCTTTCATGGAGAACGTCCCATAGGGGTCAGTTTCCTTTTACGTCATGCCGGCGAAGCTTGTCCTCGCGGAAGCGGGGAGCGGGCATCCACTTCTTATCAAGGTGACGGACTTCAGTGCGTTCTGATGGCAAATTGGCCCACTACCGAAGTTTCTTGCAGATCGGTCGGCAGTATGTCATAGGGGTAAGAGGGTTTCAAGGAACTGTGTCGCTCCTTCAACCTCCTGCTAAAAGGGGTGGATGAACAATCACATGATGACAGCCGATCGCCGTCGATCTCACGATGGTGAAATCGGGACCGCGCCGCCGGTTCTTGCTCCCTGTATGGATTCGGTTAATACAAGAGATGACTCCGGCGCCGTTTGGTTGCGCGTGCTCGGCTACTGGGGGCCGGTGGTACTTTATGCCGGCTTCATTTTCTTTCTCTCTTCCCAGTCGTCCTTTCCCGATACGCTGCCGACATTTGTCGAGAAGTTGGGCGATAAAGCCCATCACATGATGGCCTACGGGATCTTTGGGCTGTTATGGTATCGCGCGTTCCGATGGTCCGCCGGACCATGGGCCGCCTCGCGCGCGGTTATTCTGGCGATTGTGGCCGCGACGATTTACGGGGTCACGGACGAACTGCATCAATTGTTCGTGCCGTTACGTGAATCCGATCCATGGGACTTGATGGCCGATATGGCGGGCGCGGCGGTGGCGGTTGTGGCGTGGCACTGGTGGACGGCAAGCCGATAGCGGTTGTGTCGGCCTTCGCGCCATATTTTCCTCGAAAGTGCTTCCTGCACTGAGCTCACGCAACACCACACATCCCCTTTCCCTCAACGCTGCATCGAGAGCAAACTTCTCCGCGAACGGTGGTGTCGCGCTCCACAGATTGCCCCACGTGTCTCCGGTCACCGGGCCTCATACGTAGGGCCGTAATACGTCTTGCAGGGGTCTCGGACCCAATGTACAAGCAACATGCAGTCGCTACGTAGCATACTGTGTCGCCGAGATCACGCTCCGTCAAGG
>JANRMQ010000011.1:0-130233 GCA_040981125.1 Nitrospira sp.
GCTCGTCCGCGCAGGTGTCCTGTTCGAGGATGGGCTCCACGTGGAACGAGGGGAGCTGATCCCAGAGAAGAAGGCTGGAAAGGTCGCCGCCTAATCAGCCGCGATCCACAACTCTTGACAATATCTCTATGGTCACTCGGTTTTCATCGAAGCGGTTACTGTGAATCCCACTCAGGGAAACGCTGGAAGCGAAATCTCTCCAGACACCGAGCGGGATTCTGATCAGCTGGCAAATTATGCGGCAATCAAGTTTGGGAGTGCTTTGTACTCGAAACTCACGAAACGGTACTGGCAATTAGAACACGTTAAAGATAAGCCTTTGATTTTTGCGATTGCCGATTTCCATCAACAACGCTCTATGCTTTGAACGCATCCATATTTAATGGAATACCTGTATGGATGGAAGGAGCGGCTCATCAAAACAGGACAAGGACTTCAAAGAGTGACAGAACCGATCACTGAACACGTATATCATGACAAAAGAATACCGTCGGGCTACTTTTATCAACCAGAATCCGAAAATGTCAGTGCTGTTCTCTTCAGCAACAGCGGAACTATCTCAAAGTTTAATCGAATGGGAAAACTGGCCGGGTTTGGTGATCCTGGGATTAGAATGATACGAAGTGGGAAGCGATATGACCATGGCCAAGACAAACTGGAACCGGCAGATTTCACTCTAGAGGTCGACGAACAGAGCTGCACGGAAACATGGTCAGAAGGTGTATCAATATTTCACAACCCAAACGCGAAAGTACCCGTAGATGAAGATCTCTTCCCAGATGTCGCACACCACTATTTTCGGGATGGCCGTCTGGTAAGCTTTCTACCTGATTTTTCCCCATGTCCTCGATTACACACATACTAACCTTCACACAGGAAGCATCTAAGAAAAACGAAGTCAGTTGAGCGACCAAATAGGATTGACCGAATTGGAAAGCGACTTTTGAACATTAAATGTAAAGCTAATGACACACTTCCTATAATCATCTCATCAAGGCCTAGACGTGAACAGTCGCTGCTCATCAGCATGTCGGCCTTGACGTGTCCCAGGCGACGCTTTTCACAGACAACCCACGAACTGTCCGATTGCACGATTGATCTGGGAAGGGGCTTCCAGCATGGAGAAGTGTCCGATCCCAGGCAAAACATGCACTTGCACCCCTGGGACCAGTTTGCGCACCAACTCGAGCCACGGCGTGGTCTCGCCCTCTTTCAGCGTCGCACGGCGCCGTTCGACGTTGAGAGCAGTGCTTTGCAATACCAACAGGGGAACGGCGATTCTTGAGAGCGCCTCCTCTATGTGGGTGGCGTCCCACTCAAGCGCCCGCAAAAGCAAAGGCTCGCCAACCGCCCTCGGCATTGTGAGGGCCTCTGTCACAATTCTCCGTTTCAGAAGAGGATCGCTGGTCGGGACAAACATCTCTTCAAACTCGCGCTGCAAGAACTGCTGATATCCCAGTGACGCGAAATCGGCTGTGACACGCCCCCTCATCCCAGAGAAATTCCCCGCGCTGCACCACGAGCCGTCGATCAGAACGACCCCGACTACGTCCTGTGGTCTATTCAAATAGGTCTGTAAAACGATGCGACAGCCCATGCTGTGGCCGATAAGTACCACGGGGCTCAATCGGGCCTCTCCAATAAGACTTGCCACTCTAGCAGCGAAACCTTCGATTGATATCTGATCGGGCACACACTGCGATCTCCCATGTCCCGGAAGATCGCAGACGACCACGCGGTGAGATGCTCGAAAGTGATCGACTTGAATGTCCCAGTCCTCATGCGACCGGCAATAACCGTGCACGAAGAGCAGTGCCGGCTGTCCAATGCCGCTTGATTCGCAATAGATTGGATAGTCTTCAGGGCTGAAGTCCGCCATTGCGTGGAATTGTCATTCGAAGGAGTATAGAGCCGCGGCAGAATGCCGGTGCAGCCTCCTGTCAGGGGTTCAGTTTGAAGCCGTCTGTCACGCAATAGGTTGGGGCGAGCTCGCCGCCATGCCCCTCGGATTTATGAGTCCATCGGCGCAGGATGCGTGCTTTATCGAAGGTCAGCACATATTCATCGCACCATGTCCCGGCTGTTCCCCATTGATTATAGGGGCCAGGATCTTCGTAATACACGTGGTAGACCCAAATTCGATTCCCTTCCTCGCCGGCCGCCGTCTGATACGGTTTCCCTAGTTGCCGCCGAACCTCTTCCTCAGTGGCATGATTCTGCGCCGATTCAAGATAGAGCGTTTCCTTTGCAATGAATGCTGCGCAAGCCGTTCCGAACACCACCATGCCGACTAAGGCTGCCTTGACGATCGCATCCATATGACGATTGTCTATCCCCGGATCGCCGCTCGCCCAACCGCCAAGAGGTTACTCAAAATTCAGCGATTCATCACATACCGCTTTCTGCCGCATGAACATCACATTGCGCCGCCTGTCTCTGACTCAGCGGCTCCCAATTCTATTTCACTCCCCCTTCCGCCCGCACTTTTGCGAACGACACGGCGAACTGATCGATGATCGTGCGCAAGCCCTTCCGCACCGCTTCAGAGACTTCATCTTTTGGCCCATATCCCAGTAAGGCTCGATTCCATAAGCTGCCCGGCGTATTCAGTGTAATGTAGGACCCTGCATTGCAATCCACATGATAGGCGACAATGTATTCTTCTCCGACGGTCCACACTTCGCACGTGAAGAAGCCGAGTTGATTGAGCCGCTCTGTCCCGTCGGCGGACGGACCGCGGGAGCCTTCAAGCGGAATCCCTGGTACCTTGTTGAGAAAGGCCGAACGCGTCAAATCGGTAAGATCTCCGCCATTGAGGCCGATCTTTTCCGCCGTTCCCTGCGTCTGTATCTCTACGGAAACAAATTTCTTGATTTGCCTCAAATCCGAGAAGGGCGCCGGTTCAGGGCTCGCCCCTTGTGCAGGCGCGACAGACAACAGATGCATAGCCACGCTCAAAGCAAGACATCCTACGAACATCACACATGCCGCATGCTTCAACGCCATTTCACTCCTGCCCTTGACAACGACGACAACGACTATAGGTACTCAACATGCCTGCTTCCTACTGTAGTTTGCCATACACCCGTTCCGCTATTCATCACAGAACTCGGTCGGGAGTTCACGTCGGGCTCCTACCGATTATCCCGCTCTTAGGCGCACAGGCCTAGGCGAATCACCTACTCCACCGCTTGTTCCAACACTTTTCCCACCGGCTCAAGCCGTGCCGCCAGATCCGGCGGCATGCCGTGTCGCTCATGCAGCAGCCCGGCGGCATTATAGGTCAGCCATACCTTTCCGGCCTTGTCTTCCCACGCCAAGGCCTTCATCGGAAGATCGATGGCGGACGTCGGCTTGGCCACCATTAAAGCAGTTCCCCCCTTGGGATTGCCGAAGATCAGCAGCTCCGTCGGCTTCATCTCCAACCCGGCCTTCTTTGCCTCTCCCGCATGATCAATGCGGGCAAAAATCGTCATGCCTTTCGCCGTCACGGCCTGTTCGATCCGGTTCATTGTGTCCGGAACAGAATATTTGCTGGGCTTCGTTATCAAATTGTCGCCCGCCTGTGCGGCGGCGCAGAGCGCCGCCATACTCACCCCCACATAAATTAGGCTCCATACTCCTTTATCGATGAGTCTCATGGGTCGCTCCTTTCCATCAAGGAAACGCGATCAATCGTGCCATATCATATTCGCAGGCTTTACCACACAATTCATGCAGTTTGTGCACGGCGGCAAAGAGCTAGACGGATACGCAACCGGAAGAAAAATGGAAATTAGAAACCATGATAGTTTCGCTTACCCTCGTTGGAAGAAACGTCGAGATGACTTTTCAGCAGATGAATCTCTGTGGACGTCATTTCTCGCCATTCGCCGGGTTTCAATTCACCCAGCGTAATCGGCCCAATCGCAATCCGAATCAGTCGTAAGGTCGGATGCCCCACGGCGGCGGTCATTCGACGCACCTGGCGATTCATGCCTTCGCGCAGCGTGATCTCCAGCCAGGCAGTCGGCACGTGTATGCGAAACCGGATCGGCACGGGCCGCTCGGGAAGCTTCGGCTCATCGAGCAGCACGCGCACGTCGGCTCGCTTTGTCCGCCGGCCGCTCAGCATCACGCCACTGCGCAGTTCCTGCAACGCTTCATCGCTTGGAAACCGTTCCACCTGCGCCATATACACCTTCGAAAGCTCGTGCCGAGGATCCGTAATCGCATGCGCCAACTTCCCGTCGGAAGTTAAGATCATGAGACCCTCACTGTCCTGATCGAGTCGTCCCGCGGCATATACTTTGGGTATTTTCACATAGTCAGCCAGGGTGGGTCGATCATCGGGATCGGTAAAGCACGGCAATACGCCGAAGGGTTTGTTAAACGCCAGCGTGCGGAACAGGCGCAGTTGTCCCTTCTTTCTTCGGCTATCGGCACGAACGTGCTTCATTATTTCTCTTGGGACCCCGCCGGCTGTAGGTCTGCCAGATAGGCTACGAGGTCATGAATCTCTTCGTCGGTCAAGCTCGTGTCCGGAAGCATCGCCGTACCCGAATGCCCATGCCGAATGATCCGAAAACGCTCCTGGTCGGTCTGAAGCCCTAATCGCGACGGCTCGCGCAAGTTCGTCGGCTTAGGGTCAAGCGTGGCGATCATCCCGCTCGTCTCGGAGGCTAATTGCGGAAGCCGGTCCGGATATCCATCGATGCCGTGACAATAGAAGCAAATACCCTTGCCATTGAAAATTCCTCTCCCTTGCTCTGCATCGCCCGACTTAGCCTCCATGGATTTCTGCGCCGGCCCAGACTGTTCGATTGCAAAACCAACCTGGATGGACATATTCACACCGGCGATAGCAATGAACAGCATCGTCAATCTCCACGCACGCTTTATCGGTCGCATATATCATCCTCCTGGTGCACCAACCTGCGTCGTACCGCGTAATTCTATACAGGTGGTCAGGTCAGTACCAAGCAAAAGCAGCCGGCACCGACCAGTCATGCCTTTTTTGCGGAGCTGATACGGATAACAGGTTGCGGCGCGGACTTGCGAATACGGATCGCGGTCAGGTATGTTCTCTTAACTCTTGGCGCCAGCCGCACTGTGAAGAACGGACACTGAAAGATGAAAGCATCCCTGTTGATCGCCTTATGGGTGGGGCTCCTTTTTGCCGCCCCCGCGCTGGCCGGCGTGATCCGCGTCTCGCTCCTACTCACCGGAGACGAATGCAACCTCCAGCGTCAAGCCTTATCCGACCAACTGGGCAAGATTCACGGAATCGTGTCAGCGGACGGCCGAAGTGTCCCCGACCATCTTCTGATCGATGTCGAGCCGAATACGGCGACGGCGGAACAGCTGGTACTCCGAGCGAACGAGGTTCTGAGTACTACCGCCTGCAAAGCGGAAGAAATGAAGTCTTGTATCTCCGCCGAGCTCTCCGTCGAACACAGTGAGCCGACCCAACACTAGCTTATCCCTTGGCGGCTCGCATTCTCTCTAGTTCCTCAAACGTCCTGCAGGTGAAGGACACTTCGACGCTTGCGCAGTTCCCGCGTCCTGTTTACGATAGCCTCATTCAACAGGTACCGAGGCCTTAACAACAAGCAAGCCATAGCACGCGCGCTGCAAGTGACCGTTGTACCGCAGACCCCGATTCCGGGTCTAGGCTCCTTGGCCGGCCGCCTGAGTTTGAAATGCTGGTCGTCGGATCAAGGAGGCGGAAACAGAGGGGTCAATTGAGGCGTCGAAACTTGGCCCCGTACGTTTCGACGGCAACCTCTTCGGCAAGAAGGCTGGATTTATGCGCCGCGCGAATGTTGGTTTGAACGATCAACGTGCCGTCTTGCTCGACCTTTAGACTCCGCGCCGTCCTCGTGATTCGCCATAATTGCTCAAAGCTGCTTCCCCGCGATTCTCTTGCCTGCCGGATGGTAATTTCACCGCGCGAGCATACGACTGAATCTCCGGGTAATAGCGGCATACGACCGGCCGGTCCACGGTCATAGAGCACGCTGGCCAGTTCGATCGTCTCATCCTGCACCAGCTGCACCTCATGAGGTTTAGCGCTGTCTTCGGCCTCCCAGTCCAGTCCCAATAAACGATCCAATGTCACCTTTGCCGTGACTTTGCGGAAGTACGGCGGCATGCCGGGCAACGGTTCGCCAAACATCTCATAGGTTCCGTTCAAATTGGGACAGGCCGGATCCGACAAATTGGCCATAGGTGCTTCGCCGGCAGGAACGACGCCGGGGCGCTGACAAGCCATGATAAAAGGAAACAACAGCAGCGCCAAAACGATTGGTCTGAGTCGCAACATAGGTACGGCCAACCCGGTTGTGCAGTGGAAAGTCTACCGAATGGCGCTCCGGCATGTCCAGCTTACTTCCACACTTTCTTGCCCCGCTTATCCACCCTTTTCCATATCGATCGGAAGGAGGCCCGCGCCTTTTCTCGTCGTTGCCGCTGCCGCTCTACCAGCTGTCCTGCCGCAAAGGCCGCCCGTTGCCCTTTCGATGCCGCGAACAAGGCCCGCACGCGCTGCTCACCGACCACCGCATCCTGATGCTTGCCCAACTCGTCCTGCAACACCTTCACGCAGCGAATGAATTTCCTGGCGCCCTTACCCGCTGTCAATTGAGCCAGTTCCGCGGCATAGCGGGCTCGTTTGGCCTTAATGCGCACCCGGTGCAATTCGGAATCAGCCGGCACTGCCTCCAGCCGTTCGACCGCTTTCCGCAGTTTCTTGAATTCCTTGGCGGCGATGTCGTTGAGGCCGACATCTGTGTCGATCAGGGTCGGCGCTTTCGCTGCGTCCCTCATCCGATCAATGAATCCGAGATACCGGTCGCTGCGCAGGCCGGCGATAAGATCTCCTTGCTTTGCCCGACGTTCCAATTGAAGCTTTTTCACAAACCGAACGAGCGGCAGACGATCCTGCGGTTCCAGCGCCTTGGCGTCGCGCCGGAGCGACGCAATCTGCACGTCGAGGTCTCGCACCTCGCCAAGAAGACCACCAAGCCAGGTCAGATCCTTGCGAAGCGGATCGGCCCAGGCCTGCGCCACCATTGGTTGAGCAGCCCGGAGAATCGCGCGCAGCCGGCGGGTCGCGACCCGCATCTGGTGAAGTTCTTCGGAATCGCCGCCCCATCGAGTTCCCGGGTCGTGAGCAAGCAAGGCATGGAGTTGCCGCATCAAGCTATGCGATAGATGGTCGCTCGCAGGAGCGTCGTGCGCCGGGGCCTCCGGTGCGGGGCGTAGCGAAAGGTCCAGAGCCTGGAACAGCTTGGATCTTCCATCGTGATCCTCCGCCCCGGCTTCACGGAGCTTCTCCTCTAACTCCGCAAGGATGCTTGCCTTTCCCTTTACCAGCTCTACTTCGAGCTCACGGAAGCGGCGGACGACCCGACGTCCATCGAACAGGCTGACCTGGTCCAGCACGACATCCGCGGCATTGCCGTCACCGTTTGTCACCCGGATGCCCTTCCGCTCCGTTCTAAGCGAAGCGATCTCCGTCAGCCGCTCCTTCCGAATATGGACAAGCAGTAGTTCCTGGAGCGGCGCAGGCGGAAGCCCAGGCGGCCCGGCGGCTTCCAGTTCTCTGCGCGCTCCCGTGACCGGAAGTTTGAGCTGCCACACTCCTGTACGCTGTTCGGTCCGGCGGCGAAGCGTGATGCCGGCGTATGCCAGCCGATAATCGCCTGTATCGTAATACTTCGAGGTGAACCGGCGAATCGGCAGCGGCTTACCGAGCGCGGGAGGAATGACGAAAGATGGGCCGGTAACCAGCTTAATCTCGCGCTCGACTGAGGCCTTGACCGGGACGCTGACCGGAGATGTGATTCTGGATGAAGAGGCTCGACCGGACTTTGGCATGGACGCTCCCGCAGAACTGAACGGAGTTGTAACAGATTTTGGGGTTGTTATTCACGTCTCGATTCACCGCATTCGGCTCCTTATCGGATGCTCCCGGGCGCCTTGCAGCACTGAGGGTCCGGTCGTCTCTGCGACAGACATTCCGCCATGCTTGACTTGTCTGTATCGTTACATCACGCTGTCCCACCCGGTTGTTGAGTCCTTACACCATGGAGGCGCTATGCGCTGGCAAGGTCAGAGGGAAAGCGGGAACATCGAAGATCGCCGTGGAATGACACCGGCGCGCGGAGCCGGCATCGGCTTAGGCGGGATCGTCCTCGTGTTGGCCGTGAGCTTTCTCACCGGAACCAATCCGATTCAAATTCTCAATCTACTGAGCGGCGTACAGGAGATGACCGGACCATCCGTCGATCAAGAGCCGGGCCCTATCGGGGCGCCGAAGGATCAACTGGGCCGGTTCGCAGCCGTCGTGCTGGCGGATACGGAGGACACCTGGAAAGAGCTTCTCCCGGCGGTCGGTCGGCAATATCAAGAGCCTCGGCTGGTCCTGTTCACCGGCGCCGTGCACTCAGCCTGCGGAACCGCCTCATCGGCAGTGGGCCCCTTCTATTGTCCGGGAGATCGCAAGGTGTATCTGGATTTGACGTTTTTTCGTGATCTGGATCAACGGCTCGGCGCGCCGGGAGATTTTGCCCAGGCATATGTGATCGCTCATGAAATCGGCCACCATGTTCAAAACCTGCTCGGGACCGCGGAAAAGGTCACCCGGCTTCAACGCCAGGCTTCGAGTTCCGAAGCGAACGCGTTGTCCGTCCGCATGGAGCTCCAAGCCGACTGCTACGCCGGCGTCTGGGGATACCATGCGCGGCGAGGCAAGAGTCTCATCGAGCCCGGCGATTTCGAAGAAGGATTGCGCGCCGCATCCGCTATCGGTGACGACCGCCTGCAACAGGCCGGACAGGGCTACGTGCAGCCGGAAAGCTGGACGCACGGATCATCGGACCAGCGGATGACGTGGTTGCGCCGCGGGCTGCAAAGCGGCGATCCCGCTGCGTGCAATACATTCGCGGATAGCAGACTATAAGCCTTGAGCTCTCGCTAACCCTCAAGGTCCATTCACTGCAAGACAGATTGGGGCCGCCGCAGTGACAAGCAATCTATTGGACTTTCGCCGCATTGCTGCAAAGGCATCCGGTCTCAGAGTGGGAATGACGACAACATCGTTCCCAGCTCTTCTGCAGCCCGTTAACGTTGGTCTTGCGGCCGATTCGGCGAGTGGGAAAGAAAGTGCTTGCGTGAAGAAATGGCCGGACTAAAACCCCGTCCCGATGCTGATCCCGCCGCCGGTGCGCATACCGCCGCCCCCGCCGCCAAACCCGAACACGCCGCCAAAGATGCCGATAGCGGGGCCGCCTCTGCGCGCGTAGGGATCCGGTCTGTCATTCCATACGTACAGGTGTTTGATCGCCATCGTCGGATAGCGGTACTCCGACTCATCCAGCCGCCCCTGCTCAACCCCCGTAATCTCGGCCACCATTGTGATCGGCGTACCGCCCGGCAATGTGGCCGAGTCTGTGAACTGATGATCCAGCGCCAACAGACGACCCAGTGATTCAGTCCGTTGCGCCACCGGACGCTGGTCGCTGTCGAGCGGAAGCTGGAGCACTTCGAGTTGCGTACCGCCTTTCAGGCGTTTCGTCGTCAACACCTCGCCCCCCACGACAAAAGTCCGTCCCCGGTACGAATCAGGACTCGCGATGACTTGATCGAAGGTCAGACTCTTATCGATCTGCGGCTCCAATGAGTCCGGGACGACATCGGACGAAGCACACCCGGCCCACGGCAGGATGCCGCTCGATAGAACAACGAACAGAGCAAATGCGCGCATCGCGTGGCCTCGTCGCTTCCTTATTCTTATCGAGTTATCGGAGCTTGTTCAACAATGGTTTCAGTGAGGCTCCTTCTGCGACTATACTGCATATCGCCATCCGGTATCCAAACAATCGGAAAGGATCTTTCTATGTCTGCTGCATCGAGTTTCACATGGCTCGCACGAGCGTGGCATGGTCCTGCGTTTCTTCTCAGCGCCGCAACTGTCGCGATCCCGCTTATCGTCCATGCCGAATCGAATGACTTCAGCGCCGCGCTCGATCGTGCGAAACGCGCTACGATCGGCGTCTTGGAAGAGACACAGGATCAGCGGACTCCCGACAAGCCGGGGAAAATCGCAATTCGTGGGACGGGATTCCACCTCCGGGACGGCTATCTCGTCACGGCACGCCACGCCGTCGAACGGAACAGCTCGATGGGCAGGATCATTCCTCCCCAAATCCGGGTCATGACCACGGATCTCCAGGAATTGCCCGCAACGCTCGTCGGAGATAACGCGTATGTCGACGTCGTCGTCTATCGCGTGGCCGACCAGCATCGGCCGGCCCTCGGAGCGGCCACCGGTTTTGCCGCAGCCGAAGGCAAACCGGGCGACGAGGTGTTCACCGTAGGCTATCCCATGGGATGGGGACCGACCATGGCATTTGGACGGCTCGGGAATACCAATACGTTCCTTCAAACGGTCGATACGCGTCTGCTTCAAGCCGACCTGTCCGTATGCAGCGGGAATTCGGGTGGAGCCCTGTACAATTCCGCCGGCGAGGTCATCGGCCTCATGCACGCCATCATTCAAACAGAGAAGGATCCGCAGGAAGCTCACTGCAGCCGAATGGCGTTCGCCGTCCCCGCCCCGCTTGCGCAACGCATCGTTCAGGCCGCGATTGACGGCAAGCCGCTGTCGTTTTCCCGCCTTGGGATTCACATGACGACCGTAAAGGACGGAACGAAATGGCGTGTCGCGGTGCGTGACACCGTTGAACCGGCTAAATCGGCCGGGGTGCAGAAGACCGACATTATCGTGGCAATCGACGACACCGAAATCGCCGACGCCGCTCAACTCAAAAATTACCTGATTGAACGCACCGTGCCGGGCCAGCACGTGAAGCTCCGGGTCAAGCGCGGCGACATGGAACTGACCTTTCCCGTCACGTTAGCGGGTGGATGACTCGTATGGGAAGGTCGGCGCACAGCCATATCAGGCCGCAGCCTATCCGGGGAACGTTTGATACCAGCCGTCCATGGCAACGACACGGACCGGCATGTCGAACAGATCGGTCAGAACGGGCGCCGTCAACATCGCCTGTTTGTCGCCGTCCGCGATGACACGGCCCTTCTTGAGCAGAACTACCCGCGTGACCTCGGGCGGAATCTCGTGAATGTGATGCGTGACGAGAATCACGGTCTTCCCCTTGCTCATGAGAGCACGGATAATCTGCAAATAATGAAAACAGGCTTGGAGATCCAGTCCACCCGTCGGCTCGTCAAGCACCAGCGCCTCCGGATCATGGACCAATGCCCGTCCCAACAAAAACCGTCGTTGCTCGCCGGTGGACATTTCACCGAACGGCCGGTCCTGCAGATGAATGATGCCCATATCTTCCATAACCTCGACAGCCCGCGCCAAATCCCCATAGCTGAAGGCCTGGTGCTGATAGGTATCGACACTGGCATAGTACCCCGACAGAATGACATGGATTCCATGGGCGTTGTCCAAATATCGGTGCTGCAGGTCGTTCGAGATAACGCCTAAGCGCCGGCGCAGCTCCCATACGTCCCATCGGTCGCGACCAAACAGTTGAAACACCGTTTGGTCGCGCGGCATCGGATGCGTCTCAAGCGATAAGAGCCTCAAGAGCGTGGATTTGCCCGCCCCATTCGGGCCAAGGATCGCCGTATGGATACGCGGCGATATGCGCAGAGAGAGATCGGCCAGAACTTCCCGTTCCCCGCGACAGACCGAGGCATGTTGGATATCCACGATCATCACAATGCCGGCTTCTCCATGCTGCGCGACGAATTACTGGATATGGGCATCAGTTCTCCGCCATGCACAAAGGACTTGGGCACACAATAATTCGGCGTCAGTTCCTGCCATGGAACTGGCTCCGGGTCTCCTTCGGAAACACCAAGGCGCAACCGGACAGCATCGCGACCACTATGAGAGATACAGGAGCGAAGCGCTTCATCCTGCGCCTCCTTTGCCACACCTATGCCATTCTACCCGCCCGCGGGACACTGAACCAGCGGCGGTGAGGCCAGACCAGACAACATTGTAGAACTATTGTGAGAATGTAAGTGAGTGGTCTACAGATGCAGCCCTACGGCCGGCAGAGTCATTCTTATCATCGCGGAAACCCAGGCGGGAATAGATAACTCCGAAACGAATGCGGAGTAAGGAATATCGTTACTCAATCAGATCCAACTTGATCCGTAACTCTTTCAACTGCTCCGGACTAACGGCGGACGGCGCCTCGGTCATGGGACATTGAGCCTTCTGCGTCTTCGGGAAGGCGATGACATCGCGAATCGAATCGGCCCCGCCGAGCAACATGATCAGCCGGTCCAGGCCGAACGCGATCCCGCCGTGCGGCGGCGCCCCGTAGTCGAGCGCCTCCAGAAGGAAGCCGAACTTGGCGTGCGCCTGATCCTTCGTGATGCCGAGGAGATCCAGAATGCGAAGCTGGATATCGCTGCGATGATTGCGGATGCTGCCGCCGCCGATTTCGCTGCCGTTCAGCACCATATCGTAAGCCTTAGCCCTGGCTTTCAGCGGGTCGCTGTCGAGGTACGGCAGATCCTCATCCATCGGCGCGGCAAACGGGTTGTGCATGAAGATATAGCGCTTCTCTTCCGGAGAATAGTCAAGCAGCGGGAATTCGGTTACCCACAGGGGTCGCCAAGCGGCCGTATCGATCAAATTCAATTCTTCTCCCAGCAGGAGACGAATCCGCCCCAGCACATCGTGCACGACTGCGGTCTGATCCGCGCCAAACAGAATCAAATCTCCCGATGCCGCCTCGGGCAAGGCCGCCCGCAGTCCCGGGGCATCCAAAAATTTTGCGACGACTGATTCGAGTTGCCCGTCTGCGGTTATCTTCACCCAGGCCAATCCCTTGGCCCCGAAACTTTTGGCGGTCTCTCCGAGCGAATCAATGCGGCTTCGGGCGATGGTCGCCCCGCCTTTGACGATCAGCGCCTTCACCACACCGCCTTTGGCCGCCGCTTCCTTGAAGACTTTGAATTGGCTTGCGGCGGCGAACGCAGTCACATCGTGGAGCGGCATTTCGAACCGCAAGTCCGGCTTATCCGATCCGTAGCGCCCCATCGCCTCCGCATAGGTCAAGCGGGGAAACGGCTGCGGAAGCAGGACCCCGCCGGCTTCCTTGAAGACCGAGCAGATCATCCGCTCCATCAAGGCCATGACCTGTTCACGCTCCACGAAGGACATTTCTATATCGATCTGCGTAAACTCCGGCTGCCGGTCGTTGCGCAGATCCTCATCGCGGAAACAGCGGGCGATCTGGTAATACCGATCCATGCCGCCGATCATCAGGACCTGCTTGAACAACTGAGGCGATTGCGGGAGCGCGAAAAACATGCCCGGGTTGACGCGGCTGGGCACGAGGTAATCGCGCGCGCCTTCGGGGGTGCTTTTGGTCAAGACTGGCGTCTCGATCTCTAGAAATTCTTCGCGGTTTAGAAACGTCCGCACCGATTGGGTCACCGCATGTCGCAATCCCATCAACCGTTGCATCCTCGGGCGTCGTAAATCCAGATAGCGGTATTTGAGCCGGATCGCCTCGGTCACATCCGCCTCGTCGTCGATGACGAACGGAGGCGTCTTGGCTTCGTTGAGCACCTCCACCGCGTCGACCAACAACTCGATCTCGCCCGTCGGCAAGTTCGGATTCTTCGACTCTTCCGGCCGGACGGCTACCGTTCCTTCCACGGACACGACGCATTCGCTCCTGAGCGTGTGCGCCGCGTCATGGACCGCCGCATTGCGCTCGGCGTTAAACACCACTTGCGTAATGCCGGTGCGATCCCGCAGGTCGATAAACATGACGGTTCCGTGATCACGACGCCGCTGGACCCAGCCCTGGAGCACGACGCTCTGTCCGGCCTGTCCTCGCGTCAATTCTCCGCATCGATGGGTGCGCTGTTTCATGCCGTTCTCCTCATGGCAGGCCGCGCGCCGCCATGACTCCGCTGCTGCGCCGGACGGCGGCGCTTCTCCGACTCGGGGCTCATACGTTTCTTCACCAGATCACGCAAGACATTGGCTTCACGGTCCGTCAAAAATCGATACTCGCCGGGCGCCATGTTCCCCAGCGCCAATGATCCCATGCGGACCCGGACGAGCTTCAGCACCGGATGTCCCACGGCCTCCAACATGCGTTTCACTTGATGCTTGCGTCCCTCATGAATGGTGATCTCCACCCAAGAATTGCTTTCCGCCTTCCGTATCTTTTTCACGTGAGCCGGCGCCGTCACGCCGTCATCAAGTTGCACGCCAGTCTCCAGCGCCTGAATATCTTCTTCTTTCAGAACGCCTTTGACCTTGACCAGATACGTCTTGGGCACGTGATATTTGGGGTGGAGCAGCGTCTGCGCCAACGAGCCGTTGTTCGTCAACAACATCAGACCTTCGCTGTCAAAATCGAGTCGGCCTACGGGAAAGACCCGTACCGTGACGCCCGGGAGGAAATCTTTCACGGTGGGCCGCCCCTCCGGATCCTGCAAGGTCGACATCACATTCTTCGGTTTGTGCAACAGCACATAGACATAGGGCTGGGCGGCTCTGATGTGACGCCCGTCTACTTTGACATGGTCTTTGTCCGCATCGACTTTCGTCCCCAACTCGCGCACGATTTTGCCGTTCACCGTCACACGGCCGGCCGTAATCATCTCCTCGGCCTTCCGCCGCGAGGCAAGCCCGGTTCCAGCAATGAGTTTTTGTAATCTGACTTCCATTTCCTCGCCTACATCACCAAATGGGCCCGGCACGAGTCACTCGCGACATTCGCCGAAGGAGCGGAATAGCCTTTCGGGATTTTGCGAGAGGGAAAGCTGGAACTGACTGAGGAACCACGGTCCGCAACGACCGTGTCGAAGGAATTCCAGAAGGCTTCCGCTCGCCAAATCCGAAAGGCGCGAAGCGATGAGTCGTGCCAAGCCCTACTCCCATTCGATCGTGCTCGGCGGTTTCGAGCTGATGTCATAGACGACCCGATTGACGCCCTTCACTTCATTGATGATGCGGTTGGAAATGGCGCCGAGCAGTTCAGGCGGGATCCTCGCCCAGTCGGCGGTCATTCCATCCAGGCTCGTCACCGCCCTGATCGCGATGACATGATCATACGTGCGCTGATCTCCCATGACGCCGACCGTCCGGATCGGCAGCAAGACAGCGAAGGCCTGCCAAATATCGCGATAGAGCTGAGCCCCCCGTATCTCCTGGTCCACGATGACTTCCGCCGCTCGGAGGATAGCCAGCCGCTCCTTCGTCACGGCGCCCAGCACGCGGATCGCGAGTCCGGGGCCGGGAAACGGCTGGCGCCAGATGATGTCATCCGGCAATCCTAATTCTTTGCCCAATACCCGCACTTCGTCCTTGAATAACTCCCGCAGCGGTTCGACCAGCTTCAATCTCATTTTGGTCGGCAACCCACCGACATTATGGTGTGTTTTGATGGTCGCCGACGGCCCTTTGAAGCTGATGCTCTCAATGACGTCCGGATACAACGTGCCTTGCACGAGGAATTTCACGCCCTTCAGTTTCTTGGCTTCCTGTTCGAAATTCTTGATGAACAAGCGGCCGATGATTTTGCGTTTGCGCTCCGGGTCGGTCACATTCTTGAGCCCGCGTATGAATTCATCGGATCGATCCAGAAAGCGCAGATTCAGGTTCAGATGGGCACTAAACATCTTCTGAACCTGCTCCCCTTCTCCGCTTCTCAAGAGCCCGTTATCCACGAAGACGCAGGTCAACTGCTCGCCGATGGCTCGATGCGTGAGGGCCGCCGCAACCGATGAATCGACGCCGCCGCTCAACGCACAGATCACCCGTTCCTTGCCGACATCCTGCCTGATCTGTTCGATCGCCGCCTCGACGTACGATCGCATGGTCCAAGTCGGCCGGCACCCGCAGATGTCATAGACAAAGTTGCGTAGGATGCTCGCGCCCTCGGGCGTATGGGCGACTTCGGGATGGAACTGCAGGCAGTACACTCGTTGTTTCGCATCATCCCGCTTCATCGCGGCAACGGGGGAATTGCCGGTGTGGGCGATGGATCGGAATCCCGGCGGCATGCGCTCGATGCGGTCTCCATGGGACATCCAGACGACCGTGGACCCGCTTGTTCCCACGCCTTTAAACAGGTCGGATCGATCGTCGATGTGCAGCTCGGCTCGCCCGAACTCCCGATGCGCGGCTTTCCCGACGTCGCCGCCGGCCAAATGCGTAATCAGCTGCATGCCGTAACAAATACCCAGGATCGGAATGCCCTGCTCAAATAATTCCTTGGGAACCAGCGGCGCCTTTTTCTCGTACACGCTCGACGGGCCGCCGGACAAGACAATACCGGACGGACGATAGGCCAGGATGGTGGCGAGAGGGACGGTGCAAGGAAGAATTTGGCTGTAGACCTGGGCTTCGCGGATGCGCCGGGCAATCAGCTGCGTGTACTGCGAGCCGAAATCCAGGACGAGGATTCTATCGTGCCAGAGTTCCATGAAGAACCGTTAGACGTGAAGCGTGAGGAGTGAGGGATGAATTGAATGGGTCACAGGTGAATCTGACGGTGAATCATCGTCGCCTAACACCTGACACCTGACGCGAGGTCATTCCCAATCGGTGCGGTAGTTCGGCGCTTCTTTGGTGATGATGACATCGTGGACATGGCCTTCCCGAAGCCCGGCGACCGTCTGCCGGATAAATGTGGCCTTCTCTTGAAGTTCGGGGATGGTCTTACAACCGCAGTACCCCATTCCGGATTTCACTCCGCCCACCAGTTGATAGATGTGGGGCGCCAATGCGCCCTTATAGGGAACCCGCCCTTCAATCCCCTCGGGTACCAGCTTGGGCGCCGGCCGTCCAGCCTGCCCATACCGATCGCCGCCGCCGCGTTCCATGGCGCCGATCGAACCCATGCCACGATACACCTTATAGGTCCTTGCCTGGTACAACACGGTCTCGCCCGGTGATTCTTCGGTTCCGGCGAGCAGGCTTCCCAGCATGACGGCTGATGCGCCCGCCGCCAACGCTTTCGTAATATCACCGGAGTACTTAATGCCTCCGTCAGCCACGATGGGAATGCCGCTGCCCGCCAATGCCTTGGCGCAATCCGCAATGGCCGTGAGTTGCGGCATCCCGGCCCCCGAGACGATGCGCGTGGTGCAAATCGAGCCGGGCCCCACCCCCACTTTGACGGCATCGACACCGGCCTTCCGCAGATCTTTGGCCGCTTGCGCCGTCGCGATATTGCCCGCCACGACCTCCAGATCAGGATAATGCTTCTTGACCATTTTGACGGTATCGAGCACCGCCTGGGAATGTCCGTGGGCGGTATCGACGACGACCACATCAACCCCGGCTTTCGCCAACGCTTCTACGCGATCCTTTGTGTCGGGACCGACTCCCAGCGCAGCGCCGACGCGCAAACGACCATGACCGTCCTTGCAGGCATTCGGATACTGAATACGTTTTTCAATATCCTTGATGGTGATTAAACCTTTGAGGTCGAAATTCTTATTGACCACCGGCAGTTTTTCGATCCGATGCTCATGGAGGATTTCCCGCGCTTTTTCCAGGCTCGTGCCTTCAGGAGCCGTGATCAGCTTTTCACGCTTCATGACCTGCGAGACTTTCAGTTCCATCCGCGTTTCGAATCGCAGATCCCGATTGGTCAAAATGCCGACGAGTTTGCCCTCTTTAGTCACCGGGATGCCGGAGATCCGGTATTTTGCCATGAGGTTGTGCGCGTCACGAATAGTTTGATCCGGCGCAATCGTCACGGGGTCAAGAATCATCCCGCTCTCGGATTTTTTGACCTTATCGACCTCCGCCGCCTGATCCTGCGGCGCCAACACTCGATGAATGATGCCGATCCCGCCTTCCCGGGCCAGCGCGATCGCCATGCGCGCCTCGGTCACGGTATCCATCGCCGAACTGACGATCGGAATGTTAATGCGGATATTGCGGGAAAAAATCGTCTTGGTGTCGACTTGGCTGGGGACGACCTGCGATCTCGCCGGCACCAGAACCACGTCATCGAATGTCAGCCCGACCCGCACCTCTTTATCGAGCATCCATCACTCCATTCCGGCGCTGATGGTTGAAACCTGCATGGTTTACGGTTTCGCCACTTTCTCGGTGCCTTCCAGTTCGGCCGCCGCCTCGGCCTCTTCCTGGAGTCGTTCACCGCCTTCTTCAGCCGGCATGAACTGCTGCACCCGGGTATTGCCGCTGTCGACGACGAAGACGCTGCCCCTTGCATCGACCACGATGCCATATGGGAAATTAAATTGACCGTCGCCGTTTCCGAAGCCGCCCCACTGGGTAATGAAGTTTCCGTTCCGATCGAATTTCTCGACGCGGTGATTCCCTGTGTCCGTCACATACACGTCGCCCGCGCCGTCGACAGTGATGCCCCAGGGAGATCGTAATTGGCCGGCTTCCTGCGCCAACGGGCTACTCGCATGACCCGGCTCCGAACTTCCACCCCATTTCGTCAGCAATTGCGGGAGCACGTTCGTACTCGTATCGAACTTCTGAATGCGGTGGTTGCCCATATCGACGACGTAGACCGATCCGTCCGCCTGATCAACCGCAATGCCGCGCGGGAAATAGAATTGTCCATCGGCGTTTCCAAAACTGCCCCACTGCATGATGAATTCGCCGGTCATGTCGAATTTCTGCACGCGGAAGTTCGCGCTATCGACGACATAAACATAGCCGCGCACCCGATCCACGGCAATGCCCCAGGGGGCGTTGAATTGGCCTTCCCCGTTCCCTCGGGAGCCGAATTTTAAGATATATCCGCCCAGTTTGCCGTCGAATTTCTGCACACGGTGGTTGTTCGTATCCACGACATAGACATCGCCCTTGGCATCGCAGGCCACGCCGGTGGGATTATGGAAATTGGAATTGGCCGACCCGAAATTCCCCCAGAGGATAATGAAATTTCCGGCATTGTCGAACTTCTGCACGCGATTGTTGCCATTATCCACCACGAAGAGGCTGCCCTGCTGATCGATGGTCAAGCCGTACAAGGGCGCCATGAATTCGCCGCCGTGGAGCAGAGACGCGCCACGCCCCGGTTTTCCCCATTTCGATACACACAAGTACCCGGATGTGTTGATCAAAATCGTGGCGCTGGCCGGCGTCGAGATGTTATGCCCGACGTCCTTGAACCAGACATAGATGGTCTTCTGTCCGTCACCCGGCGACAAAATGAACGGCACGGTCGCTCCGAATTTATGCGCCGGAGTGACCTCGACCCAACCGGGTGTGCCGGCCATCGGCGTCATCGGACTCTCCGAGATATAGTAGGCGGCGACCCCGGTATCCAAATCGTTGGCCGAAACCGTCACCACGACTTCAGGGGAGTTCGTCATAAAGCCGCCGTGGTTGATGACTGCATAGGGGGTTTGCGGCGCCGTGATGTCGATGAGCACGGGAGTGGCGGTCACTTCCTCCGAAAGCGCGCTTTCGGCTTCATCCTCATAGACCGCCGAAATCGCGTAAAAATATGCCGTGTCATTGGTTAAACCGGTGTGATTGTAGGGCGACGTGACACCTTCCACCTTCGTCGCCGACTGCACCGTCAGATCCGGCTGCGTATTGAAGTACAGGTTATAGGAGACGGCGCCCGGGACGTCCATCCAGCTGAGAAACGTCTCGGTGTCGCCGGCTTTCACTGCGACGTTTCGCGGAGCCGGGTATTTGACGGTCTGGGTCTCTTGCTGCTTCTGCTCTTTCCCGCGATTCAGCTCTTCTTCCGTTGGGAGATACTTGATAATGCGATGGTTGCCGCTGTCGACAATGTACACAGCGCCTTCCTTATCCACCGCAATTCCCGACGGGAAATTCAGCTGGCCTTCTGTCTTCCCCCGATTCCCCCAGGCGCAGAGAAAAGCTCCGTTCGGATCGAACTTTTGAATCCGGTGATTGCCCTGATCGACAACATAGACATTGCCGAGTGCATCACAGGCCACGCCCCATGGCGCCTTGAACTGGCCGGGCCCGCTGCCCTCCCGGCCCCACTTCGTGAGAAAGCTTCCGCGAGTGTCGAATTTTTGAATTCGATTGTTTCCCTCGTCGGTCACGTAGATGTTGCCGACGAAATCCACGCAGATGCCTCGCGGAAAGAAAAATGCTCCGTCAAAGCTGCCGTCCCGTCCCCACTTCAAAAGAGGCGTCCCGTCTCCCTTGAATTTTTGTACCCGGGCGTTGTTGGTGTCGGTGACGTAAATATTTCCCTCTTGATCGGTGGTCACTCCCCACGGCGCATCGAACTTATTGAGATCCGCGCCGCGCCAGGCAAACCCGAATTTGCCCCAGGCCTTCATGGGATTGCCGTCCGCGTCAAGACGCTGGACGCGATTGTTCCCCGTGTCGGCCACGTAGACATGGCCCTCCGCATTGCTGGTGAGACCGCGCGGATAGTAATAGGCGCCCTCCTGCGAACTGGCTTCACCACCCCATCGCCCGACGAATTTCCCATCCTTGTCGAATTTTTGGACCGAGTGGTTGTCGGTATCGGCAACGTAAATATTGCCATCCTTGTCGACGGCAATGCCGGTCGGTGAGCTGAACTCCCCGTCATCGACGCCTTCTTGACCGAAGATCTTGTCGATGCGGTACGGAGCCGGAATCGCCAACGCCTCCTGCGATTCGGGGCTTTCACCCTTCGAAGTCACGACTGTGACCACGTAGTGATAGCAAGTCCCGTTCGCCAAATCGTCATGGACAAAGGGCGAGGCGGCGCCTTCGATGCAGGTTGCCTTGTCTTTTTTGACACCGATGACGGATTTGAAATCGTCCGCGCTCGCAATGGGCCGGGTCAGTTCGGAAAACTTGATCTGGACGCCCTTGGTCGTCTGAAAATACAGATTGTAATACATCGCGTCCGGCACCGGCTCCCATGTCAGAATCACGCGGCCATTGCCCGGCTTGGCGGCCAGTCCAGTCGGCGGCGGAGGCAGGTCTTCCTCTTCCGCGACAGAATCCCCGGCGCCCCATTCCCCTTGCAAGCTGTCCGCAGTCAATTCATGCCGACGGAAACGAAACATTTCCTCAAGCAGCCAGGCCTTGATCATGGTGTTCCTCGCGGTGCTAGTTTAGTGAAGAGTTCGATGTTTTCAATGAGTTAGATCGCGCAGTCTAACAAAGCGGAAAGAACCGAGTCAAGGTGAGGAGGTGGTGAAGAGCATCATGACTTCAGTCCCTCCGAACGCTGTATGGACCGTTATTGCCGCTTCCCATAGGGTCACCGGAAGACGACTCGAAATGACATGCCGCAACGAGTTATGATTGTCCGAACCGGAGGTGCCCCATGAGGCCACATCACTATCACGTGTGCACGATCATCCTGCTTGTCCTTTTCATCGGTTACCCCGCCTTGTCGAACGCTTCAACCGACGCCGAGATCTGGCAATGCCCCGGTCCGGACGACACTCCGCTCTATACCAATAAGGAGCGGGCCGGCTGTCAGGCAATGGATCTCAAACCGCTTTCAACCGCGCCGAGCCTCCCCGAGATAGCCGATCATTCGTTTTCCGAGAGACGAGGGGGCCAGCGGTACGAGGCGCCTTCGGGAAGCGACGGCTTTTCCTACGATACGCCCATCGGAGCCTTGCGCAATTTGCAATCGGTCCCGGATTGGGCAAAGGAATGGCAAGCGAGCAACAGCATCTCCGGCTCGGCACAGGGCGAGATTTGCAGTATGTACGGAGAGTGGATCAGGCTGAATGAAAGAAGCCGCGGCGGTTTCTTCTTTGGGACGGACTCGTCGTATGGCGGGGATCCGACAGGGCGCGCGTTCAGGGCGCCCAGTTTTTCGTTCTACGACAATGCCAGGTGGGTGACGCTCTCGAGAATGTTTGGCGCGGGTTTCGTTCCGATCGGATGTTTGTAAGAAACTCTTCGGACGGGTCAACCCTTCCGACAGGGGTAAGTCACATCGTGCTGCCGCGCGGTCGCGGCAGCGCCGGCTAACCGGGGTGCACCGACTCTTCCAGTACGGAGTCGGCCTGTTCTGAACCTGCGGCCATGGCCTCAGCCTCGCCGTCGTCCGTTTGTTCTTCACTCTCGTCAATCGCCGGCTGGGCCTCTGCTTCTTCCAAGTCTTGCTCCTCGTCCATCGGCAAGGTCGCCTGTTCCGATTCACCCAGTTCTTTGAATTCCCGCAGAGGCGGGAGTTGGGAAAGGTCACGGAGTCCGAAATGTTCAAGGAAGAATTTCGTCGTGCCATACATGATAGGCCGGCCCGGCTCTTCTTTACGCCCGACAATCCGCACCAGCTTTCGTTCAAGCAACGTTCGGAGGACACCGGAAGTCTCCACGCCACGAATCTGCTCGATTTCCGCCCGCACAATCGGCTGCTTGTACGCAATAATGGCAAGTGATTCCAGAGCGGACCGTGATAATTTTGCCGGTGGTTTAACTTTGTCCAACCGCTTAACCCAGGGGGCGTAGTCCGGTTTGGTGACGATACGATACCCCCCGGCAATTTCGGCCAAATGCAGCCCTCTGCCTTCCTGAGCATAATCTTCCTTCAACCTCGCCAACGCCAGCTCGACCTCATGCTTCGGAACGGCTCCCAATATCGCCAGGATCCGGTTCATCGGAAGGGGATCGGCAACCATGAAGAGCAGGGCTTCCAGAATTCCGGTCAATTCGCGTATTTCGGAAATCGAGGGCGCCTCGGACGGAATTTCTGACGATGTTTCCAGAGGAGCCGTGGCGTCTTGTTGTTCGAACTTGCCATTCGAACCGTTGAGATCCGCCTCGCATATAGAAGCTGTTTCCTCGACCACCGGTTCCTCCATCCGCCCCTGCTCCTCGGCAACATCCTCGATTGTTTCCGCCATGCCACTGGCCCTCATAGATTCCTCCATTCGGTGTCCTCCGCGGGATCCATATCACAGACGGCCGTAAAAGCCCGAGAGACAAGAATCGCGCCGAACGTCTCGCTCTGAAACACTTTCACAACCCGGATACGAATCAGTTCCAACAAAGCCAGAAACGTAACGATGACGACAATGCGATGACTGGCCGCCTCGAACAACGAAATGAAATCGACCGCCTCTTGTCCCTCAAGCGCTTCAATAATCGTATTCATACGGTCCCGCACCGTCATATTATCGGGAATAATTTCCACCATGCGTTTTTCCGGATGCCGCGCAAGGACCTCCTGTAGGACATCGACCAGATCGAATAGCGACACATCGTCGAGTAAGGCCTCATCGGCCTGCACTTCGATCGGCGGTGGTGCTTCCCTGGCAAACATGTCCCGCCAGAGCCGCTCCGTTCCATCCAACTGAGACGCGGCCTCCTTGAACTGCTTGTACTCCAGAAGGCGACGCACCAATTCTTCCCGCGGATCCGGCCCGTCCTCTTCTTCGTCCGGCGCTTCGTTTGCCGGCAACAGCATACGGGACTTGATGTGAAGCAAGGTCGCCGCCATCACGAGAAATTCACCCGCGACGGCGAGATTCAGTTCTTTCATGACCGAGAGATAATCGAGGTATTGCCGGGCGATCAGGGCGATGGGGATGTCGTAGATATTGATTTCATTCTTCTTGATGAGATGGAGAAGAAGATCCAGCGGCCCTTCGAAATTCTCGATCCTGACATGGTAAGGAAGTTCGGTTTGGTCCATCCCGTCCGCTAGACTATAGAGGCGGTAAAATTCTTCACTTTATACCAGCTTATAGGGGTCCCCGCAAGCCCGAAAACTATATGTGGTGGTTTCCCCTACCCCTGATTATTAATGCGGCTGGTCACTTGATCTTAAGAAGCCAGCCGAGCAGGAGAAGCGACCCGACCAGCAAGGCGCCGGTAATTCCGTACTGCTCAAACCAGGTCGCCGGAGTAGCCGGGGTTGGCGCCTCAGTTTTCATCGACCATGGTACTCGGGACTCCCCTGAAAAGACGGCCTGATCGAGATCCTGACCACCGGTGAACACGGCATCCGAGAAATCGGCTACCATGCGAAAGGTTGTCCCGCGGAACCGTCCTTCCTTTTCGAAACGCGTAAACAAAAAGTACACATCCCCGTCGAATTGCGCGTCGAGAAAATCGCCGATGCCGTTGAACCGGCTGCCGGAGAAGCCGGTGCCCGAAAGAAACTGCGCACCGGAAAAGCTCGCGCCCTGCTCAAACGACACCTCGAGGAATTCGGCCAGGCCGTTAAAGCGAGCATGATAGAAATTCGCCGCCCCGCCGAACATAGATCGGTGAAATCTTGTGTGTGGACCGAACGAAGTTTGGGTGAAGAGAGCCGGCTGCTGAAACCGGCCTTGAACGAAATAGCTTTCTTTCGAGAAGGACGCCGATGAACAATCGACGACGCCGAGAAAGACCGTCCTCGAAAGATCCACAACGTCATCGAAGTGGGTTCCCGAGAAAATGACCGGCCCGGAAACGACCAGTATGTCTTCGTCCGTCCGATTAATGATCTGCCCGCGGACTTCCGAATCACGGATGGACAATGCGCCGTTCACCAGGCGGATAGCTTGTGCGTTGAGACGCTCCACGACTTGCCGGTCTTCTGAGGACAACGCGGGCAGGATCTTGTCCAAAGGCTTGATCGGAAGATCATTCAGATAGAGATTGCCGACGACGATCACGCCCGAGAGATCGACGGATTGCCCCTTTTTCAGTGCCTCCATAATTTGACCAGCTTGGATCGCCCGCGCCTCCCGCTCCTCTTTTGAGCAGGCCTTATCGAGATGTCGGACAAAGGCTTTTCCCGCTCCAGACTTCGTCTTTTCCTCCCGACAGGGACCTGACGCATCGCCCGCCCACAGCAGAGATGGAACAACCGAAAACACCAGACATCCTACGAGCCAAACAACGGCGAGACCGGACGATCGGAGGCGACAAGCGGCGGGAGCCTCACACCGGCGGATGTCATTTGATCCTTTACAAGATGGAACCGCCTGATACACTGGATTACCTCAAGGATTTAAATCACATTATGCTCCGCTCATGCGGTCGAAGCATCTGCTGTCTGCTGGCTGCCGGCGTCCTGTTGGCCGTGGGACCTAGGCCCGTCCACGCAGAACATGTCATCGAACTTCCCATCCTCGCGGCCATCAAGTCAAACAAGTTGGGAGTCTTCGAGATCCTCCTGCTGCAATGGGATCAGAAACCTGCCCCGGCTCCTCCGTCTTTGCAGTGGCGGAGCGGCAATGTGGTACTCGGCGATGCCCATCTCGGTTCCATGGCCGAGGCATTCCGCTATGCGATGGCCCGCACCCCTTCGGTGCAGCATTCGGGAACCGTCACCGCGCTTGGATTTGCCTATCGACCGACCGGGAGCGATGGACCAAGTGCCGGCGCCGCCATGGCAGTCGGCTTTATCGCGTTGTTTAAGGGGGACCCGCTGTCTCGCGGCGTGGCACTGACCGGCACCCTTCAATCGGATGGAAGCATAGGGCCTGTAGGATCGATTCCGGATAAGGTCCGTGCCGCCGCACGGGAAGGCTATCGGACCGTTCTGATTCCCTCAGGCCAACTCAACGCTCCCGACTGGGGTCTGATTCGACTTGGGATGGAGCTCAATGTGGATCTCAAAGAGGTGGGCACAATCGAGGAAGCCTACCGGTTAATGACCGGCCGCTCGCTCTAATGGATTCCGGCTTAGGACAACATCGGCTGCTCCGTCACGGGACTTAATCCGCTGAGCAGCGCCCGGTATTCTTCTTCCGTGAGTCGATGCATACCCAACGTCAGTCTCCGAGTCAACTCCGCCTGGTCCGGCACGTTCAAGACTGACTGCATAAGAGCCTGGCTCTGCCCCGCCGAGGAGGCATACCGGCTAAGGACCTCGAGCCGAACAAAGCCGTATCGCGCCTCCGTCCTTAGTTCATCCTTGAGCAGATCATCTAGTGCGGCATACGGCTGAACGCCGGAGACAATGCGGAAGTCCGCACAAATACCGGTTTTCAGCACATAGACCAATCCGTGAGATTGAGGGGTCAAAAACTTCTCCAGATTGTCGCGGATCAGACCGGTACAAAGGCCCCAGACTCCGGCGGACAATTGGTGTTCCGCGCTTTCCATCGAGCTCCGTTCTCGTAGCGCGCCCGCGACAAAGAGAAAATGACTCATGGACAGGAAAGTTCGACGGTTAAATGTGAAGTCTAGTGGGTTCGATAGTCATCGCCGTCATCAAGAAGGTCTTCGGATTTTTCAAGATAGTCGACGTCGTCGTCTTCATCGTCGAGCGCCAACTCTTCCTCCATGTCGTCCTCAATCTCATCCGACATGTCATCATCGATCTCTTCAGCAATCTCATCTTCCTCAAGGTCGATCTGCTTCGGCTCAATTTCCGCCTTTGTCGGCTTATCGACCGCGTGTTTCGCCGTCCGCTCTTCAGCCGCGGGAGTTTTTGCCGCCTTCTTTGCGGCTGCCGGCTGCCTCTTGGGAGCTTTGGCTGTCCCTTGCTTTTTTGCTTTGGCCGGCGAGGACTTCTTGGTGGTTTTCGTTGCAGCCTTTTTCGCAGTCTTTTTAACAGTCTTTTTCGGGGCAGCTGTTTTCTTCCCCGACTTGGCTTTTGTGCTGCGTGCTGCTTTCTTCGCCGGCTGTTTTTTCTTCTTCGCCATTACGATGCCTCCTCTACAGTCATCTCAACAACCTTCGGCTTCGGGCCACCATCTAGCATGAACGAGGAACCTCTTGCAACCTCCTCACGGACTTGTTCCGCGGCCTCGTCTATGGGTCGATCCAGACATCAATCGTTGAGATTTCGCTATCCGCCCCCTTGATCGAATCCGGCCCCCGCATATCGGTCACGCGCAGCTTGAACTGGAGGAGCCGCCTGGCGGATACGTGGGGGGCCATAAACGCCGCTTTAGCCTCCCCATGGTTCATTAAGGTGACCTTGTTCCCCCGCGTCTGCTTCCATTCATAGCGAAGCGGGTCGCCATCCGGATCACGGCTTTGCAAACCATCCAGAACGATCTTCTGCCCTCCCTGGCCTTCGATTTGAGCCGGGACCCGGGCGACCGGGGAGCGATTGGGTTCCTCATCCGCCATGACGACGACCTCTATGGCGCCCTCCTTCTCTCGATTGATGACGGTGATCCGTGCACGTCCATTGCCTTTCACATGAGCCAGGCCATCCGGTGAAACGACCACAATCGACTCGTCAGATGAATGATATCGGCTGCCGGCAAACCCACCCGCAAGACTTCGCTCCACGTTGTCGGCGAACTGTCCAATGACCGGAACCGGCACGATCTTCCCGATTACGTTGAAGCGCCACGGCTTGTCAACGGCGAATTCGATGCCGGTCAATTCAGCGGGGGCTTCGACTCGGAGGACTCGTTCATCGAAATCCTCCTGTCCCGCCATGCGCCCTCGCGTCATGGTGCCGACAGCCAACAAACGAACCAGGCCGATGGCGTCTTCCGGCACAATCAACATGCCCCCATAGGAAGGAGTCGAAGCCTCCGTCGCTGTTAAGGCCGGTTCCGCTTGTGAAGTCGCCATCGGCTCTTCATCGTCGCGATACCAATAATAACGGACCTGACGAACCCCGATAGCCGCCGGCACATCAATCCCCACAGACAGAGTCTGTCCGGTCGTTACAGTCGTCTCCGTGTCCGGCAGCACCAAAGAAAATGAGGAGGCCGCCGACGGAAGGCTGATGCCGACCAGGAGGGCCATGATCGAATAGGCGTTCAATCTCATGTGGGCCGCTGCTTGAACTGATCCATATCAACTGGGAACATCATACAATGATCAGGTTGGGTCAAGAGACCCGCGCCGGATTTCAATAGGATGCATCATCAAGCCGCTCAAAAGATACCGATGCGGGTGGCCCGGCAATTTCGCGAGGATGCGGAGAATCCTTTCTGGCAGCCTTGACTCTAATGAATTGAGGCTTAAAATAACCAGTATGCTTATGCGCACGCTTCTCATGTCGGCGGTCCTGTTATTGGGGGTTTGGCCTTCAGGCGCCACACCACCACAAGGTCGCGTCCTGATGGACAGTGGATCGCCCTATTACGTGCCCGCAGCGGTGACGGTGACAAGCGGAGCTTCTATCCGATGGGACAATCCGACTCCTACACACCATACGGTTACCCATGATGGATGCTTTGAAGAAGGAGACCGGTGCAGTTTTGATTCCGGAGCCGTTGACCCCGCAGGCAGCTATACCATTCCGAATCTCCCTCCCGGTCGTTATCCCTATCAATGCCGGATTCATCCCATCATGCGGGGAATGATCATTGTGACCGAGGCGGCCGCCCTTCCGTCTCAAACGTAATTCTCCGAACATTTCCCGATTTCGCAACTTCGTTCAGCTTCCTCTGCTCATCCTCTCTGCTGAGTTCCTTACCCGCGTTTTGAGGTCACGCCACCGGTTTGAGTACCATGGTGTTCCCGGAATCAAGAGGGCGCTGGTTCTTGCAGGTCACCGGGGCCCTCGTGTAGTCTCCTATCGCCTATGAAACCAGCGGCCGCAGTCCAGGAACCGATTCGTCTGGCCGGAGAGATTCTCCATCTCAGGGCCTGGCGAATTCCCGATCTTGTAGCCTACCAGCACTCGTATGATGAGTGGTGGTTGGCTCCTCTTGACGACAATTATCCGCTCGTTCGGGTCAATCGCACCGGGATTGAGATGCTGGGCGCCATGAACGGCCACATCACGGTCGGCGCCTTGGTGGAAAAGTACGGCGACAAGATCTGCGGTCCGGACGGCCAACCAGGCACCTGGCATTTGGAACGGTGGTCGCTCCCCAATTACTCATTGTGTTATCTCGGATCAGAAGCCCCCGGAGGCCATCGGCACAAGGCCAAGTGGGATGTCCTGCTCCAACAGATCCGCGAAGGCTGGTCGGGTGAGGCGGCATTCGAAGGGGAAGATCACTTGGAAGAGTTCCACGTCCACGAACTGAAGGAAAGCGGAGAAGACGACGGGCACTTCGATTTGGTCGAAACCACCGTCTCTCATCTGTTTCGGGAACCGAGCGACGCGCTGGGAGGCTCAACCTACGGTCGCCTGCTTATGAGACAACTGCGCCGCCTCGGCTGGTTCAAGCCCAAGCCGAAAGTCATTCTCGAGGTCGGAGGGGGTCTGGGTTATGTGGCTCGCGAATTAGGACAGGAACTCTTGCCGTTCGAGAAACAAGGGATTCAGTACGTGTCCTTGGACGTGACCCGGCCGTTCCTTAAGTTGCAGGTCAATCGCGCCCGCGCAGGAGGCTGGACATGCAGCGGCGCCCAGGCAAACGGCGAGTCCTTGCCTTTCAAAGACGGGATCATTGACCTGGTGATCGACAACGAAAACATGGCGGACATGACGCCGGTCAAATTATCGAAGCGCGAGCTACAGCAAGACAAAGGGGACACAGCCCAACATCAGGAAGCATTGGATTGGATCAGACGCCTGCGCTTGCCATTAGGCAATGACTTACCGGACGAGGTGATCTTCAATCTTGGTCCGATTCGGTTTGTCGCTGAGCTGTGGCGGGTGCTCAGGCCGGGCGGTCGGGCATTCCTCACCGAGTTCGGAATTGAAGAGGGTTGGCCGGCTCCCGTCAAGCTGCCCCATCACACAGAATATGAAGTCCAATACAGCCATCTACGCCAGGCTGTCCGCTGGCTCGGTTTTCAAGAGCGGTATGTGCCGCTTCCACAATTTCTCGCGATCAAACCGGACATCAAAGTGCTCTGCACCGGCGCCGCTTACACCATCCAGCGGTTCTGCGAGGCCCTAGGAAAGCCCTTCGCCGTGCGCGCCTATACCGAGCAGGAACTCACGCGAACGCTCGGGGACATGCTGCCCAAGCTACAGGGCTGCCACTATCATGACATCTCCGATCCCGCCTGGTTCGGCTTGATCGACTTCAAAGTGCTGCTCCTCGAAAAGCCGGGCGGCGCGCCACAGACGACCTTCACGGAGCAGAAGGGTTTTCGCTGGTACTCGCAAAGGTAGAACACCTTTTCGGCTTTGTCCTAAACCAGACACAAAAGTAGACCTGATTTCAATCCTCCACTTCGTACAGGAACTTGCCAGGGCGCGACAGTGCCTCCGCTCGAAGACAGGGCGGCGTGGACCGCTCGAACACTCCGCGACCGCTTGGCACCTGAACTTGCTGCGGCCCTCGCTTCGCTGACCGCATCTTCGAACAGCAGGTGCCACCAGGACGCGGCCGCTTCCGCTGAGCGGTGGCCACGCCGCCCTGATAGCGCTTCATCACTGTCCCGCCCTGGCGATCACGCCCTTCGGACAAATTGAACCCTCCCCCGCTGCTGTGCTCCGCGTTCAAGAAACAGACAACGAACTGCGGCTCGATGCTGCTCATGCGAGAGCGTCGTCTATCAGAAGCTTTGACGACCGATCGCCATTTTGAACAGGAAGGATTTATTGCGTTACTCCGCGCTCAATAGATATCTGGAGAGGACCTGAACTAAGAAGGAGTCTGTCGCCATGCCTGCTCTTTCGTCCGCCTGATGTCCCGCATGACCTCCACCATGCCGCGATTATCAGAGGCCCCTTGTTGCAAGACGGCCTGACGCAGAGCTAATGCCAATTCCGTCAACTCAATGGCCCGGCGCAGGTTATCGGCAATCCGCGCATTCTCAATGTCGTCGTGCGGTCGTTGCATGGCGGTCTATGAAAGCAGAGAGTAAGGATCTCCAACGCAGGGTGTTCAAGAGCTATCGCGGATCCAGCAACTCATTGTGCAACCTCATCGCGGATGCGATCTGGTAAGGGTTACCATGAATCGAATGTGGCAAGGCCTGGACCACACGGTTTCCGGAGGTTTTATAATAAGTACTGGGTCACGATGATGGCTCCCAGTTGAGACTTCCATCAGGATTGATGGACTTCAGCGTAGCTAACACTTGCCAATCAAAGATCCCATAACCAAAGACATCTGTAATTTCGATGACTTGTGTCTCGGCCGGGACAGCCCGCATTTTTGATTTGAAGGCTTCCGCTCGAACGGCGAAATTAGTTCCGTGTCGGAAGGCAACGCTGGGATAGACGATGCCGTCAATTCGCGCCGGCAGCATACCAGAGTTGAACAATACGTCTGCAACGGCGCTTGTTACCTTATAGTCCGTCTGGGTCATTGCCGGTTTAATAAATTCATCCGCCACAAATGCGTCAAACAAGGCAAATATTCCCCAATCCTGCCTGGCGAGAATTTCTTGATACCTTTCCAGATCGCTCGATCGCATGACCGAGATAGGTTTGACCGACGCGTCGATAATAATCGAGTTCTCCAATAGGAACCAACTGACACTCTCCAGGCAGTTTAAAAGTCGAGACAACATATTGTTCCTTCAATTCCGCTCTAGTTTCAGCGAGCGCTGTGTCTTTATAGAGAGACCAATAACCAACAGGTCGCCTTGGTTGGTGACAGCGTCCGTATGCAGTCGCTTTGCCGGGGGGAGGGTGTCCGAGATCCTCTAGTGACTTGAACCAGCCCCCTCTGTTTTCTAGCGGCCTGACACGATGAAGGGAAAGATCTTCTGCCATTGAATACATCTGATACAACCCATGCCTATGACAAGCAGACATGATCACAGAAACCATAAGATGAATACGGTCGCGAGACAGACGTTCCTTTGCACCTCCCAGCAGTTGCTCAACTATCCCCAGCGCCCCATCTTTGGTAAAACCCAAATCTGGAGAATCTACCATGCCGACAAACTCACTCTAGAATGCCATGTGCCGCCGCCCTGGTACTGCACACTGCAAGCAGAAAATAGGAGGACCATTCGCTACCATTCCGAACGCCATTTTGATACGCCGATGCAATGCACTAGTCAACATTGATGGGACCTTAGCGAACGCCAGGTCTGCCAAAGACTGGTTTTAAGTTGTTGATTCCCGTTCGCCCCGTGAAGGCCGTCCGAGGAGCGGACGATACTTTACGGGCGTGGCCGCGCTGATGTGTGAAGCGGCAGTACGTCCGAGGCCCGCTCCGACGGCCTGTCGCATCAGGCCGTCGGAGAGCGGACGCTCTCGCTGCGGAATGAGATGCGCCGCCATCAATCCTCCTTCCCTTTGGCTGGAACGGATGCGCGCAGAGGTGTGGCCGCGGCGCGCCTCACTTAGTATGAGAACAAATGGATGGTGAGTCGTGCGTCGCGAATCGCGCGGAGGCTCGGGCCCCGCACTTGCCGAGCAGGCGCGGTCGCAGAGCGACGGCGAGCACTGTTCGACGTTCCGTTGCGAAGGACAATGGAACGAGTTGCGCAGCCGAGCAGATGCGAGGCTTAGGTGCGGTCGAGTCATAGCGCTGAGCAGGCAGGACTCACCATTCAGCATTCATCGCATCGCGGCCCACACCGGCTGGGCGCGCCGTTCGTCAGCCAAGGGTCATTCCGTCTACAGTAGCGCGGTGAGCCGGCACAGAGCGGCATCTTTCTCAAACGGCCTCCTCATACCCCTTTTTGATCTCATGGAAGATCGCAAGACAGATCGGCTTCATCTATTGTCTCATTCGATTCGCCAGATCGATCAACACCCCTTCCCGCAAGCCCAAGTCGCTCACGAGGACGCTTCTCACATCCACTGTCTCCAGCACGGTTCGCAGGATGATGGCGCCTGCGGCAATCACTTCCTCACGGCCCGGTTCCAACCCCGGCATCCCTGCCCGCTGCGCCTTCGACCGGCAGAGCAACCGCTGTTCCAGTTCTTTAACCGTTTCTAATACCAGCGTATAATTATGAATCCTTGCCGGTTCGTAGACGGGTAATTCCTGGGCCATCGCGGCAAGCGACGTAATCGTCCCGGCCGTACCGACAAAGGCACTGCCCGCCGACCTAGGCATATCGGCAACTGCCGCCGCCGTCTCGTTCCGCACCCATTCCCGCGCCCGGTCAATCTCTTCGAGCGCCGGCGGATCATGATGCAACAGGCGCTCGCTTAATCTCACCACTCCGATATCAATGGAACGCACGACCGGCGGTTTGCCCGGCCGATCCAGAATGAATTCCGTGCTGCCGCCGCCGATGTCCAACGCGAGCATATCGGCCACACCGGACGGCAGACCGGAGCGGATCCCCAGCATCGTCCGCCGGGCCTCCTCATCCCCGGTGATCAGTTCGACATCAACTCCAACCTCACGTTTGACCCGATCAAGAAACTCATTACGATTCACGGCATCACGCACTGCACTGGTCGCCACCGCCGTGACAGCATCGGCATGATACTCGTCGATCATCTGGCGCCATTCCTTCAACGTCGCGATCACTCGCTCCATCGCGTCGGGATGAAGCCGGCGACCCCCATCGACGCCTTGGCCAAGTCGAAGGATACGGCGCTCCGATCGGAGTTCCTTCAACCGGCCGGCCGGCGGGCATTCCGCAATCAGCAAACGACAAGTCAGTGTGCCGATATCGATTCCGGCGAGAACTCTTGGCGAAACGGCCGGCGATGAGGTCATGTGGTGAGTGTCACTGTCCATCGACAGAAATATCGTTCATCTCCAGCAAGAGCTTGGTTCGCTCATCTTGCAACGCCCTGGCTTGCTTCATGAGACGGCCGACCTCCCCGTCGTAGAGGATCCGTTCCATCGCCTCCCCGCGGTCATGTAATTCCAAGGTCCGCTCACCGAGGTCGCCATATACATCCTCAAGCTGTTGGTCGACCTTGCGGAGTTCCAGTCGATAGCGAAGGAGTTCGGTCTCTTCGAGCGCACGATTGGCGGCTTGGGCCGTCCCATGGCGGAGCGTCGCCCATCCGGCTTTCAAATCGTGCTTCAGGCGTTGAATCAATTCCAACATGAGTTGGGAGACTTAGCTGACGAACCCCAGATCAAGCTTTGTCCGCCAGCGTCGCAGCATTCCTGTTTTGAGCCTCCGATGGTGCGGAGCGCGCAAGTGAGGATCTTCTTCGAGCAGGGCGAAGGCGGCGCGGCGGGCTTGCTGCAAGAGGTCTGCATCGCGTATCAGATCGGCTGCCTTGAACTCGGGCAAGCCCCATTGCCGCAGTCCGAACCATTCGCCCGGTCCTCTGATGCGCAAGTCTTCTTCCGCCATGCTGAATCCGTCGTTCGACTTGACCATCGCTTCCAACCGCTGCCGGGCAATCGAAGCTTCCTCCCCTGTGTCCGGAACTCGTCCGGCTTGGCTCGGACGCCGATATCCGGCTGTCGTGGACATCAACAGACAATAGGACTGATGCCCGCTGCGGCCGACACGCCCTCTCAGCTGATGCAGTTGCGCGAGCCCGAACCGATCGGCATGTTCAATGACCATGACGGTCGCATTCGGAACATCGACGCCGACTTCAATGACGGTGGTGGCGACAAGGATATCGATCTCGCCGGCCTGAAAGGCCTTCATTGTCCGCTCCTTCTCGCCGGACGCCATCCGGCCGTGAAGCAGGCCGACTCGAAAGTCGGGAAAATCTTCCCTTTGCAGACGATCGGCCGCCTGGAGCGCCGCCTTCAGATCGACCTTTTCCGATTCTTCCACCAGCGGATACACGAAGTACGCCTGACGATGGGCTCTGACTTCATCGCGGACAATTTGCCACGCCCGGCCGCGTTGGCCGTCGGCAAACAGCCAGGTCCGCACCGGCCTCCGCCCCGGCGGCAATGCGTCAATGATGGATACATCAAGATCTCCGTAGACCGTCATGGCAAGAGTCCGAGGGATCGGCGTAGCGGTCATCACCAAGACGTCGGGCCGGTACCCCTTCTCCATCAAGGTTTTCCGCTGGAGCACGCCGAACTTATGCTGTTCGTCGATGACGGCAAGCCCAAGATCGGTGAATCGTACGTCTTGCTGAATGAGCGCATGCGTTCCAATGGCAACCTGGGCCGTTCCGTTTTCCAACATGCGCAATCCTTCCGCTCGGCCTTTGGATCGCTTTCCGCCCGTAACAAGGATCGGCCGGAGCCCCAACGCTTCCACGATCGGCTTGAGATTGGTGAAATGTTGTTCCGCCAGGATTTCGGTGGGCACCATGAAGGCCGCTTGGTAACCGGATCCACAAGCCATGACGATGGCGTGAAGCGCGACCATCGTTTTCCCGGACCCGACATCGCCTTGCAGCAGGCGATTCATCGGCCGTGAGGACACCATATCGGCCTGGATTTCGCCGAATGCCCGTTCTTGAGCCGATGTCAATTTGAAAGGCAAGAGCCGCAATAACCGATTCAAGAGCGGCGTATGCGGATCGAACCGCATGGTTTTCTCTTCTTCTTTCACCCGGCGCCGCCGGATCGCCAGGGCCATCTGAAGCAGGAATAGCTCTTCGAAAGCCAACCGCCGTTGCGCCCGCGAAAGGCCCTTGTCGAGCAGCGCCACATCCGTCCCCGGAGAAGGAAAATGCGTTTCTTCCAACGCCTGTCGGATGGGCAGCAGACGATGTCCGGCGCGAATCCGGACCGGCAGCACCTCCTCACAATCGCCGCCGAATTCGTCGAGCAGAGTCCTCGTCAACATCCGCATCTGTCTTGAACTCCACCCTTTGGTCTCGTGATAAATCGGGACGATCCGTCCGGCATGCAAGGTCGTCTCGACCTCTTCTCCGATGCCTTCGCAGTGACTGACGTCCATCCGTAGATTGAGCCACCCTCGATTGCCGGCAATGATGCGACCCACTAGAAGAAGACGCGCGCCTGCCTTGACCACCTCTTCCATATACGGTTGATTGAACAGCACGATTTGAAGGCGACCGGTGCCGTCATCAATGACGGACTCCAACACAGCCATACGGCGAAACCGCGATCGTGTTGCAACCACCTCCACAACTACACCGCACACCGTCGCCGCCATCCCCGGCAATAGATCTTTGATTGCCGTGATTTTTGAACGGTCCTCATACCGCCACGGCACATTCCACAAGGCCTCCTCGATTGTCTTTACGCCGAGCCGTTCCAGCAGCCTCGTCCGTTTCGGGCCCACTCCCTTCGCGAACTGGATTGGAAACTCCCACAGAGGCCGGGCCGCTCGGCTCATCGACTGTGCAGGCTCACAATCCTTGTCCATGGGCGTGTCATGCCGCGGCCGCTTTTCCGCTTCGCCGGTTTGCAGGCGTGCAATGAGCCCCCGTGCCTGCTTTAACCGTTCGCGTTGCTGTTCAATAGAAAGCCCGGCATGAAAATCCACGAACAAATTACGCAACAGAAGCAATTCTGTTTCGATGGCGCGGGAATAGGTCCGTTCGGCCAGCGCGGCAATTACTTGAGCCGACACGAATTGTTCAAGATTCGCGAGAGCCCCGAGATGGGCATAGGAGTCCCGGCACGCAAATTCGATCGGTCGAGCTACCCGTTGCAAAAAAGCGTGAAGACGCTCAGGGAGGACGGTCGTGGGACAACGAGGCATCCTGGCGCGGATCGTATCATACCCATTCCGTCGCCTCAATCCGCTGTGACAGCCCAGGCGGCCACTTGCAGGCTTTCCGGACTTTTCTTGGCGGGCCTTGTCACGAATGATACAGTCAGTCTCGTCATCTTATTTCTTAGGGTCCATTATGTACCGGCGGAACATCACCCATATTCTCGGTCCATTGGCGCTCATTCTCGCCCTGTTTATTTCTTACCATGCATGGCTGAAGCCGCACTACTTTCCGGATCCTCCCCCGCCGGATGTCCACGTCATTCCCGATGAACCGGCCGTTTCCCGGCCGCACGGCGAAGAAGCGGCCCTGATCATGAGCAAGCGGCCCCGCACGATCGACCCCATGACGGTTCCCGTTCCCCAGCACATAGATCTTCTCACGACCATCAATGAAGACTTGGAGAAGGGGAATGCGGCACAGGTCGAGGCCAAGCTGGCCGATATCCCGAGTTCCGCCCTTGCCGAGCATTCGGTCCGGCGTCACGTCGCGATCCTGTGGAACAATCTCGGCATCCTGCAAGAGCGAGCGGGCGGGACCGAAGCATCCATCAAAGCCTTTAGAAAGGCCGCCGCGCTTGATCCCAATAATGCGATCCTCATGCTGAATTTGGCGCAAGCGTACTGGGGCCTGCGCGATCCTAATTTGACCGTAGAATTTCTCTCCAAAGTGACGGCGTTGGCTCCCGAGGAAGCATTTCCCCATCTCGCACTCGCGGACCTGTTGCAGGAGCAGGACAAACTGGCGGAGGCGGGCCGCCATCTGCGTGAGGCGACAGCCCGGATTCGCAAGGATCCAGCCTTGCAATCCTATCTGAAGATCGTCACCGAGAAGGTTCAACGGACCGAGAAGGTCGAAGAAAAACTGGCCTCGCGCAGCAGCGTCCACTTCATCGTCAAATTCGATGGGAGTGAGGATCAGACCACTTGGACCACTGTTCTGGATATCTTGGAAGATGCCTATCGCGACATCGGCCAGAAATTCAATTACTTTCCCGAGAAACCCATTACAGTCACCCTTTTGACCAAAAGCGGATTTCAGGACTCTACGGGCAGCCCGGCGTGGGCCGACGGCCTATTCGATCCGGTGCTCGGTCGGATTCAGATTCCTACGCAGGGGGCTCTGACGGATCGAGAATGGCTGACCCGTGTGTTGCGGCATGAGTTCGTTCATGCGCTGCTTCACCACCAACAGGGTGCGAACAGCGGCTCGATTCCCACGTGGCTGAACGAGGGACTCGCCATACAGCTGTCAGGAGATTCGTGGCGGGAATTGGATCGTGCCTTGGATAAGGATGTTGAGTTGGTGCCATTGACCGCGTTGGAGGGAAGCTGGGAGAAGTTATCGCCCCACGCAGCCATGATCGCCTATGTCGAAGCCAGTTCGGCGACTCATTATTTATTGGATCGCTTTGGGATGCACAAAATGCACGAGGTGCTCGGACATCTCAAAGCCCGCCAAACTTTGTCCATGGCGATGCAGGACAAGCTCTTGCTGTCCTACGATAGTTTCCAACAACAGTGGGCTCAGGCATTCCATTCCAAACAGCAGCAGACCCAATCGTAGGCGGCCCCGGCCGGCCGGTGGCTTGCCGGCATGGCCACATCCTGATCATTCCCTGGAGGCGCCGTCTGAGGCTCACGCCGGCGCCCACTTTCCTTTTCTGCCCGTTCGATGAAATCGGTATCTTCGAACGAATCCTGCCATAAGAAACGGCCTGAAGCGCGATCGACTGTCCGAACCACAAGATTGAAGATATGCCCGATCGTCTCGGGCGATGCGAATCGATCGACCGGTCGAAAGTCGGTCCTTTCCGTCCGGCCGCTCGTCGAGACACCCGGAATGAACCTATCTTCCCACACCACTCTTCCTGTCAACGGGTCAACGGCGCGGAGAGACAGATTGAGCTGGATCAGCGAGTGCCTTTCCTTTGCGGTTTTCCATGCGATGGACCGGAGGGGGATAATGGTCGCAATCGGCCGAACCCGGTGGTCTTCTTTCTGAGATGTCAGATTCAGCTGACCCTGCCACAAGAACTGACCCGTCAGCGCGTCGTAGACCCGCAACAAGAAACGGGGCTGACCATCGACATCAACGCCAATTCCTCCGGCGAAGATACGATCGCGCTTCGTTTCTCCCGAGGCCGCCTCCTCCTGTACATTTAGATCATAGGAATCTTCCGACAGGACCACCCCTGTCCTTGCCTGGTAGGTTCGGATCGTAATCACGGATGAAATAGAAGTCTGAAATCCGAATCCTGCGACAAGAACATCTCCATGAGCAGGAGCATCATCGACTTCGATGGATGAAGAAACACCGTCGTTCATACCAATGGATCGATCGAAGAATTTTCCGAAGGCGTTCATAGGGCCCCACACGATGATCCCGATCACCGCGAGTAACAGCCATCGCGGCGCCCTATTCCGCCGTGGGCAGCGCATGGCAATCGTTGCCGACCATCCCGGTATCCTATTCGGGACCTGCAATAGCCTTTTCCGAGCCAGTTGAATTAGATGCATCATGTTGCCCTCCGGTTCATGAGGCGCAATTCTTTCCCCCATGAAGCAAAGGGTAAATTATTCGGTGGGTCAGCGGACGCCGACTAAAGGGGTATGCAGGACTAACTGCACATCGTTGATCCAGCCGTACGGGAATGGACGGCTATGTGAAGGATGGAACGCGGACCGCTCTATCGAACTGATCCGAATAGATGGTACCGGTAGCGTGCAATGAAGCGGTACAAGAGATAGGCCAGTGGCCTTAACCAGGCAGATTGGACCAGGCGACTCAGCAAGGCTCCCCCTCTCAGGCCGGGCAAAAGTGGAAGAAATGCGTCTAATCCCTTCCGGATGCTGCCGTCGGCTCCCACCAGGAAGGCAACATCGGGCCGCCCCGGCACATAAGCCTTTCCGAGACGTTGCGTTGCTTCCTCGCTCTGGTATGGGATAAAGCGTACATGGGACGGACCATCTTCCCGAACCGCCTTTTCGATCCGTTGTTTGGCCGTCACGCAAAACCGGCAGTCGCCGTCATAAATCAGGGTGCAGTCCTGGTCACTCGGTTGCCCGGCAGGCGTTTCACGCTCGGCCATACTGACATCCTACGCACGATATGCGTCGGGGACAAGGCGCCATTGTGACGGATTGCATCACCGCGCTATAGTCATATTCATGCTTTGCCGCAGGATTCAGGGCCTTCTCTTGACGCTCGCTCTCACGTCGGGCATCTGGATGATTGCGTATCCAGCGGGTCTTCGGTCCACCGAACCGGTCTCATGGCCATGGATTGCGTTCTTAATCGCAGTACCGGTCCTGTTGACAGCCCTGATCGGTTTCCGGTTCAGATGGGCCACGATGGTCGTCGTCATGTACGGCACGATTGGTCTGGCGCTCGATATTGCCACGCTGGTCCAGGAGCTGAGCAAGCCCCAAGGCGGCGCGCTCGTGAAAGGCGTAGGGTTGCTGAGCGGAAGTCTCAATTTTTTGCTGATCGTCTGGGGAGGACAGGCAGTGCTCGGCGGGATGTCGAATGAACAGCTTGGAGCAAGCCGCCGTCCCAATCCTCCGTCCCCCTTTTCATCTTAAGCGGCTTCACCGTGCTGTAGCCGGCCTGACGGAGCCATGACGAAGTCTCGTGGACGGTATAGGTGTTCCCCTGTTCGGTAAACAATAACATCGCGACGGCAAACAAACTGGCTTCCTTCGGATACAGCCCTTCCCTATCGTGAAGAAATGCATCCTGGATGATGAGCCGCCCACCGGGGTTCAGCGCCGGACGCAACCGCTTAAACAGCGCCTGGTTCTCTGCCGCGGAATAAATATGCAGCACATTGGAATACCAGATGACGTCGTACCGGCCCGGGACCTGCTCGCTCATGAAATCCACCGCAAGATAGGACAGGCGCTTACCCGCTTTGTTTTCGGTGGCCGCCACCTCTCTAGCCACGTCAAGGGCAGCGGGACGATCGCATACGGTGGCGCTCAATGTGGGATTCTTCTTCAGAAAGGCCAGCGCATACGTTCCCGGTCCACCCCCCAGGTCAAGCATAGATTTGGCGTTGCGCAATGAGACTTGTGCAGCCACCCTGGCGGCTACATCGACTGAGCGGTGATGCATGGCCCATGTAAATCGCCGGCGATAATCCGCGTCTTCCGGCTTTCCATGGTCGACAGGCAAACCGGTTCGCACGTGATCGGTGAGGCGGGACCAATCAGACCACTGGTCCTTGAGGAGATCGATGTAGGCTCCTCGGCAACGAGGATGAGAACGGTTCAATTCGGTCGCGGCAAAGGTGCTGTTGCGATAGAGGGGGCCTCGCTTTTTGAGAAGGCCGCACATGGCCAGGTTGCGGCAGAGAATATCCAACCCTCGCTCGCTGACCCTGAGGGTTTTGGCCAGATCGGCGATAGACCACGATTCAGTCGCAAGCGCGGTGAAGAGATCCAATTCCAGCGCGGAAACCATGACGCGAGGCAACCGGAAGGCGGTGATTGCTTCTCTGAATCCTTCAAAATCAGTGATGCCGCCGCGTTTCATGAACACAACTACAGATCGCTAGCGTCTGATTGTCTGCTGGCACCACCGTACCAGTGCGTGCACTTTATTCAGCTCTTGCCAACTGACGGATTTCTCGAAGGTGATGGCGACATACTCGTCGTTCATGGTCACTCCTTCTTCAAACCCCTCCTTGACCAACAGGGGACGAAACCGTGCCACGGCAGGCTGAAGAAAATACTTGGCCTGTTTCGCGACCTCATCCGTGCCCAGATCTTCGGGCGTGCCGTCCGATATCAGGCTCATGATGTCATCCATGGCGATGCCGTGTTGGCACATCACCCGGCCGTCCGGAGTGATTTCCAGCAGCCACCCGTCGCTTTCCAGATCCAGTGCGAGGGCCCCACCCGGCTCAAGGTCGTACAACTGGGGATGATTCCGGACCAAATCGGCCCGAACCTCATTCCATGAATGTGCAGTACCGTCATTCATGGTAGGAATTGAACGAACGAGACAGCGGGCGTTCTTCCTCGATCCGCATACGCAACTGTTCCAGGCGTTTGATGTTTTCTTCAAGCTTCGGAAGGCGATACTTCCGATCCATGTGTACCACCTGCTCCAACAAATCGGCTGCTTGGCGATACCGGCCGAGTTCCTCATAACACTGCGCCAGCACATATCGAGATCCACCGACCCGCAATTCATCGTGGTTGCGTTCCGCGATCGATTGGCTGGTTTGGCAACAGGCGACCGCGTCCTCGTACCGCTTCTGGATGAGGAACGTGCGTCCCATCATGCGCCAAGCGTCCGCCACGCCGCCCTGGTTGTCCAGTCGCCGCATCAGCACTAATGAATGCTCATAGTAACGGATCGCCTCGTCGAACTGGCCGGTCTCTCTAGCAATGAGACCAAGATCCGAATACAGCACCGCCTTTCCCGCCTGGTCATGCGTCCGGGTCATGATGTCCAGCGCTTCCAGATAGTAGGCGCGGGCGCGATCCCATTCTCCGGCATCGGCTCGCAAATTTCCGAGATTCGCCAATGTCGTCCCGATCCCTTGGTCATCACCCAAGACCTTTTGGAGTTCCAGCACCTCTTGATAATAAGTCTGCGCCGATTCCCGCCGGCCGCTCACGGCGCAGATATTCCCGAGATTGCCGAGAGTGGCGCTCAATGCCCGTTGGTTGCCGGTCAACCTGTCGCATTCCAGCGCCTTGGCGTAGCAGGCATAGGCCTCCGTATAAAGTCCTCTCGCGAAATGCTCATTTCCCTGTCGATTCAGTTCTTCGGACAATCCATTGCGCAGCGGCATGTTTCTTTCCCAGCTATTGAAGGACTCGCTCGACGGCGGATTTGGCGCCGGTCAGGATATTTACGCCGTCGCCGACGAGAATTGCATCAAAGTTATACTTAAGCAACCGCTTGAGCGCGTCTTTGGCCTTCGCATAGTCCGCATACTTTTCCGGCGCCAGCATGCGTAATCCTCCGGGTGAAGCTCCGACCAAGGCGTCTCCGACGATCAGGATACCTTTGCCTTGCTGGATAAACAGGGCCGACTCCCCCGGCGACTTTTGATCCTTCAAATGAATCACCCACACGCCTCCTGGAAGTAATTCACCGTCGGCAAAGGTCTTGGTTGGAACCAAGGTCATCACCGGCGCATCGACCTGGGGAAGATACAATTGGCAGCCGAACTCAGCCTGATAGCGGGCGGCTTCTCGCTCGTGATCGCGGTTGGTGACGATGATATAGTCGATACCGCCTCCACGTTTGATGGCCTGCCGGTCGCTCTCATCCATCGGCGGCGGATCGATCAATATGTGATGCTCGCCGATCCCAAGATAGAGGCCGTTGAAATCCAATTGCTTCTCCTCGGAGAACCATGACCATTGCCATATGCCGGGAAACAGCTGCTTCATCCTTGCCTCATAAAGCGGAGACCGCGTCCTGGACCGCCTTCGTCACCTTGGCAAGGACCGCAGCGTTCTCCGGAAGGTCAATAATGTCGTCCTCCGGAAGCGTCATGAATTTTCGATTCGGTCCCTTCGTCAGCGAGATAAGAAATACGCTGTTGGTCGGTTTCGTGGGGATCACCACCTGCACCGATGAATCAATTTGCTGCACGAGGCCGACGAATGCCCGTTTTCCTTCTTCCCACTCGTCCATTCCGATTTACTCCTCACGATTTACATGGATCCGGACTCTTTAGGCGAACCAGCCGCCAGCAGCTTCTCGACTTCCTGGAGGATGATGTCGCTGCCGGCGAGATCCATATTCCCGACCCGCTGCCAGCGGATGACGCCGTCCTGGTCGATGACATACACATTGGGGATGAACTTCCCGCCGCCATACAGCTTATCGGTTGCCTTATTAGGGTCGAGCAAATATGGATAGGTCACTTTCACGGGAAACGCGCTCAGGAATTCACCGACATCGCGTTTGGAATTACCGGCTGAGTTGATGCCGATGACCGCCACATTTTTGCCTTTGGTGGCGTCATAGACCTTCTGCAAGTTAGTGCCCTGAGCCATGCAAGGATCACAGATATGGAACAATCCCAGCACGACGACCTTTCCTTTCAACGACTCGAGTGAGACCGGATCGCCGGTGAGCGACGTCAACGCGAAGTTCGGCGCGCGCTCCCCGACTTTGAAAAATCCGGCGGCAAAAACCAGGTGCATCGCCACAAAGGGAAGGAACAGGATCGAGATTGCGACGAGGAGCTTTTTCATGGCGGTCCTCCTGTAGATGGCATGTGATTCTTGTTGGCCGCAACCCATCCTAACACGGCATTTTTTTGGGGAGCAACAGGAGATCGGCGGAGGCGGGGGATGCAATGCAGGGGAGAACGTTACGCGAATCGGCACTCTACAATGCGCCGGCTTCTATCCCGGAGCCAAGGGCCACTTCAGAAGCAATTTTCCGACCCGAAAACACTGCAGACACCGCGCAGCCGCTCGATGAAACGGATGGACCAGTCGATACAGCCTATTGAGTCGCGCCTGCAGGCGGAACCAAGGAAGCGACTGGTTCACGATTGGATCCGCGGCATGGCATATCGCCAAGGCATATTTCGATTGCTCGATCCAGGAGTCCTTGAGAAGAAGACACAGGGCCTCGGCGTCTTTCCCGTCAATGCCTTCAGCTCTACGCTTCAAGAGATCCCGCGGCATTGCTTTCGTCAGATCGGGAACATCCCGGTCAGCCATGATGGCATGCTGAACTACACGCGGCAACGGTGCGTCGAACAGCGTGTGAGCCAGCGCAAGTCCCATCAATAACATCCTGCGACATCGCAACGCATGAGACAAGAACAATACACGGCTCCAGTCGAGTGTTCGCCGCCGCCGCAGCAATTCGGACACATCGCAAATCCATTTGAGGTTTTCCCACGCGTGCATCGATCCACTGACACAAAGCACGATCAGCAACTCCTCCGGCGCGAGAGCCATGATGGTGTGCGGGCCCAGCCGTACCGGTTTCAACTGTGTCCAGAACGGCTCCCGGTCCAAAGGAAATGAAAAGAGACCACGACTCATGGCCAATTGCAGATTGATACGAAAGGATCTGCTCCGCCTGAGGAAGGAGTGCACCGCTTCATCCCGACCATCGCAACCGGACGGCGCCTTTCCGGCAAACTGATAGCCTTGCGACCACAACAATTGCCGGGCTTGTGTGATGCAGGATTGCTCGACAATCAGGTCCACATCACCGGCTTCGCGTAACGTGAGATCTCCATACGCGGCAATCGCCAAGGTGGGGCCCTTGAACGGGATCATGCGAATGCCTTTCGCTGCAAAGGTTTCGGCCAATGTCACGAGTTCATCCCTCAATAGGCTGTTCACAATGGCATTTGTTTGCGCCTTCCGGCGAAATGTTTGGACTACGTCCTTGGGAACTGAGTCGCCGCCATGGGCGAGTAACATCCGATACACCAATGAGGCCGCACCGTGAGATTCGGCAAGGCTCCAGAGAACGCTCCAATCGACGCCGTCGCGCAATCGATCCTGAATCTCCACCTGAAGAGTGCCATTGGCCGATGTTCGCGCCAGAAGAACGAGAAGTTGAGCCTCGATGGTCAAGTGGGACAGGTTGAATCGGAACAGATGATCGGTGGTATGAGGTGAAGGGTTCCGCGTGGATATGACGATCTGAGGCATGCCATCCTCCGAATCACGCTCATTGACGGTTTGTGTGAAAGCGCAGCCGCCGTAACCCTTTCGAGTCAAGGCGGGACAATAATCAAATGCGGCTGTCCCGGCCAATTCCCATCCCGGTGGGAATGTTCCCTCCTTGGCGGAAGAAGGCAGTAGGTTCGATCGGAAAACCGCCCGAGCCTGAGTGTGGCGCCGGAGTACGGGCGGGAAATCAGATCGGTGGTGGAGCGCGGTTATTCGAAGAAAACGGGAAAGACCGCGTCGCGGCACAGTCTTCCCCTGACTTCATGGATAGAAGGAACCGCAGGGATGCGGAGGGTCTCGTCAGATCGACGGATGATTACTGCGGATATCAAACGTTGCGGACACTCAGTGAGAAGCTTCGAACAGCCCGAGTTGGAGTTCCTCGGCACGGGTGAAGGAAATCGGATAACGTTCGGTAAAACAGGCGGTACAGTAATGGTCAGGTTGACTCGGAGCCGCCTTCAACATGCCGTCCAGACTCAAGTAGGCCAAGCTGTCGGCCGTGATATATCTGCGGATCTCTTCCTTCCGGTGAGAAGAGGCGATCAACTCCTTCTTTGTCGGCGTATCAATGCCATAAAAGCACGGGGAAACAATCGGCGGCGAACTGATTCGCATATGGACTTCTTTTGCGCCGGCATGCCGCAGCATTTTTACGATTTTTCGGCTCGTTGTCCCCCGCACGAGAGAATCATCGACCACCACGATACGCTTTCCCTTGAGCACCTCCGGGACGGCATTGAGTTTCACTTTTACGCCGAAGTGGCGGATAGACTGTTCCGGCTCGATAAAAGTGCGTCCGACGTAATGATTGCGGATCAGGCCGGTCTCAAACGGAATGCCCGACCCCTCCGCGTAACCTAACGCAGCCGGAACGCCGGAATCGGGAACCGGAACGACGATATCGGCCGGCACCCAGGACTCCTGCGCCAATTGCCGCCCCAGCGCCTTTCGAATCGCATACACGGCGCTGCCGCCGAAAATCCGGCTGTCGGGCCTCGAAAAATACACATACTCAAAGACGCACATCGCCGGCTTGACCTGCGGGAAAGGTCTGTAGCTCGTGACCCCTTTGTCATCCAGCACCACCATTTCACCGGGCTCGATTTCCCGCACATAGTCGGCGCCAAGCAGATCGAAGGCACAGGTTTCCGACGCGACGAGCCAGGCATCGCGAAACCGTCCCAGGCATAGCGGCCGAAATCCATGGGGATCGCGTACGGCAATAATACCGTCGTCCGTCAGCAGAACCACCGAAAACGCGCCGCGGACCTGGCTTAATGCATCGATCACCCGCGCAAGCAATGTATCCGCCCGGGAATGCGCGATAAGATGAATAATCACTTCGGTATCCGAAGTCGATTGGAAAATCGCGCCGTACGCTTCCAATTCATTCCGCAAGACGGTGGCGTTGATCAGGTTGCCGTTGTGGGCCAGAGCGAGATTTCCAAAAGCGAAGTTGACCGTCAACGGTTGGACGTTTTTTAAATCGTTGCCCCCGGTGGTCGAATATCGGTTATGTCCGATCGCCCTATCACCGGGTAACCGACTTAACTCACGGTTGGAGAAAATATCGGCGACCAGCCCCATCCCTTTCTCCACGTGGAAATGCTCGCCGTCGCTCGACACGATGCCCGAGGCCTCTTGGCCGCGATGCTGAAGGGCGTACAGTCCGAGGTAGGTCAGATTCGAGGCTTCCTTGTGACCATAGATCCCAAAAACGGCGCACTCATCGTGAAACTTGTCGGAAGAAAGTATGGACAGCGGTGTCGGCATACTGGTCACAAGTGCTAATCGGAATGTGCGAGACTTCGCTCCAGCGCGAAAGCCCAATGGTCAAAGACCAAGCCAAGGTCAAGATCAATGGCGGCGCCGGCTGCCTGCAGGCGGTCCTCGACAATATCGACGACCAGACGCTCTCCTTCCACCACTCCGACCCTGATTGCCGTGACGCCCATCTCGCCTGCCGTTCGAATGACCTGGTCCACCTGATCAGATTTCACCGAGAGAATGACCCTCGATTGGCTTTCCCCAAACAAAAGAGCGTCTCTACGAAGGCGGCCGGCTTGCAATTCTACCACAGCCCCCAGTTTTGGATCAGGCCCCGATACGCAACATTCGGCCAGCGCGACCGCCAGACCACCATCCGAACAATCATGAGCCGACTGTACGAATCCATTTCGAATAAGCGCCAACGTGCAGGCCTGAACCGCTTTCTCCATATCCAAATTGAGGAGCGGTGGCGAACCCTGTTCCCGATGATGCATGACTTTTAGATATTCCGTACCGCCAAGATCTTCCCTTGTCGCGCCCAATAGAATGATGACGTCGCCGGCCTGCTTGAACCATTGTGTGACGGTTCGATCCACATGATCAATGAGCCCGACCATCCCGATCATCGGCGTCGGATAAATCGACAATCCATTCGTCTCATTGTACAGGCTGACATTGCCGCTTACGACCGGCACGTTCAACGCCTCGCACGCATCCTTCATCCCTTCGACGGCCAGCACGAACTGCCACATGATCTCCGGCCGTTCGGGGTTGCCGAAGTTCAAGCAGTCGGTGACGCCGATCGGCTCTGCGCCGGAACAGACAAGGTTCCGCGCGCATTCGGCAATCGCAATCTTGGCGCCTTCGTACGGGTTGAGCAAACAATACCGGCTGTTGCAATCGACCGAGACGGCCAAAGCCTTGTCGGTGCCCTTGATTCGCAGCACCGCGGCGTCGGAACCGGGCCGGACAATCGTGTTCGTCCGCACCATATGGTCGTATTGTCCATATACCCAGCGTTTGCTCGCGATCGTCGGCGATTCGAGTAACCTGAGCAACGCCTTGTTCGCATCCTTCACATCGGGTAATGCATCATAGTTCAACGCCTGCAGCATCTCCTGAAACGCCGGAGGCGCGCTGGGCCGATCGTATCGTGGCCCATCATCCGCCAATGCCTTCGCGGGAATTTCCGCCACGATGTGGCCTTCCGTCTTGAGAACGACTTTACCCGTGTCCGTCACGCGGCCGATGACGGCGACATCGAGATCCCATTTGCGGCAAATCCGAACGACCTCGTCCTCCCGGCCGGCTTTGGCTACCATGAGCATCCGTTCCTGCGATTCCGACAACATGATTTCGTACGGGGTCATGCCCGACTCCCGCAACGGCACCTTCGAGAGCTCCAATTCCACGCCGGTCCCCTCGCGCGAAGCCATTTCGCAGGAAGAACTGGTCAGACCGGCCGCCCCCATATCCTGAATACCGACGAGCAAATCGCCGGACATCAGTTCGAGACAGGCCTCCAGCAAGAGCTTTTCGGTGAAGGGATCCCCGACCTGGACCGTCGGCCGCTTCTGTTCCGATTCATCATCGAAGGAATCCGACGCCATCGTGGCGCCGTGAATGCCGTCCCTGCCGGTCTTCGAGCCGACGTAGATAACCGGATTGCCGACACCGGCCGCTTTGCCGCGGAAGATTTTGTCCTTGCGCGCAATCCCGAGGCAGAAGACATTGACGAGAGGATTCTGCGAGTAAATATCGTTGAAGACAATCTCGCCGCCGACGGTCGGCACGCCCATGCAGTTGCCGTACCCCCCTATGCCGGCCACAACGCCTCGAAGCAAGTGGCGATTTTTTGCCGATTCCAATCCGCCGAACCGCAGCGAATTCAATAATGCAATCGGCCTCGCCCCCATCGTAAAGATGTCGCGCAGGATTCCTCCGACGCCGGTCGCCGCCCCTTGGTAGGGCTCAATGAACGACGGATGATTATGGGATTCCATCTTGAATACGGCGCATAATCCGTCGCCGATATCGACCGCCCCCGCGTTTTCTCCCGGCCCTTGCACCACCCGAGGACCCGTCGTAGGCAATTTCTTGAGATGGATGCGCGAGCTCTTGTACGAGCAATGCTCCGACCACATGACGGAAAACATGCCTAACTCGGTGAGATTCGGCTCGCGTCCCAGAATCTCCACGATCTTCTTATACTCCTCGTCGGTCAGATTATGCTGGGCAAGGAGGTCTTTGACAGGCGATTGCTGAGGCGTCATCGTACCTTTCGCACTTCCCAAGGAATAATGTGTCCCAACTTCAACAGATTAAACAGACTTTCGTTTGCCGGCATTGAAGCAGATTTCAACTCTTTGCTGAACAGAGAAATTGTGACGGACTCGTCAAACTGATGACTTTAGCGCGGTAGCCACAAGAACATCCGCGAATTCAGTGCCTTGAGTCAGGAAAACAATGTTCTCTCTGACGAGAGGTTCCCGAATTTCAGATCTTTTATCCGGCGTTGACCAAGAATACTGATGCGTTCCACATCATATCCCGACGATTGAAGCCGATAATAGAGCGGCAGCGGAAAATTTTCATCCAAAAGGATCCTCAAGAGGCCTGCTCAACGGCGGGCGGCACATGTTCAGTGACATGCGCCGCATAGCGAAGCGCTGGTGCGAGACATGATCCGGCACGACATTGCCGAGAGCGGTCCTCCCACCACTCTATCTCACTTCACTCGCAGCCCAAAGACTCTCTCAGTGACGGCCAAGTCCTGCTAGCGCAATCACACGGAGGCTCGGGCACCGCACTTGGGAACAACTGCGATCCGTGTCAGCGGACGGCGAGCACTGTTCGAAGTTCCATTTAGCAAAGCTGAAATGGAACAAGTTGCGCAGCCGAGTAGTTGCGAGGCTTAGTGCGGTCGAGACGAAGTGTTGAGCAGAGCAGGACTTGGCCGTCATCGTCCCACCATCTTGGGCTGCAGCTTGGCCTTTTTCAGCGTCTCCAACATCGAGAGCAGAATCAGCCGGCCGTCGCCATTGCCCAACATCTGCTCCGCGTTCCGCTCCGGGTGCGGCATCATCCCGAATACATTGCCCTGCGCATTGATGATTCCGGCTATATTATCCAGCGAGCCGTTCGGATTCGCCTCCGGCGTCACCCTGCCGTCCGCCGTACAGTAGCGCAACACCACCTGGGCATTCGCCTTGAGCCCGGCCACCGTCACCGGGTCGGTATAGTAGTTGCCGTCTGCATGGGCAATTGGGATCTTCAATACCTGACCGGATTCGCAGCGGTTCGTAAAACTCGTCGCCGCATTCTCAACCTTGATGTATGCATCCTTGCAAATGAAATTGAGCGAGGCGTTCCGTAGCATGGCGCCGGGCAATAGGCCCGCTTCGAGCAAAATCTGAAATCCATTGCAAATCCCGAGGACCAGACCGCCCTTCCTCGCGAAATCCTGCACCAACCCCATGACCGGCGAAAACCTGGCGATCGCCCCGGTGCGGAGATAATCGCCATAGGAGAATCCCCCTGGCAACACCATCGCATCCAGGCCGGACAATGACGTGTTCTTATGCCAAATCATCTCGACTGATTGCCCGAGCACCTCCTTGAAGACGTACTCGCAATCGTGGTCGCAGTTACTGCCGGGGAAAACGACAACGCCAATTTTCATAGTTCAAAGAGCTGACAACACAGAACCGCTCCATCCAGCGATCGGCTATCGGCCATCAGCTTCCTATCCCAGTTCGTACCGGTATTCTTCGATGATCGTATTGGCCAGCAATCTTTCGCACATGGATTTGAGCGCTTGCTCGGCCTTCCCCTTGTCGCATTCGTTCAGGTCCAGTTCCATGTACTTACCGACCCGGACATTTGCCGTATTCTTGAATCCCAGCGAGTCCAACGCATGCTCGATCGCCTTCCCCTGGGGATCGAGGATGCCCTGCTTCAAGGTCACATGAATTTTTGCTTTCAAGGCTTGGACTCCTGTTGTGACGGCTTGTTGTTTAACGCATTGACATATTTTCTGATCCACAGAATGACTCCGACGGTCACCAGGCCGCCGACCGACAAGGCAACAAAAGCCCACCGCCAGGGCGAATCGGTCAGATGGTACGCCATGAGGCCGACGGCCCCGGCCCAGACCAGAATCGCCGCAATGAGCCCGTAGTTCATGAAGCACTCAAGAAACCGAGTCATGGGCCAGCTTGCCTCTGAATTCCTCTATTTTCGTTCCACTCAGATATCGGCTAGAAATTGGTCCGAGCCTCTACTGCGCAATGCGCGACGGCCCGGGCACCGCACTTGCCGAGCAGATGCGTTCCACCGAGGTGGACGACGAGGACTGTCCGAAGTTCCGTTCGAGCATTGCTCGGGACGGAACAAGTTCCGCAGTCGAGCCAGATGCGAGGCATAGCACGGTCGGGTCCGTCGCGCCTGAGCAAGAGAGGCTCGGACCATTTCATCCACACACCCTCTTCAACACCTCCTGATACGCCTCCTCAATCTTTCCCAAATCCTTTCTGAATCGATCCTTGTCCATCGATTCCCCGGTGCCCATATCCCAGAATCGACAGGTATCGGGAGAAATTTCGTCCGCCAGAATCAGAGCATCATGATGCAGGCCGAACTCCAACTTGAAATCCACCAATTTCATCCGGCGTTCGCGAAAAAACGGCAGCAGCAAGCCGTTCACTTTCAACGCCAGCTCCTTGATCTGCCGGACCACCGGCGGGACAGTCAGGTTCAACAAGCGCACATGCTCCTCGGTGATCAACGGATCGCCGAGCGCGTCGTTCTTGTAGTAGAACTCCACGATCGCCGGCTCGATCGGTACTCCCTCTTGTAGCCCTAACCGCTTGGCCAGACTACCCGCGACGACATTGCGGACGACAACCTCGATCGGCACGATGTCCACCTTCTTGGTCAGCATCTCACGATCGCTCAGCCGTTTAATGAAATGCGTCGGAATTCCTCCCTGCTCCAAGAGCCGAAACAGCCGCTCCGAGACCTTGTTATTGATGACGCCCTTGTCCGCGATGGTGCCGCGCTTTTGCGCATTGAAGGCGGTCGCGTCATCCTTGAAATACTGAACCACTTGATCGGGTTCGGCCGTCTCAAAAATCTTCTTGGCTTTGCCTTCGTAGAGTTGTGTCCCGATCGCCATGCGTCACCGTCCCACTATCTCGGCCAATTCGTCCCAGGACCTCTTCGTCCCGACCAGCGTCGGATGCCCGAATCGCCGATTGTGTTTGTTTTCCTTGACCTGTTCCAAGGCCAGGATGAGCTGATGGAAGTCTTCCATCTTGGCCGTTTCAAAATAGGTGATAAAGTCCACATCATCCAGCCCGCTCGAGTGATAGAGCTTGCGCTTCACGGTTTTCAAATACGGCAGCGCGGCCCCCGTATGTTCCAACATGAGCGCCGTGCGCTTCTCTTGATCCAACGCCCACCATTCGGCATCCTTCCTGATCGGGATCACGATCGCATAGGGAGTCGATCCCGGATCATCCGGCGGCGCTTTCAAATCATTCTTGGTTTGATCCGGAAAACCCGGCACGTAATTGGCCTTCTTGGTGAGCCCGTTTAAAAGTATCGAAACGCGGACATGCTTTCCGAACGATGTCGCGAGCAGATCGACGATGAGGCTCTGAATGTCCCGCAACTCGCGTCCATGCACACGAATCATGACATCGGCGTGATCAGATAGGCCTCTCAAAAGATACGCGTCGATGGCGAGCTTCTCGCCATGCCGAGCCAGCACCGACTTGGCTTCCGCAAGAGCCGCTTGCTTGGCGGCCGGCTCAAGGTTCCACCAATCATGATCCGCTCGAAACGCCGCGAACGTGGCAAAGATGCCGGGTTCCGACAGTAATTGATCCCGCTCCCCCGCGTTCGAAGGAGAGACCCACAGCAGACCGAACAACAACATCAGCATGCCGATGGCCCGCATCCGGTTGGTCATGTTCTCCGTCTCCTTCTCCCACGTGCCGGTTTGCCGAAGACCCGCCGATAAATCTCATCGAGATGCCGCAGATAGTACGCCGGATCAAAGCAGGACGCGATGTCCGCGGCCGTTAAATGGCGGGTGATGAACGGATCTTTCCCGATTAAATCGGAGAACGTTCCCCCCCCTTTCCAGGCTGCCATGGCATTTCGCTGAACCGCCTCATAGGATTCCTTGCGCTGCGCGCCCTTCTCGATCAAAGCCAGCAGCAACCGCTGCGAATAGACCAGTCCGCCTGTCAATTCGAGATTCCGCTTCATCCGTTCCGGATAGACGACCAGATGCTTGATGAGGTCTGTGACCCGGGCCAGCATGTAATCGACGAGAATCGTGCTGTCCGGCATGATGACCCGCTCGACCGATGAATGGCTGATGTCTCGCTCATGCCACAAGGCGACGTTTTCCATCGCCGCCAGACTGTTCGCGCGGACCAGACGGGCCAAGCCACAGAGATTCTCGGAGACGATCGGGTTCCGTTTGTGGGGCATCGCCGAAGAACCCTTTTGACCTTCGGAGAAGAACTCCTCCGCCTCCAACACTTCGGTCCGCTGGAGATGGCGAATCTCCGTGGCGATCTTCTCGATCGTCGCAGCCAGGAGGGCCAGCGCGGAGGCATAGGCCGCATGGCGATCCCGTTGCACCACTTGATTGGAGACCGGATCCGGCTTGAGGCCGAGTTGACGGCAGACAAATTTTTCGACCCTGGGACCCTGGTGCGCAAAGGTTCCCATCGCGCCCGACAATTTCCCCACGGCAACGTCTTCCCGCGCCGCCTGCAAACGCGCACGATGGCGGCGGATTTCTTCATGCCAGATCGCCAATTTAAAGCCGAACGAAATCGGCTCTCCATGAATTCCATGGGAGCGGCCCACCATGATCGTGTTGCGATGCTCCATCGCCCGTCGCTTCAACGCTTCGGCCAATCCGTCCACACCCTCCAGAATGAGATCGAGGGCTTCCGTCATTTGCACGGCCAGCGACGTATCGACGATATCCGATGACGTGAGTCCCATATGAAGAAACCGGTGGTCCCGCCCCACGGCGCCGGCCAGCGACTCGAGAAATGCGATCACATCGTGTTTCGTAACCTGTTCGATCTCCGCGATTCGGTCCACGTCGATCTTGGCTTTCTTCCGGATGCGCGCGCTCGTCCCCCGCGGCGCCTGTCCCGCTGCTTCAAACGCGGCGCAGGCCTGGAGTTCGACCTCCAACCAGATCTCATACTTATGCTTGAGGTCCCACACGGCCTTCATGCGCGTGCGGCTGTATCGGTCAATCATCGCGCCTCATCCCCGTTACTCGTCGCTCGCATCTCAAAAAACCGTCACTTGTCGTTCGTCTCTCACGCTTCACTGCTTCCGAACACCGGCAGTTCGGGATGGGCACGCTTTCGATCGAGCCGCGCATCGGAACTCAAGACCTTGTCCAAGACGCCGTTAACGAACTTCGACGCCTCGTCATCGCCGAAGCTTTTCGCCAACTCGATCGCTTCGTTCATCGTCACTTTGGCCGGCACCTCCGGCAGATACAGCAATTCATAACAACCGGCCCGCAAGATATTGCGGTCGACAATCGGCATGCGCTCAACCTTCCAGTTCGTCGCACAGGCGCCGATCAGCGCATCGAGCTCCTTCCTATGGGTCAAGACGCCGTCCACGAGCTGTTCCGCAAACTTTCTGGTGGCATCTTCGAGTGGATACTCGTGCCAGAATTGATCCAGCCAGTGTCCCCCCTTTCCATGAATATCGTACTGAAACAGAATTTGGAGCGCCCGCTCCCGGGCCTGGTGACGGGAGGCCATGTTATTGCCGTGCCCCTTTCGCAGGGCGACGTCCCGGTGGCTTCTTCAGCACGCCGCGCGCCACAGGCGCTTCACAGGCCGACTCTTTGAGCAGTTGCTTCATCACATTCGCCATTTCAATCGCCGTGAGCGCTGCGCCAGCGCCCCGATTGTGCTTGGCGGGATCGGCTCGTTCGCTCGCCTGCGCCACGGTGTCCGTCGTCAAGACCCCGAAGACCACCGGAACATTGGTATCCATCGATGCCTGAAGGATGCCGCGGCTCGCCTCCGCGGCGATATAATCAAAGTGCGGCGTGTCGCCCCGGATAATTGCGCCAAGGCAGATCACGGCATCACAGCGTCCCGACCGGGCCAATTGGCGCGCAACCAACGGAATTTCAAACGCGCCCGGGACCCGGATCACTTCAAGGTCCTCTTCCATCGCTCCGGCATTGGTCAGAGCCTTGGTCGCCTCGGCCAGCAAGCGGCCCGTCACGACCTTGTTGAACTTGCTCGCGACAATCCCGAACTTGAGCCCGCTCGCATCATGGGACCCTTTTCGCAGTTTCATCGATTCACAATAGCCGTCACACCTTCTTGAGAATGTGCCCCAGCTTCGCTTTCTTCGTTCTCAGATACCGCTCATTTGCCGCGCGCGGCGCGATTTCTATGGGAACCCGCTCGACGACCTTCAATCCATATCCTTCAATGCCGACGATCTTACGGGGATTATTCGTGATGAGCCTGATCTGGTGCAGTCCCAGATTCACTAGAATCTGCGCTCCGACCCCGTAATCGCGCAGGTCCGCCTTGAACCCCAGCTTGAGGTTGGCCTCCACCGTGTCGCTGCCGCTGTCTTGCAACCCATAGGCTTTGATCTTGTTCAGCAAACCGATGCCCCGTCCCTCTTGATTAAGATACAGCAGGACTCCGCGACCGTCCTTATGGATAATCTCCATCGCGCGATGCAGCTGATCGCGGCAATCGCAGCGCAGCGAGCCCAGCGCGTCGGCGGTCAGGCAACCGGAATGGACACGAACCAGGGTCGGCACGTCTGAATCGACGCGGCCCTTCACCAATGCAATATGGGTCGCGCCGTCGACTTCGTTTTCAAACGCAATCGCCTCAAAGTCGCCAAACACAGTCGGCAGGCGTGCGCTCGCCGCCCGCTTGACGAAGGTTTCCCGTCTCATGCGGTACTCGATCAACGCCTTGATCGTAACCATTTTTAGCTTGTGGGATCTGGCAAATTTGGCGAGTTCGGGCACGCGCGCCATCGTGCCGTCTTCGTTCATGATCTCGCAGATCACGCCGGCGGGATAGAGCCCCGCCAGCCTGGCAAGGTCCACCGATCCCTCCGTTTGGCCGGCTCGCCGCAACACGCCGCCCTTCTGAGCTTTCAAGGGAAAGATATGGCCGGGCCGGGCCAAGTCGGCAGGCGTGCTGTTCGGATCGATGGCCACATGGATCGTCGTCGCGCGATCGGCCGCGGAGATACCGGTCGTAATGCCCTTGCGCGCATCAATGGACACCGTAAACGCGGTGCCGAACGTAGCGGTATTTTCGGCCGCTTGCGGTGGCAGCTGCAATTGCTCGACCCGATCCGGCGTCAGCGCCAGACAAATCAGCCCGCGGGCATGGGTCGCCATGAAATTCACGGCGGCCGGAGTGATCTTTTCCGCCGCCAACACGAGGTCTCCCTCGTTTTCACGATCTTCATCGTCCACCAGGATGATGAATTTGCCGCGCTTGATATCCTTGATCGCGTCTTCGATGGAATTAAACGGTAACGGCATCGGTTTCAATTCTGAATGCCAAGTTTATGAATGCTGAATATGGCTTCCAATTCTGAATAACATTTCTTTTTCGCCGGCTCACATAACCGGTTTTCTTGATCCTCTGTCAACCAGAAAAACCCTCCACATGCCGGTCGGCAACTCCCTCCTGCTGAAGAGCCCTTCGAACGGTCACGGCTGCCACGGCGGCCACGGCTGAAAACAGCCAGAGCCCCGATTGAAATGTCCCGGTCAGATCCTTGAGGACTCCCAGGCCAAACGGCAGCAGAAATCCCCCAAATCCGCCCGCCGCACCCACTATGCCCGAAGCCATCCCCATTTGCTTCGGAAATTTTGTGGAGACCACTTGAAAGACGGCGCCGTTCCCGAAGCCCATGGCGCCTACGCCTAAGACAGTATACGCCACCAAATAGAAAAACCCCGGTAAAGTTCCGGCCAAGGCTAGAGAGAGCGCGATCAAGGCGAACACCAGCCGTAGGACGATCAGTCCGCCGAATCGATCGGCAACATATCCCCCGATGGGGCGAACGAGGCTTCCGACCAACCCGCAGAGAGCCGTGATGGATCCCGCCGCCACCCAATCGGCTCCATATTGATCGTGAAGGAGAATCGGAAGAAAGCTGCAAAATCCGACAAATCCCCCGAATGTCACCGCATAGAGAAAACTGACCCAATGCATGGATCTCCGGGATAGCGACCTCACCATGGTCTCCCACCATCGCCGCCCCGGCTCCTGACGTGCGATGCCCCGATCCGGCTGCACCAAAGCCGTAAACAGCGCCAGCGTGAGGACAAGCGGGATCAGCATGAATCCAAAGACGCCATGCCACCCGACAATCTGTCCCAGCCGCGGCGCAAACAACATCGTCAGGACGGCGCCGCTATTGCCGGCCGCCGCAACTCCCATTGCCAAGCCCTGGTGCGCAGGGGGATAGGCATAGCTCGCAATCGGCAACGCGACGGCAAAGCTGGCTCCTGCGACTCCCAACAACAGGCCTATCATCAACAAGCCCCCATAGCTCGTCGCCCCCAGCCACCCCCATGAGACGGCCAGGATTTCACAGATCAGCAGCACCGTCCCCGTTTTTTTCGTCCCGTACTGATCGCTGCACAGCCCGACCGCGATACGCAAAAGAGCCCCGCCGAGGAGCGGAGCCGCGACCAACAGCCCTTTCTGGGTCGCCGATAAACCAAACGTTTCGGAAATCGGCACCCCAAGGGCTCCGATCAAGAGCCATGCCATGAAACTGACTTCGAAATGCAGCCACGCGCCCAGTAGCGACGGCCAATGACCGCTTCGCAGCGCATGCAGGACATGCATCATATGCGCCGCCTCCTGTACATATGCTTCCACACACGGCTATTCGGGTGCGTATCACTATACGAGTCACCGTTTGCACGGCGCAAGCAAGCGCCGCCGATCAATCCCCTCCGCCTTTGTACAGGGCTTGGTATCTGTGATATTCGTATGTTTTGAATAAGGTCACTGCGCTATGGCGAAACGTAAATCCCGGCCTGTGCCTGAGACAGAGACGGATCCGGCTCATGAAATCGGCGACGCCGAGATTCTTGACCCGAGCGATGAGGAGGTCGATGCACAGGAAGTCCCGTCCGACTCATCCGATTCGACCGGCCAATCCGGTATCCCACTGATCCCGGCATCCGAAACCACTTCGGTCGTCCCGGTCACCGCGCTGCAACAATATCTGGCCGAACTCCGCCGTTATCCGTACCTATCCAAGGAAGAAGAACTGCTCCTCTTCCGGGAGTATCAACTCAAGGGCGACCGCGATGCGGCGGTCAAACTGATTCTGGCCAATCTGCGCGTGTCGGTCGCCATCGCGGCGGAATATCTCCACACCGGGGCCGATCACATGGATCTGATCCAGGAAGGAAACGTAGGCCTGTTGCAGGCGATCAAGAAATTTGATTCCTCCAAGAACGTGCGCTTTTACGCCTATGCAGCCTGGTGGGCCAGAGCCTACATCCTCCGCTATTTGCTGAACACCTATCGCCTGGTCAAAGTGGGTACGACGCAGGACCAGCGGAAACTCTTTTATAACCTGAGAAAGGAGAAGGCGAAGCTGGAGCGGGAGGGCTTCGTCCCGGACACGAAACTTCTCGCAGACCGATTGAATGTCCGTGAACGCGACGTCATCGAGATGGACCAGCGATTGGGCAGCTGGGAACTGTCGCTCGATCAACCGATCGGCGAAGAGCAGGATGGCACGCTCATGGATATCTTGCCGACGCAAGAAGTCCCCGCCGACGAGAAACTGGCCGACACCCAGCTAAAGCACCTTTTCCGGCAAAAGCTCGGCGAATTCGTCACCAGGCTCGACGAACGCGAGGAAGATATCTTGCGCAACCGTATTCTGTCCGATACGCCGCTGACGTTGGAAGATATGGGGACCAAGTACGGCATCACCAAGGAGAGGACCCGCCAACTTGAAGCCCGCATCATCAAACGGCTCCGTGACTACATCAAGAAAGAAGTCAAAGATTTTGACCAACTCCGCACGTAGGTGGTCCATCCCGGCGTTCCTGATCGCGACCTCCGTCCATACCTGTTGGTTTCTTTTCCTTTGCTCGATTCCTGCGTTGAGCGCGTCACCGGTCGAAATAGAAAACACGCGCCCCGGTGACTCTACGTGGGTGCTGACCAACCCGGCCGATCGCGAGATTGAAGGCTATGCCTCAGAGACCAGCGTGAACCGCGGCGAGACCATTCGCTTCTTCATCAGCACCAGTGATCCGTCCTATACGATCGAGATCTACCGCATGGGCTGGTACGGAGGAGCCGGAGCGCGGTTGGTAAAGGGAGGAATCAGGCTGGAAGGCCTACGCCAAGCAATGCCGACGCCGGACCCGGTCACGGGGTTAATTGAATGTGATTGGGTCCCAAGCTATGACCTGGTGACCACCAATCCGGACGATCCGTCCGATTGGATGAGCGGCGTCTACCTCGCCAAGCTGACCGGCGCGCCCAGCGGGAAACAAAGTTATATGATTTTTGTGATCCGGGATGACGCCCGCCCGTCCGCCTTTCTCTTTCAAAGCAGCGTGACCACCTATCAGGCCTATAACGGGTGGGGCGGGAAATCGACTTACCCATCCGGCAGCGTGGGCGAGCAATGGGCTCGGAAGGTCTCTTTCAATCGTCCCTATGGGCGTAGCGCTCATCCATCGGCCGCCTCCGGCGTGGGAGCAGGGGATTTTCTCACAGCTACTTCCATTCATCCGACTTCCCCGATTTCACCCGCCGGTTGGGAATACAACATGGTCCGTTGGCTGGAACGACGGGGTTATGATGTGACGTACAGCACGAATATCGATACGCATCGGGATGGATATTGGTGGGAGCGCCACAAGGCGTGGCTCTCGGTCGGACATGACGAGTATTGGTCCCGAGAGATGCGTGCCCACGTCGAAGAAGCGCGTGCACAAGGCATCGGCCTCGGATTCTTTTCCTCCAATACCTGCTACTGGCAGATCCGCCTTGAACCGAGCATCCTGACGGGACAGCCTCATCGGACCATAGTGGCCTACAAGGAAACCGCGCGACAATCGGATCCGTACGCGATCGACGACGATCCCGCCAATGACCGACTGGTGACGGTTCAGTGGCGCGACGAGCCCGTCAACGAACCGGAGGAGTCACTGATCGGGGTGATGTACGATGCGGTGCCCGTGGACGGCGACATTGTCATCTCGCAACCATCGCATCCGATTTTTTCCGGCGTCACGCTGCCTCCCGATGGAAAACTTCGCGGGCTTCTCGGCTATGAGGTCGATCGTCCTTTTCATGACAGTCCCGAAGGACTGACGATACTGGCGCAATCGCCATATGAAGTGGGTGGCCGACCGAACCAGGCCGCCATGACGCTCTACACCTGGCCTAGCGGAGCCAACGTCTTTGCGACAGGCTCGATGCAATGGAGTTGGGGCCTTGATGACTACAATGCGCCGGACATCCGATCCTCACGCCTCAGCGAGGCCGCTCAACAGATTACAACAAACGTGTTGGCTTTGCTGATTCGGAGGCCTTTACACCATGAACCAGACTTTTCCCGTCATGGCAGCTGGGCCGAACAAATTCTTTCCCATCCGGCGCCCCTTGTTCCCGGCGCTCTTGCTAAATCTTGATGCTCTCGCGTAGAATCAGCTGCTTCTGAAGTAAAAGGGACCGGCCAGAATAATTTCCAGCCCGCCCTTGACTTGTCTCGGAGTGACGCTATCTACACTTCCGTACCGTTTGCAGGGTCGGGTTTTGTGCGCGACGCCCAATTCGTGTTTGTCGTTTAACCAATCACTTCAGCTTCAGTGTTCATCATAAGGAGGAGGACTGCGTATGGCGACGGAAACAAAGGAAAAAAAGTCAGCGGTGGCCAAGAATTTCCAACCCCTCGGTGACCGGGTGTTTGTCACTTATACCGAGGAAATGGAACGCACGTCCGGCGGCATCTATGTTCCGGATACGGCCAAGGAAAAGCCGCAGCGCGGAACCGTGCAAGCCATCGGCAAGAAGGTCGAGAACGTCAAGATCGGTGATCAGGTGCTCTTCGACAAGTATTCCGGCAGCAAACTTCGCATCGATGATGAAGAATGCCTGATCCTCAAGGAAGAGGACATCCTCGGCATTTTCACCAGCTAAATTTCTCAATACCCACGACCTACGAACCATTGAATATATAAGGGAGGAGCATTATGGCAAAGCAACTGCTGTATAGTGAAACGGCCCGAGCGGCCATCCTGAAAGGGGTGAACCAGCTCGCCGATGCGGTCAAGGCGACGCTCGGCCCCAAGGGGCGCAACGCCATTCTCGACAAGAAATTCGGCGCGCCGACCATCACCAAGGACGGGGTCACGGTCGCGAAGGAAATCGAGCTCAAGAACCCATATGAGAACATGGGCGCTCAGCTCGTCCGTGAGGTCGCCAGCAAGACCAGCGACACGGCCGGCGACGGCACCACGACCGCCACGGTCCTGGCGCAAGCCATTTATCGTGAAGGCGTCAAGAACATCACGGCCGGCGCCAATCCCATGGAAATCAAGCGCGGGATCGACAAGGCCGTCGAAGCCGTCGTAGCGGAACTGAAGCGGCTGAGCAAGCCCTGTCAGGCCAAGACGGAGATCTCGCAGGTCGGAACCATCTCCGCCAACAACGATAAGACGATCGGCGACCTGATCGCGGAAGCGATGGAAAAGGTCGGTAAGGACGGCGTCATCACGGTTGAAGAAGCCAAGTCCATGACGACCTCTCTCGATGTCGTCGAGGGCATGCAGTTCGACCGCGGGTACATCTCCCCCTACTTCGTCACCAATGCCGAGCGGATGGAAGCCGTGATGGACGATCCGCTCATCCTCATCAATGAAAAGAAAGTCAGCAGCATGAAGGACCTGCTCCCGATCCTGGAGCAAGTGGCCAAGATGGGCAAGCCCCTGGTCATTATCGCGGAAGAGGTCGAAGGCGAAGCCCTCGCGACCCTCGTGGTCAACAAGCTTCGCGGCACGTTGAACGTGTCCGCGGTGAAGGCCCCCGGCTTCGGCGACCGCCGCAAGGCCATGTTGGAGGATATCGCCATTCTGACCGGTGGCCAGGTGATCTCCGAAGATCTCGGCCTCAAGCTGGAGAATGTGAAGCTGACCGATCTCGGCCGCGCCAAGCGGGTGACGATCGATAAGGACAACACCACGATCGTGGAAGGGCACGGCGATCCCAAGAAGATCGAAGGCCGGGTCAAACAGATCAAGGCTCAGATCGAGGAAACCACGTCCGATTACGACCGCGAGAAATTGCAGGAGCGGCTGGCGAAGATTGTCGGCGGCGTGGCCGTCATCAATGTCGGCGCGGCGACCGAGACTGAAATGAAGGAAAAGAAGGCCCGTGTCGAAGACGCCCTGCATGCGACCAAGGCAGCGGTGGAAGAAGGCATTGTGCCGGGTGGAGGCATTGCCTACCTGCGCTGCATCAAGGCTCTGGAGAATCTGAAAGACATCCCCGCCGAGCAGAAGGTCGGGGTGGATATCGTGCGTCGCGCGTTGGAAGAGCCGATTCGTCAGATTGCCGCCAATGCCGGTTCGGAAGGATCGGTCGTGGTCGGCAAGGTGCGCGAAGATAAGAACGCGAACATCGGCTTCAATGCCGCCACGGACGAGTATGTGGACATGATCAAGGCCGGCATCATCGATCCCACCAAGGTGTCGCGCACGGCGTTGCAGAACGCGGCCAGCGTGGCAGGATTGATGCTGACCACCGAGGTCATGGTCACGGAGATTCCGGAAGAGAAGAAGGAACCCATGGGCGGCCACGCCGGCCACAACCATGGGATGGAAGGCATGTACTAAGCGAAGAGCCGACAGCTAGCGGCGGATAGCCGCTGGCTGGAGCAGTCAAAGGGGCCCGGTGGCGCACGCCACCGGGCCCCTTCTTTTCCTAAATCTTCACACCTCGCGACAAACGATCGTCACCCCCGGCGGATCGCCGACAAGGTGGCCCGCAGCAGTCCCGACTGATCCGGAGCATAAAAGAAGCTGCGGAACGCCCGATTTACGTGCTGGGTATGGCGCGCATGGTCGGCGCGGAATCGCGCGAGCGAGGCCCGTCGATTTCTCGCGTCATATCCCATCCGGATGGCGCATTGCGTCAAGTGTTCCTCGTCATCGGGAAGGGAATGCGTTTGAATCTCGTGCACCATTTGCAGCTTGTGCTCGACATCCCTGAGAAAACGATAGGCCTCGGCCAACCGCGTCTGGTCACGTTTGGACAGAAGACCGTGCTGATACAAACGATCCAGCGCCGCGAGCGTATTGCGACTGACAATTCCCGTTAGGTTGCCTCCGGCGATCACCTGAATCGTCTGGGCAAGAAATTCGATCTCACGAATGCCGCCGATCCCCAATTTCACGTTGCGCCGCTCATGTCCCCGGTCGGCGATCTTGTCGTCGATCATTTCTTTGACCGCCCGTACGTCGCGAATGATCGCCAAGGCGCCCTGCCGGTCTCCCGTCCCGAGGGCGGCCTGATTCCAGACAAACCGCTTCGTCATGCGCACGAAGGCTTTGCCCAGGATATGCGAACCGGCGACAGGCCAGGACTTGAGCAAGGCCAATCGTTCCCATGCGCGCCCCCTGGTGCGGTAATATTTGGCATACTCGTCCAGCGAGCGAGCCAATTGCCCCACGCTTCCCTCGGCGCGAAGCCGCAGATCGACGCGAAATAGATAGCCTTCCTTGGTCGGTTCCGACAGCGCCTTCGTCAATCGGCGCGCGAGCAGCTCAAAGTACTCCTCATTGGCTATCATGCCGGAACCGGGTGAATCCTTGAGCCGTATCGAGTGATCTCGATGTCTCGTATGCCCTTCGGAAGAGTACACATAAATCAGGTCCACGTCGGAACTATAATTGAGTTCGTGCCCGCCCAGTTTTCCCATTCCGATCACGGCAAATTCCGCTTCGCTCCACCGTCCTTCCCGGTTGAGGTGCATGGGAATGCCATATTCTGCGCGTAAGTCGCGATCCACAATCTCATAGGCCGCTTGAATCAGCACGGAGGCTAGATCCGACAGGGATGCCGTGGTCTCCTCGACGGTCGCAAGCCGGAACAGATCACGCACGCCGATCTTCAACATTTCCCTACGGCGAAAGCGCCGGAGCGCCTCCAGTTTTAATTCTGGGACGGTCAAGCTGCCCATGGTGGCCTGCACGGCCTTTTCCATCCCAACCCGCGAAGGCGGACTAGACAAGACATCTTCTTCCGCCAGCCAATGAATCAACGTCGGATCTCGAATGAGGGTGAAGGCCAAGGCGTCACTGTTTCCGAAGATGGTACAGAGCAGATCCAGCATGCGGGGAGACGCGTGGAGGTAGTCCAGCGTCGAAGCGCGGCTGACCACTCCGGAGAACAATCGTTCCCAATGGTTGAGCGCCTGGTCAGGATCGGCGGTGCCGGCGGTGGACTCAAGCAGGTCCGCCAGAATGGTCGCAAGCTGGCGGCGCTCGTGGGGCTCCCCGGCCATCGACTGAATATTGCGGTCCGCCTCCTCGAAAGATCGTACCCCGTATTGCGAGAGAATGCCGCGCACGTCCTGAATGCTGAGCCCGGGAGCCAACAGCAACGGCGTGGGGTCTCTTGGCGCCAACGCTTTGATCGGGGCGCCGCCGGGAGCCGACCGGACGGGCTTGTTCAAAGTTTTCCTCATGGCGGAGGCATTATACTGACCGGATTCTTGGGGTACAACGAAACATCCTTCAGGTATACTGGGCGCTATGCCCGCTCCAAAATCCCCTGCTCGACCGCTTCGGGAATTGATCGTGTCTCGGTGCAAGGGAGTAGCCGAGGATATTCTCGACGATTTTCTCGGGCGCATGGACCCGGATTATTTCGCGAATTTTGAACCGGACACCATTGCACGCCATATCAGGCTCGCCTCGACCCTCTCGCTCGACAATCCCTGCGAATTGTCGTGCGTGCCGCTGAATGAGCATCACGTCGAACTCACGGTCGTGGCCTATGACTATTTTTCCGAGTTCGCCGCCATCTGCGGGCTCCTATCGGCATTCGGGTTGAATATCGACGAAGGGCGCATCTACACCTTTACCGAGGCGAAGGGCCCCGCCGATCCGGGAACGGACCAATGGCGCCGCCATCGCCCGAGGACGCGGCTTGGGCTCAGCCGCAAAAAGATTGTCGATGTGTTCCATGTTCATCCGGTCGAAGGGGCGGAGTTTACCGCGCCGCATCAAGAACGATTATCGGAGGAACTGACCCGTGTCGTGAAGTTGCTCGATGACAATCGGTTTGAAGAGGCGCGGCAACGGGTCAATCGGCAACTCGTCGAGCGCCTCAGCCGGCAACGGAGCGCCTTCAGCGGCCTGTTGCGCACCGTCCAGATCACATTCGACAATAACCGCTCGCCGACCGATACGGTCATGGACATCCGGTCCGACGACACGCCGGCCTTTCTCTACGCCTTTGCCAACGCGCTGGCCATGCGGAATATCTACATCAGCAAAGCGCAGTTTGAGAATGAGGGCGGGAAGTTGCGCGACCGGTTTTATGTCCGCAATCGGTACGGCCAAAAGGTCGTTGACGAGGCAGACCAGCAGCAATTGCGCCTGACCGCCGTGCTGATCAAACAATTTACCCATGCCCTGACCTGGGCGCCTGATCCGGCAAAGGCCCTGGAGGCCTTTGATCAGTTCTTGGATCTCATCATGGAGGAGTCCGCCCGTTCGAAAGATTCGCCCGCATTGGAGTATTTACAGGACAAGAAGAGTTTGCCCGTTCTCGCCCGACTGCTCGGCGCGAGCGATTTCCTCTGGGAAGATTTTCTGCGGCGGCAGCATGGGAACTTGCTGCCGATGCTGCACGATTATCAAGACGCGCCGTTGATCAAGCCTCAGGCGGCGCTTGGGAAAGAGTTGGACCGTCTTGTGGCGCGCGCGAAGAGTGACGAGGCGCGCAAGGAGACGTTGAATCAGTTCAAGGATCGGGAACTTTTCAGAATCGACATGACGCATCTGCTCGACGCCGCAAGCAGTCTCTCCGACTTTTCACTCGCCTTGACCGAACTGGCTGAATTGATCATGGCCCGTAGCCTGAAGGATTGCATGGCGAAGCTGGGACAGCGATATGGGACACCGAGAGTGGGTAAACGGCTCTGTCCCTTCGTGATCCTCGGCATGGGGAAGTTCGGTGGACGTGAACTCGGCTATGCCTCCGATATCGAAGTTCTCTTCGTCTATGGCGGGGCCGGACAGACCGACGGGAAAGAACGCGTGGCCAACAGCGAATATTTCGAACGGTTGGCCCAGGAACTGCTGGGCTGGATTGAAGCCAAACAAGAGGGTATTTTTCATCTCGATGTCCGGCTTCGCCCGCACGGCGGCAAAGGCTCGTTGACCAATGCGATCGACGAGGTGCGAAACTATTACAGCGCCTCGGGATCGGCGGCGCCCTTCGAACGCCAAGCGCTCATCAAACTCCGCAGGGTGGCAGGCGATCATGACCTTGGCCGGCAAGTGGAAATCCACCGTGATGCGTTCGTGTACGGCCTGGAACCTTGGGATGAAGGAACGGCGCTGGACCTTCGACGGCGGCAGGTGAAGGAATTGGTGGAGCCGGGACAGGTCAATGTCAAATACAGCCCGGGCGGTCTCATCGATATCGAGTATGCCGTGCAATATCTTCAAATCATCCACGGGCATCGCCGGCCGGTGTTGCGGCAGGTCAACACGTTGCATGCGCTCTCAGCTCTTGCACAGGAACATTTGATCAGTCCTCAAGAAGCCGAGCGGCTGGAGAAAGCCTATACGTTCATTCGCAAGTTGATCGATGGACTTCGCATGGTGCGGGGCCATGCCAAGGATTTGGTCCTTCCCGAGACCTATTCGGACGATTTCGTGTTTCTGGCGCGGCGGCTGGGCTACACCACGGAGGACTGGCAGGCCGGTGCCAAACGCCTCCAATCCGATATTGAGCAGCATATGAGCGGGACGAAGAAGTTTTTTGAGAAGAAATTTGGAAGGTTGTGAGGTCGGGAGGACAGCGGGTCTTCCCGGCTCCGGCGGCGGCTCAAACCTGCATGGCCTCGGAGCGACTCGGCTGCGGAACTCGGTCCGTTGCTACTTGTGGTCAACGGACCGTCGGACAGTCCTCGCCGTCACCTCCGGTGCCCCTCGCTCCAACGCCATGCGAGCCGCCGCAAGTCGCCAGGAAGCGCGTCGTCCTCCCCCCGTTGGGAAAACCAAACAGTGCTCGCACTCGCCTTCGGCGACCGCATCAATGCACCCATGCGAACCATCGCAAGTCGCCAGCAACACCAGTCACCCACCCTCGCATAGCGGAAAGGACGAACGTATTGCGAATCAGTGACCCGCCGCAAGTCGCCAGAAAGCCCGCTGTCAAGCGGAGGAGGCAAGCAAGCCTGGAAGAATTACCGTGGGATGGTGAGTCCTGCTGGGCTCCGACGGCGGCTCAGACCTGCAGGGCTTTGTAGCCACTTAGCTGTGCAACTCGTTCCATTCCTTGACTTCGTCCGAATGGAACAGCGAACAGTGCTCGCTATCGCCTCCGGCGACCGTAACTACAAACCCCTGCGAGCCGCCGAAAGTCGCCACTACTGCTAGCCACCGAGTATTATGTTTGTTGATCGCCGCAAGGGATTTGCGGACGGATGGTTCGGACATTGTGCACATTTTGAGCGTTGTGGGAACAAGCCCTCCAATCGCATTCAGGCTTCATCCTGCCGGAACAGCATGCTAATATTGAGCCGACAGCTTGATAATGTGACATGCCGACTGTACTGAGAGTAGGGCCCTATCGCTTCTTCTTTTATGCAAGTGACCGTGATGAACCACTTCATATACATGTTGAGCGCGAAGGCAATGTCGCGAAATTTTGGCTTGATCCAGTCAGACTCCAAGAAAGCGGCGGTTTTTCTCGGTCTGAACTGAACCGAATCCAGAAACTTATCCACCTTAACCAGAATCACCTTCGAGAGGCGTGGCATGGATACTTTGGCGATTGACGTTGTCACCCCGACTGCCGAATCAGTCATAGTGACCAACGACACGTTGACTGTCGAACTGACTGATGGACGAAGCCTCTCAGTCCCTCTTGCTTGGTTCCCGCGTTTGGTGCAAGCCACCGCAACCGAACGCCGAGCTTGGCGGTTCATTGGACGAGGTCGCGGGATTCATTGGGACAAGCTGGACGAGGACATCAGCATCAATGGGCTTCTAGCAGGCAAACCCTCCGGGGAAAGTCAGGATTCATTCAAGAAATGGCTCGCTTCCCGCCAAGGCAGCCGATCCAGAAGAACGGGTTCCCGCTCCAGTGCTCATCGGCGTTGACCCGATCGTTCCATTCCTTGACTTCGTCCGAATGAAACAGCGAACAGTGCTCGCTATCACCTCCGGCGACGACAATCAACGCACCCATGCGAACGCCGCAAGTCGCCAGCAACGTCAGTCACCAACCTCGCATAGCGGAAGGAAGGAGCATATTGGGGACCAGTGACCGCCGCAAATTACCCTACTGATCTTCCCCCGGTTTCGTGGACACCGGGTTATGCAACTGCCACTCTCGCTGCAAATTCCGCCGGCGACTGATAACCGAAGGTCGAGTGGCGGCGCGGCCGATTATAAAACACTTCAAGGTATTCAAAGATGTCCTGCGTGGCTTCCTCCCGTGTCCGGTACTGGCAATGACGAATCCGTTCCCGTTTCAACGTGCCGAAGAAGCTCTCCACGCAGGCGTTGTCCCAACAGTTTCCTCGACGCGACATGCTCCCGATCATGCCCGCGGCGCGCACGTGCTGTTGGTAGGCTGTGGCGGCATACTGACTGCCGCGATCTGAATGATGGAGCAGCCCGGGTTTCGGATGACGACGGTTGAGCGCCATCACTAACGCCTGCTGCGTCAACTCCCCCGTGAGCCGACTGCCCATGGCCCAGCCCCCCACAGCTCGTGAATAGAGATCCCGCAGCACGGCCAGATAGAGCCAGCCTTCCATCGTCCAGATGTACGTGAGATCCCCGGCCCCACACCTGATTCGGGGCGGCCACGGTAAATTGCCGGTTCAGTTGATTGGCGGCCACCGGGAACAGATGGCTGGAGTGGGGGGTCGCACGCCACTTCGTGACGGTCTTGGCGCGTAGCCCATCGTGCCGCATGAGCCGGGCCACGCGATGACGCCCCACTCCTCGACCTCGCTCGACCAGCACCCGCCACATCCGTGGGCTCCCATAGGTCTGGCGACTCTCGTGATGGAGCTGGCGCAGTTCGGTCAAGAGTGTCTGATTCGCAGCTGCTCGGGCGCTTGCCGGGCGCGTGCGCCAGGCATCATACCCGGCGGGCGATACCGCCAACGCGCGGCACATCAGGCGGATCGAATAGCGACGGTCGTACTCCTGGATCACCCGGTATCTCATCGCGACTCCTTCGCGAAGCACGCCGCCGCATGTCGCCAGCAAGGCTCACCATCTTCCCGTAGCCGCGGTGACCGTCGCTCCAAGGCCATGCGAGCCGTTGTAAGTCACCGCTAACGCCCGCCATCGCCCTCCACGTAATGGGAAGGACGGGCAAGACTAGAAGCACCATTATGTTTCTGCTTACCGTCCTGTACGGTGACCAAGGCCCCATGCAAATTGCCGTACCTCGCTGGCCGCCCTCCTCCCTGCATGCGGATGGAATGGAATACAATCGAACTCGGATGGATCATTCCGTAGGATGGTGCGTGTTGCCGGCTCAGACAAGTCGTTTGCCTAACAATAATTAGCTTACTCTGAACAAGCAATAATTCGTAAGAGTTGCCTTGATACGAATCGGCAATTTGCGATAACATTTTGCGTCCTTAGGCAGTAATCTCCACGAGGTGACTCGATGGCCTTCAACATAGGCGACTTTGCAATCCCACCTAAAAATACCGTTCGATATCATAAGAGACTAGAGAAGCTTAAAGCATCCGGCCGATATACTGTCAGCATAGAGAAAGCGGTCGAAGGTGCAATTGCGAATATTAGCGAGGAGCGGAGCAGATCCTTTGTGATCTATGGGGAACCTCAAAGTGGCAAAACAGAAATGATGATTGCTCTCACCGCCCGGTTGCTCGATGAGGGCCATAGACTTATAGTTGTACTTTTAAATGATAGCGTTCAATTACTTAATCAGAATCTAGAACGTTTTAGAAGGTCTGGATTGGATCCAGCCCCAAAGAACTTTAACGAAATCCTAGATCCAACTATCGAGATTGGCGAAAGTGAGTGGGTGATTTTCTCCAAGAAAAATTCTAAGGACCTCAAAAAGCTAATTAACAAACTACACTCTCAGGATGGAAAAATTATTATCGACGATGAGGCCGACTATGCAACGCCAAACTCTAAGATTAATCACGGCGAAAGGACAAAGATCAATGAGCTTGTAGGAAATCTCATTGGCAATGAGGGTATTTACATTGGCGTGACTGCCACTCCAGCGCGCCTCGATCTGAACAATACATTTGAGAACGACAACGAGAGATGGATTGATTTCCCCCCTCACCCAGACTACAAGGGACAGAATACTTTTTTCCCGGTATCCCTGAAAGAGCCGCTTGGCTATAGGCTTAATCTACTCCCAGATACTGGAGATGATCCAAAGCATCTTCGCGAAGCATTGTTCGGTTTTTTTGTCAATGTGGCCTATCTCAATCTGAGGATCAATCCAGAGGAAACCAACTACTGCATGTTGATCCACACCAGCGGGAAGAAGGCCGACCACACGGGAGATTACAAACAGGTCGTCAAGGCTTTTGCCTCGCTGAAAAATGTAGACGACGACAAATTTGAAAGTTATCTTCGGAGAATTTGGGAAATAGCAAAAGACCGTTACCCCGGCGAGGAAGATACCCTTACAAAGTACATCCGGCAAAACATCAACCGAAACACGATAGTCGTGATGAACAGTGATATTGACAAGAAGGTTGTCGACTACATGAGCGCTACTGTTCCCTCAACACTCTTCACAGTCGCCATTGGAGGAAATATCGTTTCGAGAGGTGTCACATTTGAGCATCTGCTATCGATGTTTTTCACACGAGATGTGAAGCATAGAATCCAGCAAGATACATATATTCAGCGCGCTAGGATGTTCGGATCGCGAGAGTCCTACTTGCATTATTTCGAACTATCTATCCCAGAAAGATTATATCTGGACTGGCACAAATGCTTTGTTTTCCATACGCTAGCGCTTGGCTCTATACGCTCTGGGAATGGCTCGCCTGTGTGGCTGGAAGATTCAAGAATTGCCGCTGTCGCATCAAGCAGCATTAACCGGTCCACCGTAACTATGGATAGCGGAGAGATGAGTTTTGAGTTGTTCGACTATCACAATAGTATTGAGGAATTGGTTTCCAGTGACCTACCTAGTCTCCAAAAATTAGAGAGGATCGCTCAGAAGCTTGGTAACTCCCGGCTTCCTGAATTTCTACTGACATACATAAGAAACTTCAGCCCTGATGCGGATCAGTCGCTGGCCATACACGAATCGCGTTCCATCGCAGGATACAAGGATGCTGGGACCGATCAGGACAAGGTTCGCAGAACCAAGGGCTTCATCGGACAATCGGATCTTGAAGAAAAAAAGTACCCTTTAGCAATTCACCACGTGAAAATCTTTTACAATCAGGCTCAAAAAGCCAGAGTGTTCTACAAGTACAAAGGCAACATCAAGTTCTTGAAGAATCTAAAGGTGGTGTCACATGCTTAAGGAGTTCAAATTCTTTCACGGTGTGGTATTTGCTGATCTTATCCATGCGACCGGCAGCAAACTCACTATACGGTCTTACTCATCTACCAGTAATTCCTCATACGTGATAAATGAGAATTTCGGTCTGTACATCAAGTATTCTTCAAAAAGAATGTCTCCATGGAGGTATTCGTTCAAGAGAGAACATCAAGATGAAATAGCAAAGATGAGACAAGATTTTGGCCAGGTATATGTAATATTTGTTTGCAACGACGATGGTTATGTTGCGCTGAATTTCTCACAACTGAAGACGATCTTGAATGACCAACATGATGACGTTGAATGGGTCAGCGTATCGAGGAATAGGAGAGAAATGTACCTTGTTAATGGGAGCGATGGGAAACTGCCCTTCAAGGTGGGGCAAAACAATTTCTCGAAAAAACTGCTAACTGCGGAAGAAAGGGGCAAAGGCGAGCTAGATGCACAAATTGAGACCGATTCATCCGTTTCCTGCTCGAATGGCGTCTTCCATTGCTTGGAGGAACATACCGCGTACTAGCAAACCACTGATGGTCCTAGATCCCATGGCAGGGTCTGGAACCACACTTATTGCAGCCCAATCGAAAGGCCATCAGGCTATTGGTTTCGATCGTGATCCTCTAGCAGTTGCAATGGCGAAGGTTTGGTGTTCCCGTCCAAACCTGAAACAAATCGAAAAAGCTACATCAGCAGTCATCACCGATGCTAAGAAGTGGCGTACTATTCCATTGTCGTCCGCTTATCCGGATGGCGCTGATGAGGAGACTAAGGCCTTCGTGCGCTACTGGTTCGATGATACAAACAGGCGTCAACTCTCCGCACTATCAAGGGCCATCGATAACCAAGGGAATGCACCGACTCGCGCTGTCCTGTGGTGTGCACTATCAAGATTGATAATTACAAAGGTCCGTGGCGTCTCATTAGCCATGGATGTTTCGCATAGTAGACCACACAAGACATATCATCGAGCTATGATCCATCCGCTAGATAAGTTTGTTTCTTCAGTCAATACCATTCTTAAGATGATTCCTGGTCAATGCTCTAGTGCACCCTCTGCCCGTGTCCAACTCGGTGATGCACGCAAACTCCCTATTGGGAACAATACAGTCAATCTTGTAATTACCTCCCCCCCGTATTTAGATGCAATTGATTACCTAAGAGGACATAAATTTTCATTGGTTTGGATGGGATACAGTATCAGTGAGTTAAGAGCAATACGGGCAACCAATATAGGTCGCACCATATCTCGTACAAACGAATGCGATGTTCTACGATACCTCGAAGTAGTTAACAAAATGACACATGCTGATTCCTTATCAACAAGAACAAGAGGAATGCTTTGCAACTATGTTCATGACATGGAAGGGGCTGTGAGAGAAATTGCGAGAGTTCTTGTTCCCGGAGGAAAAGCGCTGTTTGTGATAGGGGATTCCATGGTGCGTGGATCTTTCATCAAAAATTCAAGTGCTATAACTGAATTAGCACAATTGCATGGCCTGGCTGTAACTGCCAGACGTTCACGTATACTGCCTTCTAATCGCCGATACTTACCTCCTCCGACGCTCAGTAGCTCTGGGGCCAAATTACAGTCAAGAATGCGGAATGAAGTTCTTATCTCTACAGAGAAAACAGGATGAGCCTATTCGGCAGCCAGAGTCACTCGGGACGATGACGCTCCCATAGGAAACAACGACAGCTTGAAACTGAAGTAAGGCGGCGGTCGCGCTGGAAGTCTTTCTAACTTTGCTTCTCGTCGCGGGCCAAAGAAGAAATTGATTAGCGTCCTTTTTGATTCGACTTGTCTCGACGTCGAACCGCAGTGAATCGTTCGCTCTTTGACCCTCCCCCGATTTTACAGACACCTCCAGAAGGAGGAGCATGATGAAATCGGAGGAGAGCATGACCACCAAACCACGACGGTCGTATACGGAGGCGTTCAAGGAAGAAGCGGTGCGCTTAGTCCGGGAGTCGGGGCATCCTGTCGCGCAGGTGGCGCGGGATCTGGGGATTGCCGACCATCTGCTCTATCGGTGGCGGGCGGAGCAGCAGCAGGCGGATGAGCGTGGGCAGACTGGCCAATCCCTGCGGGGTGAGCAGGCGGAACTGGCCAGACTCCGGCGAGAAAATGCCATTCTGAAGCAGGAGCGGGATTTTTTAAAACGTGCGGCGGCGTTCTTCGCGAAGGAGTCGCGATGAGATACCGGGTGATCCAGGAGTACGACCGTCGCTATCCGATTCGCCTGATGTGCCGCGCCTTGGCGGTATCGCCCGCCGGGTATGATGCCTGGCGCACTCGGCCCGCAAGCGCCCGAGCGGCCACGAATCAGACGCTGCTCACCGAACTGCGCCAGCTGCACCACGAGAGTCGCCAGACCTATGGGAGCCCACGGATGTGGCGGGTGCTGATCGAGCGCGGGCGAGTCGTGGGGCGTCATCGCGTGGCGCGGCTCATGCGGTACGATGGGCTGCGCGCCAAGACCGTCACGAAGTGGCGCGCCACCACTCAATCCCGCCATCCGTTTCCGGTGGCCACCAATCGGCTGAATCGGCAGTTTGCCGTCGCTGCTCCGAATGAGGTGTGGGCCGGGGATCTCACCTATATCTGGACCATGGAAGGCTGGCTCTATCTGGCCGTCCTGCTGGATCTCTATTCACGCGCCGTGGTGGGCTGGGCCATGGGGGACCGGCTCACGGGAGAGTTGCCGCAGCAAGCCTTACAGATGGCGCTGCAGCGACGCCAACCGAACCCCGGTCTCCTCCACCATTCCGATCGCGGGAGTCAGTATGCGGCCATCGCCTACCAACAGGCGCTGACGGCGGCGGGCATCACCGCCAGCATGTCTCGGAAGGGGAATTGCTGGGACAACGCCTGCGTGGAGAGTTTCTTCGGCACCGTGAAACGGGAACTGATTCATCACCGCCAGTACCGGACACGGGAAGAGGCCAGGCAGGAGATCTTTGAATACCTCGAAGTGTTCTATAATCGGCAGCGACGTCACTCGACCCTCGGCTATCGGTCCCCGGCGGAATTTGAAGCGAGGGTGGCAGTTGCATAACCCGGTGTCCACCAAATCGGGGGAAGATCACTTCTCCGTTTTTAACTACTTCTTAAGATGCTGTACGCGGATCCATCGATTTTCCACGCGCGATATATCATAGGCAGTCGCCTGAACAGGATGGTAAGCGGTACCGGCGACTTGCGATGGGTTGCAGGACGGCATCGCCGCGGTTGCCTCCGGCAACGGCGAGCACTGTTCGACGGTCCGTTGACGACAGTGACAACGGACCAAGTTGCGCAGCCGAGCGACGATGACGACCTGCAGGTCTAACCTATCGCCGGAGCAGGAACCGCCGCCATCCTGCGGAAGGTTGCGGCGCGTCTTCACGAAACGATTCGTAACCCTTTCAAGAACCCCCGCTTCCCTCATAGGCGCGAAGCAAGTCCGCGACCGACAACACACCGATGATCGTGCCGTCCTCGGTGACCGGCAGATGTCTGATGCCGCTTTTCTTCATTAGATTGGCGGCCTCAGTCAAGGCTTCGCTGTCCTCGATCGTGACGACCGCTTTGGTCATGCACATGGTGACCGTCGTCGTATTGGGATCGAGGCCTTTGGCCACGGCTTTACGGCTGAGGTCGGTGTCGGTGATGATGCCGATATAGCGGGACCCGTCATCCACGAGCAACGAGCCGACCTTCCACTTTTGAAGCAGCCGCCCCGCCTCCTTAATCGGAGCCTGCCGGTGCACGCTTCTGACATCGGGGGACATATACTCGGCCACTTTCTTGCCGTTGAAACGATCGGCCGGTCTCCTTCCCGTTTCGATCCCGCGCGACACTCTTCTGAGCGTCAATTGAGCCAGACAGCTCTCCAACACTTGTTTTCGCTGATGCAGGCTTTCCCGCTCCGTATCGTGCGCGCCGCTTTCCTGTGCCTCCTCCGGGAGAAGGCCGGTTTCCCCCAGCTTGGCGTAGTAATAGGCTTCAATCTCATTCGACATGGCGCCGAACACCTGTCCGATCAAGTCTTCGGCCTCGTCGTCGAACTGTTCTAGCGATCCGGCGGGTCGTTTTCTGGCCAGCAAAGCCGGGAAAGCCGCGATTTTCTGACGGAACTGTTCAATATGGCGGTCGAGCATGAGTCCGCGCGCCATGGTCATTTTTGCTTTCTTCGGCATGAGCCCTCCCTATGAAGTTCGAGGCAGAGAATAGCGCAACCCGCCGAGTGGCTCAATAGCCCAACTCTTTGAATCGAGGGTCCCAGATCGGCCTCCGGCTGATCGTCGGCTGATTCTATCCGGCCAGCCGCTCGGCTTCGGTAGTTCCCATGGCCTTGCGAGCCGAGCCTTGAGCGGACTTTCTTCCATCTCCGCCACGCACCCGATGCATCTTCTCCCGTGTGTGGTACGGGACCAACCCCTCGAGGACGGCCGGCAGTTTGTCGCACGGCACATCCTCCATGATCTTGAGGGCCGGCTTCGGGTCGATGCCCGATCTTCCCCCCACGAAGATATCCACGGCATCCACCACCTTGCCGTCCACCTTGCACTTCTTTCCTAGCAGACCGACATCCGCCACCAAATGGTTGCCGCAGCCGGCCGGACAGCCGGACCAATGCATGGTGATCGGCTTGATATTGGAACCGAGTTTCTTTTCCAAGATGTTGGCTGTCTCCACCGCCCGGCTTTTCGTCTCGATCACCGCCAGATTGCAATAGTCGTTGCCTACGCAACTGACCAAGCCCTTATACAGCGGCGACGGATTATACGAAAATTGCTGCACCAGGCGTTCTTGTGCCAGGTCGCCGACTTTCCGATCACCGATATTCGTGATGATGATGCTTTGACTGGACGACAGGCGCATTTCGCCCGACCCATATCGTTCCGCCAACGCGCAGATACCCTGCAAGTCCGTCGCGGTGATCCGTCCTACCGGGATCTTCAGACCGGCATAATTCATCCCCCGTTGCCGTTGGCGGAAGATGCCGACATGGTCTTTTTCCGCGTTTTTCCGCGCATCCGTCCCGGCGGGAGACAGCGTGCGTCCCATCAGGCGCTCGATTTCCTGCCTGAACCGTTCGGTCCCCCACTCGTCGAGTAAAAAGGCCAGGCGCGCTTGGGTGCGATTCTCGCGCGGCCCATGGTCGCGGTAGATGCGAATGACGGCGCGGCAGACGTCAAAGGCTTCGGCCGGATTGACGAATATATTGAGCGGGCTCGCGATGCGATAGCCTCCGGACCCGAGCTTGCCGCCGGCGAGAATATTGAAACCAAAACACTTGTCATGGCCGATATCGTGATAGGCCGGCACAAGCGCCAGATCCTGCGTTTCCGCGTGCAGGCAGTTATCGGGACATCCGGTGACCGCGATATTCACTTTCCGCGGCAAATTGGTGTACTCGCGGTTGTTAAGAATCTCGTCGTCGATCACCCGCGCAATCGGCGTCGCATCGCACAACTCGTCCGGGCTGAGCCCGGCAACTGCGCAGGTCATGATGTTCCGGACATTGTCCATGCCGGTTTGAAGCGAGGTCAGCCCCACCTCTTCCAGCTTGTTGAAAATAACCGGGACATGCTCGATCGTGACGTGCCGGAGTTGAATCTGTTGGCGGGTCGTCACATCCAGCAGGCCGTTGCCATAGGAGGCCGCAATGCCGGCCAGCGCGCGCAACTGATACGAATTGGTTTTGCCGCCTGGAATGCGGACCCGAATCATGAAATGGCCCGGCGTCGGATTCCGCAGAAACAGGCCGTACCACTTCAGACGCTGGACATCGGATTCAGGGATAGACTGCCATCCCGTTCGCGCATACTCCGCGATGAGTTCCTTGACATCCAACCCGTCTCGTTCCTGTTTCAGCAGTTCGATCTTATTCATGCAGCCACACTCCTGGATACGTGATAGTCCATGCCGACCTTCCGCAACACGACATCCCCCGTCCGACTCAGATGGTCCACCGCGAGCAACAACTGCGAGGCTGACAATCCGGATAGGGTGACCAGATCCTCAAACGTATGAGGCACAGGGGCATCATGCAATACGTCGAGCAACTCGATCTCATCTTGTGTTTTCATGAGTAAGCCCTTTCATTGTGTTGAGTAATATCCAAACCCTGTCTTTCATGCTCCTGAGAGACACGCAGGCCCACGATGCGATCGATCGCTTTCAGAATGATGAATGTGCCTGCGCAGGAGAACAGTCCCACGGTGATTACTGTCAGAAGCTGTACGCCGACCAAGCCAGGATTGCCGGATAACAAGCCGTCGGCTCCATTCGGGTTGATCGCCTTCGAAGCGAACAACCCGGTGGCCAGGACGCCGAATATGCCGCCGACCCCGTGAATCCCGACAACATCCAGCGAATCGTCGTATCCGAACCGACTCTTCCAATTGATGGCCATATAGGAAAGGCTTCCCGCCGCGAACCCGATCAGAAGCGCCGCCCCATACCCCACGTATCCCGCGCTCGGCGTGACGGTCGCGAGCCCCGCCACCGCGCCGCTGGCGACGCCGAGCACAGTCGGCGCGCCTCGGTGCCACCATTCGACCGCGGTCCAGGTCAACGCGCCTGCAGCCGCGGCCGTATGGGTCGCGAGGAATGCAACGACCGCGATGTCATTAGCCCCCAAGGCGCTGCCGGCATTGAATCCGAACCAGCCGAACCAGAGGAGTCCCGTTCCCAACAGCGTCATGGGCAGATTGTGCGGCGCGAGATAGTCCGATCCGTACCCTTGCCTTGCGCCCAGTACCAATGCACAGACCAACGCGCTCAACCCTGACGTGATGTGCACAACCGCGCCGCCCGCGAAATCCAGCGCCCCCAATTGATTGAGCCAGCCGCCTCCCCACAACCAATGCGCCACGGGCGTATACACCAGGAGCGACCAGCACCCCGCGAACAAGATCATGGCGCTGAATTTCATTCGCTCGGCAAACGCTCCGGTAATAAGCGCCGGCGTAATGGCGGCAAACATCATCTGAAAGAGCATGAACAGTTGATGCGGGATCGTGGGGCCGTACAGGGCATGAGGCGCCAGACCGACGTTCCGAAGGCCGATCCACTCGAATCCGCCGATCAATCCTTTCTTATCGGGACCAAACGACAAACTATAGCCCACGAACAGCCACAGGAGACTCACCAGGCAAAGAATGATGAAGCTTTGCATGATGGTTCCCAGCACATTCTTACTGCGGACCAGTCCGCCGTAGAACAGCGCCAAGCCGGGCACCGTCATCGCCAGCACCAGCGCCGACGCCATCAGCATCCAGGACGTGTCGGCCGCGCTCACTCGCCCGACCGAGACAGTTTCCTCCCCGCCCGCCGCCCAAGACAGCGCCGGGACCATGACACCCAGAATGACGACCCAAAACCAATCCGTTCGCCGGAGCCACAATCTCATGCATTCTCCTTCTTCCTGACCATCGTTGCGTCCCAAACCCTCATTGCCTGCCCATTCATCGTCCTCAAAGAATCGGCCTCGTGCGCGAGTGTGGTTCGGATCAAAACGTCTTGTACTCAAGCCACTTGCCGTTCAGCGTAATTTTGCAGCGAGCTTCGCCTTGACTGCCGGTCACCTTCTCCATGTCCAAGGTAAAATCGATCGCGCTCATGATACCGTCGCCGAACATCTCGTTCGCCATTTCTCGCAATGAATCGCCATACACGCCGACGATTTCGAGCAGCCGGTACTTGAACGGATCCGTCATATTGGGGAGGTCCGTACGCACCGGGAACCGGCTGAGCGATTGAACGATCTCCTTCTCCAGCCCCAGGAGGGTTCCGATTCTCGCGGCCTCATCCGGCGAGAACCGGTGATTGCCGTTCAGGGCCGCCGCGACGAAGGTCGGATTCTTCCCGACCGCTTTCGCGATATCGGCAATCGTCAGTTTTTTTTCGAGCCGGGCGGCCCGAATCGTCTTTCGAATCATTTCCTTGTCCATCCTGTCTCCTCCTCTCCTGTTATTCGACCATTCGTTCTTCCCTGTCATGAACCGGCGACCGGCGTGATCATCGACGGCGGAACCGCCGATAATTCCGGCGCCTTCACCTCTTTCCCTGTGACGGTAAATGGACTGGCCAGCCAGTAGAAGGCGCCGACGAAGACCCCGCCGCCCACCATGTTTCCGAGGACGACGAAGAATTGGTTGTACGCAAAACCGCCCCAATTGACGGCTTCCCCATGAGGCAGCAGCAGAGCCATACCGAGGAGCGATTGATTCGCAATGCTGTGTTCGAATCCGATGCCGATAAAGGCGAACAGGCACCAAAAGATCAGCACGAGCTTGGCCGTGTCGTTCGCCGTGCGGCCGGCGGTCCAGATCGCCAGGCAGATCAGCCAGTTGCAGAGAATGCCTCGGAGAAACAACTCCCATGCGGGTAAGGCCATTTTGACCGCCGCCACCTTCTCGATGAGATCGGCCGTCGGTCCCTTGGAGAAGACGCCCGATTGAATCACGAGCCATGCGAGGCCGAGCGAACCGATCAGATTGCCGAACCATGACCAGACATTGAGTTGGGCCGCTTGTTTCCATGTCACGCTGCGGCTGAAGCCGCCGATGGCGCCGACGAGATTATTACCGGTAAACAATTCCGACCCGGCAAAAACCACGAGACTCAGCGCGATCCCGAAGGAAACACCCATGATTGATTTGACAAACGGCGAGCCGGACGCGGCCAATGGACCGCCCAAAGCAAAAATCAGCGCGATCCCAAATCCCAGATAGGCTCCGGCCAACAAGGACAGGAGCACATACCCTCCCAGCGATTGCTGAAGGTAAGCCGACTTTTTTACCGCCAAGGCTGAGATTCGTTCATGGTCAGACGCATACATGATCGTCCCTCCTCCGATGGAATCTCGAAAACGTCATCTCCTCCGGTCCTTCCCCAAAAAAAAGCGCCCTCGCCCTGATACGGGAGAGGACGCCATCGTCCTGAGTGCGAGCCTCCAGGGAGACCCGCTGCGAGACGTCGTCGTCTCGACTCGGCACATGCACAAAAAAAAGCGTCCGCCATTCTCGTTGTAGAATGACGGACGCCCTTGTCCGTTTACCAACCGGTTGAGCCTGACTCAGGCGCCATTGCCGTAAGCCCTGCTCGTGGATAGAACCTATACCATCCGATCCTAGAAACCGTCAAGCACTGGCTTGAAATACGGTTCTACTAGACATCGTAATAGAGGCAAAATTCGTACGGATGCGGCCGGAGCCGTAAAGCATCGACTTCCTTGCTGCGCTTGTAGCTCACCCAGGTTTCGATCAGATCCTCCGTAAAGACCCCGCCTTTGAGAAGGAATTGGTGGTCCTTCTCCAGATGCGTCAATGCCTCGTCCAGACTCCCCGGCATCGTGCGGATTTTGGCGGCTTCCTTCGGTTCCAGATCGTACAGATCCTTCTCCCCCGGCTCGCCCGGATTGATTTTGTTTTCAATACCGTCGAGGCCGGCCATCAGCATGGCCGCAAACGCCAAGTATGGATTGCAGGCAGGGTCCGGGAATCGCACCTCGATGCGTTTGGCTTTCGGACTCGGCGAGTACATGGGAATGCGGATGCCGGCTGAACGGTTCCGGCTGGAATAGGCCAGCAGCACGGGAGCTTCGAACCCCGGCGTGAGCCGCTTGTACGAGTTGGTGGTGGGATTGGTAAAGGCCGCCAACGCCGGGGCATGTTTGAGGATGCCGCCGATGTAGTACAGGCAAATTTGGGAGACGCCCGCGTACTCTTTGCCGGCAAACAACGGTTTGCCGTCCTTCCAGATGCTTTGATGAGAATGCATGCCCGATCCATTGTCGCCAAAGATCGGTTTCGGCATGAACGTCACGGTTTTTCCGTGACGGCGGGCCACGTTCCTGACAATATATTTGTACATCATCATCTTATCGGCCATCTTCAGCAGCGAGTCGAACCGGACGTCGATTTCTGCTTGTCCCGCCGTAGCCACTTCGTGATGATGCTTCTCGACCGCGATACCCGCCTTCTCCATCTCGATGATCATCTCGCTGCGAATATCTTGCTGCGTGTCGATCGGCGCCACCGGGAAATAGCCTTCTTTGTGGCGGATCTTCGATCCGAGATTCACGCCTTCCTGGCCGGCATTCCACACGCCTTCTTCCGAATCGATGTGATAGTACCCGCTGTGGTTTGTTTGGTCATAGCGGGCATGGTCGAAAATGAAAAACTCGGCTTCCGGCCCCCAATAGGAGATGTCGCCGATTTTCGTGCTCTGCAGATACTTCTCCGCCTTTTGGGCGATGAATCGAGGGTCTCGTTCGTAGCTCTCCCGTGTAATCGGCTCGACGACGTTACAGGCCATGCTGAGCGTGGGCACTGCGCTGAAGGGGTCAAGACAAGCCGTCTCCGGATCGGGCATCGCCAGCATGTCGCTGTTATTGATGGCCTTCCAGCCGCGAATCGAGGACCCGTCAAAGCCGGATCCGTCTTTGAACAAAGTTTCGTTCAACTCGCTTACAGGAATACTGAAATGCTGCCACGTGCCGACGAGATCCACAAATTTCAGGTCCACGATTTGGACCTTGTTTTTCTTGGCAAACTCTAAGACTTCACGAACGTTCATCCGCCCCTCCTTTCACGCTCTCACAGTAATATCGCCTCGTCATTTCATTCACGCCGCCTTCACTCCGAGAAATGTCTCGACATCCCGGAGGACCGCTCCCCGCACCGCCTCCAGCTGCGCCTGCTCTTCGAGCTTGCCGCCCGATTGATTCGTCACATAGAAAACGTCCGCCACCTGATCCAATCTCGTCGAGATCCGCGCCGCATGAACGGACAGGCCGAGCCTGAAGATCGCATTGGTGATGACGTACAACAGTCCCTGACGGTCATCGGCAAAGACATCGATAATCGTGAACCGGTCGGAGGTTTCATTGTCCATCCGCACTTCCGTCGGCTGACGGTTGAGCGGCGCCATGCGCGCGCTATTCAGCCGCGTCCCCCGGCGCATCAATTCATCCACATGTTCCCATCCCTTCAACACGGCGGCGAGCCTTTCTCCAATGGCGCGACGTCGCTCCTCCGGCGGGGCGCCGTGATAATCGCGGTCCGTGACTTGAAAGGTATCGACGACGATGCCGTCCGTGCGGGTGAGGATCTGGGCATCGAGAATCTGAAGGCCGCTTGCCGCCATGACCCCCGCGATCTTTGAGAAAATTCCCGGCACTAACTCATTGTGCGTAACCACGGCGTATTCGGAGGTTCCCAACTGTTCGTTATACTCGGCATCGACCACCACCTCGCCCGTATGCAGGCGCCGGATGGCGGCCAGATGAGCCGCGATTCGCTTCGGCGACGTCCCGCAGGCATAGCGGATCGGAAATTGGCGAAGCTGGGTCTCCACCCATGTCGCCCCGGCATCGGCCGGCGCCGCCAGCGACTCCTGGGCGGCTACTTCCCTCGCCACCTGCTTCAGCCGCTCGGGCACATCGTCGGTTTCCCGGTCTCCGGACACTTCCTGCATGGCTCGATAATACAACTCAATGAGCAGCGATTCTTTCCACTTCGTCAGCACTTCAGGACCGACCGCCGCAATATCGGCGGCCGTAAGCACCAGCATTTTCCGGAGCACCTCCGGCGTGCCCACTTCGCGCGCAAACGGCAGCAAGACCTTTTCGTCGTAAGGATCGCGCCTGAAGGCCGTATGCGCCATCAAGAGATGCCGGTGGACCAGGAACACCAGCGTATGGGCCTCCTGATCGCCGAACTCAAATCGCGCCGCCGCATCCTCCGCCAATCGACGACCGATCTCGCTGTGATCCTCTTCGTGCCCTTTACCGAGGTCATGCAGCAGAACCGCCAGATGCAACACATCCTTCCGCTTGATGTCGCGATACACGTCGCCCAGCACACCCTGATCCTGAGCCAAGGACTCGGCCTTGGCGACGGCAAGCAGACTGTGCTCATCGACCGTGTACTTGTGATAATGATTGAACTGCATCAGCCCTCTGACTCGGGCAAAAGCCGGAACCAATTTTTCCAACAGATGTGCCCGGTGCATCGCATCCAGCGTTTTAGCGGTTCCCGGCCCGGACAAAATGGCGAGGAACATCCGGCCCACTTCGGAGGACCGGAATGCCTCGGCCGGCAGCGCATCCGCATGCCGATGAATGTCCTCCAGAAAAGCCGGATCGATCGTCGCCTGCCTGGAGCGGGCTACATCGAATAGCTTGAGCAGGAGCACGGGATTTTTCAGGACGGCCAGCCGCGCATCGGAGGCCACCGTCAACACGTCGCCTTTCAGGATGAAATGACTCTCGATACGCGAAGAGGGCAACAGCCTCATCACGCGCTGGTAGAGAGGAACCAGGCGGCAGCGCGCCATGAATCGTGCCGAAGAGGCATGCAGTTCCGTGGTGTGCCGGTAGTATTGCTGCATGAACTGCTCTACGGCGAGCAGATGCGGCAAATCAGCAAAGCCGAACTGCTGAGCCAGCCACACTTGGTCCTCGAAGGTCAAAATCTCTTGAGCCATACCGGCGCGTATATGCAGGAAGGCTCGTACCCGCAATAGAAATTCGCGGGCCTCTTTCAAGGCTCGATAATCGTCCGGCGAGAGGATGCCGCGATCGGAGAGTTCGCGGATGGTCGGCGCGCGATATCGCGCCATGCCGATCCATTGCAACGAATGAAGATCCCGCAAGCCGCCTTTGCTTTTTTTGACGTTCGGCTCAAGGAGATAGACGGTTTCGCCGAATTTTTGATATTCGCGGCGACGTTCTTCGAGTTTGGACTCGAGATATTTCTCCGTGCCCCGGAAGACGACTTTTCGTAGATAGCGCGTGTGAAACTGTTGAAAGAGTTCCGGACTCCCGGCGAGGAATCGAGCCTCCATCATGGAAGTCCGCACGGTCAAGTCTTGGATGCCGAGATCGATGCAATCCTGGATCGTCCGGACGCTATGGCCCACTTGAAAACCTGCATCCCACAATGGATGCAACACGCCCTTGACGAAATCAGGAACAATTTTGCCCGCCTCAGGCCGATAGAGCACCATCAAATCGATGTCGGAATACGGAGCCAATTCCCGCCGGCCATATCCGCCGAGGGCGACCAGGCAACAGTGCTGGAATCCCGCGGCGGTATAGGCCTCACCACCTGCGCGCGCCGCGGTCTTGTACCGGCCTACGATGAGCGCATCCACCATGTCGGTGGTCGCTCCGACGATTTCATCGCCCGAGGCGCCATTCATCAGTCGCCGTTCGATGCCTTGGCGTAGGTCATTCAACTCGGCGCCGATCGCGGCCGGTGATCCGTCCTGCAGTTCACCGGCGGTTATTTCGGAATGCTGAGCCATCGTTACAGCGCGCTCTCTCCCGTCTCACCTGTCCTGATACGGACGGCGGAGCTCAATTCGCGCACAAAAATCTTTCCGTCCCCGATGCTCCCGGTTTTGGCGGCTCTTGTAATCGTGTCCAATACCCTCGGCACCTGGCTGTCGGTAACCGCCACTTCAACCTTCACCTTTGGCACGAACTCGATCGTATATTCCTGCCCCCGATACGTCTCCTTGTGCCCCTTCTGGCGGCCGAAGCCTTTCACCTCGGTGACCGTCATGCCCTGCACACCAATCTCCAACAAGGCGTCTTTTACTTCGTCCAGTTTGAAAGGCTTGATGATCGCCTCGATTAGTTTCATGCCTCCTCCCCGCAAACCGTGATAGCCCGTGGCTGATCGTTCATGGCATCCGTCGAGCCGCCCAAATGCATGCACCCCATTGATCGTCGGCTCTATCAGGAACCGCCGTCATACGTGGCCCGGATGTGAAACGAGTTATCATAGCCGATCTCATTCTTTCACACAATTACTGCGAACAATGGCGCAGTCGGGTTCCACCAATTCATCCGCCTGGCCAACCTCCCCAGCCTCAAAAAAAAAGACGCCCTCGTGGTCGCCTCGACGACCTCAGGACGTCTTTGTCCGCGTTCAATAGGACAGCCTTACCGCAGACGTCATTGTCCCGGCAAGAATGGGGGCTTATAGCATCGACTCTCAAAAGCTGTCAAGCGATTGTTCAGCCGGCCGAAACCGCCTCACCGTCGCGGCGGCGTCCGAAACGTGGCGCTCGTTCTTCGTCGCGTCGTTACCTCATTCTTCGGCGCGTCACGCACCTCGCGTGGCGTCTCATGCTTACGCCCGCCTTCCCCAGGCGCGCCGAGACGCACCTTTTCCCGAGTTCGTCACGAACCGTCATGAATAATGCGGGTTACGAATAGGCTCGTTCGTTGTGTTGCGTTAAATCAAGCCCGGTGGCCTCTTCCTCCTGCGTGACCCGAAGACCCACCGAACTCTCGGTCAGCTTTAGAATGGCATAGGTTCCGATAAACGAAAATGCGCTGACGGCGATCACGGCAATCACCTGGATACCGAATAATCCTGAATTACCGGCAAACACTCCATCCGCGCCAAGCGGGTTCACGACCCGCGACGCAAAGAGACCCGTGGCCAACATTCCAATGATCCCACCGACGCCATGCGTCCCCAACACATCAAGGGTATCGTCATACCCGATCCTTCCTTTCCAGACGATGGCCAGATAACAACATACACCGGCCGCCGCTCCAACGATCATTCCAGCTCCCGGACTGATGAAACCGGCCCCCGCCGTCGAGGTGGCCAATCCGGCCACGGCGCCGGTCGCGATTCCGAGTACGGTCGGCTTCCCGCGATGATGCCACTCCACGATCATCCAGGTAAACGCCGCCGCCACGGCCGTAAGATGCGTCACGACAATGGCGTTGACGGCCACGACCGATGCGCCTCTTGCGCTTCCGCCGTTGAATCCGAACCACCCGGCCCAGAGGAGGCCCGTCCCCAGCAGCACGTACGGAAGGTTATGAGGGGCCATGTAGTCCGTCCGCCAACCTCGCCGCTTTCCCAGCACCATCGCACAAGCCAAGGCACTGAACCCGGAACTCACATGGACGACCGTCCCTCCGGCAAAATCCAACACCCCGAGCTTCCTGAGCCACCCGCCGCCCCAGACCCAGTGTGCAATCGGCGCATAGATGAACAGGGTCCAGAGCAGGGTAAAGAGCAGGACGGAGCTGAACTTCATGCGTTCGGCAAACGCACCCGCGATCAATGCAGGCGTGAAGGCCGCAAACAACAGTTGAAACAGCATAAACGCCTGGTGGGGGACGGTAGGCGCAAGGAGCGGGTACGGAGATCCTTCCACTCCGCTGAGGAACATCCAGTCCAGGCCGCCGATGACCCCCCCTCGATCGGGACTGTAAGCCAGGCTGTATCCGCACACGACCCAGACGAGCGTGACCACGCAGAGAATGGCAAAGGTCTGCACCATGGTGCCGATCACATTCTTGCTCCGGACCAATCCTCCGTAAAAGAACGGGATACCGGGGATGATCATGAGCATGACCAGCGCCGAGGCGCCCAGCAACCACGCCGTATCGCCGCTGTTCAAGACAGCCGCCGCTTCTCCCGGTACGGACAGGCCCGGTTGCCCCAGGGCAAAACACGGCGACAGAAACGTTACCGCCATGGCTGCTGCAGCCCGCGTCCCATGCCGAACATTCGTCATCGTCACCTCCATCCTGAATTGGCCGGCCGACTCTCAGAGACTTCGGTACTTGCTCGTAATCGGCATGCGGCGGTCTTTCCCCAATGCCCGATGCGTGATCTTGATGCCGATGGGCGCTTGACGGCGTTTATATTCACTGTGATCGACCATCTGAATCACCCGGGCCACCGTTTGGCGATCGAATCCTGCCTCGACGATGTCGTCCACCGACTGGTCGTCTTCGACGTAGGCTTTGAGAATAGGGTCCAGGACCGCATAATTGGGCAGCGAGTCCTCATCTTTCTGATCATGCTTCAATTCGGCTGTCGGCGCACGTTCTAATACCCGCTTGGGAAGGACCGGAGACTCACCGGCTCGGTTGCGCAGACGAGCCAGCTCATACACCATGGTTTTCGGCACATCTTTGATGACGGCGAAGCCTCCGGCCATGTCGCCATAGAGGGTGGCGTACCCCACGCTCATCTCGCTCTTGTTACCGGTCGTCAGAACCAAGTGCCCGAACTTATTCGACAAGGCCATCAGGAGATTGCCGCGAATGCGCGCCTGAATATTCTCCTCGGTGGCATCGGGTCGGCGGCCATCAAAGGCCTTCGCCAGCGACGCCAGGTACGAGCGGAATGTCCGGGTGATCGGGATGGTCAAAAGTTTGATGCCCAACCGCTGCACGATATCCGCCACATCTTCACGGCTCTCCCGAGAAGTATAGGGAGACGGCATGAAGACCCCAAGCACGTTGTCGGGACCGAGGGCATCCACCGCCAAAACGATGGTCAAGGCCGAATCCACGCCCCCGCTCAAACCGATGACCACGCGCTTGAACCCATTTTTCCCGACATAGTCGCGGATCCCGAGCGTCAGCGCGCGATAGACTTCCTCCAACGGCTCCAGCCGCGAAACAAACACCGAAATAGACCGGCTCCGCTGTGGAACGGAGGCTTTGGTCGTCACCGTAATCCGGTCGATCAATTTATTGAGGTTGGGAATATACGGCTTTCTGCCGCTCTGTCTCACCCGGGCTCGCGCTACGGACTCTACGTCCAAGTCCGCGACGATGAGAGCCGCTTCGAAAGCCTTCCCCCTAACGATCACCTCGCCGGTATGATCAAGGATGAGGCTGTTTCCATCGAATACCAACTCATCCTGCCCGCCCACCATATTGGTATAGGTCAGGATCACGCCATTTTCTCGAGCGCGGGTCGCCAGCATCTGTTCGCGATATTGGCTCTTGCCCATGTGAAAGGGAGACGCATTGATGTTCACGATCACTTCGGCGCCCGCGGCGGCCTGTGCGCGGGTGGGTCCCTCGGGGAGCCAAATGTCCTCACAGATATTGATGCCGATCGCCACCCCGTCCAGCATGATCAATGGAAGACGTTTGCCCGGATGAAAATAGCGGCTCTCGTCGAACACGCCGTAGTTTGGCAGGCACCATTTATAGTACGTCGCCGCTACGCGCCGATCGGCGATAATCGCGGCGGCATTGTACAACTCGTGGCGGCCGGCCGGCAGGACGGCCGGAGATGTTGCCCGTTGAGCGGGCGTGTGTCCCTGGCCGACGTAGCCCACGACCGCCGTAATGCCGCGTACCTGCTTGACGATGCGTTCAAGAGCACGCCGGTTATCCTCTACGAATCGCGATTTGAGCAGGAGGTCCTCCGGAGGGTATCCGGTCACGGCGAGTTCCGGAAACACCACGAGATCGGCTTTCGCCGCTTTGGCTTCCCGGATCGATTCAATAATTCGTTGCGCATTGCCGTCGAGATCTCCGACGGTAGGATTCATCTGCACCATGGCGATGCGAAACATGCGCATGATCTTGGCCGTCATCCGGTCAAAAAAAAACGCCCTCGCTCTCCGGAGGAGCCGAGGACGTCATTGTCCGTTTCACCTGGTGTCTAAAAAATGGAGACTCCGTTGTCCCCCCAAAAGCGGCCTCACGGTACCATCGGCCGACATGATTGTCAAACGCATCCCAACGCCGGAGGACCTTCTTCAACATCCTGCTAATATTTGCGTAAGGCCACGGGCGGAAGCCCCCACAACGTGAATCGGACCGCGGCCCAGAGCTGCTCCAGCGTGGCGGTCAATACAGGAGCGGAACGAGCGAGCAGCTTCACCACCAAGCCCGGCACGGCGGGAGTGGAGACGCCGCCCAGCAAGACTCCCGGTTCGGCATCAAGGACGTCGTTGAGTCTCGCTTCCAAGGTCTTCCAGACATCGGGATTCATTGCGTCGCTCACGATGTAGAGCGATGCCACATAGTCCCACGAACGGGCGATCCCCGCAGGATACAATGCCGAGGCATGGTCAAGGCGGTAACGCTCCATAACGGCATCCCCCGATGCCGTCGTGATCGTGACACAATTCGCCAAGCTCGCAAAAGTCCAGCGTTCATCTTGTGCCAGCCGCCCTCCGGCCATGGCATCCCATAGCAGCACGGTTGAACGAGGGGCCAACCGGACTTGGATCGCCTGGCGAAAGCGTGACCCGGCGTACGGAATGGTGTGCTCCGGCACCCATTCGAGAATCGCTTCCTCTCCAAGTGTAACCTTGATGGTCTGAACGGACTCGAGTTCCTTCGATACGGATCGGTACACACGATTCGCGGAAGGCGTCGACACGATGACATGCGACTGCGCGGTCAATGCCATATCAATGGAAAGATGATCTCCTCCGACAAGGCCGCCGGAAGGGTTCACCAACAGGGTATAAGCCGATCCAATGTCGTCGAGATAAATAGGCGGAAACAGATGCCACGGACTCGTGCAATGCGAGCGGGCCATGATGGTCTGTCTACCCTGCCGGGCATATTCAATGCGGAGCCGTCCGGTTCTTCCGACTTCGCGTTTGTTGGACCTTCTATCCATCATGGATTTGGTGCAGATTATCATACACCGAGTACGAGCGGCGGAAGGCCCCGACGCGCCCAGGTCCCTTTGCGGATCATCACGCCCACAGCAAGTCCGCGTTCGTACAAGTAAGCCGCGGTGATCGTCGACCAGGATGTCTGCGTGACGCCGACCTGAGAACCGGCACTCCAGAAGCGGGTGTCACACTCCTCGAAGGGCTCACCGCAAAATCGAAGCCCACAGCGGCCGATGAAGTTGATCATCCATCGATCGGTGACCTGTCGCTGAAGCTCGGCGCGCCATCCGTACGAGGTCGTTTGGATCAGATCACATTGGAGGGCTTGGACAGGACATCCCGCACGGGAGTAATCCTGTTCGGCTGAGAGGCAGCTGCCCGATGAAAATTGAAACAGATTGGCGGTGTACGTGACAGTAGCGCCGATCACCACCGACCATTCGGCGAAAGGCGGGACTAGAGACCACAACGGATCAATGATGTAAGAGCGGATGGGTCCCTTGAATCATGCGCTGTTCGACCCATTCAGTAACAGACTCGAGTCCTTCGCCGGACAGGAGATTGGTGAATATAAACGGACGGTCGCCCCGCATGCGCCGACTGTCACGCTCCATGACAGCCAGGTCGGCGTTCACATGAGGGGCCAGATCGATTTTGTTGATCACCAGCAGATCGGATCGCGTAATCCCGGGTCCGCCCTTGCGTGGAATCTTGTCCCCGGCCGCCACGTCGATCACGTAGATGACATGGTCCACCAGTTCCGGGCTAAAGGTGGCCGCCAGATTATCGCCTCCGCTTTCGACGAACATGAGTTCCGCATCGGGATGACGCTTCAAGAGATCATCAAGCGCCTCCTGATTATGCGACGCGTCTTCACGGATCGCCGTGTGGGGGCATCCGCCGGTTTCAACGCCCACAATACGATCTTGAGGCAGAGCTCCCCTTCTGGTGAGGAATTCCGCATCCTCCTTTGTGAAAATATCATTTGTGACGACCGCGAGGCTGTACCGATCGCGGAGGCGGCGGCATAACGCCTCGACCAGCGCCGTCTTGCCCGACCCGACCGGCCCACCGATTCCAATCACAGGGATCCGGCGGGTGCGCGCTTTGGTCGGCCGCCCGCTGCCGGAAAGGTGTTCATCGTCACGATGCATGTCGCCTCTCGTCACTCGCGAATCATCTCGTGTCTACAGAAAGTGAGAGTTGCTGATTTGTGATGTGGCAAAGTCTTCACATCACGATATCACGCAATTACGAATCGGACTTCACGCTACTATCTCACCCGCCCACCCCGCGCACGCCGAGACGTGCGCTCTCCCGAGTCACGCTACGATCTGAACAACCTCGATTCCAACCGGCTATGGCGCATCGCATAGATGTCTTGAATGGGCGACCACGCAGACATGTCGGCTTTAATTGGGATTCGGTGGCTCAATTCAATAAAGAACGGCGTCCAGTTCGCCAGCAAACGTTGGCCTTCGCGTTGTCCGATGGGGAGCAGTTTCATCGCCGCAGAGACAAAGCCCGCCGCCGTCTGATACAGAAAGGCGGCGATCGCGTCGGTGCGAGGCCATCCGTTCGCCGCAAGAGTCAGGCCCAGGCAGACGGGAAAATGTCCGGCGGTCCGGGATTCTATAATCTTCTCGTGGAACGCCTGCAGCATCGCATGCGGTTGGTCTCGATCCGTGGCGATCCGCATCACCTGCCGGCCCATTTGGCGGCTGGCCAATCGGGATTCGTATCCGATTTTCATGGCGTCGAGCTCAGCGTCCACTTGGAGAGCGGCCTCTAAGCTTTTCTTTTTGACCGCTTCGCAAGCGAGGCTTACCGCCACCGCTTCCCGCCTGCCAATTCCCCCGCGTAAACTATCCTCCACATACTCTTTAAACTCGCCGGCATCGCGGACCGCCCCTTCCTGCACGGCCGCTTCCAATCCTGATGAATAGGCATACCCGCCGGACGGAAAAAAGCTGTCGATGAAGCGAATGCCCTGAATGAGAGACAGCCCATTCATAAGCTAACCGAGCCGTCGCTTAAATTCGTCTAGCGTTTGTTCAAGAGATTGAGCCTCACAATGACCGTCCGATTTCAGATATGCCAAGTAGCATGCTTCTTTCTGGAAACGCGGGATATGTCTATCTCGAATGAAAAACCACCATATGACCTTAAAAGACGATAGCTGATTTCTTAAGAGTTCGCTCTTTATGTAGGGCTCAATATTCTTATAATTTTCTTCGAGCAACCTATCCACTGCTTTTGCTGGATAGTCCGAACTACTAGATACCTCGACTAGATAGATCTTTTCGCCTTTGAAGTCTAACGCTACGAAATCCACATCGGCCTTCCAAGGTTCCCCTTCTGAATTATGAAGGATTTCCGCTTGTGGAAGCACCAGGAACCGCCTTACTGCTGTGAGATAAGAGTGAACTAGTCCTTCGTAGAATTCCATCTGGCTTTACCTCCTAGAGCGATTAGGCTGATCAAAAAGCTCATCCAACGAGGCCGCAGGGAGTGAGGACCCCGAGGCGTACGCGGCGAGGGTACGTTGAGGGGTACGAGCGACCGAGAACAAAGTTGGGGAGCTTTTTCATCAGCCTAAAACAAAAAATACCGTTGCGCCATCGGCTGCACAATAATCGGATCGCAAGTCAGATGGACTCCATCGGCCGTCACTACATAGGTTTCCGGATCGACCTCGATTTTCGGCAAAGCATTGTTCAACTTGAGATCACGCTTCTTGACGGTGCGACAATCCCTGACCGCCACGACCCGCCGCTGCAAACCTAATTTCTTCGGCACCTCCCGCTCCAGCGCGGCTTGAGACATGAATGTGATGCTGGTACTGCCGATGGCGCGTCCAAAGGCGCCGAACATCGGCCGGCTGAGGACCGGCTGGGGGGTGGGAATCGACGCGTTGGGGTCGCCCATCATAGCCTGCGCGATGAAGCCGCTCTTTAAGACCATTTCAGGCTTGATACCGAAGAAGGCCGGTTTCCAAATGACCAGGTCCGCCACCTTCCCAACCTCGACCGATCCAATCTCATGGGCTACGCCGTGCGCGAGGGCCGGATTGATCGTGTACTTCGCGACATACCGGCGGGCGCGGAAATTATCGGCCTGCGGATACTGCGCTTCGGTCCCGGAGGGAGCAAGATGGCCCCGTTGAATTTTCATTTTATGAGCCGTCTGCCAAGTTCGAATGATTAATTCGCCGATGCGTCCCATCGCCTGTGTGTCTGATGACATCATGCTGATGGCCCCCAGGTCATGCAGGACATCTTCCGCGGCGATCGTCTCGCGGCGGATTCGTGACTCCGCAAAGGCCACATCCTCCGGCACCCTTTTATTCAAATGGTGGCAGACCATCAGCATATCCAAATGCTCGTCCATCGTGTTCACGGTAAAGGGCATGGTCGGATTCGTGGAGGACGGCAGCACGTTCGGTTCACCACAGACCTTGAGAATGTCCGGGGCGTGCCCGCCCCCTGCCCCCTCGGTGTGATAGGAATGGATCGTTCGTCCTTTGAACGCCTTGATCGTGTCCTCGACGAACCCCGCCTCATTCAACGTATCCGTATGCAGGGCGACCTGCACATCGTATCGATCGGCCACGCTGAGCGCCGTATCGATGGCGGCGGGCGTCGAGCCCCAGTCTTCGTGCACCTTCACCCCGAGCGCCCCTGCCTCGATCTGTTCATTGAGCGGCTCCGATCTGGAGCAATTGCCCTTCCCCGTGAAGCCCAGGTTGATCGGAAACCCTTCTGCCGCTTCGAGCATGCGATGAATGTTCCAAGGCCCAGGGGTTGACGTCACGGCATTCGTGCCCGTGGCCGGTCCCGTTCCTCCGCCGATCATGGTCGTAATCCCGGCCGACAACGCCTCCCACGCCTGCTGCGGGCAAATAAAATGCACATGGCTTTCGATGGCTCCCGCCGTGACGATGCACCCTTCCGCCGAAATGGCTTCCGTCCCGGCGCCCAGTTCCATCCCTGGTGTCACACCCGGCATGAGGTTCGGATTGCCCGACTTCCCGATTGCCACGATCCGCCCGTCTTTGATCCCGATGTCCGCCTTTACAATTCCCCAGTAATCCAGGATGAGCGCGTTGGTGATGACCGTGTCGAGCGCCCCACCCGCATTCGTGGCCGTCGGCGACTGGCCCATGCCGTCGCGGATGACCTTGCCTCCTCCGAATACAGCCTCGTCGCCATAAGACGTATAATCGCGTTCGACTTCGATCAGCAGGTCCGTATCGGCGAGCCGCACTCTGTCTCCCACGGTGGGACCGAACAAATCGGAATATTGCTTTCTGGGAATCTTCACGGGGTCCCTCCCTTCCGGATAAATCCTCCTTCCGTCGCGCGGGTCATAGCTTGCGCCTTTGCGTGAGCATCATCCAACGGGCCATCGGTCAGGTTATTGATACCGTGGACCATCCGCGTGCCGGCAAAGGCGACCAAGGTCACGCGCTTTTCTTCGCCCGGCTCAAACCTCGACGCAGTGCCGGCCGGAATACAGAGTTTGAATCCGAACGCTTGCTCGCGATCGAATTGCAATGCCCGGTTCACCTCGAAAAAATGGCAATGGGATCCGACTTGGATCGGCCGATCGCCGGAATTCGTGACCGTCAGTTGCTTCGTCTCGCGGCCGCGAAAGGCCTCGATGTCTCCCGACCCGAGCAGAATTTCCCCCGGCGTGACGGGCTTGGCCAGCTCGGTCCGAATAATCGACGCAACTGATTTGTCTCTACCCGAGGATCCGGTCTGCTTCTTCTTGGTTGCAACTCGTTTTTGTGTAGTCGCCATTTCAGCTCTCCCGGGAATACGCCAAACTGCTGGAACCGGCGCTTACCGAATCGGGTTATGGACAGTGACCAGTTTCGTGCCGTCGGGGAAGGTCCCTTCAACTTGAAATTCATGGATCATCTCAGGCACACCGGGCATGACATCGTTTCGAGAGAGGAGCGTCGTTCCATATGTCATGAGGTCTGCAACGGATTGTCCATCCCGAATGCCTTCGAGGATGGCGGCGGTCAGGTAGGCAATGGATTCGGGATGGTTCAGCTTGAGGCCTCGGGCTTTGCGCTCTTTGGCCAATTGGGCGGCGACATAGATCAGGAGCTTCTCCTGCTCTCTCGGCGTCAAATGCATGAACTTACCTCATTGTGAATCGCTGAGGCCGTGATAACCCCTTGCAAGGGGCTGAATGTTAGTCTACGATCCGGCCACTGTCAAGGCATACTCTACCGTGGATGCACGTAAGGAACTCTGACTGGATCCTGCTGATGAGTGAGCTGCCCTGGAAGGATCGCTTCCATGACCATCCGCTCCTTGGACCGATCGACTGGATCCTCCGCGGGATCGGCCAGGTCGTGTTTCAGAACAATCCGATCTCGGGCGCCGTCATCCTTGGAGCGATCTCTTACAATTCCTGGATCTATGGAATGGTCTGCCTGTTTGGGACCATCATCAGCACGCTGACCGCCGTCTTATTCAAAGCCGATAAGGGGATGATCAAAGACGGGCTATTTGGATTCAACGGCGCCTTGATTGCCATCGCGTTGGTGGCCTATACCAGCCGACATTTCACGACCGGCACGATGCCCAGTGGTCATCTTTGGCTCTACATCGTGCTTGGCGCAGCCTTTACGACCGTAATCCTGCCGGCGTTCGGCGCCGTCCTGGGCCCGCACAAAGTTCCGGGTCTCACCATGCCGTTTGTGCTGGCCACCTGGTTTTTTCTCGGCGCGCTGTTCCAGTTTACGACGATTGACGTCTCCCTGAAGCCTACTTCACCTTCCGACTTTACCGGTCCACGGCCGGAATACACCTGGCTGACCTGGTTTCATGGCGTCACCATGGGCATTGGGGAAATCTTCTTCCAGGACAATTGGGTGACCGGCGTCATCATCCTGATCGGCATCGCGATCAACACGCGGATCGGAGCGCTGATGGCGCTCATGGGATCCACGCTGGCCGTCGGGGTCGCGGTTTTCTACGGCGCGCAGGAGGAGGCCATCCGCGACGGCTTGTTCGGCTATAACGCCGCCCTCACCGCGATGGCCCTCGGCGGCACCTTTTTCGTATTGAACCTTCCCGGTTTCATCTATACGGTGATCGGCGTGTTGGTGACGGCACGAGTCTGGGCCTCGCTCGGCATTTTTCTGGAGCCGTCGGGCATGCCGGTTTTGACCTCCGCGTTTGTATTCGTCACCTGGTTGATGCTCCTCGCAAAAATCGGCTTTCCCTCTCTGATCCCCATCGCGCCATCCGACTCCTCGACGCCGGAAATCAATCTTGAGCGATATCGCTTCGGTCAGAACAGATAAATCGCTTCCACCGACAGTGTCGGCTGATAGCTCGCCGCACGCGAACCGATTTGAAACACGTTCTGATTGGATCTGTCGTACCGATATTCCAGGCGGGTGATCAAGGATTCAAACGGTCTATATTGCAGAGTGGACGTGATTTCCCAGAGTGTTTGCGCAATCGGGGGGGCGGACGACGTCGGGGACGCGCCGAAGCAGACATTGGCCTTCGGTTGATAATCCGTCGTTCCCCCGCATGACACCAGACCGCCGGCATCCTCAAAGATCTCGGCGCGGAATCTGACGCCCCACTGCCGATCGAAGTCATGGATCACGTATCCCGCCGCGCCGTTCCACCTGGCGTTGCCGGACGAACTGACCGTGCTGCTGTTCGCCTGGTTGGCATAGTAGGACTCCAGGACGATGGAGGTCTGTTGCGTCGCCTGCACGCTGATAAAACCGCCCACCAATAGGATCGTGCCGCCGCTCGTTCCGGATGATCCCGGCCTTGGGCCGGCGAGACCATAGAGCGTCATCTTGACTCGGTCCGATGGGGTGAGGGTTAACGCCGATTCTACCAAGGGATCGTGGCGTGTGTTTCCCCGCGCCGAATTGATATACCCGATCGCTCCGATCGAGAGCGCGACCTGTTTGGTAAACTCGTACGACAGACGCCCGCCTCGCGTGGTAAACGGCTGGCCGAGACCGAACAGCCATGATCGCGAATAGTTGGGATTGTGCGGGCTTTCGACCACTTCATATCCGACGACCGAATTCATCTGCCCAAGTTGTATATTGAGTCCGCTCCCGATCGCCGCAACATACTGCAGATAGACTTCTTGAAAATCGATCCACTGGTTGAAATTGAATCCTCCGACTAAATCAGAGTCACGCCCGGCATTGAACTTCACGCGAAACCCGGCGCGATCTTTCCAGGTCCCGCCGGCTTTCGCTTCTTTCTCTAATACAAACTGCGCCAGGTTGGGCCGAAACTGATTGGCATTCACATCGAAGATACGAAGCTGATTGATCTTATTGGCGGGATTATTGAAGTTCTGAGTATAGGAGCCATCAAGGTAGCCATAGAATCGCAGCCCCCATTCTTTCGATACAAGGCGCTTCGCCGCCGCGCCCGGCATGCCCTTGTGCCGGAGCAGAACATGTTCCAGGCCCTGATTCGACGGATCGTCCGGTGAATCGGCTTGAGCCTCGCAGACCGCAACCATCCATACAAAGAACACCGCTCCGACGACAAGATGAAGATTGCGAAACGGGCAAGACCGACATGAACGCGGCAAGGAAGAGTTCGGAGGCCTCTGGGAGGATGCATCACCCATTCATACATGACGGATGAGGTGGTCCTGTCACTTCTCGCGGGATCGACTCGGACGCTGCGATTCCAGCAGTGCTCTCGCGTCGATCAGGTCTGCCGCCTCCGGCGGCATGGGCCCCTTGTACATGGTAACCGTCATCGATGTGCGACGTGAAAGGCCGAGCACATCCGCTCGCTGAGTCAGTCGGAACCATTCATACCCTTCGCGTACCGTGAGTTCTGCACATCGCCATCGGAGATATTCATCGAGTTGCTCCCGGGACGTGAAGGGACTGACCTCATATTCGACACGATAGATATGCTCCTTGAGCTGCTCAACTTGGTGCTTCTCGGCCGACGCGAGCGGAGTATAGTGCCCGGTGGCGCAGCCGAAGAACAAAGGCAGCAAAGCAGCCTGGAGCGCGATGCAAATACGGCGAATCAAGTATCAGACCCCTTCCAACTCGGAGCAATATGGCCAAGTAAGAACCACCAGACATCATATGCTTTTGGAGGGTTATCATCGAGTCGGCGAGGCGGCTGGAACTCCGCCCGGCAAGCCCCGGGAGGGCCGCTCCGGAGGCGCGGGAGCGCGGGTCCGCTGGACCTGGCTGGAAGCTGGATTGGGTAGGTCAAAGCCCTTCCTAGACAACGAGATGCTGTTTGACCTGCTCATGTGTCAGCTCTCCCGCATTCCCCGCCGCTACCACCGCTCCTTTGGCCATCACCACATAGGAGTCCGCCAGCCGGGCGGCGAAATGCAAGCCTTGCTCGACGAGCAGAATCGCGAAGCGCCGCGCGTTTTTGAATCCGATGATCACATCTTCGATCTGATCGACGATGGACGGCTGGATCCCTTCGGTCGGCTCATCCAGCAACAGGACTTTGGGGTCGGACAACAGGGCGCGTCCGATGGCCAATTGCTGCTGCTCGCCTCCGCTCAGCACTCCGCCCGGTCGTTCGAGGATCTGGGTCAATTTGGGGAACAGGGCATAGACCTCGTCGAACGCCGTCTTCTCGGACGATCCGTTCGCCGAGGCCGACCGCGCCCAATAGCCCAACAGCAGGTTTTCACGCACCGTGAGATGCGGAATGATCTCCCGTCCCTGCGGCACATAGGCCAGGCCGCGCTTCACGCGCCGGTCCGTCGGTTCTTTGGTGATCTCGCAGTCGGCGAGCCGGACCTGTCCGGAACGAACCGGAAGCAGGCCCATAATGCCCTTCAAGGTCGTCGTCTTACCGACCCCGTTTCGTCCCATTAGACAGGCCACTTCCCCCGCCTTCAGCGTAAACGAGACGTTCCGGAGGATGTGGCTTTCGCCGTAATAGACGTTCAGATTCTGAAGTTCCAGCATGTCGCTTTCGTGGTTCGTCTCTCGTGAAGCGTCGCAGCCAAGCAGGACGTGGTGATTGAGTGATCCGGCGAAGTCTGCACTTTACCAAATTATCCAATCACCAACTTATCCTTTATGGCATCATCCGTGCGCGACCTTCTGCCGGCCCAAATATATTTCCACTACGCGCGGATCTGCCTGCACTTTTTCCACGGAGCCTTCACAGATGACAGTGCCTTCATGGAGAACCGTCACGGTTCTGGCGATCTGGCGGACAAATTCCATATCATGTTCGATCACGACGATGGCATGCTGCTCGGCCAGCGCCTGCAACAACACCCCGGTCTGTTCGGTTTCCTTGTCCGTCATTCCCGCCACCGGCTCATCCACCAATAACAGAGAGGGGTCCTGCAGAATCACCATGCCGATTTCCAGCCACTGTTTCTCTCCATGGGACAAGGAGCCGGCCCTCCGACGCTCTTTGTCGGATAAATTGATCATCGTGAGAACGGCCTGGATGCGGTCGCGCTCTTCCTTCGTCGACGAACCCAACAGCGTCGCCATCACTCCTTTGCTCGGCCGCTTGAGTGATAGATCAAGATTGTCCCAGACCGTCAGGTTCGCGTAGATCGACGGCGCTTGAAATTTTCGTCCGATTCCCAGCGTCGTGATTTCGTGTTCCTTGAGTCCGATGAGATCAATGTCCTTCCCAAAAATCACCCGGCCCTTCGCCGGCTTCGTTTTCCCTGAAATGACGTCGAGCAGCGTGGTCTTGCCCGCGCCGTTCGGTCCGATGACCACCCGCAGCTCGTTGTAATTGACGATGAAATTCAGGTTGTTGAGCGCCTTGAACCCGTCATAGTCGACCGTGACGCCTTCCAAATAAATAATCGATCCTCGCTCCGTCATAGCGACCGCTCTCCCTCATGGACCACAATGGGGCGCCGCAACCGATGGAGCCGAGACCAGCTTCCACCGCTGAGTTTTCGGAACAGGCCGACGAGTCCTTCAGGGAACGCCAGCACGACCGCGATAAAGAGTCCGCCGAGGAAGAACGGCCAGAGTTCGGGGAAGTGGTTCGTCAATACACTGCGGCCCCAATTTACGCCGACCGCTCCCACAATGGCGCCGATCAACGTGGCCCGCCCGCCGACGGCCACCCAGATGACCATTTCCAAGGAGGGCAGCACGCCGATCTGCGCCGGCGTAATGATGCCGACCTGCGGCACATAGAGCATGCCGGCCACGCCGGCCAGGGCCGCAGACAACACAAAGACAAAAATCTTATAGTTGGCCGGTGCATAGCCCGAGAACAGCACCCGCTGCTCGCTGTCACGAATGGCGACCAACACCTTGCCTGCGCGTGATTGAGTAATCCATCGACACAGGAGGTAGGCGCCGCCGAGACAGAGCACCGTCACGACATACAGCGCCCGTTGCGTACCCGGCTCGCTGAGCGAGAATCCGACGATTGTTTTAAAGTCGGTCAAGCCGTTCGTTCCACCAAGATTGGTCTCGTTGCGGTTGAAGACCAACCAAGCCGACAGCGCGAGGGCTTGCGTGATAATGGCGAAATAGACACCTTTAATCCGGCTGCGGAAGGCAAGAACGCCGAACACCAATGCAAATGCAGCCGGCACCAGGATGCCGGCCATCAGCGCCACGGGAAAGCTGTAGAACGGCTTCCAGAACCAGGGCAACTCCTTCATCTGGTTCCAGACCATGAAATCGGGCAAGTCGCTTCCGTACACACTCTCCGATCCGATCGCGAGCATGAGATTCATGCCCATGCAATAGGCGCCGAGTCCAAAGAATACGCCGTGGCCGAGGCTGAGAATGCCCGTGTAGCCCCAAATCAAATCCAGGCCGAGCGCGAGAATGGCAAAGGCGAGAAACTTGCCGAAGCGATTCAAGGCGAAGTCCGACACATGCAGCCAGGAGTCTTCAGGCGGCAACACATTGAGAAGCGGCAAGACGATCAGCAGCGTGAACCCCGCAAGCCAAAATCCCGGACCTTCGCTGCGAAGCCCCGGTCGCGGGTCCAACGAATTATTCTGCTGCGTCGTCATCCGGCTGATGTGTCCTTCACCCATGACCGCACTGCCGTCCGGAGGGAAGAAGCAGGAGCATACCAGAGGGGCGCTGTGGAGGAAACGGAGGAATGCGAAGCGGCATTATGGAACCAAGGCCGCCCGGCCTATGCATCGGCATGCCGCCCCTTCACCGCGAACAGGCCGGAGGGGCGCCGCTGGAGAAAGAGAATGACGAACACCAGGATCAAAACTTTGGCATAGACGGCTCCCATGCTGGGCTCCAGCAGCTTGTTCAACCCGCCGATGCCGAGCGAGGCCACGATCGTCCCGGCCAATTTTCCGACACCGCCGGTCACGACGACCATAAAGGAATCGACGATATAATTTTGGCCCAATCCCGGTTCGACATTGCCGACCAGGGTCAACGCCCACCCGGCGATCCCGGCCAGACCGGATCCGAATGCAAAGGTATAGGCGTCCACTTTGCGTGTCGGAATGCCCAGGCAGGCGCTCATGCTCCTATTCTGCGTGACGGCCCGTACGCGCAATCCGAGGCCGGACCGAAATAACAACAGATAGATCGCCACCACACAAATCGTCGAAAGCACGATAATGAAAAGGCGGTTGTAGGGCAAGTACACGCCGACCATGGCTTGCGCGCCGCCGTTCAACCAAGTAGGGGCGGTCACGGAAGTCAGATCGCCGAAATACACCCGCGCCGTTTGAATGAATATCAGACTCACCCCCCACGTCGCCAGCATTGTCTCCAGCGGTCTGCCGTAGAGAAAGCGAATGATCGTCATCTCCAACACCAAGCCGACGAGCGCGGCGGTCAGAAACGCCGCCGGCATGGCCGCAAGAAAATATTGATCGAACCATTCTGTCGGCAGATAGGCTTTAAAGCAGGCCTGCATGACGAAGGTCGTATAGGCGCCTACCATCATCAATTCGCCGTGGGCCATATTAATGACGCCCATCAGGCCGAAAACTACGGCCAGCCCCAGCGACATAATAAGAAGGATCGAACTCAGACTGATCCCGCGAAATATCGTTTCAATCGCGGTCGACCAAGCGGACCAGGTTTCAATCCGCTCCAGCGCGTCGGCCGCCGCAAGCTCCACGCGCTTCTGATCGGGATCCGGGCCGGATTCCGTCGCCCTCTGCGCCAATTCCTTCAACGCGGGCACGGCATTCTGGCTGCGGAGTTCGCCGAGTACGGACGCGGCGGCCAACTTGGCGGTAGGATCCGGGGAAGCCAGTCTCAACAGCGCCGCGGCTTCCTGCATGGTATACCGGGCCCACCGGTGTGTTTCGCCGGCCGCCGCTTGTTCAAGCCAAGGGATGGCTTCAGTCAGGCCGCTGCTTCCCAAATCATTCGCCGCGGATCGCCTGATATCGGGATCCGCATCACGCAGTTTGGCCCGATTACGAATCGCATCGGCGACGGGCTTGATGGCCATCCGCAAGCTTCGGTCCCCGTCGGTCCGCATCTGTTCCAGCGCCGGAAGGAGCGACTCATCGGCCTCCTTGATCAACAGACGAGCCGCTCCTTCGCGAACGGCATCCTCCCGGCTGCCGAGGTCTGCCAGTGCCTGGCCCACCGCGGGAGAGCGCGCCGTGCCGCTCGGCGCGTCCGCCCGGGCTGTCTCAACCTGAGCCAGGGCAACAGCGATCGTCAACGCGGCAAGAAAAAAGGCGGTTGCGTTCATGTTTTCTTGTACGTGCCCTGATGTTTGACCCAGTCGCATCCTTTTTCCGGATTGGTGTATTCACTCCAGGGCTCCGGCTTCACCAATCCCTTCGATCGCCAGACCTCCTTGAACTGCCCGTCCTTCAGGATTTCGCCGATCAACACCGGCTTGTGCGTGTGGTGGTTCGCCTCATCCATCATGATTTCGCCGCCGGGCGCCAGAAATTTTTGTCCATACACCGACTTCCGCACCGCATCGACGTCGGTCTTGCCGGCTTTCTCGACCGCCTGCTTCCAGACATGGACGCCGAAATACGCGGCTTCGATGGGATCATCCGTCACACGTTTATCGCCGTCGGGTAGATTGTTCTTCTTGCAGTAGGCTTTGAAATTGGAGACGAATTGCTTATTGTGAGCCGTGTCCACACTTTGATAATAGTTCCAAGCCGCAAGGTGGCCGACCAGCGCCGTCGTATCCATGCCGCGCAGCTCGTCTTCCGCCACGCTGAACGCCATGATCGGCGCGTCTTCCGCACGCAATCCCTGATTGGCAAATTCTTTGTAGAACGGCACATTACTGTCGCCGTTGATCGTGCTGATGACGCACGCGCCGCCGCCCGCGGCAAATTTTTTGATCTTTCCGACGATGGTTTGGTAGTCCTGATGATGGAACGGCGTGTATTCCTCCATGATATTGGCCGCGGGCACTTTCTTCGCCAGCAGCATCGCACGGAGGATCTTGTTCGTCGTGCGGGGGTAGACATAATCGGTTCCTAATAAATAGAACTTTTTATAGGCGCCGCCTTCCTTGCTCATGAGGTATTCGACGGCGGGCACAGCCTGTTGATTGACGGCCGCGCCGGTATAAAAGACGTTGTGGGAACATTCCTCGCCTTCATATTGCACCGGGTAGAAGAGCAAGCCGTTGTTCTTTTCAAACACGGGCAACACGGATTTGCGGCTGACGGATGTCCAACAGCCGAATACCACCGCGACCTTGTCCTGCACGAGCAATTGCTTGGCTTTTTCGGCAAACAGATCCCAATTCGACGCCGGATCGACTACGACCGGCTTTAATGGCCGTCCCAGCACTCCGCCTTTGGCATTGATTTCCTCCACCGCCATCAAGACCACGTCGCGCAAGGAGACCTCGCTGATCGCCATGGTGCCGCTGAGCGAATGGAGGACGCCGATCTTGATCGGCTCCTTATCCGCCGCATAGGACAACGCCCACTGCCCGAGATTGCCCAGCAACGCGGCCACTCCGATTCCTGCCGCCGCTTTGGTCCCGTTCACCAAAAACTCGCGACGCGAGGGTTGCCGTCGGTGTTCCTCCTTATGGGGCTTGATCGTTTCAAGTGATTGAGCAGGTTCGTGCGGATTCTTCATTGCTCTGTGCCTCCCTTTCGCCTATCCGTGAAGAGAACGACCGCTGTCCTTCCGGGTTCTCAGAAGTTGTACCAAGTCGAAAGCATGAAATTGTCACCGGCGAAATGTTCATTGGTCGACCACTCCGTCATAAGGTGATTCCATTCGAACGAAGCATAGAGATCACCCCAAATATGGCGAACGGCCGTCACATACGTGCGATGGTTGAGGAGATATTGATTATCCGGCCTGGGACTCGTCCCGACCAGATCGGAATTCAACGGATTGTCGAATCCGTAGCCCGCAATCAGCGTCACGTCCCGATTGTACGCAAAGTCCAATTCACCCCATCCCACGACGGTTCGAATTGCTTTGCCGGTGCCCAGATTTCGCTCCTGTCCGTACCGGAAGAATTCGACGCCCAAGGCCTGCCCATATGCGATTTCGCCGGTAAACTTCAGCCGATTGGTGATCGGAATGCCCAGTTCCGCCCCCACCAGGTACGAATTGATGTCCTGACCCGACGGAATGCCTCCGGCGGTCGGCGCGGAACGATAGTGCCGAAAGGCCGCGCTCATCGCCACCATGACGCCCTGCATGTTGCCGGTTCCGTAATAGCCGAACCTGGTTCCGACGTAGGGCATCTGCACCGGGTCATTGAACGCGTTTTCGGAACAGGCAAATCCGACGGCCCCACAAGTGCCTGCAGCGGGGGCCCCGGCGCCGGCTCCCTCAAACGGCCGGCGTTGGGTTTGCGGTTGAATGGCCGACAGTCCCCGCTCAAACCGCATGACGGTCAACAAGCCGTTCACATTTTCAGTGAACTGATGTTTCACTGTCACTTGCGGAAGACGTTGCCAGAGGTTTCCGTTGTACCCCATGATGGAAAAATCAATCAGGTTCGGATGGGACGACATGATCGGCGTCCAGTCCATGCCGGCGGTAATGGTCGTTCGATTATTATTGGGAGAATATTTAACATTGGCGAGCCTGAGACGGGGCGAAATGTTTCCCGCGTTGTCCGTCTGGCTGTAGAAGTCCGCCTCGACGACACCCGTCAGCACATGTTTTCCGTCGGTCCGATCCGCGCGGAGCCCAAAGACGCTATAGCGCGGATTGAAGGTCGACGAAGAGTTGCTGCTTTTTCCAGCCGCCGTCGCATAGCCGTTGAACTGGCCGGGGTCCAGAGGATTGGTATTCCTAGTGCTATAGATCCCATCCAGCTCGATCCGTCCATACGGCACGATGCTGCCTTTTCCCTGTCCGGCAAAGGTCGGAGCCACGCAACCTCCGCAAATCACGGCGGGCGGCGCTTCCACCTCCCGACTGAGACGCCCGGCGCCGGCGGCTTCCCCTGCGCTTTGCTCTTCCTGCGCGAATAATGGAGCCGCCGCGGCTACTATCACGCTGATGATCGCGCTGATTGCGATCCGTCTTGCCGCTCTTCCATTCATCCTGAGAGCCCTCCTGGTTAGGAACACGACTACATCCAACCGGAAGGCCGCCCATTGCGCAAAAAAAAACGCCCTTCCGGTCCGATCATTGGACCAAAAGGACGCCTTTGTCCTTATCGCTGCTCCGCAGAAGTGAGGACTTCATTGTCTCCACTCCTGTCGGATATGGGCGCTACTTGTATACCGACTCATGAGCCTCTGTCAAGACAAGATATGACTAAGGCGCCTGTGTTACACTGCCCTCTCACGGTTCTGGTCGTGAACACCTATGCGATATCATTGGCTGCCATTCCTATTGGGCGGATTTCTCTGCGTCGCAGGATGCGCGAACCGGCCGCAAATTGACGAGACGATTCAAACCGACGCGGCGCGCGGCTCGGTCTATCTGGAGCGCATTTCCGACCTCCACTTCCAGGCGGCGCACCCCATCAAGCTGGACCGCGACCTGATTGCCAAAAGCCTCCGCGGCGTGTTGGTTCGCGAACAGCAGGATGTCTTGCATACGCTGGTGGCCGGCCGATCAATCAGCGCTGCATTCTCCGAAGAAGACATCGCATTTCTCGCTCCTCTCATCGAGCAAGGGCTCACACGCGCGGCGCCCGATCAGCAAGTCGGCTTCCGTGTCATTCAATCCGGAACGCCGGGCTATTCGGAGAGAAACGGCGCCGCAGTCGGATCATCCGAACCACCCTTAAGTCTTTCACCGCGGGAATTCACATCGGGGACCGTTTATGCCTACGGGCGATCGCTCTATCTCACGCTTTCGGAATATCGGCGCCGTCCTGAGCAGCCGGACATGGTCGGCATGCCGAACCGGCATCTTCCTGATCAAACGGGGCTGATCAGGCGTGACATTCTGTTTACTCCGGACACGGCCTTGCGATCGGATCCTTCTCTTCCGACGTTTTCCAGCGACGGTTTCGCAAAGACGCTCGTCATCGATTTACAGCGCCTGGCGCAGGCTCCCGTCTCCCAGCCTTCGACGTCCGCCGAGGCCGCGATCCCGACCACGGCGCCCTCCAAACAGGCGCCTGCTTCCGGCGGCGAGAACTCCGCTTCCCGGACAAACGATGTGGAACGTCTCAAGTCGGATATGAAGAGAAAAGACACCGAACTGGAAGAATTGCGCAAGGAGCTCGGAGCGATCAAACGCCAGCTCGATCAACAGGCCGAACAATTGGGCAAGCCGGCGCAGAAGCAACCGCCCCGGTAAGCTGCGGCGTCTACTTCCGTCCGGCCTTTTCCTCGATTTCACCGGCCAAGAGAATCGCTTCCGCGATCTCCCGCATCGATTTACGTAGATCCATGCTTTGGCGCTGAATGAGCTTGAACGCCTCTTCCTCGGACAATTTCTTGGACCGCATTAGATAGCCTTTGGCGCGTTCGAGCAACTTCCGTACTTGCAGGGCTTCCTGCATTTCGAAGGATTTTTCGAGCAGGGTCGTATGGTCGATGGCGATCGCCGCCTGGTTGCCGATAGCCTGCAAGAGCTTGACATCCTCGGTCGTAAACACATGGGGTTTGGAGGTGTAGCTGTTGATCACTCCGATCGCCCTTTCCCTCACCATCATCGGAACGCATACCAGCGAGCACAATCCTTCCCGTTGCGCGAGTTCGCGATACATGAAATCCTGCTCCCGCGTAACGTCGGCGACAATGATCGGCCGGCGCTCCTGCACGGCCCGCCCGCTGATGCTTTGTCCCACCTTCACGTTCGGCTTCCGGCGGTATTGCTCGCTCAAGCTCTGCGTCGCGCCGATGCGTAATTCGTTCGATGACTCATCCAACAACATGATCGAACAGATGGCCGATCCCATCATTTGGGCCGTCATGGTCACGATGAGTTGAAGCACATCGTCGATGAGCCGGTTTGAGGAGACAGTCGCCGAGACCTGAGACAGCGTATCCAACTGCATGACCTTGCGTTTCATTTGCTCGTACAGGCGGGCATTCTCGATCGCGGCGCCGACTTGATTGGCGATGGTGGACAGCAGTGCGATTTCATCTTCACGGTAGCGCCGCGCGCGCTTATGCTGGGCGTTGATGACGCCGACCGCCTCCTGTTTGGCCATGACGGGAACGGAAATGAAGGCCTGATATCGGTCTTCAGGAAGATTATGGAAAAACTTGAACCGAGGATCGTCGCTGGCGTTGCTGGGGATGATGACCCGAGTCCGTTCCCGGGCGACCCAGCCGGTAATGCCTTCGCCCAAGCCGATGGTGATTCGCCCGATCAGCTTGGGGTGCGGGTTCTTCGAGGCGCGAAGAATCAGTTCATCCCTCGTGTCGGACAGCAGATACAATAGACAGGCATCAGCGTTGGTGGCCTCGACCACCATATCGACGATATGTTTCAGCACGGCCTCGAGATCGAGTGTATTGCTGATCGATTCGCTGATCCGATGCAGCGTATCCACCTCGCGGGTTTTCTCCCGTAAGGCCGTCTCGAGCTGCGCCACCGTCTGATGTCGTTTGGCATCCATGGATCAACGCCGGGCGAGCGCACCGGCGTCCCGTCGCCCGCGCCGCAACCGTGGTCCGGCGGTCGCTCCTGCGAACCATGTCGCGCAATCCCGCCGGTTCAGCGGCACGATTGCAACCTGCCCGATTCGCTTCGGCAGAACGCAATAGACGATGCCGTGGGCGACCTTTTTATCGCTCTGCATGGCGTTCCACAACGCCGTAAATGAAATGCGCGGTAATTCATGCGGCAGGCCGGCCGCCTCGACGACGCGGCGGATGCGCTCGACCACGTCCATGTCGCACAGTCCCAGATGTCTCGCCAGATCCGCTTCCTGCACCATGCCGATACCCACGGCCTCTCCATGAATCAGGCTTCGATAACCTGTCAGCGCTTCCAGCGCGTGTCCGATCGTATGGCCAAAATTCAGGATTCGCCGCCGGTCCGATTCCCGTTCGTCTTCGGCCACGACCTGAGCCTTGATCTCGCATGACCGCGTGATGACTCGCAGCACCGCATCCTCGTCATGGTTCACAATAGGATCAATGTTTCGCACCAAGAACTCAAAGAAGGCCTCATCGGCGATAACCCCGTATTTGATCACCTCGGCCAATCCCGCGATCCATTCGCGGGGCGGAAGCGTGCGCAACGTAGCGGTATCGGCCAGCACCGAACGCGGCTGGTGGAATGCGCCGATCAAATTCTTTCCCAGCGGATGATCGACCCCCGTCTTCCCGCCCACGCTGGAGTCCACCTGAGCCACCAAACTGGTCGGAACCTGGATGAACGGGATGCCCCGCAAGTAAATGGCGGCGGCAAAGCCGGTCAAATCGCCGATGACTCCGCCGCCCAGCGCAACCAATGTCGATCGGCGCTCAAACTTCCGGCGAACCAATTCGTCCAAGATGTGCGAAATGGTTCGAAGCGATTTGGTCCGTTCACCCGGAGGAAGGACGACGGCGATAGGCCGGTATCCGGCCTCGGCAAGGGAATGCGTCACGGGCTTGAGGTACCGGCGGGCCAGATTCTTATCCGTAATGATGCCGACTTTATCCGAGCGTTGAAGTTCATTGAGCATGGCGCCGACGTCCGAGAGCAGCCCCCGGCCGATGAGGATACGATAGCTGCGTTCGCCGAGTTCGACGGGCACAGTCCGACGCGACGAACCGCCGATCATCGAACCAGCGCCCCGCCCAGCCATGTTTCAATAGGGTGGGTAAACGAGACGCCGCTGCACGCAACGGTCCTCTGCGCAATGAGAATGAATCGAGGAGAAGTGATCAAAGCGATGCGGATGGTAACACAGCCACCGGCAAACTAAAAGTCTCTAACATAGGCTTGATAGCCGTCAAAATTCCGCTTCATTTCATCGAGACTATCGCCGCCGAATTTCTCCACCATGGCATTGGCGATCTCGAAGGCAATCACCGCCTCGCCTACGACGCCGGCGGCCGGAACGGTACAGATGTCCGACCGTTCGACGGTGGCATCGAACGGTTCCTTTGAAATAATATCCACGCTTTTTTTCGGGCTGTACAGGGTGGAAATGGGCTTCATAGCGACGCGCATGACAATGGGCTCGCCATTCGTGATCCCGCCCTCCAAGCCGCCGGCATTGTTGGTCTTTCGGATGAAGGCCTTGTCGGTCCGGTCATAGTAAATTTCATCGTGCACTTCCGAGCCGAATCGCCGCGCCGCGCCGAAGCCCATGCCGATCTCGACGCCTTTCATCGCCTGGATGCTCATGGCCGCCATGGCCAGCCTGGCGCTGAGCCGCCGATCCCACTGAGCATAACTTCCCAGGCCGATGGGTGGGTTGGTCACGACCACCTCGAAAACCCCTCCGAGCGTATCTCCGCGATGCTTGGCGGTCCTGATCTGTTCGATCATTTTCGTTCCGGCATCCGCATCCGGCGACCGGACATCGGAATCCTCCGCCCTCTTATATGCCTCCAGCGGATCGACCCCGCAGTCTGCCACGACGCTCCCGATTTCGACGGTGTAACTGATGACCTCCATTCCGAAGTGGCTCAATAGAGCCTTCGCCACGCCGCCGATCGCCACTCGGATCGCCGTTTCCCGAGCGCTGGCCTTTTCAAGGACGTTGCGCACATCCCGATGCCCATACTTGATTGCGCCGACCAGATCCGCATGACCCGGGCGAGGCCTCGTCACGACCTTCTCCGGAGGCGTCGGGCCGGGCTCGGCAGCCATGACATCCTTCCAGTTTTCCCAATCCTTGTTCGGAATAAGCAGACCGAGAGGGTTCCCGATCGTCTTGCCCTTTCGCACGCCGCAGGCAAATTCGACTCGGTCCTGTTCGACACGCATCCGGCCGCCCCGCCCATACCCCTTCTGGCGGCGGGCCAGATCGTGGTTGACCATGTCTGCTGTTAGAGGAAGCCCAGAGGGAACACCTTCAAGCACCGCGAGGAGATACTTCCCGTGGGATTCGCCCCCATTGAGATATCGTAACATCGCCGATGGGGGCGATTCTTAGCTCTTTACGATGGTGGGTGTCAAGAAGATCAGGAGCTCTTGTTTGGTCACGTTCTCGGTCTTCTGCTTAAACAGCCAGCCGAGCACCGGCACCCTGGAAAGATAGGGGATGCCCGCGACGTTGTTATTTTGTGTATCGACGAACACGCCGCCGATCACCATCGTCTCTCCATCCCGCACCAGGACCTGCGTGGTCGCTTCCCGACGATCGATGCTCGGTCCGGCCGGGTTGCTGCGCGCGCCTACCGCATTGCGCGTGGCCCGCACCTTCATGAGGATCAGCTTCCCTATTTCTTTCGGATCCCGGGAGGTGATTTGAGGAGTGACATTCAGCTCCAGATTGGCGTCGACGAAGGTGGTCTGCGTACCCTGAAGCGAAGTCGTCTGAAAGGGAATGGACTCACCTTGAGCAATCTTGGCATCACGCTTGTCCAGTGTCGTCACCTTCGGAGCCGCGATGACTTTGGTCAGGCCGAGGAGTTCTCCCGCGGACAGACGCACGTCCAACAGCGCGCCATCCGTCTTTCCGATGCTAAAGCCGGCGCCGGGTACCGACGGAAAGCCGGGATTCGCCGGCAGATTGACGAGGAAGTCCGATACTTGGTTAGCGAACCCTCCGGTCGTGCCCGTGCGGAACGCCGCCGTTCCGCTGCTCGATCCCATCTGATTGATATTTTGAATACCCCATTGCACGCCGAGCGATCGCGTATAGGTGGTGTCGGCCTGGACGATTCTCGCTTCGATTTGCACTTGCGGAACTTCAAGATCCAATCCGTCCACCAGCTGGCGCATGACGGCGATCTTGGTCTCGGTATCGCTCACGATCAGCGCGTTGCTGGCCTGACTATAGTTCATGACCCCCCGCGGGCTCATATACTGCCGCAGCGATTGCTGAACTTCCTGCGCGTTCAGATTGCGGATATAGAACACTCGCGTGACGATCGGCTCGGCCTTCGCTTTGGATTCTTTCGCGCGGGCCTCGTCGTCCTGTTGTTTCGCGATATTCGTCAGCGTGTCCACCCAGACGATGTTGCCTTGCCGAATCATGCCCAAACCGTTCATTTTCAACAGCATGTCGAGGGCCTGGTCCCACGGGACATTAGCCAGCTTCATCGTCACCTTGTTTTTCACGCCCTCGCCCACGACGATGTTGAAGCCGCTTACCTCCGCGATCAGTCGCAGAACATTGCTGATATCCGCCTGCTGGAAATCCAGCGAGATGCGCCGGCCGACGTATCGAGACTGGCCGGTCACCACCTCCGAGCCGGACTCGTCGGTAATCCTTTCTTCCTTTTTCGAGTCATTCTCGGACGTCATTTGAATCGTCCTGGCTCTGAGCAGCGCCTTAGGGCTCCGTTGCGAGACCAAGACCGGCGAGATGCTAGAAACAGCCGCGCGCCGTTGGCCGATCGTCCTCTTGTCGAGCGCCGCATCGGAGGATCCGGCCGGCATTCGGAGCCGTCCATCCGTCTCGATATCCGGCGCCGCATTCAGCGGGCTGGTCGCCGCCAACAGCCCGGCCATGACCGCAATACTAAGACGATGTTTAGTGTCCGCGTATGGCTGTTTCATTCTGTGCCCTCTTTTGCATGCAAGAGCTTGACATATTCCCGCTCCTGTTTGTTCCCATACACATCGGTGAACCGCTCTTGTACGATGATTCCCCGCTCGGTTATTGAACTGACCACGCCGTTGTTAGGGCCGACTCTGCTCCCCCGTCGAATGCTGTACCCCTTGCCGTCCGGTGTCTGAACCATTGCCGTGTACCCGTACGTTCCCCAGACGACTCCGATCAGACTGAGTTCCGTAAGACCGATACGCTGCAGCGGCGGCAGCACCGCATCGGATGCCCCTTGATTGTTGTTCTCGATGATCGGAACAAACGGGTCGCGGCGGCCCGATGGGTCATAGGCCATTTCTCCCGTCATTGACGCCAGAGCCGGCTCGGACCTCGGCGGATTGCCCTCCGGCATAAGACCGGGCATGTCGGCTTTTCGCTCTTGTCGTGGAAGTTCTTGTACGGAAGGGACCTTCAGGGAATCCGGTGGACGCACGGTATTGACCTGTCCCGCAACGACAAGCGGCAGGAGACAAACCATGAGGCCGATTCCACCCGCCATCGACATGGCGCCGTATCCGCGCCCGCTCGATTGCTCTCCGGAACGTCTCATTCCACCCATTCCCGACTCCTTATTTTTTCGCCTCGACAACGGGACCGGACTTCTTTTCCTGAGGCGCCGCATAGGCCACCAAATCAAAGACCGTCTGCGTCACGACACGCCCTTGGTCGACACGCGGCGACCCGATCTTGACGTCGGACACCGTGATGATGCGGGGAAACTTGCTGATCCGATCGAAAAACAACGCGGCCGTGTGATATCCGCCCGTCACTTCCACGTTCACCGGCATGCGGACGAACAGCTTGGAAGCGTCTTCGCTCTGCGCGCCCGGCTTCCAGAGTTTGATATCCAAGCCCAGTCGAATCCCCAGATCGGAAACCTGTTTCAGCAACATGACCGCTTCTTCCTCCGGCGGCAGCCGCTCTTTCTTTTTGGCCAGCTCGATCTCCAATTGCTTGCTGGCGGCCACGAGTTCGTCCAGATGCTTCACCTTGATCGTCAGGGTCTGGATCTCGGTATCGAGTTGGGTGACCTGCCCGTGAACGGCCTCGATCTCCAGCGTTTTCGGGTCCACGATATAGTAATAGAACGCGACCAGAATGCCGGCCATGAAGAGCCCCAGCAACGCCACCTTCTGAATCGTCGGGATGCCGCGCAGGGAATCCAGATTGAGGTCGATCAGACTCATGCTCTAACCTTTCATCGACAGGTCCAGCTTGAACTGATACAGATTCACTTTATTATCAATGGCGGCGCGGCTTTCTTGCAGACGAATGATCGTGAAGTAGTCCGTGCGTCGAAGGTTATTGACGAATTCGACGATATCATCATTCGTAATCGCGCGGCCTTCGAGTTCAATACTGTTCCCCTTCACGTTCATTTTCAGAAGCCACACTTTCAAGGGCTCCAGGCTCTGGCTGACATTATCCAGGGCGCGCACCGGGCCGGTCCGCGCTTTTTCCAACTGCTCGATAATGCGATTCTTGTCCTCGAGCTGTTTTTTCTTCGCCTCGAAATCTTGAACCTGCTTGACCTGCTCTTTCAGGACCGTCACTTGTTTCTCTTTGTCCTGCTTTTCAGCCTGTCGGGCTCCCAATTCTTCATCCAGCACGGCGGAATACCACCAGCAGCCGGCCAACGTAATGACCAATACTCCGACGCCGAGAAAGGCTTCGGCCCGGACATCCCATTGCGGCTTCGCTTTCCTCGCTTTGGGGCCGGCGGCTAGAAGATTGATTCTGATCATCGATCCCCCACTGTCCTCACTGCGAGGCCGATTCCGACGGCCGCCAATGGACTCATCTCGCTCAATTTCTCCGGATCTTGATCGCACGTCGATGTGTCGATTTCAGCCAGCGGATTGGCGACCTCAACGTCCAAGTGCATACGATCATGCAGTTGCTGCGGCAAACCATTGATTCTCGCGCCCCCGCCGCAGAGAAGCACCCGTGTAATCTCGCCGTCTTCGGACGTCGTCCTGAAGTAATCGATCGTCCGGGCGATCTCCGAGGCGACCTCCGAGTTGACGCTGTCAATAACCGCACTGACCTCGGCCGGATCGGACTTCGAGGAGGGGTCGTTCTTTTTGAGCTGTTCAGCCTCTTCATACGAGACTCCCATCTCCCGCTGCACGGCTTCGGTATAGCGATTGCCGCCGATCGGTATATCGCGGGTAAACAGCGACACACCTCCCCGCACGATATTGACGTTCATCACACTGGCCCCGATGTTCACGAGAGTCGTCGTATCATCCGCCCCGTCCGGATAATTGACGCCGTACATATTCTCGATGGCAAAGGCATCGACATCCATGACCATGGGCGCAAGTCCCGCCGCTTTGACCAACTCGGTCAGCTCATTGATCTTGTCTTTCTTGGCCGCCACCAGGATGACGGACATTTCGTTCTGATCCTCGACCGGCGATTGCGACGGAGGCAGGACATGGAAATCGAGGTTTACTTCATTGATGTCAAAGGGAATGTATTGTTCGGCGGCCAATTTAACTTGGGCTTCCAGTTCGTCGTCCGGCATGGGAGGCAGACCGATTTTCTTGATGATGACCGCATGACCGGAAATTGAAATGGCCACTTGTTTGAGTTTCGTGCCCGTCTCCTCCACCAATTCTTTGATCGCCGACACCACTCGCCCTTCATCCATGACCGTCCCGTCCACAATGACTTCCGGTTCCAATTCCTTAACCCCGAATTTCTGCAGCTGGTAGCGCCCGCGGTTTTCCTTCATCTGAACCAATTTAATGGCGCTTGAGCCGATATCGAGGCCGAGCAGCTGCCGCTTCGCGGAAAACATCGAAAAGACGTTGGTATCAAGCAAACCTCTCAGGGATCCGACCATGGTCCTGTTCTCCTCTAGGCAACCTCTTTACGGCCCTGCATCACCTGCCTGATCTGATCGACATTGTCCGCCGTGTAGAGCCTCCAGTTTCTCCAGTCCCTGGGAGGCCCCGAAATGAGGCCTTGCCGCTCCCACCTGAATAGGGTCGCTCGTGAAATATCGAACAAGTCACAGATTTCATTGGTCTTATACAGTCTCTTTCTTGCCGCGTCCTTCGCCGTCTTCACGCGTAACCTCGAACATTGGTCGCTGTTTGTCCGGACCCAACCTAAGTATAGTTGGTATAGTCCACCTGTCAAGAAACCGGCCGATGGGGGGACTCGAGACGGACCGCTGGAATGTTCTGGAGAATCTACGATTTCAGAAGATCGCGATGGGTGATCGACACGTCGTGGCCGAGCGAGGCGAAGGTTTCCTGCAAGCGTTTGGCGATCGTCACGGAGCGGTGTCGCCCCCCCGTGCATCCGATGCCGATACTGAGGTAACTACGTTGTTCTCGTTCAAAGAGCGGAATGAGAAACTTGAACAGGCCTTCCAGTTGTTCAAGAAAAGGCGCCGCCGACGGATCACGCAATACGTACTCTTGCACCTTGGCATCCTCCCCGGTCAGCGATTTCAATTCGGGCACAAAGAACGGATTGCGCAAAAATCTCACATCGAACAGCAAGTCGATATCGTACGGAACACCGAATTTATATCCGAACGTGACCAGGGAAATTGTCAGCCGCTTGGCGCGGCTGTCTTGCCGAAATTCCCGTGTGAGCAGATCGCGAAGGTCATGAACGGTAATATCCGACGTGTCGATGATCCTGCCGGCATGTTTTCGCAATTCGGCCAATCGCTCCTTTTCAAACCGGACGCCTTCGAGCACCGGCATGTGCGGCAACAACGGATGAGGACGGCGGCTCTCGGAAAATCGTCGAACAAGAATTTCCTCCCGCGCCTCCAAGAACACCAACTGCACGGCATGGCCGGAAGTTTTCAAGCGATCCAGATTGTCCACCAAATCGGCAAAGAACACCCGCTCGCGGATGTCGATGCCGAGCGCGACATTCTTGATTTCACCGCTTTGCTGAGTGCAGAGTTCCACGAACGTGGGAAGCAATGCCGGCGGCAGGTTGTCGACACAGAAGTACCCCGTGTCCTCAAAGCACTTGAGGGCATGACTCTTTCCCGAACCGGAAAGACCGCTGACGATGACGAGATTAAGTCCTGGCATGCGAGGCGCGGATTCGCTGATCCTCCGGATCGATCAGAGACACTCGGCCGTCCGGATGGCGCCGAACAACTTGCAGTTTTCCGGAACCCGCGTCCTGGTACACAAGAACACCGGTCGGCTCCCCGTCCAATTCAGCCAGCGCCTCGTCCAAGGTCAAGTGGCGCAAGACCGGGCGGCTGACATCCAGCGCAACCGGGCTGGAAGGCCGAGCGGACGGCAGATCCGGTACCCGACGTTCGTTCCCTCGCACCTTATGGTTCGCGATCCTGTCTTTGACTTTTCGGATCTGTGTTTCCAATCGGTCGACCACTTGGTCGATGGAGGCGTACATCTCCTGCGTCGACGCTTTGGCCTGAAGGCGCCGGCCGTGGAAAATGCCGATGGCTTCAGCCGCATGGTGAAACTTTTCCACGCCCAGCAAGACTTGGAGAGTGGTCAACCTGACGCCGTATCGATCCAGACGCCGCATTTTCGTTTCGATGTATTGTCTCAGTGCGGAAGTAATGACGACATGCCTACCGGTAATCATCAATCGCATCCCGACCTCGCTGATTTCGGATGGAGAATTGCATTCGTGGATAGAGTCTTCGCACTCATCGCCGCCGCCCCGCCACCTACAGGACGCATCTCTTCTTAAAAGAAGCGCTTGCGTTGATTCGCGGACGGAATGTTGTCTTCCGCGCGATATTTCGCTACGGTCCGGCGTGCAATCATTACCTGTTGGGTCCGCAGCCGAGCGGCGATTTCCTCGTCTTTGAGCGGCTTCTTCGCATCTTCCTCCGCAACCATTTTTCGAATCATTTCACGCACCGTGACCGAAGACAGCATATCCGACGGTTGGTCCGCCCGCTGAAGCCCGGCGCTGAAGAAGAACTTCAACTCGAGCATCCCCTGCGGGCAATACATGTATTTGTTCGCGGTGACCCGGCTGATCGTGGATTCATGCATGCCGATGTCTTCGGCGACCTGTTTGAGCACCAGGGGTTTGAGATATTGAATGCCATGCTCGAAAAATGCTTCTTGAAATTTCACAATGCTGGAGACGACCTTCACGATGGTTTTATTACGCTGCTCGATGCTGCGGATCACCCATTGCGCCGCCCGAAGCTTGTCATCCAGATACGCTTTGGTTTCCGCGGAACCCGATTGTCCCGACCCCATCAGCTGCTTGTAATACGGGCTGATGCGCATCCGAGGGAGGCCGTCGTCATTGAGCAGGACCTGCCACTCGCCTTCATTCTTGACGACGAAGACATCCGGCACGATCACATAGTTTTGGGTGTTCGAGAAGGGCCGGCCCGGCTTCGGCTCGAGAGCTTCAATCAATTTGGTCGCTTGGAACACTTCTTCCAATTCGACGTTCAACGCTTTGGCGATCCGCGCATACTGCCGCTTCTCCAGGTCCTTCAGATGGTGCAGGATAATGCCTTCCACAACGGCGCCCTTGACGCCCCCGGGCCTGGCCCCCAGTGAGCCGACGGAACTTCGATGGAGAAACCCTAATTGCAGGAGAAGACACTCCGACAAGTCGCGCGCGGCGACACCCGTCGGATCGAATCCTTGGATGTCTTTCAGCACCGCTTCGGTCTCCTGAGCGGAATAGGGAGTGTCGGACACAAGTTCGTCCAATGAAATGCGGAGATAGCCGTCATCATCAAGGTTCCCGATGATGAGGCGGCCGATTTCTTTGTCCCGCTCGGACAACCCCGAGAGAGACAGCTGCCAAAGCAGATGATCCTCGAGGGATGCCGTCTTGGCGACCGTTTGTTCATACGAGGGGAATTCGTCCTGCGAGGAAGAGGAATATTCCGAATCTCCCCGCCGGATATCGCTGTCGAAATAGTCTTCCCAACTCCCGGCGGACAGTTCTTCGGGATTTTCCGCACTGTCGCTCGTTCGCTCGCTCTCGGTCGGCGCCTCGCTGGTCGGCGACGCAAGGGGCATGTCGTCCTGGTTCTGTTCAGGAGCGGCCTCTTCGGCCTCTTCAACTTCCGTGGCCAGCTCTTCAAGCAGCGGATTCTCAATCAAGTGTTGCTGGAGGCTTTGTTGCAACTCCAACCGCGAGAGCTGCAGCAGCTTGATCGCCTGCTGTAACTGCGGCGTCATGATAAGCCGTTGACTGAGTTTAAGATCAAGCCGTAATTTCATGTTGCTACGCCTCTGCCTCCATCACAACCGGAAGCCTTCGCCTAGATACACGGCCCGCGCCGTTTCGCTTTTCTCGATCACATCAGGCGGGCCGGCCTCCAAGATCGATCCTTCGTTGATGATGTATGCGCGGTCGGTGATCACGAGGGTTTCGCGGACATTGTGATCCGTGATGAGCACGCCGATCTGTCGCTGTTTGAGCCGTGTAATGATTTGCTGAATATCGGCGACGGCGATGGGGTCGATGCCGGCAAACGGTTCATCCAGCAGCATGAACGAGGGGCTTGTCGCCAGCGCCCTTGTGATCTCCAGCCGTCGACGCTCCCCCCCGGACAAGGCGTACGCTTTACTCTTTCGGATATGGATGAGGTCCAACTCCTTCAGCAGCACCTCAATCCGCTCGCTCCGCTCCGCCCCTGAGTAGCCGAGCATCTCCAAAATCGCCAAGATATTATTCTCGACTGAAAGCCGCCGGAACACCGATGACTCCTGCGGAAGATAGCCGATCCCCTTTCTGGCCCGCTTGTACATCGGCAGATCGGTGATCCGTTCCCCATTGAGCGTGATACTCCCTTCATCCGGTTGGCACAGGCCGACCATCATATCAAAGATCGTGGTCTTTCCGGCTCCGTTCGGTCCCAGCAACCCGACCACTTCGCCCGCCCGCACATCCAATGAGACGCCTTTTACGACTTTGCGTCCGCGAAAGCTTTTGGCCAAACCGGCCGCGGATAGGCGCTCCTGAGCGCAACTTGACTCTCGCTTCGACTCCATACGGAGGGCCGTCCCGGACGCCGCTTCAATCACCGCCCGAGCCCCCCTTCGCCTTCGATCGTGACATGCGATCCGCCTTCCACCAGGCTCCGATCTTCTTCGAGGAACATCGTGATTTGTTTTCCTGTGACACGCGTGCCTTTCTGCCAGGCGACCGGATCACCGGTCAAAACAATTTTTTTATCATCCTCATAATACACGGCCCGCCGGCATGTGGCTCTGCCGTCCTGTTTCTCGATCTTCACGCGTCCGGTTGCTTCAATTTTGCTGATTGTACGATCGGATACGGTCGGCATGCCCTCTTTACCCGGCTTCTGTTTTTTCTCCGCCTGTCTTCTTGACTGCAGATCGGTGTCGCCGCCTGATTTGTTCCGCGCATTTCCATTTCCACCCGGCCGAAACGACACCACCATATGATCGGAGTACACGATCAATTCGCCTTGGGTCAACACGACAGATCCCTCGAATATAGCCTGGTTTTCCAGATTGTTCACGGTCATTGTCTTGGCCGTGATACTGGTCGTGGGATTCGGACTCGCGCCGTCTTTCGGAAGGCTGGCCTCGGCCGAATGCGTGACGGAGGCCGTGATGGAAACGGCCAGATTAAGAAGTAGAAGCCACATCCACATGGACATCTTCCAGCACCTGAAATATCTCCGAATCAAGCTTCCCCAGCAACCCGCGACCGGTGATCTGTAATCCATGACCGTCGATGGCAACAGGGTCGGAGGTTTGGATTTCTCTGCGTTGATCAATCCAGTTCAGATGATTGGTCCGAATGACATACCCGCTTTCGGTTTCGATCACAATAGGATTGTCCCGGTTAGCGAGCATAAAATTCTTCGTTTCGGTATCCAGCGTCCCTTCTTCGCCGGTCAACATTAATTCCTTCCCCTGAACGCCGTAGAGCGTAATCTGCACATCGCTCAAAACGGCCCGTTTTTCATCTTCATACAGGTGCGCCTGCTGTGCCTCCACCTTCCATTGGACGATATCCCCTTTGGTTTGTGTGAACGTAAAGCCTTCGATTCTGGCATCGGCTTGCTCGGCATTGCCGGGCTGAATCGAGCGGGGACTGAGAGCCGGCTCCGATCTCGTGTACAGGAGATAGCCCAGAAAGCCGGCCAGGATCACACTGAGCATGAGGAGCGCCCGCCTGAGCCAACGTTCCCACATGGCAAAAAGCTCCTGTTCTTAAGAACTTGCCCATTAGGATCCTGTTGGCATGATAGTAGCATGCCAACAGGTCCAAGTAAACTTGCAACCATGGTGCAAGTCTAGAAACACATGGGGTCATGAAACGTGAAAACAGGAAGCGCGTTCGGAAGGATGAGGACAGGGGCAGTCCGGCAGCAGCCTCATGCAGCCTAGCCGGGCTGCTGCCATGATTCTACGTAGCTGATTCTTCCTGCTGGGAAGCTTTGTCGCCCGGTGTCGAAGCCTGAGCCCCTGCTTTTTGCTTTCCCTGAACCGACTCGGCCGACTTCGCCACCAACTCAATGGCCACCATTTCCGCCGCATCCCCGACTCGCCGCCTTGTTCGGACGATTCGAGTGTAGCCCCCGGGCCGATCCCTGAAACGACCGGCGACATCGGCGAACAATTTGGCCACGACCGCCTTGCTTCTGAGGAAGCTCAGGGCGCGGCGCCGTGCCGGCAACGATCCGTCCTTCCCGAGACTGATCATGCGGTCGGTGAAGCCGCGAATCTCTTTGGCTTTCGCCTCGGTGGTCTCGATGCGTTCCCGTTCCAGCAGCGAGGTCACAAGACTTCTGAACAAGGCCCACCGATGCTTCGTCTGACGGCCGAGTTGTCTTCCCTTTTTCTTGTGGCGCACGATCGTTCCTTTCGCTCTTACTCGGGCTTGACGCCGCCGTCGCCGGACGGCAATGCTTCCACCTTCATTCCGAGGCTCAACCCCATTTCCGTAAGAATCTCTTTGATCTCATTGAGAGACTTCTTGCCGAAATTCTTGGTCTTCAACATTTCCGTTTCTGTTTTCTGAACCAGATCCGCGATGGTTTTGATGTTGGCGTTCTTCAGACAATTGGCAGCCCGAACAGACAATTCCAGCTCATTCACGCTGCGATAGAGATTCTTGTTGACTTCATACGGCGTCTCTTCCACCCCCGATGCGGGCTTGGCATCGGCTCGCTCTTCCGGATTGATGAAGATGTCGAGGTGCTCGCGCAGAATACTGGCCGCATTCGACAGGGCGTCCCTCGGCGAAATCGTGCCGTCGGTCCAGATCTCCATCGTCAGTTTGTCATAATCCGTCATCCGGCCGACACGGGCGTTCTCAACGTTGAAGTTCACGCGCTTGATCGGAGAAAACACCGAGTCGATCGCGATAACCCCGATCGGGAGTCCTTCCTCTTTGTTTCGTTCGGCGGGGACATATCCGCGGCCGTGCTTGACCATCATCTCCAAATCCAGCGTCGCATCCTTGTCCAACGTCGCCAAATGGAGATCGGGAGTCAGAATGGTCACATCGCCGTCATGCACAATGTCCGACCCTTTCGCTTCTCCCGGTCCTTTCTTTTTGAGGCGAATCGTTTTCGGTTTGTCGCCCTGTAACGCCAGCCGAAGGCTTTTCACATTCAAGATGATCGACGTGACGTCTTCCGTCACGCCGGGAATTGTAGAAAATTCATGCAAGACGCCTTCGATCTTGACGGTCGTTACCGCAGCTCCCGTCAGTGACGACAGCAGCACACGGCGCAAGGAATTGCCGATGGTCGTCCCGAACCCACGCTCAAACGCCTCCGCAGTAAACCGTCCGAATGTTGGGGAAAGAGTGTCCTTATCGACTTCCACCCTCATCGGGGTCTGAAAGTCTTTCATCGCTTTGATCATGATTCCCCCTTCATTGTCACGTTGAACAAGTATGCCAGAGATCACACTCGAATCTGTGTCTGTCGGCTATCTGGAATACAGTTCAACCACCATCTGTTCATTGACGGGCAATACAATCTGATCCTTCGTGGGCAGGGCTCGAACCGTGCCTTTGAACGCCCCTTTATCCAATTCAAGCCACTCGGGAATGCCGCGGCCGTCCACCGCGGCCAACGCGGCCTGGACAGGAACCAATTCACGGCTACCGGAACGAACCTCGATGATGTCGCCGGCCTTGACCAGGGCTCCGGGTATACTCAACTTTCTTCCATTGACCAGCAGATGCCCGTGATTGATGAGTTGCCGGGCCTCCTTGCGCGAGGCGCCGAAACCCAGGCGATAGACCACATTGTCCAACCGGGTCTCCAACAAGCGCAGCAACGCTTCACCCGTCACGCCGGCTTGTCGTTCGGCCCGCTCAAAGATGCCTCGGAACTGCCGCTCCTGCAGTCCATAGATCCGCCGCAGCTTTTGCTTTTCCCGCAACTGAAGACTGTAGTCCGATATTCTGGGACGAGCCTGCCCGTGTTGCCCCGGGGGATAGCTCCGGCGCTCGATCGCGCATTTCTCGGTCATGCACCGCGAGCCTTTCAAGAATAACTTCTCTCCTTCTCGTCGGCAGAGCCGACAGACAGGACCACGATATTTAGCCACTCTCGATTCCTCCCTTATGCGAAAAAGCGGGGCCGAACCAGCGAAGTCTCGGCTCACCTTCGGCCGATGACAACCCGTCCCGCTTTACACTCTCCTCCGTTTTGGAGGGCGACAACCATTATGCGGAATAGGCGTGACATCACGAATCAGATTGATGCGAAGACCGGCTCCTTGCAGCGAGCGGATGGCGGATTCGCGACCTGCGCCGGGACCGTTGACATAGACATCCACCTGCCGCATGCCGTTCTCCATGGCTTTCCTCGCGGCGGCTTCTCCAGCCCGCTGTGCGGCAAACGGGGTGCTCTTCCGCGAGCCTTTGAATCCCTGATTGCCGGCGCTGGCCCATACCACGGTATTGCCGCTCATATCCGTGATCGTCACGATCGTGTTATTGAACGATGCCTGGATATGCGCAACGCCGCTCTGAACAAGCTTGCGCTCCTTTTTTTTGCCCTTCTTGACGCTCATACGAGATTCTCCCTGGTCCGCCGAATCATGATGCCGATGCTATGCCGCGCCGGCAGGCCGTTTCGGCTTGCTTCCGACGCCGGACCGCCGTCCCTTTCTGGTTCTGGCGTTCGTTCTGGTCCGTTGACCTCGAACCGGCAATCCCTTGCGATGCCGCAAGCCTCGGAACGTGCCGGTGTCCATCAACCGCTTGATGCTCATCGAAATTTCTTTGCGTAGATCGCCTTCGACTTGATAATCATGCTCGATGACTTCCCGGAGTTTTACAATCTTGTCTTCGCTCAAATCTTTGACCCTGATCGCTCCGTCCACGCCGGCTTTCTTTAGAATTTGCAGCGCAGAGACCCGTCCGATACCGTAAATATAGGTCAACCCGACATCGGTTCGCTTGTCTCGCGGCAGATCGACTCCAGCTATACGCGCCATATCAATCCCTCTTTCTTGGCCGGCTCTGCGGAACAGGCAATGCCGGTTCTTCGCACGCCCTTACCCTTGCCGTTGCTTATGGCGTGGATTTGCACAAAGGACCCGCACCACGCCGCGCCGGCGCACAACCTTACATTTCGCACAAATGGGCTTCACCGATGATTTGACTTTCATGGGCTATTCGTCCTTGATCATTTAAACCGATAGGTGATTCGCCCCCGCGTCAAGTCGTAGGGCGATAACTCCACGGTCACCTTGTCTCCGGGAAGAATGCGAATAAAATGCATGCGCATTTTTCCGGAAATGTGCGCCAATATTTTATGGCCGTTTTCTAATTCCACCCGGAACATGGCGTTCGGCAACGTTTCCGCCACAGTGCCGGTGACTTCTATGACATCTTCTTTTGGCACAAACCCGGTTCACTCCTGTGAAATTTACAGGCCCGACAACACCCTTGCCGGGCCTCTCGACTGAATGGCGATCGTATGCTCGAAATGGGCGGAAAGGGTCCCATCCTGCGTGACAGCGGTCCACCGGTCTTCCAAAATACGAACCGCGCTCTTTCCCACATTGACCATTGGCTCAATTGCAAGCACCATCCCGGCCTGGAGCCGAGGGCCTTGTCCCGCCTTTCCATAGTTCGGCACCTGCGGTTCTTCATGCAACTGCCGCCCAATCCCATGGCCCACAAAATCAGTCACGACCGAAAAGCCGGCATCTTCAACATAGGCTTGCACGGCATGTGAAATATCCGAGAGCCGGTTCCCGACGACCGCCTGGTCAATTCCCAACATCAGCGCCCGTTCCGTAACCTCAATCAAACGCCTAGTCTCCGGGCTGACGGAGCCGACAGGGACGGTGATCGCCGAATCGCCGTAAAATCCACCGACAATCGCTCCCAGATCGAGGCCGACAATATCCCCGTCCTTCAAACGCCGGGCGGAGGGAATTCCATGAACCACCTGGTCGTTGATCGATGCACAGAGCGTCTTCGGATAGTTCCGATACCCCTTGAAAGCCGGGATCGCGCCGCGCGACCGAATCGATTCATCCGCCAGTTTATCCAAGTCGTCCGTCGAGACCCCCGCCTTCACTTCCTTCTTCAGAATCTCCAGCACTTCCGCCACAACCCTCGACGCCTTCGCCATAACTTCCACTTCATCCGGCGTCTTCAACACAATCATGTCGCTCCGTGCTCCGCCAACAGCCTCGTCAACCGCTCATACACCACATCCACGGAACCGGAGCCGTCGAGCGTGGACAACAGCCCCTGCTCGCGGTAATAGGCGATGAGCGGCGCCGTCTGATCTTCATAGACTTTCAGTCGAGCCTCAATGGTTTCCCGCTTGTCGTCGCTTCGTTGAACCAGACCTTCTCCGCATCGGTCGCAGACCCCTGGTTTCGCGGGCGGAGCAAACTCCACATGAAACACAGCTTGACACTTCGGACAACTCCGCCTTCCGCTCAGGCGACGGACGATATCCTCCCGCGGCACGTCAAAATTAACCACACGATCGAGGCTCAACCCGCTTCCGGATAATATTCTTCCAAGCTCTTCGGCCTGCACGACGGTTCTCGGGAAGCCGTCCAGAATGAAGCCCTTGGCGCAAACCGGTTGTCCGATTTTATCCCGGACAATCCCGATGACCACGGTATCGGGCACCAGTTGCCCCTTATCCATGCATTGCTTCGCCTCGAGACCCAGCGGCGTCTTGTCTCTAACCGCTTCACGCAGAAGATCACCGGTTGAGATCTTGTGACGGCGGAAATCCGCTGCCAGCCGGTCTGCCTGGGTTCCCTTGCCGACACCGGGAGCGCCTAAGAACACCACGCGCATGGCCGTCACGAGCTCCTGCCGCGCAAGCGGCCTTTCGCCAGGAACCCCTCATAGTTCCGCATCAACATGTGCGATTCAATCTGTTGCGCCGTATCGAGTCCCACGCCGATGACGATCAAGAGCGACGTGCCCCCGAAATAGAACGGCATGTTCAGTTTATAAATCATGAATTCCGGGATAACGCAGACGATGGCCAGGTAAATGGCCCCGGCGAACGTAATGCGCGTCAAGACCGTATAGATATAGTCGGACGTCCTCTGGCCGGGCCTGATCCCAGGAATGAACCCGCCGTACTTCTTCATATTGTCCGCCATGTCCACAGGATTCAGCACCACAGCGGTATAGAAAAAACAGAAGAAAATGATCAGGCCGACATACAAGAGCGTATACATGAGCGATCCCGGCGCCAATTGATCGCCGATTGCCTTGACCCAGGGCGTCTCGAAAAACCCCGTGATCGTCGCGGGAAACGCGATAATTGAAGAGGCAAAAATCGGCGGGATTACTCCCGCCGTGTTGATCTTCAACGGGATGTGGGTACTTTGCCCTCCATAGACCCGCCTTCCGATTACTCGCTTTGCATACTGAACCGGCACCTTTCGCCGGCCGCTCTCCAAAAAGACGATCGCCGCAACGACCGCCAGCATCACAATGGCCAGTACGGTCAAAAGCAAGAAGCTGATTTGGCCCAGTTTATACAGATCAAACGTCTGAACCACCGCGCTCGGCAGCCGTGCCACGATACCGGCAAAGATAATCAGCGAGATGCCGTTGCCGATGCCTCGTTCGGTGATCTGCTCGCCGAGCCACATCAAAAATCCTGTGCCGGCGCAAAGGGTGATCACCGTCATGAATCGGAACCCCCAGCCCGACGCCAGGACGAATGCGCCATTATTCATCTGCTCCAGTCCTACGGCAATGCCAAAGCCTTGGACCAACGCAATACCGATGGTGCCGATTCTCGTATATTTGATGATAGTCTTGCGCCCGCGCTCACCTTCCTTCGCCAGCTTGGACAAATGAGGGATAACAACCGTCAGTAATTGCAGGATGATCGATGCGCTGATATACGGCATGATGCCCAGCGCAAAGATGGTCAATCGGGAAAGCGACCCTCCAGAAAAAATATCCAAAAATCCAAGAAGCGCTCCTCCTTGCTTCTGAAGAAACTCCGCCAGCGCCTCTCCGTTAATTCCGGGAGTCGGAATATGAGCGCCGACGCGATAGACGACCAGCATCCCGAGGGTAAACAGAATACGGGTCCGCAACTCCGGGATTTTAAAGATGTTCTGAAAACTGGTCAGGAGTCGCTCAAACACCGCGAATGACCTCGGCTCTCCCCCCAGCTGCTTGGATTTTCGACTCAGCCGACTTACTGAACTTATGGGCCTGAATAACCATCGGTCGCGCGAGGTCGCCGAGCCCAAGGACTTTTATGAATTGACCTTTTCGTTTAACGATGCCTTCTTTGGCCAGAAACTCGGGCGTGATCGCCTCGGTCGTTTCCAACTCCGCCAGCGTCTTGAGATTGACAATGGCATATTCAGTTCGAAACGGGTTTCTGAACCCATACTTGGGCAGACGGCGGACCAGCGGCATTTGACCGCCCTCGAAGCCGGGGCGTTTTCCCCCGCCGGATCTCGCGAGCAACCCCTTATGCCCTTTCGTCGCAGTCTTGCCGTGACCGGATCCGGGCCCGCGCCCGATTCGCTTTGGACGACGCTTGGCCCCGCGAGGGGGCGCTAGCTCATGCAGTTTCATTGCGCATTCACCTCAAGAAGATACCCCACCTTGCGAATCATCCCTTTCACCTGATCGGTATCGGGCCGCACGACCGTCTGGTGCATCCGACGCAATCCCAACCCGCGAAGAACCAATCGATGCCGAACGGGCGTTCCGATAGGACTCCGCTTCAATGTGATCCGCAATCCTTTAGTTGTTTCGGTCCTTGTCTGGGCGTTCATCCGACTTGCACCTGTCCATGAAGTTGGTTGTCACGAACCGTCCGACGCAAGTGCATCACCTCGCTCGGGTCTCGAAGTTGGCTGAGACCGTCCAGAGTGGCCCGAACCGTATTGAAGGGATTTCCGCGCCCGAGCGTTTTGGCGATGATATTCCGGGCACCGACCAATTCCACCACCGCACGGACCGCCCCTCCCGCGATGATGCCCGTTCCTTCGGCCGCGGGTTTGAGCAATACGTGTTCCGCTCCAAATAACCCATGAACCTCGTGGGGGATGGTGCCTTCCTTCAGCGGAACATGAACCAGATGTTTCTTTGCCTGTTCGACGGCCTTCGAAATAGCAACGGGCACTTCCGCGGCTTTTCCCTTACCGACGCCGACCCAACCCTGCCCGTCTCCCACGACAACAAGGGCACAGAAATTAAACCGTTTGCCGCCCTTGACGACTTTGGCGACGCGGTTAATGAACACGACCTTATCCTTGAGACTGAGTTCGTCAGGATTTACTCGCACGCGATCCGTCTCCTTCTTGCGATGTGTTCGAACAACTGTTCGACATCGTGTCGCACGGCATGCGATGTCCGGTCTCGCATGTCGCTTGATCTAGAATTGCAGTCCACCCTCTCGGGATGCATCGGCCAACGCTTTAATACGGCCGTGATAGAGGCGACCTCCGCGATCGAAGACGACGGCCGCGATTTTCGCGGCCTTGGCTCTCTCCGCAAGCAGCTTGCCCACCGCCTTGGCCGCCGCCACGCTCCCGGTCGACTTCAATGCGGACCGCAGGTCGGCGTCGAGCGTAGAAGCCGCGGCCAGCGTATGTCCACGCAGATCGTCGATGATCTGCGCATAAATATGCGACCGACTGCGAAACACATTGAGTCGGGGTCGCTCGCCGGTCCCGAAGATATTTTTTCGAACTCGCCGCTTCCGTCGCTCTAAATGCCGATTTTTCTCTTGAATATTCATGGGCGGTTTCTACTTCCCGGTCTTTCCTTCTTTTTTCCGGAGGACTTCCCCGACGTACCGAATGCCCTTTTGCTTGTAGACATCCGGCGGCTTGATCCCTCTGATATTGGCGGCAACCTGGCCGACCAGACGCTTATCGGTGCCGCGTACGGTGAGCATCGTCTGTTTATCGACCTTGACTTCGACGCCGGGCGGAAGGGCATAGGTAACCGGATTGATATAACCGACGTTGAAGCTCAGGACCTTGCCTTGAAGCGCGGCCTTATAGCCGACGCCGGTGATTTCAAGCGACTTCTCGTACCCTTTCGTCACGCCGACGATCATGTTGCTGAGCTCGGCTCGGGCCAAACCGTGTAGGGCTCGGACTTTCCGATCATCCGTAGCCCGATCGACCTGAACCTGTCCATTGTTGACCGCCACTGCGAGCCCTTCGGCAACCGGCCAGTTTAATTGGCCCAAAGGCCCCTTCACGGAGACTTTTTGCCCCGCAACTTTGACCTCTACTCCACCTGGTACCGCGATTGGTTTTCGTCCTATCCTTGACATGACCTACCTATAAGCGCTTCATTCATCGACCATCGACCCCGTAGAGATTGCCAGCTCTTTCCGAACGACGATTTCCTACCACACGGAGCAAAGCACTTCCCCACCCATGCCGGCCCGTCTTGATTCCGAATCCGTCATAAGTCCCTTGGAAGTCGACAGAATGGCGAGTCCGATCCCGTTGCGCACCTTTGGAATCGCGCTCGTTCCGACATAGACCCGTCGGCCCGGCTTACTGATTCGCTTCGTCCCTGTGATCATCGGTTGATCTTGATTGACATAGCGCAACTCAATCTTGAACGCGGGATGACCATGGATGGAAACTTCTTCGATGCCCAGGATGTACCCTTCCTTCTGAAGGATCTCCAATATTTGGCGTCTCAGCTTGGACGCCGGCACATGAACCGTGTCATGGCGTCTCCTTGCTCCATTTCCCAACCGAACCAAGAGATCCGCAATTGGATCAGTAATCATAGTCTCCTCTTCACTCCATGCACCTTGCAACCCGTCGTGGATTCCGCCTACCAGCTTGCCTTCCGAACCCCTGGAATTTCTCCGCGCAAGCTCAACAAGCGGAAACAGATCCTGCACATGTGGAACCGCCGTAGAAATCCGCGTACTCGACCACAGAGCGGGCAACGATGATACGCCTGCGTGGGGAATTTTGTCTTGGCCGCCGCCTTGTTTCTAAGAGCCAATCGTGACACTAGTTCATCTCCTTGCGCATGGGCCTCGCGCGATGTTTAGTCTTCCGAGGTCTTCATTCGACCAGGCGCTCTACGTCCTGAACGGCATCCCAAGATGCTTGAGCAACGCTTTTCCTTCATCATTCGTTCGCGCCGTCGTAACGATTGTGATGTCCATTCCATGTATGGAAGCCACGCTGTCATACTCAATTTCCGGAAAAATCAGTTGTTCCTTCAACCCCAGCGTATAGTTTCCTCTCCCGTCAAAGGCTTTCGGCGAGACACCTCGAAAATCTCTGATCCGGGGCAACGCGATCGTCACCAAGCGATCGAAGAATTCGTACATGCGCCGATTGCGCAGAGTTACCTTCGCGCCGATCGGCATACCCTGCCGGAGCTTGAATCCCGCAATCGCCTTCTTTGCCTTCGTCACGATCGGTTTCTGACCGGTGATGACGCCGAGTTCTGTGGCAGCGCTCTCAAGCAGCTTGACGTTCTGGATCGCCTCTCCCATGCCGACGTTCAGGACGATGCGATCGAGTCGAGGCACCTGCATCGGATTTTGCAGGCTGAATTCCTTCATCAGGGTAGGCACCACGCGGTCTCGATAGAGATCCCGCAAACGCGGCACAAACTTCGACTCGCTGACCGATTCCTCGGTCACGGGAGCCGGAGCCGCGGCCTCCTTTCTCCCGCCCC
>JANRMQ010000012.1:0-119437 GCA_040981125.1 Nitrospira sp.
CCGCGCCTCTGAGCCAATTCCAGAAGTCGGTGAAGACGTCGTCACCCACGATAAGTCTGCTCTTGGCTCCCTGCGCGTCGAGCGAAGGCTTTAGCCACGGCGCATCAGGCTTGGTGGACGGCAGCTCATCAATCGCGGCCAGTGCGTCGGCCTGATGAATCGCCGTCAAGGCGGGTGGACTTGATTTGTCGTCCTGAGGCCGGGCGAAGTGCAAGCCCATCGGCGCGGCTACGTTCGCCGGCCGAGCGGCCGGGATGTTGGTGGGGAAATGACTCGCGCCGGTCAAGTCCGCATACGCAAGATACTTGTCGGGCTGGGAGGGGTCGTCCACCTGGCCGGTAGCACCGTGACCGATGATGGCTTGCATGACCGTGGCAAACTTCGCCTGGCTCGCTCCACCGCTCAAGCCGACGCCCTTGTTCATCAGCCCGACGGCATCCGCGCAGTTCTGCGGCTGGCCTTGGCTCTTCTCCTGATCGGTGAACAGCGACGCGCCGTTGTAGTTGTGCGCCGTCTGAAGATTGACCTTGTCCGGGTCATCGTCGCCGCTGCTCGCATGCGCGGTCGTGACGCGGGCGTGGAATTCCTGGTCGGGGTAGACCACGATGCGCTCGTACGGATCCATGAAGGTGGCCCACACGCGCAATGGGCTGGCGAACATATCGGTCGCGTCGCTGACGATGACCAGGCTGCCGTCGGGTCCGGTTGTGACCGACGCAAACTCCGCGTCGCCGGGGCCGATGGTGAAAGGCCGGCCGTCCACCGTGATCTGGCTGTCGGGCTTGTCGGCCCAGATCTTGACCGGTTCGTACGGCTGCGGGTTTTTCTGGTCATCCACCACGGTGAGATGAGTCTGATAGCGCGCGACGGACGGCGGGATGGGGTTGGTGGGATTGCTGCTGCCGCCCTGGGCGGTTGGATCAGGGTCCTGCATCAGTTGCGATTCGATGATGAAGTCGCGCAGCGCCTGGGGGAGCTCATCCACGCGGATGCCGAACACCTGCGAGGGCAGGCTGCCACCGGTCACGGCTACGATGCCGCCCGCCCAGATGATGCCGTTCGTCACGGTGGGTGACAACACGTTGAGGTAGGTGATGCCCGCGGGGATAGAGGCAACGTTGTGATTGGTGGGGTCATAGCCCCACAAGGCAGACGGCAGCGTCCCAGTCGAGTCGAACACTCCGAACAGCACAGTGAGGCCGCCCTTCGGGTCCTTGTAAAGCACCGGCGTCGTGCTGAGGGTGAGCTTGAGGGTGTCGCGCTTGTCCACCCGCACCGGCGCGCCGTCCGCCGGGCTCATGTTCTGGTCCAGCCCCCACAGGTTGCCGTTGCTGTCGCCAAACCAAAGCCGCGTCGAAGCGGAAGGCTGGCTTGAGCCCGCCAAACCGCCGCCCGCGCGCGAGCCGTCATCGTAGGTGAAGCCGGTGACCACTGTGCCGCTAGGCAGAGTGAACTGCTTGAACGTGTTGAGGTTGTCTGGATCGGGGTTTACCAACAGCGCTGCATAGACCTCGCTTGTGCCATTGATAAACAGGCACGGTTGCAAGACGTTATTGAACGTGGCCTGGCCCACCACGGGCGATTGAAGCATGCCCGGCAACACGGTTGTCACCGGTTGGGGAAGCAGTTGATAAATGGGCGATAAGTTCGTGCCGTCCGGACGGCAGAAAACCCAGGACAACACCGTCGGCCCCAGGCAGGCGTCGCATTGGACGTTGACGTCCCAGAAGGCCACATAGATCAACCCATTGGTGTACAGCGGCGTGGTCACGCGGTGGGTCTGCGCCTGAGTGACGGGCAACGTGATTTTCCACTGTACGGTCGGCGCGGCCGGTGCGCCGGCGGATGCGGCCCGGGTGTCGATCGCGTACAGCTTGCCCTGCCGATCGCCAAAACACAGTTGGGTGCCGTTCAGCGTCGGCACAGCGTCGATGCCGGCATCGGCGGTGAAAGTCCATTTGACGGCCAACGTGTGCGCGTCGAGCGCCATCAATTGCCCGGCCGTGGTCTGGTCGAGATCCGCCATGGGTGATGTGCCCACATACACCAGGTCATTGAGGGGGTCGAACACCATGCCGGTGTACGTGGTCTGGCCGTCGAGCGGCGCGCTGCCGGCCACCTCTCGGCCGGTGTGCGCATTCAGTGCCACAAAGCGCACAATCTGATATCCCGAGGCGGGGGAGGAGACAAATTGGACGAAATACAGATTGCCCAGCCCTTGCGCGAACTGCGCTCCGGTCACGCCGCTATCGCCCAGCATGCGGTAATTCGTGGCGGTCTTGAACAGATACGGCGACTCGTAGCTATAGACCTGTGCGCTCCCATCGCCGGCTGTTACCAGACAGTGCGCCGCTCCAAAGCCAGTGCCGGCGACTTTCTGGACGCCCGTCACGCTGCCCTGTCGCACGGGAATCGCTGCCGACGCCGTGGTCTCGCCGGAGATGAAGCGAAACGCGTCGGCATTGCTGTTGTTGCAGTGCCACAAGGTGCCGTCGCTGGTGGCGGCCATGTGCGTGGGGTTCGGCACACCGGCGCCCAGATCCACCGCCGTGAACGTGTGATCTTGGTTGCTGTAGCGATGAGCCTGATTGTTGTTGTCGCGCACCCAGATATGGGTCTCGTCGCCAAGCGCGATCTGGGCCAGCGGCACCGCTGATGTGGCTTGATGCGCCCAGCCTTCCTTGCCATCCCATTTGTACAAATCAACCGCGTTGGCGCTGATGTGATACACCGCGCCGTCCTGACCGACGGAGACTTGTTGGACCTTGCCGAATCTCTGAATCCATTGCACGCCGTCGTGTTGAAAGACATTCTGAGCTGTGTCGACCGCCCACAGATTGCCGACGCGGCCGCTGGGCGCCTGGTTGAGCATCGGGTTCCATGTGGCCGGCCACGCCGGGTAGGCCTTCGACACGTACGTCGGCGTGATGGAGGCGGCGGCCGATCCATCGAACTGCGCGACAGCCGCGCCGTTGAAAAGGATAAAGCCCGTTGCTGTGCTGATGCCGGCATCGAAGCCTGAACTGAGCCACGCGGCCGGCAGCACTCGGCCCCAGTTGAACAGGTCGCTGGTCTTGCCTGTTGCAATCGCCCCTGGTCCACCGGGGAATTCCCAGCCCACGACCTCGACATACTCGGCGCCGTTGAACAACCAGATCTTGTAGTCATCTGCATACACAGCGGTGATGAGGCCGTCTTGCCAAACCGGCGTCTTTGGCCAGTTGTCGATGTCGGTGAGCTGTTGCGGCGCGCTCGACCCATCAGCCAGAACGTAGCGCCCGCCCTTGAACAAGAGGAGCTTCGTGTTTGAAAACGCAGCGCCGGATACACCCAGCTTGAACGAATCGGGCACCTTCGGGAACGCCTCGGCGATGGTCGCCAGGGTTGCTGCGCCGGATGCGGCATTGATCTGCAAGACCTGGTTGCCGCGGAAAAAATAGGAGGCGCCGGTTGATGACGCGGCCGCATCAATGCCCTGCCCGTGCAACTGCCACGCGTTAGTGCTCGGGTCATAGAGGTGCGGCGCTCCGCTTGCATCGATGCCCCATAGCGTGCCGTCCCAACCCATCGAGAGATCAGTCGGCGGACCGAAGGCAAGCGCGGACGGCAGTGGGTTAAACGTCGGTTGCGCCGGCATGCCGGCTCTCGCCATCCCGGCGCCCCGTTTCTTCGCCGCCCCGGCCTGATGGCCGGGGGTTGGCGTGCGCCGTATTGTCCGCACCGGTGGCGTGGCGGCGCGCGGACGCAGCCGCTTTCGACGCGTCCTCATGGCTCGCCGGGACCGCCGGTTCGGCATGACGGGTCTTCCTGAGATGCTGCCGCCGTCGAGGGCCCGGTGAATCATTGCGTTGAGATCCAAAGTCCTGAGAGATGCAGGCATGACGCCCCTCCTAGCGTGGGACCGCTGCGGCGCTATCCAACGTCGAGGCAAGCCGGCTTCAGAGCGCATGGTCCAGTTGTTCCGGATTGATCGTCACCGCTTTGGGAAATTCACGATATTCAGATTCAGCGGGAATCGGCCTCGCTGTGGAATGGGATCCTTCAACCGCCCTTGCCCCCAATACCCTGTAAACGTGGGTGACTCGTCGAATGCCTTCGCGTCGATCTGCCCCGCCAGATCGAAACCATTGAGAAGATAGGGCAGTCCGTCCGATCCGAGGACCGAAGGCCCGTTCATGAGGTGAAAATGCAGGTGAGGCGCGGAGGTGTTGCCGGAATTGCCGAGCTTGCCAAGCACCATACCTTTCTTCACGTGCTGCCCGGCATGGACGGTGACGGATTTCTTCTTCAAATGAGCATAAAAGGCGTAGAAGCCTTGGCCGATATCCACTACCACGTGGTTACCGTCCACGGTCTCGAGTGTGAGCGTCGTGGGATCGGGCAACTTCCCCGGCTGTTGGTCCTCCAAGGTGTCCAGCGTCGCCACCACCGTCCCGTCCGCAACCGCCAGCACATCGGAATCATAATCGACGAAATTCTGCACCTTGGACGGGTCCCCATGGACGAATTCGCCCTGGGCGTTGAGGCGCATGTAATCGATGGCGAACCGCTGGGCATCGTACAGGACGCCGTTGACGCTTTGGAACGACCCGCGATGGACAATGTCGCTGTTACAGCACCCGTTCGCAGCGACCCAGCCGTCTCCGGCAAGCGGCGGGCCAAGCACCGGCAAGGGCGTGCGGTTCAGGCTGATTGGGCCGGCCATGTAATCGAGCGGCGTCGGAACCGACGTGCCGGGATTCGCCGCGCCCAGAACGTAAAAGTGATGCGTGATGGCGCGCGGCACCTCGGCGAGTGTACGGAACGCGAGCTCGATGTAGAACAAACGGCTGCTGTTGGGTTCGATGACCGCGGATTCGGCGGGCAGCGGTTGCAATGTCCGCAGGCGGGCGATGAGTTCCTGATCCATGTAGGACGCGAGGAGGTGTGTCGATGCATCGGCATCGAGCACGTCAATCCGCCGCAGCGTCGCCGGCGCCATTTTCGTATTCGTCACGTCCAGTTCATAGACCAGGTGGTACAGACCATCGGTTCCCAGCACAGGCGAATGGCTCGTTCCCATCGGCGAGACGGTGACCGGCGTGAACGCATCAGCCGGTCGCGCGGCGGCAGGAGAAGTCTGATGGGCGCTGCGGCAGGCGGTGAACGTACACACTGCAACAGTGACAAGTACGATGAAAGAAGAGAATCTATGATAATGCATGTCGCGTTCCCCTCGTCCTTCCTGAATAGTGACAGACACGAAGGCGGAAAAATGGGAATCGGTCTCGCGCCGGACTGACATCCATCAGGTGATCCGAACGATCGAACCCGACGACACCGCCGTTCAGGCTATGTCATATACAAATGGATGCTCAGTAAAATGCAGGAGGGTCTTTGGTCGAGGTGTGCCGGTGACAGACGTTGTGAGGCCCGCTTGGTGTCATGCCTACGACTCCGGCGTTCGGATTGTCGGACGACTATTACGCGCCTTCCCTACGTAGTGTCAAGATGTTTTGACGGGGTCGAGAGGAAAATTCCCTGAGAGGGTCGAAGGAGAGCGCCGGCGCCCGATACGGCGCAATCAAGAAGGCGGGTCACCTACTTACCACGGCTGCGCTATTTCTTTGCGCCTTCTTGCTCCAGACGTTCTTGAACGGCCGTGCGGCATGGGGATGAGAGCTTGCTTTCATTGGCTTCGATGCATTTCTTGATCCGCCCGCCGCCGGGTAGAATGCCGCGGCAGAGTTGTTTCACTTCCGCTCGACAGCTTGGCGTGATCTCGTGATGTTCCGATGGGTCCCCGGCCGGGCTCGCCGGCGGAGCGGGCAGCGGAGAAGAAGACGCCGGGGCGGAATCAGCGCCCGAGGCGGTCGCCGGAGCAGTCCACCCGAGCAAGAGGCCCACAAACAATCCAAGCCATACCTTTTCCATTCCTCTCTCCTTTGGCCGCCTCCGTCGTATCGAAGAACCGAGACCGGAGACCGGAACACCGACTGATGCCGTGAAGGCGCGCGCATCCTACGCGGTTGCGAAGACCGTTGCAACCGGCCCGCACTTCATACCTTACGTAGCATGGCCGAGCATGGTAATCTCCATCCCGCTTCTTTGGCCGGAGGTTCATCCGAGATGCAACCAAGCTCGCCGGAGTACCGCAACCGCACCACAGCATCGGCCGATGCGACCGTCATCGTCGTCTCTGACAGGAAGGAGGATGCATGGAATCACTCGTCACATATGAATGCGAAATTCATGATCGCCTACAACACCATTCACGGCCCCAACCGCCCCCCGCCAAACCGGCCGCCAAGGCCGCCGCAATCGTCGCGTCCTTGCTCCTGTTTGGCGGCTTGATCCGGGCGGTCCCACCGGCGGCGGGGGAACTCCTGACCTTGGACCAGGCGATTGCCCTGGCCGGTCAGAACAATCGGCTGGTGAAGAATTCGTCGCTCGATGTGGACAAAGCCGTGGCGCAGATCGAAGCGACGAAGACCCGGCGGCTGCCGGCGTTCTCATTCAGAGCTCAAGCGAACCAACTCCTGGCGCCGATCCAGTTCAGCTTCGCCCAAGGAGCCTTCGGGAGTTTCCCGGCCACAGGACCGATTCCCTCGCAGGACACCAAGCTCGAGACGTCCCAGCGGATGACCGGTCTCCTGTATGCGACGATTTCCCAGCCGCTGCTGGAGCAGTTCAGCATCAATAAGAACATTGAACTGGGAGAGATCAACAAGGAGGCCGCCACGGAGCAGTTGAGAAACCAGCGGCAAACCGTCGTGGCCAACATCAAGCGCACCTACTTCGGGCTGATCCAAACACAGAGCTCGCTCGAATCCGCCGAGGAGGCGGTTCGCCTGTATCGTGAGCTGGAACGCTTGGTCAAGGAGCAGGTGCGGCAGCAGAAGGCGCTTGAAGCGGACCACATGGATATGAGGGCCCGGCTTGCCGAAGCGGATTACAATGCGTTGGTCCTGCGGAACAGTCTGGCCGCGCAGAAGGAGCAACTCAATGAACTGCTGGGACGAGAGGTGCAGACGGACTTCAGCGTGACCGGGGAGCCGGAGCCCACCGAGGTGGCCGATCCTGCGGAAACCGTTCTGGAGCGCGCGCTGCAACAGCGGCCGGATGTCCGGCAGGCCCACCTCCAAGTGCGGCAAGCGGAGCACGACAGGGCGATTAAGAAGCTGGAGTATCTGCCCGCCATCGACTTGACATTCAACTACATATCGCTCCAGAACGTGGGGCAGGTGCTTCCCAATCAGATCGTGACGGCCGGCCTCTGGCTGACATGGGAACCGTTCGATTGGGGCCGCAAGCAACAGGAGCTGGCCGAAAAACGCCAAGCGCTGATGCAGGCGCGCAACGGAGCCCTTGAAACCGAGGCCCAGGCGCAGGTCGATGTCCGCAATCGATACCGCACGCTGCTGCAAGCCCAGGCACTCCTACCGGCCAAGCGTCTGGCAAAGGAGACGGTCCAGGAAAAACTGCGCATCGCCAAGAATCGCTATGCTCAAAAGGCGGCGCTGCTGAAAGATGTGTTGCAGGCGCAATCCGATCTCGTCGATGCCGAAGCGCAATACAGCCAGGCCTTGAGCGGGTATTGGAGCGCCAGGGCCGATTTCGGGAAAGCGATCGGAGAAGATTGATGTCCGCCCATTCGTGGTTGGTGATCGGAATCGCCGCGGGAGCGGCGGCCCTCATAGGATGCGGCCAGGAACCCGCCTATCAGAAACCCTTGACCCCGGTCGCAGTACAGGTTGTTGCGCGCGCTTCACCGGCGGCGGGCACCCGCTATTCGGTCAGCCTCTCCCCTGCCACCCAAGTCGATCTCGCGTTCAAGGTCGGCGGATATGTCAACGAGATCCAGCAAGTCCACGGGCCGGATGACCGGTTGCGCATCATTCAGCCCGGCGACACGATTCACCAAGGCGCGGTGCTTGCCCGGCTACGCGAATCGGACTACGCCGTCAAACTGAATCAAGCCACCTCCAATGAAGCCGATGCGAGGGCCAACTTTACCCAAGCCAAACTCGATTTCGAACGGGCCCAGAATCTCTATGCCGCTCAAAGCCTGACGAAATCCGATTATGACGCCGCCCGCGCCCGATACGACTCGGCCCAGGCGAAGCTGCGGGGCGCCACGGAGAGCCGAAAGGAAGCGGGCATCTCAATGCAGGACAGCACGCTGAAGGCTCCGCTGGATGGGGTCGTCTTGAAACGGAACATCGAGGTGGGGTCCCTGGTCTCGGCTGGAACAGTGGCTTTTGTCGTGGCCGACACGTCAATGGTCAAAGCCCTGTTCGGCGTACCGGACATTACCATGGAGCGCGTAACTCTCGGGGAATATCTGACCGTAACCATGGAAGCGATTCCGGGCGCCGGCTTTCAAGGACAGGTCACGAAGATCGATCCGTCCGCCGACGCCACCAGCCGGGTGTTTCAAATCGAGGTCAAGATCCCCAATCCCGATAATAAGCTCAAACCGGGCATGATTGCGGTCGTGAGCCTGCCGGACGGCCGTGATTCGACGCCTGGTTTGATCGTGCCCCTATCGGCTATCGTCCGCCCCGACGGCGGCGGCGCGGAATACGCAGTGTACGTCGTGGACGAGTTGGAGGGCCGTAGTCTCGTTCATCAGCGTCCCGTCAAGCTGGGTCCGGTCTTGGGCAACAGCGTGATCGTCAGTGAGGGGCTCGCGCAGGGCCAGACGATTGTCGTCAAGGGAACGACTCAGATCGTCGACGGCGAACAGGTCCGCGTGCTTTCCGAGGCGGGATAGACACCAGCCGATGTCCGAGCATAAACCCGATCAGGAACTCATCGAACATCACCACAATCTCGCGCGCTACTGTGTCGAGAACCGCACGATCTCCTGGGTGGTGCTGATCGCCACCGTCCTGTGGGGCGTCTACGGCTTTCTTTCCATGCCGCAGCGCAAGGATCCCAACATCCCCTCCACCGAAGCCTTGGCCGTGACGCCCTGGCCGGGCGTCACGGCGGAAAAGATCGATCAACTCGTCACCCGGCAGGTCGAGGACAAAATCGCGGAGAACCCGAACGTTCATCGCGCCACGGCCGGGGCCTATGGGATCAAATCAATGACGTTGTCCGGTCGGTCGTTCGTGTGGGTGAATCTGGAAGATTCCGTCACGGATACAAAAAAAGAATTCAACGACATCAATCTCAAGCTCAAAGACCTCGACGCCAACCTCCCCGACGGCGCGGGACCGGTGCAGTTCAAGAGCGATTTCGGCGATACCGCGGCGCTGATGCTCACGGTCGCTAGTCCGAAGGCCGATGCAGTCGCGGTCGGCTTGCGGGCACGATCCATCCAGGAAGCTATCCTCCAGATCCGTTCCCAGACGCCGTCCTCCGCTTCCCGATTCACGATCGTCTACAACTTTCCGCCTTCCGCCAACCCGCGGCTGATTCGGATGGCGCGGGACGTCTTCGCCCGCTTTACCACTCAACAGGGACTGGCGCGCGACCTTCGGTTCATCGAGGGAGCGGGATTCCTGGGAGTGGACGGCGAAGGTTCGCCCGATGACGCCGCAATCATGGCGCATATCGACCGCTTCCGGCAGGACCGGCTGCACGGGTCCGAGATTCATCCCGACGCCTGGAAGCCCGCGATCATTCGGGATCCTCAAGAGACCGAAACCAAACTGCTGGCCGTCGCCGGCGATAAATACACCTATCGAGAGCTGGATGATTTCACCGATCTCATTCAGCGGACACTTCAAGGCGTGCCGCAGGTCTCAAAGGTCACGCGATCCGGGGTCTTGTCGGAAAATATTTTCTTGAATTATTCCCAGGAACGGCTTGCGTCCTACGGCATCGCGCTGACCGGACTGTCCGATATTCTGCGCGCCCGCAATATCACACAGCCCGGCGGCCAGTTTGAAATCAGCGGGAAAAACCTGGCGATCGCCCCGAGCGGGGAATTTCACAACGAGGAGGACATTGGCGGCGTGCTGATCAACGTATCGTCGAGCGCCAGCTCCGTCTATCTGCGGGACCTGGTGGACATCTACCGGGGATACGAAGCGCCGCCGAAATTCTTGAATACGTACAGCCGGCGCGATAGCCGGGGCGACTGGGAACGGACCAGAGCCGTGACCTTGGCCGTTCAAATGCGGCCGGGGGAGCAGATCGGGCGCTTCGGTGATGCCGTGGACGCCGCCCTCGCGACCTTGGCGCAACGGCTGCCCGAAGACTTGGTCCTCGCGCGGACCTCGGATCAGCCCCGCCAAGTCGAAGAGAACGTCCACCTGTTCATGGACGTGCTGATGGATGCAGTGATCCTGGTCATCCTCGTGTCCTGGATCGGCTTTTGGGAATGGCGCTCGGCCCTGCTGATGGCGTTGGCCATTCCCATTACCCTCGCCATTACGTTCGGGATGATGAACCTGCTCGGAATCGACATTCAGCAAGTCTCGATCGCCTCACTGATCATTGCCTTGGGGCTGCTGGTGGACGACCCGGTGGTCGCCGGCGATGCCATCAAACGGGACTTGGCGGCGGGTCACCGCTCGGTGGTGGCCGCCTGGCTGGGTCCGACCAAATTGGCGACGGTAATTCTCTACGCGACGGTCACGAACATCGTGGCCTACTTGCCGTTCCTCCTGCTGACCGGCAAGACCGGGCAGTTTCTCTACAGTCTGCCCGTCGTGATCACTTGCTCGCTCGTGGCCTCCCGGCTGGTCTCCATGACCTTTATTCCGTTCCTGGCTTATTACCTGTTGCGTCCGACCACCGAACTGTCCCTGGAAGAGCGTAAAAGAAAGGGCTTCGTCCGGCTCTACTATAAGCTCGGCGGTTTTGCGCTCGATCATCGCTGGGCCGTGTTTGCAGGATCGCTCGCATTCCTGGCCCTGGGGTTGGTATTCCTCAGCCATCTCAAGACACAATTTTTCCCCAAGGACCTGGCCTATCTCTCCTATGTCAATGTCTGGCTCCCCGCCGACGCGCCGCTTGCCGCCACCCGAGAGGCGGTGCAACGGACGGAATTATTGATCACCCAAGCCGCGGCGGACTACGCCGCCAAGACCCATAAAGAGTCGGAGGGCCGCCCGCGCGACGTTCTGAAATCCCTGACGTCCTTCATCGGCGGCGGCGCGCCCAGATTCTGGTACACGCTCGGACCCGAGCAGCAGCAACTCAACTATGCGCAGATCATCATGGAGACGACCGATAAGCACGACACCACGCCCTTCATCGAATATCTGCAACCGCTGCTCTCCGCCGGCATCGTAGGCGCGCGGGTCGAAGCGCTCCAGCTGGAGAGCGCCAAACCGGTCGGGACGCCGGTGTCTGTCCGCCTGTCGGGAGAAGACATGTCCGTGCTTCGAAAATACGCCGACGAACTGAAAACGATCTTCCGTTCGACGCCTGTCCTGACCCGCATCAGGGACGACTGGGGCGAAGAGGCGTTCACCGTTCGATTTGAAATTGATCCCGACCGGGCAAACCTGGCCGGAGTCACGAACCTGGACGTCGCCACTTCAGCCGGCGCCGGCATCAGCGGCTATCAAGTCACCACGTTACGCGAAGGCCACCGCCAGATTCCGGTGGTGCTCCGCCTTCGGATGGACGAACGGGCGCAACTGGCGGGACTCCAGAATCTCTATGTGTTTTCCTCGCAGGGAACGACGAAGGTGCCGCTCGGACAGGTCTCGAATATGTCCTACCAGATGGAGCCGCAAAAGCTGCGGCGCCGCGAGCACTTCAGGACGATTACCGCCGAGGCCTACCCGATCCCCGGCGTCTTGTCGTCAGAGGCCATGCGGGCCATTCGTCCTCAATTGGCGGAATTCAAGACAACCTTGCCGCCCGGCTATCAGATGCAAATCGGAGGAGAAGAAGAATCGCAGGTGGATGGATTTAGGAATCTCGGGATCGTCATGGCCATTTCCATCGCGGCTATTTTTCTGGCGCTGGTGTTTCAATTCAAGAACGCCGTCAAACCGCTTCTGGTGTTTGCCGCGATCCCGTACGGCATGGTCGGCGCGCTCGCCGCCCTGTATGTCATGCGCACGCCGTTCGGCTTCATGGCGTTCATGGGCGTGGCGAGTCTGGTGGGAGTCATCGTCAGTCATATTATCGTGCTGTTTGAATTCATCGAAGAGCGTCACGCGCTGGGAGAACCTTTTCGCGAGGCCATGTTGGATTCGGGCATCCTCCGCCTGCGGCCGGTGTTGATTACCGTGGGCGCGACCGTGATCGCGCTCTTTCCATTGGCCTATCGGGGCGGGCCGCTGTGGGAACCGATGTGCTACACGCAGATCGGCGGTTTGCTGCTGGCTACTATTATTACAAAGGTGCTGGTGCCGGTGCTCTACGCCATCTTCGTGCTGGATCTGAAAATTTTGAAGTGGGAGGAGAAGAAACCGGCGGACGTTGACGACATTTCGCATGATGGCGGCGGGGGCGACAGCGCGCTGATAGCACCAACCGCCGCGCAGCCAACAGCGCCTGCACCGACGGCCTAGCGTGGTATCGGTTTGGAAAGGCATCTCAATCGAACTGACGTGAAGTACGAGTAACTGCGAGCTCTGCCAATCGTGTTGGAACTGAAGTATTCGGATGCGGGTAGAGACTGAGGCTGGTAAGGGTGTTCCCGGGTTCGGTCGCCACACACACATCCTGAATCGAGGCGTGAAGAAGTACGGAGTCAGCCGATGCGCTGATCCAAGGGGTTGGGCCGCTCGCAGCTATTCCTTCAGAGCTATAAGGAAGCTATGCCGGTCGGTATTGGAGCCTGTCCGACGCGGCTTTGTGCATAGAGTTGACAAGCCTATGGGCCTACACAATAATTTCGCCGACGTTGGCATATGGTATGTGCGTACTAAGCCGGTCAGAATACTCAATGGTTAAGCCTCGTGAGATACATCGTCAGTAAGTCAGTGCTAGCACCCACCCCTGAGGTGGAGATTTCAGCAGAAGAGTATTCGCTTCTTGGCACGGCTCGAGGCGTTCTAACAAGCGCGCTTGCCATCGAAGAGACGTACGACATTCTGATTGCAAACTTCCTTGCGCTCGAGACGCAACTGCTAAACGTCGCTGCCACCAATGCAGTGCGGAACACCCTGACTTACTCAGAGTTCTTCGAGATCCGTTCGGCCCTAAACGTCCACGTCGTGAACCTGCTAACGGCTGCGCGACTTTATCTAGATCAGCTTCCGCGGGACGTCGCAGACTGTCTACCTGAGAACGCTGACGCGGCAGATCGTGTTAAGGCGCTCTGTTCGAAAGAGTACGACGAACATTTCGAGTACCGCTTTATGGAGGCGCTGCGCAATCATGTCCAGCATCGCGGCATACCCATCCATTTCGTTAGACAAAATGCGCTGTGGACATCGATGGGGGAAGATGGCCGTATGGAATTTACTGTTGATATCGCCGTACAGCGGCGATATCTCGAAGAAGATAAGAAGTTCAAGAAGGCAATACTTGATGAAATCGCGGGCGATGTAGATCTGAAGGCCGCATGCAGACGCTATGTCGAATCGTTGAGCGTGATCCATGAGTTTGCACGCAGCTTGATTGAGGAAGCCGCGAAGTCTGCACGCGCCAGACTTGAGTCCGTACACAAGCGGTATGCGGAGGTCTATTCTGAGAAACTCATAGGGCTTACCGCGTCAGCCATGGACGATGGCCGGGAAATCTCTTCAGTGCCTCTGCTCATGGATTGGGATGATGTGCGACTCGAACTCCAGAAAAGGAATTCGCAGCTCGTTAATTTGCATAAGAGATATGTGACTGGACGAGTGCTGAAAGATAGGAAATGACTAGCGGCACTCTGAATCTGGCGGGGCACAGAAATCGTGTCAGAATCATTTCGTCCAAGTTTGTCGGACCCACGGTCTGCGACGCAGCACAATAATTGTTTCTGACACCATCTGATTGGCAATAATTTTGCTCATGTTGCCACATAGTATTTGCGTACTATGCCGGTCAGCATACTCAATGGTTGGGTGCCGCAATGAACTACGTGCAGGTCTTGAGCGAGTGCCAAGAACCAGAGGTCGGCCGCGCGGTTCTTGACGGCCTTACAAAGCTCTTTGAAAAAGACATGCAGTTGCTCGGAGTCAATGCTTCAGAAGAATCTGTGGCTGCAAAGATCGCTCAGTATCTGCAACCTCATTTCCAAGACATGGACATTGACGTTGAGTACAACCGCATGGGAGATGCCCCCAAAAAAGTCACATGGAATGACAAACCGGCAGAGGTGTACCCTGACATCATCGTTCACCTCCGCGGGACCCAGACCAACATTCTCGCCATTGAGCTCAAAAAGGGCTCAAATGCAGAGTCTAAGGACAAAGACATCCGCAAGTTGCGGGCATACGTCAGTGAACTCGGATACCAACACGCTCTCTTCTTGCGTCTCGGCGTCAAGGACGGGGCCGGGGACGTTTCGGAGTGCGAATGGGTGAGCCCACAGGGCGACACCTAACAATTCATTCAAGTCGACGCCGCGGCGCGGCCTAATTTGGGTGTGATGTGCCCATTAAAGCCTATGCATCCGTTTGATAAGCCTGTTGTGCCGAATCGTGACGGTTTTGGGCAGGACCCGTTCGGGTACAGTGCTCTCGCATGGCACAAGTGGGGTATGGCTCAGTCGATCGCTGGATATTCAGCGACATTTCAAAACCGGCCACTGCCATTGACCTTAAGTCGCCTGTCCTGTGGATGACGCAGGCTGACGCCTTATCAGAGGCTGCAATTAGCGTTTTGAAGCGCGAGCCAAACTTGGAGCACTTGACCATCTATACAAAGGGCGTTTGTCACTGTCAGCATCATGCGGTGGCTCTAATGCTCGTGGCCTGAGCCTCGAAATCAGCTTGAAAGCAATGCTGATCATTCGCGAAGGCATCAAAGAATTTACGTCACGAGAGAAAGATAGACCATCATTGTCTTCATGAATTAAGCAGCTTCGTGCCAAACCTTACAGAGAAGGATAAGGCAATTCTGGAGTGCTTAACGCATTTCATCTATTGGGCCGGCAAGTATCCTGACCCTGGTTCCGGTCGAGAAAAGGCCGCTGTCTCTGTATTCGATATCAGCGAGAAACATCACATCTCTGCGAAGGAGTTGTTTGGCTTGGTCACCCGCGTAATGGGCCATGCGCGTGAGGTTATTGACGAGAAGGCTTAACTCGTGTCAGCAGAACACATAACGAGCCCATGCAGTCGACGTGCGAAGACGCACGCGGCTTATTGGCAGCGTTACGCGGATTTCGTAATGGTGCGCGCATGGAACTAGCCATTCTATTGGGCATTGTAGTGGTCGTCGGGATTGCCTTCTACGTTGGGCGACTAAGCGGCCACCAGCCACGTGGTGAGGCCCAGCTCACGATCACGACGGAGTTCCGTTCCGCGGAAGTCGAATCTGACGATTCGGATGCTTGGGAAGGCGGCTTTTGGGATGCACCAGACCCCAAACCCCTTAGTGCACATCTGCAGTTCCATTACGTCGACGGCAGAGGCAACAGAACATCTAGATCAGTTGTTGTTCGACAATTCGACAACGGGTTGTATGGTGGGATTCTTATCGGATTGTGTGAACTCCGAGACGCCAATCGCACGTTCCGGGTTTGATCGCATTAGCCACTGTGTTGACTTGGAGACGGGAGAGTCAATCGAGGACGTTCGCCAGCATCTAAACGAAAGATACGACAGATCACCTGAGAGATCCGTCGAAATTCTCCTGTCGGACTATCTGGATACATTGAAGGTCCTGTACTTCGTCGCCAAAGCCGATGGACAGTATCGGCGCGAAGAGAAAGAGGTCGTTGCTGGGTATATTCGCAAACTAATTCGCGATGATCGGGTCACAGTCGCGATGGTAGATGATGCGCTGAAAGCTGTCGGAGTGCCGTCGATGCAGGCATTCAAGATTGCTGCTGGTCGGGTACTAAAGAGCGGCCAAGTCGATCCGACGTTGCTCCGTCGTTGTTGTGAGGAAATTGTGGCTACTCAAGCCACCGTACACGCGGCAGAGCAAGAAGCTCTTGACTACATCGAGAGAAAGCGTGCAGCAATCGAAGCATCCGCCCAACAAGCAGTTGCAGCGGACCGTGATACCGCGTCGCAGGTACGCGGCCGCTGAACTGCAGCGGTTGGACCCATATACAAGTTCTCTGGGCCCGAGAGGCTCATCGCAGATTTCCAGGCTGATATTGAGAGGTGGGACCATGAAAACGGTCATCCTTGAAGTTCGCTCCCCCAAAGAGGCCATGGCTGAGTTCGCGCAGACATGGAAAACGAAGAAGCGCCACAAGTCTGCGCGTATTAGCTTTGCATCACCTGAGCTCCTATGGAAAGTTCTTACCGAGAAGCGCTGGGAACTTCTGAAGGCGCTTTGTGGTGCCGGCCCTGTATCCATTCGAGAGGCTGCACGTCGTGTACACCGTGACGTCAAAGGTGTGCATGGTGATGTGTCTGCACTGTTGGCCGCTGGCTTGCTCAATCGCACCGAGGGAGGGGCTATTGAGTTCCCGTATGAGGCTGTGAAAGTGGAGTTTCTTCTGCAAGCGGCATAAGTACGTCTGCAGCCTCGTTAGGCCTGCAATCAGCCGCCATTCAGCCTTAGTTGTCAAAAGTACGCCATTGGCGTATAGTACAGCATGCGCTTCGTCGAGACGCCGGTTTTTACTGCCGCCATTCGACGACTACTCGACGATGACCAATACAGGCGACTCCAGATTGCGCTCATGTTGCGGCCCGAACAGGGGCCAGTCATCCCCGGGACAGGTGGCCTGCGGAAGGTGCGATGGGCCACAGCTGGGGTTGGGAAGCGCGGCGGGGTCCGAATCATCTATTACTGGGCGCCTGCTGAGACGGTATTTTACATGCTGTACGCCTACACCAAGAATGAGCAGGGCGATCTTACGGCGGCGCAGGCCCGAGCCCTAGGTCGCCTTGTTCGGGAGGAGTTCAAGTGAAAAAGAAGGCGTTTCAGGAACTGCTGGCGAGTGTGCGCGAAGCCGGTCGGATTCGGCGCGGGACTCTCAAGCCATCCCGCACGACGGTGTTCCGCCCAGCCGACATTAGGGCGGTGCGGGCAAAGCTGGGTGCCTCGCAGACGGAATTCGCGCTGATGATCGGGGTGAGCGTCGCGACGCTTCGGAACTGGGAACAGGGGCGACGCACACCGGACGGTCCAGCGCTGGCTCTGCTTCGCGTGGCTGCGAAGAACCCCAAAGCTGTTGCGAACGCACTGTACGGCGAGGCCAAACGAGGTGCGGCTTAACTATCGGATGCACCCGATCGCTTTACGACGGGGTCCCAGCCATTATTCCTGTCACCGATCTACGTCAGGACGCGGCGGCCGCTCTCAAGCGTGTGCGAACCTCTCGACAGCCGGGTCGTGATGCGGTCATGTTGAGCGTTGAAGCCTACGAGGACAGAGAGCACGAGCGTGAGCTGTTGCACCTTCTGGCTCGTGGCGTGCGGGAGATTGCGGAGGGTAAAGGGCACGAGCTCGCCAGCGTCCTGGCCGAGGCTGACAGCCTGCTGGCAGCGGAGTGACCGTTGCAGCTACGATTCACGCCGTCGGGTCGAGCACAGTTCCTCGCAGTGGTGGCCTACATCCGAGCCGATGATCTGCAGTCCCGTCAGTAGTGATATCGCAGTTGAGCGATAAGCACTGTATCATCGACCACCTTATAGACAATCCGGTGCTCGTCATTGATGCGCCGCGACCAATAGCCTGACAGCGCATGCTTTAGCGGCTCGGGCTTCCCGGTACCGGTGTGCGGTGTCCTGGTTATCTCTTTGATCAGGTCATTGATGCGCTGCATCAGCTTCTTGTCGATCTTCTGCCAATACAAATAGTCTTCCCACGCCTGCTCGGAGAAGACTAGTTTCACTTGGCCAAGCTCCGCACCTTGCCCTTCCCGGATTCAAGTGCGGCAATGCTTTCCAGCAGCCGCTGCGCGTTCTTGGGGCTGCGCAGCAGGTAAGAGGTCTCTTCGAGCGCCTTAAAATCGTCGAGCGACATCATGACAACGGCCTGCTGGCCGCTACGGGTGATGATGATCGGCTCATGGTCCTCGCAAACGCGGTCCATGGTGTCGGCTAACTTGGCTCGGGCAGTGCTGTAGGTGATTGCGTCCACGGGTGCCTCCTGATGTACAAGTATTTGTACAACAGCGGGCTTGGAGTGTCAAGGACCGGCTCCTAACAATTCATTCAAGCCGAAGCCGCTTCGCGGCTCGGTTTAATTCTGGCGCGTTAGACCCCATAAAGCAATCGCACCCAAGTGAGGGGCTATTGAGTTCCGTATGAGGCTGTGAAAGTGGAGTTTCTTCTGCAAGCGGCATAAGTGCTGACGGCGCCGAACGACTCGTTGAAGGGCGACCGGCGGAGCGCGGATACTTGAAGTCCCGCTCTCGAGAGAGTCACGGCCTTGAAATAGACCTCTTGACCCATAAATGGCATGAGCGTACACCTCATATGTACACAACTGAATCATGGCCAGGATCAATGTCAAAGATGCCCGTAATCAATTGAAAGCCCTGCTGGAACGCGCGGAGGCAGGGGAAGAGATCACCATTGCTCGCCGCGGCAAGGCCATTGCGAAACTCGTCCCGCCGGCACGACGGTCAACCCGACTTCCGTCGATGGCAAAATTCCGGGCCTCAATCCGGATGAAGGGCCGTTCGCTGAGCGCCACCGTCCGTCAAAATCGTAAAGATGAGCGGTCTTGATGGTCTACCTCGATACGAGTATCCTGGCAGCGTATTACTGTCCCGAACCGCTGAGTCAGCAAGCGGAAAGGTGAAACTAAGTTCGGCCGTGGCGCGAAAGGTGCGAGAACAAGAGCTGGACCGGCAGGATGCTCTGAGGATCGCCTCAATCCTTCGATTAGTCATTATCGGATGGCAAAGGGTTGGCTGAACCAGATGGAATGCCCATTGCGCACGCTCGATGCCCTTCACTTAGCCGTAGCCGGCACGGCAAGCGCGACTCTCATGACCGCTGACGTTCAACTGGCCAACTGCGCAGAAGGCATCGGACTTCCGTTTCAACTCGTATCAGTGGATATCTCCCGCTAGTGCTGGGCAAAGGATTCCCGCATCACGGAAAGCCAAGGTTTGTGAAGCGGTATCGCGCAAAACTCGCAGACGTCCACGTCTGCCCTGCGGTCAAAGCGATCTTTACAATATGCGATACGCGCTATATTCCGGGCTGCTCCAGGCCCACTGATGTGCCGGACGCCCCCTGCAGCTTACTGAGATGACTACACCTACATCTTCACTGGACGCTCGCCCGCATTACTCAATACGCCGCCTCGTCCGGAGGTGAATCCCGTCGCATTTCGATAAGGAGGTGTTGAATGGTCTCATTGTCCCGTGTCGCATTGCTCGTCATGATAGCGATGCTGATTGGCTGTAAGTCGACCAAGCAAGCGCGGTCGATGGAACAAACCGGGTTTCTGGGCGATCTGGCCCCGCTGATGCAGAAAGGAAAGGAGGGCGAGGCGTTGCTGGTGTACAAGAGCCCGCATGTCGCGCTGATCCCGCGAGGAACGTACAAGAAGATGCTGTTGGAACCGGTGACCTTGTGGGGGCCGCCGGCTGCCGAGCAACGGACCGCCCCACAAAAGGAACTCCAGGCCGTGGCCGACATGCTCTACAGCCTGATGTACGAGAGCCTCTCGAAGGACTACGAAATGGTGTCGGCGCCCGGCCCGAATACGTTGCGCATTCAAGCGGCCATTACGCGGGCCGACCAGTCCTATGTCGTTCTGCGTGTCGTCTCCACCATCCCCGCTCCCATGAATGCGTTCGCGCTCGGCTCGCTCGTCAAAGATCTCGGGACCGGAAAGCCGCTCTTCGTCGGGGAAGCCAGCATCGAAGGGAAGATTTCGGATGCGCAAACAGGAGAAATCCTGGGCGCCACCGCCGACCGGCGAGTCGGTAAACGGCATCTGGATTCTCATTCGTTCGATTCCTGGGATGACGTGCACCAGACCTTGGCGTTTTGGGCGGAGCAAGTGCGGTACCGGCTATGTAAGGAACGAGAACGTGACATCGCGCACTGCACCAAGCCCAAGGAGTGACAGTCTTTATAAGGTAACCTCCTCGTCCGCCTGTTGAAACGGCGTGGGCGCATGGTCGCACGTTCCGGACTCGCGCATCAGCACGCCGGCCGCATATCTGGTTTCTTGCTCGGTCAAGCTGCCTCGGGGGATATGGCGCGCGTCATGGTACTCGCCTTGTTCGGTGTGTACCAGATACTGGGACCACGAGAGCAATGTGCCTTGGCACAACCGCGGATCGGGCGGGAGGCTGTTCATCTCCAATTCCACCCGCCGCATCAGTTCCGTCATCAGCCAGGACGGTATTTGCAGCCGATGCCCCGGATAGATGAAGCCGAACAACAAGAGATGGCTCAACAACACGCGCCAGTGCCGATGAAAACGCGACAGCAGGCGCGCCCAGTCGAGTTTTTTGGCTTGTGCCCGGAACAGATGAGCGATATCACCGCCGTCAAATCGATCGCGTTCCATAATGAACGCTTTCGACCAGATCATCTCTTCGGCCGGGACAATCTCGACGCGCCGGCCAAGCACATCGCCCGGCTTCGCATGCTCGAACCACCGGTCATCGACCTTGCAGATCCCGTTGCCGCTGTTGAAGACCACATCGATAAAGTATCCGTCCTTATATGCCTTTCCCAGCCAGTGCGGAAAGCGAAGTTCCGTTCGATATCCGCTCCGCCGTAACCGTGACAGCAATCGGTCGCAATCGCCCGCGCGAACGAAAATATCAAGGTCCTTCGTCCGGCGCACGAGGCCGGTATAGCTTTCAAGCGCAAATGCGCCGCCGATCAGAAACGGCGTCTCCGTCTCTTGCAGCGCCGTGACCGCCTCCCGGTAAAAGCCTTGCGCCTGATCGTTGGTGAATCCGTTGGCTTGCATGATTCGTCCTATTGCACCGTCGCCGTAACCCCGGTCGGCACCTCCAAAATCCTGACGGGACGCCGATCCGGAAATCGATGCCGCAGGAGTGGAAGGGCGACGTTATAGACCGGGACCCCTTCTCTGGTTCGGCCTTCCGGCGTCCCGTGATGGGCATGCCCGTGAAACACCGCGGTCACGGCATAGCGGTTGATCGGCTCTTCCAACCGGCTGGATCCCAAAAACGGATGAATCTCCGCCGGCTCTCCCTGCAACGTCCCGATAATCGGCGAATAGTGGCACAGGACGATCCGCTGCGGTGTGCGCAGCTTGGCCAATGCCGATTCCAACTTGAGCGCCTCTTCCACCGCCTCATGGACAAACCGTTTCAACACGATTTCCCCCCACGGCTGCAGCGCCCGATCCCCGAATCCGCCCGCAAAACCTTTCACGCCGGCAAATCCGATTCCCTTAATCTCAGTCGCCGTCCCGTCCAGCAAGGTGACGCCGCTCCCGGCCAGGATCTTATTCACTTCTTCATGCTGTTCACATTCATAGTCGTGGTTGCCGAGGACTGCCACGATCGGAAGGCGCCCGCAGGCGGACAGCTGTTGCGCGAACTGGCGCGCTTCATCCGGTTTCCCGAAATCCGTCAAATCCCCGCATAACACAAGAACATCGGCTTGATCCGAGACATAGGCGAACAATCCGTGCAACTCATCCGGGGATGTTCTCGGGCAGTGGAGGTCGGCGACGGCGGCCACGCGTACCATCCCTTCATGTTGAGTCATCCGGTCCTCCGGTTGAATGCTGAGTCCTGATTCGATATCGGCCGCTCCTTTCCAGACGCCTCCCGCAGCCATTGCAAGCCACATGGCGCCGTGATCCGGTGCTCACGCCCGCTTCGAAACATTCCTACTGATGATGAGGCCGGGACTGAGAGACCTTTAGTCTCAGAGCCCCGGCGTTCTCATGCATCAATCGGATCGAGACGATTGTGACTGGACCTGAAGGTTGTTATTGACGCGGCTTACGCCGTTGACCTGCCGGGTCAATTCTTCCGCCCGGCTTTTCTGCTCGGCAGACGTCACGATCCCGCTAAGGTTCACCACGCCCCGCTCCGTATCGACATCAACGCGGGCAAAGTTGGAAATCCGGTCCGCTGTGAGCTTGCTTTGAACCGCCGCAGTGATCCGGCTGTCCGTCATGGTTTGCCCGGCCGTTTTGCCGGTCGTCGACTGACAAGCGCCGAGGGCCAGCGCGCCGATGAGTCCGCACGCCATTGCAAGTGTTCGAAACATATTGTTCCTCCAGTCCGACAAGAAGACGAAGTCGGGTTATTCGCTTACATTCTATTCGCTGCCTCACGACCGGCATCCTTAAACTTGGACGCCGCTTCCTTGCCGGCTTCCTTCAACTTCTCCTGCCCGCTTTGCGCATACTCCCGCGCGCTCCGCCCCGCTTCCTGCAGCGTCTCTTGGCCGCGCTCCATATATTCCTTGCCTCGTTCGACGGCCGTATCCCAGGCTTCGCGGCCTCGTTCCATCATGTCGTCCTTGGCTCTCGACGCATAATTGCGCAAGACGCCTCGCAGTTCCGAGCCGGTCTGCGGAGCAAAAAGCAAGGCGAGACCCGCGCCGATGAACGCGCCGGCCAAGAAAGCCGACCAGCCGGCCGCTTCATTGCCGTAGTAATCTCCGTTGTAATAATCCCCGTTACGCATGCGTCACCCTCCTTGGTTAAACTGACGATGTTTCATATTTTTCCAACGCCGTTTGAAACGACACCATCTCCCCTGTGCAAGCTGTAGGCCTATCCTCTCGCACAATTCATCTCATACAGCGGCCTAATTGGTGAGGAGATAGGATGATTCAGCTGGTTTGAATTACTGAAGAACCAGCCACCGTGTCCCGCTCATCGGACATCTTGTCCCTTCAATGGTCCCACTCTCTATTCTCACCCGCGACCTCCCGCTCAGCCTCAAGCCAATGTTCGAGTTCTCGACCATGTTCATAGCCGGCCGCCTCATACAGCGCATAGGCGCGCTCGGCAATACGCTCCCGACTATGCCCGCTCCGCCGCATATCGCTTCCGGCCGCGCTTGTTCGGCATGATTCTCCGCCCTCGGCCTCCAAGCGCTCCGGCACGATCTCGCTTGCGCTTTGCATAGACCGGCTGCTCTCGGCCTGTTCGGTTCGATACTGCCCCGGCGCATCCGTGGAAAGGTTACCAGGGGATGCCGCTTGTGCCGGTTTACTCTTCTTCAGGCCGGCAGCCTGCGACGGATCTGCCGGAGTCTTTACCGGATTCGAATCAGGAACTCCTTGTCCGGAAGATGGCTTTCCTTTGGTGGATCGACGTTGTTTCATAATTTCCCGCCTTCGTTGTGGGTCCTGCCATGGCGGCTGACCGATGACATCTATTGATGGTCAATGTATCCCGGCTTTGCCGGCCTTTCTTACTCTATGCTACTTGTGCTTCCCCATGGGCTCCGGTCGCTCCGATCCGCTTATGAAAGGTGCGGGGGAGTCCGTGCCGGAAAGCCCGCGTTCGTGGCCGTCTTTACTTGGACGGTCTTTCGATCCTTTGTGAGTCGGATCACCGGCTGCGGAAACCAGGAGAGGACTACTTAGACTCACGACACCCGCTATTGTGACGACCGCTTTCACAATCCCTCTGAGTCGAGTCATTGTTTGCCTCCGGCTCAATCCCAATTACGAATTCCCATGCCGGCCGGCGCCCGACACGCGCCTGACCGATCGTGCTCCCGCTCGCAGAACATCTGTGCACCATACAACTCCACCTCGTGCGATGCTTCTGGGGATTACCCTAGTTTTGATCTACACACCTTGTGAAGCTTACTGGGGACGAACAGTTTGCGGTCTGGTGATGCACGAACGGGCCGAATGGGTCTATTCATGTTCTTCTTGCCGGCAGGAATCCGATGACTAAGGCAGCCGTTCACGATTCAGCCGTTCTCTCAAGTAAGCAGGTGGCGGTCGTCTTCGATGGAACCATGACGACACCGCAACTGGATCATGCCGAAGGGTTGGCCTTCGATCATGAAGGCTTTTTGTATTGTGTACGGTGAATCTCGGCCGGTGCCATATCACTCGTTTGGACGTCGGCGTGCACGGCGCTCCGCTTTCTCCTCCACATTGACTACAACGCTGTTTCAGAAACCTCGATCTGGAAACTAGGACCATTCCTAGCTTCGCTTGACCCTGGTTCATCGCTATACTCTCTTAAGATCGAGGTAGCCCTACTGTGATTCACACATTCACATGGGATAGTCACCTTATCCCGCTTTAACTTCAAAGGAATAGACCTATGAAAATCGCACAGGTTGCACCGCTTTGGGAAAGTGTTCCACCACAATGCTACGGCGGCACGGAGCGTATCGTGTCCTATTTGACGGAAGAACTGGTGCGGCTCGGACACGATGTGACACTGTTTGCCACCGGAGACTCCGTGACGGCGGCCAAATTGGAAGCGATTTATCCTCAAGCGCTGCGCTTGGCGACGGGGCTGCTCTGCCGGGAAGCTCCCATATTTTTGGAGCTTGAACGGGCGTTCGGAGCGAAATCGGATCAATTCGATCTGATCCATTCGCACGTGGATATCACGGGATTTCCATTCGCCCGCCGGTGCCGCACGCCGGTGTTGACGACACTTCACGGGCGTCTCGATTTGCCGGAACTGCTTCCCATGTTCCAGGAATTTCCCGAAATGCCGGTGACCTCGATTTCCAATGCGCAGCGGCGTCCAGTCGGTTGGCTGAATTGGCAAGAAACCGTATATCACGGGCTCCCGGCAAATCTGTATGCGTTCCATCCTCAACCGGGACAGTATCTGGCCTTTTTGGGCCGCATCTCGCCGGAAAAGCGTCCGGACCACGCCATCGCGCTGGCCAAGCAGGTCGGCATGCCGCTTCGCATCGCCGCGAAGGTCGATCCGGTTGATCGAGTCTATTTCGAGACCCAGATCGAGCCGCTGTTGGATCATCCGTTGGTCGAATACGTCGGCGAAATCACCGACGAGGAGAAGAACGACTTTTTGGGCGACGCGTACGCCTTGATTTGTCCCTATGACTGGCCCGAGCCCTTCGGCATCGTGCTGATTGAGGCGCTTGCCTGCGGTACACCCGTACTTGCCTATAGACGCGGATCGATCCCGGAAGTCATTGAAGATCGGACCACGGGATTCATTTGCGAAAACCTGTCGGAAATGATCGGCGCGCTGGACTCAATCTCGAAAATTGACCGCGCCCGCTGCCGCGACAATTTCGAGCGGCGCTTCACCGTCGAACGGATGGTTCAGGATTATCTGAAAGTGTACGAACGACAGTTGGAAGGTAGAAGCCTGCTGCCCAATACGGCGCTTCCGGCAACGTTGGATGCGTCGTTCATGCTCCAAGAAGGTGCGACTCCGCCACCTATGCCGGCGGATGATGCACAGGCCGCCCCCATCTCGTGATACGGTTCATAGGAGCAAGCCCTTCCTGAGACGGGCATGGTGACCCGTTTCAGGCAAGGGCTTTCTTCATGCCGTTCGTCAGTTTCTGCTTGATCGTAAAATAGTCCCGCCAGGGATCGGACCTCAGGCGGGCCAAGCGAGCGGGGACATTTGTGATTGTAAAATGGTCCGATCGAACATCGTCCGATAATTCATCCCATGCGATCGGCACGGAGACAGGGGCTTGCGGGCGCGCGCGCGTGGAGTACGCCGCGACGGCCGTCGCCCCCCTCGCGTTTCGCAGATAATCGACATAGATCTTTCCCTTCCGTTTTTGCTTCGACATGTTGGCGATAAAGCGGTCGGGAATCAACCGCACGAGATGGTCGGCGATCGCTTTCGCGAATCCCTTGATCTCATCCCAGGTATGGACGCGCTGTAGCGGCAACGCCACATGCAACCCTTTCCCACCGGTTGTTTTGAGGAAGCACTCTAGATCCAGTTCGTTCAACAATGTCCGGACCAATTGCGCCGCTTCTATGACCGATTTCCATGGCACGTCCGGGTCCGGATCCAGATCGATAATGATTCGATCAGGGCGGTCGAGGAGATCACGTTTCGCTCCCCAGGTATGGAGTTCGAGCACGCCCATCTGGACGAGCCCGATCACCGCTTTCAATGAATCCGCGACCATATAGGTGCCGCTCTTCTTGCCCTCGGGAATCTTGATGCGCCCGATGGCGTCGGGTACCGTCTGGTTGGCATGCTTCTGATAAAAACAGTCGGCGGCATGGCCTTCCGGACAGCGCACCAAGGTCAACGGCCGTCCTTCCAAATGGGGCAGAATCCATGCGCCGATCTGCTCGTAATACTGCGCGAGCGCCAGTTTGGTTAAACCCTGATCCGGATAGAGAACCCGGTCAGGGTGCGACAATGTGACGCCGGCCACGGTGGATGGGTCGGTCGATGAGGACGTGCTTTTGGGGGCCGCTGTTCGTTGCAGCTTTCTTTTCCGCCACCGGCTGGTCCGGCCCGACCCGGCGCCCGCGGCAGGTTCTCCCGGAATCTTTCTGTCTGGACGCTCGTGAACCACCGACCGCGCATCCTTATCGTCACGCAACCCTTGAAACGAGGCCTGGCGGAGCTGACCTTCATTCGTCCATTCGGCGAAAGCCACCTCCGCCACGAGGGTCGGTTTCACCCAATGCACGCCCCGCGCGTCGGCTCCCGTAGGAGGATCCAGAAACGGCGACGCCTTCTGTTCCAAGGGCGCGAGGCGCGCATGCAGCGCTTTCAGAGATCGGGCGGAAAACCCCGTGCCGGTTCTCCCGGCATACCGCAATTGCCCTTGGTCATCAAAAACGCCGAGCAATAACGCGCCGAAAGCGATCCGTGATCCGGATGGGTCGGTGAATCCGCCAATGACGAATTCCTGTCGCCGGCCGCATTTCACCTTCACCCAATTTCGATTCCGGCCCGCCGTGTACGCCGCATCGGCGCGCTTGGCGACGATTCCTTCCATCCCGCGACGGCAGGCTTCCTCGAATACGATGCTGCCGTTGCCCGTAATATGGTCGCTGTACCGGATCAGGCCGGCCGCAGGGTGGTCGTTCACGAGCGACTCCAGGATACGTTTGCGGTCGAGCAAAGAAACCCGTCGCAGATCGTATCCGTCCAGATACGGCAGATCGAAGACATAGTAGATCAAATCGGTGTCGGATTTGACGTCGAACGCATTCTGCAACACTTGGAAATTGATTGTCCCATCCGGCATGACGGCCACGACCTCTCCATCGATCCATGCCTGCTTCACCGGCAACGTTTCCGCTGCGGCGGCAATACGCCCTAGCTTTGATGTCCAATCGTTGCCGTTTCTGGTGAGGAGTGTGGCCTTTCCGTCACGGATCGAACAGAGCATGCGATAGCCGTCATATTTCAGTTCATGAACCCAATCGTCGCCTTCCGGGACGTGATCCACCAACGTCGCCAATTGCGGGGTGATCCACTCATCCTGCGAAGTTGCGGCGGCGCCCGGCAGCACGGCAGGATCGATGGCATCACGCCGTGGAGAAGAGCGCTTCGTACGCTTTCCGGCAGTGGCGGCCTTCGCCCCGGATTCGACGGAACGGTTCGAATGCCAGACGCGATGGCGGCCTTTGGCAATTTGCTCCATCGTGCGGCCGCTCGCCACGCTGTCCGCTTGAAGCGTGATATCGCCGTCGCCTCCCCGACGCGCCTCTTCATCATTTTCTTTGATGAGGAGCCAGTTGTCGTTATCCTCACCGGACCGCCGGCTCATGCGGACCAGGTTCCAGACGCCGCGCAATTTTTTCCCCGTGAGGTGGAATTTCAACCGACCGCGTCGATACCCCGACGCCGCGTCGCCGATGGGCTCCCAATAGCCCCGATCCCACAGTAAGACCGTTCCGGCGCCGTACTGCTTGGGCGGAATGATGCCTTCGAAATCTGCATAGTCCATCGGATGGTCTTCGACGTGCACCGCCAGACGCTTCTGCGCGGGGTCCAGGCTGGGCCCCTTCGGGACGGCCCAACTTTTGAGCGTCCCGTCGAGCTCAAGCCGAAAATCATAATGCAGCCGGCTTGCGGCATGTTTCTGTATGACAAACTGAAGGCGCCCGGACGAAGGCTGGGGTGTGCCCCGAGGTTCAGGGGTCTCTGTAAAATTACGCTTCTTCCAATACCGCTGTAGACTCATAGCTCGAAAGAACTGCTGTGTCGCGCGCGATCGATCAATCTTTCTGAAATTGCGGAGGCGCCGAAGCCGGAGGCGGGCCGCTAGGTGCGACCGAGCCGCCGCGAAACCCGAATCCCGGTCCGTAATAATAAGGGTACCCATAATACGGATATCCATAAAAGGGAGAGCCGTATCCGCCATACGGTCCCCAATAGGAATACGGGTACGCATACATCGACCGGCCGTAGGGATAGGCGTAAGGCGCCGCACGCATTTGCGGGTTCACCTCGTCCCAATCCACGATATGTTTGATCTCGACGACGGGATAGCGATAATCGCCGTCGTCCAGGGAGCGGGTAACGGCTTCCTGAACTTCGCCGACGACCGTGACCGGCGTGCCGGCGTCAACAACCGCCGGATCGAGAAACTCGCCGCTCTTGAATGCCAGAAATCGCCCTTGAGATCTCGCGCGATCTTTCGTCGGCGCGGCGCCGGACCCGGTCGGAATCTGCAAGACTTCTATCTCGGTGCGGTCCTTGACCCGCTTGCTCTTTAAGACAATACCGCTCAGCATGATGGTCCTGCCTTGATAGGCGTAGGGATCCGCCTTGAGTTCGGTGAACGACACGGATTCGTCGATCTGGCTTTGCAGCTGATCCGGCAGAATTTTGTCCAGCAGGTCACGGCCGGATTGGTGAGCGCTTTGAGCACAGGCGACCAGCGACACTGTCACGCAGACAATCCACAGCACGCGGCGAATTCCACCTCCAACCCGCGTCCTCATGCATTTCGCGCCGCCTCTTAGCATATTGTTCCGTTCGCGCGTGACTGCGCTTTCATGGGTTTTACCCACCCGCCCCGCGCAAACCTTATCACCCTCCGGTCGTGGGCCAGTTTGCCATCAGGAGCACTGAAGTCTGTCATTCCCGCGGAAGCGGGAATCGAGTCAAAGGCCTTTGCCACAGCATTTGGCCTTTGCTCAAGGAGTTGGACGCCCGCCCTCGCAGCCATGACGCAAAAGGAAACTGGCCCACTACGCACCCTCCACTTCCCCCGGTTGCATTCGCAATCGATTGCCCGAGACGTGCGCTTCTCCAAGATTCACCCACCCTACCCCGGGCAGCGCCGGGACGCTGCCTTTCCTCGATTTTACCCACCCGCCCCGCGCAACCTTATCACCCTCCACTTCCCCGGTTGCATTCGCAATCGATTGCCCGAGACGTGCGCTTCTCCAAGATTCACCCACCCTACCCCGGGCAGCGCCGGGACGCTGCCTTTTCCCAGGTTCACCCACCCACCCTGCGCACGCCGAGACGTGCGCTCCTCCCAAGGCCTCAAAAATGATACGACACGCCGAACACCAATTGCTGCGCGTGATAGTTCCCGCTGAACCCGCCGTCCGGAGGAAACGCCCCGGTGAAATCGAACGTCGATTGTGAATACTTATATTCGGTAAAGACCGCCGTATAGGGCGTGACAAACGCCCGGATCCCGGCCAGCAGATTCAGGACGGACGCGACATCGGTATCGCCCTTGGTCGTAGCGGAATCCCCGATGTGCGCGATTAGCGCGCCGCTGCCGATTCCGACATAGGGTTGGAACGTCACGCCCGGATAACGGGCAATCACATTGATGCCGACATTCGTCACGCGCATGTGAATGCCCGGCACATCGTCGAGGTTTTTGATATTCGGCTGGCTGTTAAACGCGTCCAATTCGACGCCGAACCACCCATTTCCAGGAAAGACGCCGACTTTGGCGCCGTACAGCACCGCATTCTTGAGATCAAAGTCCGGCGCCCGGAAGCCGCTCAGGTTGCCGGTCCCGCTGATATCCGTCAGCTGATCGGCAAAATTGACGCCTACTTGTCCCGCGACGTACCATTCGGCCAAGGCCTGCCGCTCCGGATACATCATGAACAGACCGCATACAAGCAGCCATCTCGCAATGCGTGTCACACCCGCCTCCTGCCTGACTGCCGGGTCTATTCCATGATTTGCTCCGGCTCTCGATTGCCATTGTTACGCGGTTTTCGAGACTACGCAACAGCCCGGCCGCTCTATGGGTCAGGCGTCGCTCTTGCAGTGATTATCCTGTGCTCAAGACGAATGCCTTTATGCGGGCCGTTCCAATAAGGAGGCGCACCATGCACGCGGTTCTTTTTCTCACGGTTGTAGCGGTAGTCGATCTCATGACAGCGTCATGTGCAACGATCCAACGGGCGGCCCCTATTGTGTTGTCCGATGCCGACATCGTGTGGATCATGAACACCGCCGACACGAATCATATTGAACGCGGCCGCATGGCCGAAGCGCGAGGTGTTAATTCCGTGGTGCAGGAGTTCGGCCGCAGCATGATCGCCGGCCATCGGGTTCTGTTGAAAGAACGCACGACACTCTCGCATCGCTTCACTATCAGGCCGGTGGCGCCGGCCTTGGGCGTGGAACTCACGGAAAAACACGAAGAGGCGCTGAAAACCTTGAACGAGAAAACCGGAACTGATTTCGATCGGAACTATCTCGACTATGAAATCGAGATGCATTCCAGGTTGGTGGACTTGGTCGGCAAGGCCGCCCGTACCGTGAATCACGTAGCGCTCAAAGCACACCTGCGTCAAACCCAGCCGCTGTTACAGAAGCATTTGGATAGAGCCCGGAACGTCAGGCGCGATCTCCTCGCGCAAACCCATTAGTCGGTGTTGTTCATGACCGCGTGCGCTGCAATCGCGGAGTCACCGCTAAGTCACCGCTACGACAACCCATTCGGGACGAACCGTCATGAATACTGCGGGCTTGTCGCGCGGGCGACTCTCGTCCGCCGTTTATCGAGCGCTCGACTTGCGCTGCTCCCTACGCCGCATGAAGTAGAGAACCAAACCGAACGCAACCAGGCCGGTGATCCATAGAGGAAGCGGGGACCGGCGTGAGGTGTCGCGGGCCGGCCGATTTCGATCGAGATAGTCCCGTTCCGGATAAGCCGATGCGCCATCGCCGCCGGTCTCCTGCTCCTGCTGCATCGCCATATGCGCCAGCTGGGCGATGTGCAGCCCGCGCCGGTCGGTTGTTTGCTCAATCTGTTGCCGGCAGCTGAATCCGTCCGCCAGGATAATCGCCGCCGGATCGGCGGCCCGAACCGCCGGAAGAAGCGCCAATTCGCCGATCTGCACCGATAGGACATCATGCTGGTCCTTGAAGCCGAACGATCCCGCCATTCCGCAGCAACCGATATCGGGAAAGTCCGCCTCCACGCCGAGACGGTCGAGCAGGTTGTGTTCCGCGCTCATTCCGATGACGGCCTTCTGATGACAATGGCCATGCACGACCACGCGACGGCGCAGGCGGCCGAATCGGTGCCCGCTCATGTAGCGATCGGCAAATTCGGCAAAGGTGAAGGTCTGTTGTGAAAGACGCTTGGCCTGTTCGTCGTGAGGAAACAAATTGAGTAGTTCGTCACGAAACACGGCGGCGCAGCTTGGTTCCAGCACCACGATCGGAACCCCGGCCGTTATGACCGGCGACAACTCGCGAAGAATCTCCCGCAGGTGCCGTCGTGCCGAGGCCAACATGCCGAAGTCATACAGCGGGCGGCCGCAGCAAAGCGCTTTGCGCGGCAATTGAACGTGAAAACCGGCTGCATGAAGCACCTCCGCCGCCGCCACGCCGATCTCCGGCGTGAAGTAATTGGTGAAGGTGTCCGGCCAGAGCAGGAGAGACATGCGGCCGGTTTCCGGCCGATTGTGTTGCCGGGACCATTGGGAAAACGACGTGTCCGCAAAGGGCGGCATCCGCCGGTTCAGGGAAATGCCGCCTGCCAGTTGAACCAAGGATCGAAGGCCCGGCGTCTGCGTCAACCGGTTGGCAAGCCGGGGAGCCATCGACGCCAACCTGGCCCAGACATGGATCAACCCCATCGAATAGGCCGCGCGGGGCCGCAAGCGTCCCTGATAATAATGGGCGAGAAATTCCGCCTTGTACGTCGCCATGTCCACATTGACCGGGCAATCACCTTTGCACCCCTTGCAGGCCAGGCAGAGTTCGAGCGACTCTTTGACATGAGGATCCCGCCAGCCGTGCGTGAGCGGATTTCCTTCCAGCATTTCAAACAACAGCCTTGCCCTGCCCCTGGTTGAATGCATCTCTTCTCCGGTCACCCGATAGCTGGGACACATCGTCCGGCCTTCTCCGCGCCGGCATTCCCCGACACCGACACAGCGCAAGGTGGATTGGGCAAAACTGTAGTCGTCATGCGGAAACTGAAAATAGGTCGGCAGAACCGGCGGCCGATACTCGGCGCCCAGCCGGAGGTTTTCATCGACGCGATAGGGCCGCACGATCTTTCCCGGATTCATCATTCCGTGGGGGTCCCAGATCGCTTTGAATTCTTCAAACGCCCGCATCAACTCGGGGCCGAACATCTTCGGCAACAACTCGGCTCGCGATTGTCCGTCTCCATGCTCGCCGGACAAGGACCCACCGAAACTCAGGACAAGGTCGGCCGCCTCGAAGAGAAACGAACGGAATGTGCGGATACCCTCCCGGCTTTGCAGATCGAAGTCGATCCGCGTGTGAACGCACCCCTGCCCGAAATGCCCGTAGAGGGCGCAGCCATAGTGATACTTGTCAAACAACTTCCGAAGCTCGCGCAGGTAACTGCCGAGTCGGTCCACGGGCACGGACGAATCTTCCCATCCTTCCCACGTTACCTTTTCGCCCGGCACATGGGCCGTAGCGCCCAGTCCGGATTCGCGCACCCTCCAGAGAATCTCTTCTTCGTTCCGGCGGTCAAAGAGCTTCATGCTCGGCGGACTACCCTGCGCCTTCAACCGGTCCATGCAGCGGCGGGCACGGTCGTCCGCTTCCTCTTTCGTATCGCCGCCGAATTCCACGAGCAACCAGCCGCGACCATCGGGCAAAAGAGTCACATCTTCCGGATGGATGTGCATCTTGATCATGTCCTGCACCAGCCGGTCATCCATCCCCTCCAGACCGATCGGCCCGCACTGAAGAATGTCCGGGATATGATCGCCCGCTTCGTAGACGCTCGGATAACCCAGGACCAGGAGCGAACGTCGCGGAGGACTCGGCACCAACCGGACCGTAGCTTCGAGAATCGCGACACAGGTAGATTCGGACCCGACCAGGGCCCGGGCGACATGGAACCCCCGGTCGGGCAAGAGCGCCGGAAGGTTGTATCCCGAGACCCGTCGTGGAAGATCGGGAAACCGAGCGCGAATGAGATCGCCGTACCGATCCCGTAATCCTCTTAACTTTCGGTAGATCTCGCCGCGACGCCCGCCGGCGGCGACAATCTCATCCAGCTCGCGGTCGCTCGTCTGCCCTACCCGCATCCGCAGGCCGTCATAGGTCATGATCTCGAGCGCTTCGACATTATCCGCTGTCTCCCCTGCCATGACCGAATGTACGCCGCAGGAATTGTTGCCGATCATGCCGCCTAGCGTGCAGTGGGTATGGGTGGACGGATCAGGTCCGAACGTCAGATGATGCCGTTCCGCCTCATTGCGTAGCGCGTCCAAGACAATGCCGGGTTGGATCCGGGCCAGCCGTCGCTCAGAGTCCAAGCTGACGATCCGGCGCATATATTTCGAGCAATCCAGCACGACGGCATAGTTGCAACATTGCCCCGCAAGGCTCGTCCCGCCCCCGCGCGCGAGTATCGGCGCGCCGTGGCTGCGCGCCGCCGCAATGGCACGCGCCACGTCCTCGGCATGCCGGGGAATCACGACGCCGATCGGCACTTGCCGATAGTTTGAGCCGTCGGTGGCATAGAGCGCCCGGCTGCCGGCATCGAATCGCACTTCGCCTTCGACGGCGGCCCGGAGCGCCTTCGCCAGCGCCTCATGGTCAATGCGTCGCGCATCTCGCTCCCGGGCTGCGGGACTGGGCCCTTCCCCAGCGAATGCAGCCGGTGCAGTGCCGGGACCATCATGTCCGATCCGGATCAAATGTGTGTCCATGCCGTCCCCCCTCCGCGTCATGAATCAGGCAGGTCATAGTGCGTAACGTTTGGCATCCCGATGCTTGAACTCCAGTCCCGTCCCGGGGCAAGAGCGATCCGGTCTTATTCGGCCATCGATCGGCGTCAGCGCTCCGTCGAACAGCATGCGTTCGATCCTGACATGGTCGTGAAAGTATTCGATGTGCCGGAGCGGCTGAGCCGCGCAGGCCGCGTGGGCATGGAGCGACGGCGCACAATGGGCGGAAAGCGGCAACGATCGTGCTTCGCATTGGACCCCGGCTTTGAGAAAGCCGGTGATGCCGGCGCAGCGGCTGGCGTCCGCCTGTAACACATCCACCGCCTCCGCCTCCAGCATCCGGCGAAAATAGACCTGATCATATCCATACTCGCCGGCCGCAATGTCCATTGCGGCCGGCGCGCGATTGCGGATCAGGGCCAATCCTTCCAGATCATCCGAAGAGACCGGCTCTTCAAACCAGGTCACGCCGCAGCCGGCAAAACGTTCGGCCAGTCCCAGCGCTTGTTTGCGACTGTACGCGCCGTTGGCATCCACGAACAATTCCGCCTTCTCGCCGATAGCCGCTCGGGCCGCTTCGACCCGCGCGGCGTCTTCCTGCGGATTGCGGCCGACTTTCATCTTGACGCGCGGAATCCCGGCTTCCACCCATCCCGCGAGTTGTTCCTGTAGTTGCCGGATCGAATAGGACGTAAACCCCCCGCTTCCATAAACGGGCGCAGATTCCCGCACGGCTCCCAGCAATGTGACAAGGGGAACGTCGAGAAGCCGGGCCTTCAGGTCCCAGAGCGCGGCATCCACGGCGGCGATTCCCATTGAGACCACGCCCGCACGCCCGAGATTCCGGATCGCATGAAGCATGGCCTGCCAGCATGCGGTCACCGCCATGGCGGGCCGCCCGCGGACCACATCGATCAGCGTCTCTGTCATAAGCCGGGCCGTAGCCGTATCCGCATACGTAAAACCCAGCCCTGTATGATTCTCTGCGCCCGCTTCGACCAGTACCAATGTCGTATGGTTCCAATCCAATGTTCCGTCTGCTTCGGGATAATCGGTCGGAACGCGATACGCGGACACCGCCACGCGTTCGATCACAGGTCCATCGGAATCGCGGACCTGAGCCGCGGTCGAGGCGGGTTCGGTCGGTGGATTATCGCCGATCATCTCATCGTCCAGTCATTCGATGTTTGGATTCGATGGTTGCGAAGGCGCCGGAGTGCATACAACATTCCATCGAACAGGCGGCGTGACGTGAAAGCGGAATGGTGCGGAACCGCAAGCAGCGCTCGCAACGCGCATGGGCATTTTCGAGGGGAACGGACTGGTACGATCCATGCGTCCGGTTTTGACGCGAGTCTCGTCCGAAATTTCTGCAATGTCCCTCTCGCTCGCCCCGCCTAGGCCGTTCACGGCGCCATGGAAGTATTGTCTCGTCACGGACAAGGTGTCCGCGTCGGCCATGCGAATCGCGGCCATCCATCGCCGTTAGGCAACAAGCACAGGACCGCAATTTTCCGACCAGAGGTCTGCATATTGCACCGTGGACGAGATCTGTAATGGGGCGCAGCGCACTCCAGCTTTAAGACATGATGGACAAGTCTGTATGGATGGCCACGGCGTTTCTTCTTGGCTCAGGCACGCTGGCCGTCGCGATGGGTCTGCTCTATTCACAAGGGAGCGCCGACTTGTCCGGCGCCGACGCACAACCGTTGCGTTTCAGTCATGAACTCCACGCCGGGCGTCTCCAAATCGATTGCCTCTACTGCCATCGCTTTGCCGAGCGCTCCACGGCCGCCGGGGTTCCATCCATGCAGCTCTGCATGGGATGTCATCAGAACCTGGCCACTGGATCTCAGGAAACGAGGGTCTTGCTCGAACGATGGCGAGAGCAAACCGCGGTCAGTTGGGTCCGTCTCCAGCGACTGCCGGATTTTGTGTATTTCACTCATGAGCGGCATCTGGCGCATGACCTTCAGTGCGCGACGTGTCACGGACAGGTCGAACAAATGCCCTATACGCCGCGAGCCGCAACCTATGAAATGGGGTGGTGCTTATCCTGCCATCGGGACAACGTAGCTTCCCGTGATTGTCTGGTATGCCATAAGTAGTTACCTCGTGGCAGGCTTCAACATTGTGATGGGACCCGAGAACGAACCGTGGATCTCAATAGGAGAAACTTTCTCAAATTGGCCGGCATCACTGCCGCGGCTTCCGCCCTGCCCGGGTGCGAGCGCGAAGTCGGCCGCCTCGTTCCTTATGTTCTGCCCGATGATGAAATCGTGCCCGGTGTCGCCGACTGGTACGCCTCGACCTGCCGGGAATGCTCGGCCGGCTGCGGAATCCTCGTGCGCGTCATGGAAGGCCGGGCAAAGAAGATCGAAGGCAATCCCGATCATCCGGTGAATCGCAGCAAGCTCTGCGCGCGCGGGCAGGCGGCCCTGCAAGGAGTCTACAATCCCGATCGTCTTCGCGGCCCATTGAGCCGAATAGAACCGCGGCTGACCGGAGAGCGGACATCGATCGCGTGGGACCAGGGAATTGACCTTCTAAGCAGACACGTGCGAGAGGCGGGCCCCCGCACGATCATGGTGACACGCCCCCTGTCCGGCACGTTGGCATGGCTGCTTTCGTCGTTCATGTGCGCGATCGGAGGCAGGCTGTATTTCTATGAGGTGGGCGCCGAGTGGCCGGTCCGAGCCGCCGCGCGCGAGATCTTCGGCATCGACGCCTGGCCGCACTACGATCTGGCCGACTCGGATTACGTATTGTCGTTCGGCGCTCCGTTTCTCGAGCACTGGCTCTCGCCGGTCGCGTACGGGATCGCCTACGGAGCGATGAGACAGGGACGGCCTGCAGTGCGTGGCCGTCTTATCCAGGTCGAGCCGCGATTGTCGCTGACTGCCGCCAGCGCAGATCGGTGGGTCCCGATTCGGCCCGGCACCGAGGGCCTCGCAGCGCTCGGGATCGGGCATGTGCTGCTTGCGGAAGGACGTTTCGCAATCACGGGACCTGAACGCCGGAGCTACGAACGCCTGTACGCCGCCGTCTCGCTGGACCACGTCGCCGCGGCCACTGAAATCCCGCGCGAGCACCTCATCAGGATCGCGCGCGAGTTCATGACCGCCGCCGCGCCGCTCGCCATGGGAGGCGGCGCGGCCGCCGCCCACACCAACGCCACGGAGACAATGGCGGCCATCGAGGGACTCAACAGGATCGCGGGCAACGTGGGGAAAGCCGGCGGAGTGCGGTTTTATCAACCTGCTTCCTTTGACTCCGGCCCTACGGTCCCCTGGCTTACTGAACGGGCGATTGCGGACTTGGCTGAAAGCAAACAACCAGGCAGCCTGCCGGCCCTGTGGCTGCTGTACGACGTGAACCCGCTCTACGATCTGCCGGCTTCAATCCCATTCCGGCGCCTCTTCGAACAATCCGAGTCCGTCGTCAGTTTCAGTCCATTTCTGGACGAAACCACGGCTTTGGCAGATCTGATCTTGCCGGACCATCATCCTTTGGAATCGTGGGGCGATTATGTCCACGCGGAAGCGTCACCCGCGCAGGTCGTGAGTCTGATTCAACCGGTGGTGGCGCCGTTGCACGATACCCGTGCCATTGGCGACACAATCTTGGCGGTCGCCAAGCGGCTCGGCCTGCCGGGATTCCCGTGGAAGGATTTTCCCGCGTTGCTGAAGGAACGCTGGCGGCCGCTGTCCGTTGGAACCGATGGAGATGCGGAGGGTCCGAAAGCCGATCATTTGTGGGCTCGCTCGTTACAGCAGGGGGGGTGGTGGCGGCAGCCGGCGCCGGATCTGACGATACCGCCGGCGCGCAGATTCCCGGCGTACGAAGCGGCCCGATTCGACGGCGATCAAGAGGCCTTCCCGTTCTTCCTTCTCCCTTATCCGAGCCAAAGCTTGGGACATGGACGAGGCGCCAATCTGCCTTGGCTGCAGGAGCTGCCCGATACGTTGACGACGGCGATATGGGGCAGTTGGGCGGAAATCAACCCGTCCACCGCCCGGTCGCTCGGCATTCAGCAGGGCGATGTGATCCGCGTGCATTCGCGGCATGGCTTTCTCGACGTCCCGGTCCTGTATTTTCCGGGCATCCGGCCGGACGCTCTCGCCATCCCGATTGGGCAAGGCCACACCGACTACGGGCGCTATGCGAACGGGCGCGGAGTGAATCCGCTATCGATCCTCGCCCCGCTGTTCGATCAGCGGTCCGGCGCCTTGGCGACCGGCGCGACCAGAGTGCGGATTGAAACGACAGGCACGCAGAGACGCATGGTTCTTCTGGACCGGCCGATTCCGCAGCCGGAGAGCGGATTGCTGACGATCCATCGGAATGGACCGGCATCATCGTAAAACCCATACGCAGAATGTGAGCCCGATCATGAGATCACGGAAGGAGTGCCATGGCACACGAGGCAGACAACCGGCGTGAAACGCCCGCCTATAAATGGGAGATGGTCATCGATCTCGACCGCTGCACCGGCTGCGAAGCCTGCGTAGTCGCGTGCCACGCGGAAAACAACATCCGTATCTCGGGAGAACAGGAGGCGGCCGAAGGCCGGGCGATCAATTGGATTCGCATCGAACGGTATTGGGAGGGCGACTACCCGAATGTCACGGTCAAGTTCATGCCGGTGCTCTGCCAACATTGCGGAGCAGCCCCCTGCGAGCCGGTCTGCCCCGTGTATGCTTCCTATCACACGCCGGACGGGCTCAACGCGCAGGTCTACAATCGCTGCATCGGCGTCCGCTATTGCGGGAACAATTGCCCCTACACCGCGCGCCAATTTAATTGGTTTGATCCTCACTGGGACGAGCCGCTCCACGAGCAACTGAATCCCGATGTGACCGTCCGGCAGAACGGCATCATGGAGAAATGCACGTTCTGCGTCCAACGAATCAGGCGCGGCAAGGAACAGGCCGAACGGGAAGGCCGCGCCGTACGCGACGGAGACATCACGCCGGCCTGTGTACAGTCATGTCCGACTTCCGCGCTGGTCTTCGGCAACCGCCGCGATCCAACCAGTCGAGTCTCACAGCTCGCCAAGAGCGAGCGCGGCTTCCACCTACTCGAAGAGCTCGGAACGGAACCTGCGATTACATACCTGAAAAGGGGCAAGTAGTGCAGCCGGCGCCGACACAGTCCCGGTTCGACCGGATCAATCGCGACTTACTGGCGCCACTGTTCGGCGCGAGCAGGACGTACCTCGCACTTATTTCGGTGCTGTCGGCGTTCGTCGTGGCGGGCGGCGTTGCGTGGATCTATCAAATCCAGACGGGCATCGGGCAGACCAATCTGAATCCGCCGATCTTTTGGGGCGTGTATATCGCCACGTTCGTGTTTTGGGTGGGAGTGAGTCACTCCGGCACCTTCATCTCCGGCGTGCTGCGACTCACCAAAGCGGAATGGCGGCGGCCCATCACGCGCATCGCGGAGCTCATGACGCTGTTCTCCATTATCATGGCGGCGATCTGCGTCTTCGTGCATTTGGGTCGCCTCTGGCGCTTTTACTACATGATCCCCTACCCCAATCAACGGGAGCTGTGGCCGAACTTCCGCTCGCCGCTCATGTGGGACGCGACCGCCATCCTGACCTACGCCGTCGGCAGCACCCTCTTCCTTTATTTGCCGCTCATTCCTGATTTTGCGCTGGCTCGGGAGCGCGTCCAGGGATGGCGTCGTCCCTTGTACGGGATCCTCTCGCTCGGCTGGCGCGGAACGCATGAACAATGGCACCGGTTGGAGATGACGATGCGCATTATCAGCGTGCTCATCGTGATGGTCATGGTGTCTGTCCATTCGATCGTCGGATTGGACTTTGCGGTGGCCCTCGTCCCGGGGTGGCATTCGACGGTCTTCCCGCCTCTGTTCGTCGTGGGCGCCGTCCATTCGGGAATGGGTATGGTGGTGATCGCTCTCTATTGGATTCGCAAAATTTACCGACTGGAGCCGTACATCGAGACGCAGCACTTCGACAAAATGGGGAAGCTCATCATTGTGACGACGCTCGTATGGGGCTATCTCTATTTTGTCGAGAAACTGACGCACTGGTACGGACGGGTCCCCGATGAAATGGCCGTGATGGACGCCCAACTGTACGGCCAATTCGCGTGGTTGCATTGGGCCATGATCGTGCTGGCGTTCGTCATCCCGATGATGACCTTGAGCTGGCCCTCCTTCCGGCAATGGCCCCTAGGTCTCATGGTGGTCGGATTGTTGATCAATATCGGCATGTACATCGAACGCCTCCTGATCATCATTCCTTCATTAGGACATCCGCGGCTCCAGTACGCTTGGGGCGCCTATATGCCTTCATGGATCGAACTGACCATTATGACCGGCACGTTGGCGTTCTTTGCTTTGTTGTATCTGCTCGCCATCAAATTCGTTCCGTTGATCTCCATTTGGGAAGAGAAGGAAGGTCTGGCCCATGTCCGATAGCGTCCGCTCTTCGCATCTTCGGATCTCCGCCCGGTTCTCCGACCCCGCCCCGCTCGAGGCCGTGATCGACCGGCTTCGGCATCAGGGCGTTCCCGACGGGGATCTTGCGGTGTTCGCGCACCGGCCGATTCATATCAATCTGCCCAACGACGTTTCGTTCCTGGTGAGAGCCGCCATTGTCGCGGGGATTATCGGGATTGGGCTCGGTGTCGCCCTGACCGCCGGGACCGCTCTGCTCTATCCGCTGCAAACGGGCGGCAAACCGATCGTTGCACTATCCGTGGTGGGATTGATTTCCTACGAAACTATGATGCTGTGCGCAATTGTTGCAACCTTTACGGCCCTGGTGCTGTCCATCCGGCGCACGTCTGAACGGCTGAGCGCCCACAGGCCGCTCAATGACGACAGCGCCGGACTGGCGATTCGATTGGACATCGATGATCAACGAGCGGGCAGAGTCCGGCGACTGCTCGAGGAGGCGGGAGCAGCGGAGATCACTGTCGTCCGAGATGACTCGTGAACGCAACACGGTTGCGCGACGATCGGAATCCGAAACGGCCGGCATGGCGGCATGGCGCCTCGGCCCGACCTGGACCAACATACGCGACGTCGCGAAGTTGATCGCTCGAACGACGTGAGGGGCAAGCACCATGGTCGGCCTTCAAGATTCCATAACGCCTCGGTGGATGCTCATCGGTTGGTGGGCAGGATGCCTGCTCGTGAGCGGACCCGCGGCCTGTTCGCGAGACATGGAGGAACAGTCATCCTCCCAAGCACAAGAAGCGCCTCGCCTCCATTCGCCGCCGGGAAGCGTCCCACGGGACAGCAGGATGCTCCTGTCCGCCCGCACGCGAGAACAGGTCCGCCCCGACGACGGGTTGCGCCTGTTCCAGATCAACTGCGCGCATTGCCACGGGGTTGCGGGCCTCGGAAACGGACCGGTGGTCGGCTATTTGAAGGAACGGCCGGCCAGCTTACAGGTTTCTCAAGTTCAGGGCCGATCAGTAGATGAACTCTATGCGATCGTGACCAACGGCAGGGATGTCATGCCGCCGTTTAAAGGTGAACTATCCGCTGACGAACGGTGGTCGGTGGCACGGTACGTCAAAGAACAGCTGGTCCCACCGGCAGACCAGGCGCCGCCATGACACGACGGCCTAGAGCCGTCTTCGTAGGCCGCCCTTGCTGTTCAGTCGTTTTCTACATCCGGAGGCATTGTGCCGGTATTCGACCTTGATGTTGATGCGATCAGCTTTCCACTCCTGGGTAACAGCCTGATCATCGGCGTCTTCAGCCTGCTGCATATCGCGTTTGCCGCGCTGGCCGTCGGCTTCATGATATTGGCGCCGCTGTTGGAAACGGCTGACCGGCTGAACCCGTTCTATGAGCAGATCTCCCGGAGTCTGACCCGGTTCACCGTGATCACCTACAGCGTCAGCACGGTCTTGGCGGTGTTCATGGTGGAGTTATCCATCGGGCTGTTTCCCGTCACGACCATGTGGATATGGAATCAATTCCGATGGCCGATCCTCGTCGCCATCGCCGCCTTTCTCATGCAATTGGCAGCGCTCTACCCGTACTACCACTATTGGGACGCCCTCCGGCAACACAACCGCCGGACCCATATCCTGCTCGGATTCTCCGCGGCTCTGTTCATCCTGATTTGGGTGGCCGTCCTGGACGGCATGGGATCGACCATGTTGACGCCCGATACCGACGGGCCGATATGGGGCAGGTTGCTGAATCCGACATGGATTCCGCTCATCATCCACCGATTCTTTGGCAATCTCGTGCTCGCCGGGTTTGTCATGGCTGCGTATGCGGGATGGCGGCTCAGCAAGTCCGGCGGCGCCGGAGACGACCTGTACTACCTGCATTTTCTAAGAATCGGCACGCTCATCGGCGTGGTCGCGCTGATCCTTCAGCCGATGACCGGTTTTCTCTACGCCGTTCAGATCGAACAGACCGCGCCTCGAGCCTACGCTCAGCTCACGGACGGCCCATATCAGCCGCTGCTGTATCTCCAATTCGGGCTGGTCGGAGGATTGTTCGTGGGCGGATTCATTCTGTTGCGCTCCATGCTGGATACCCCGCCGGCGCCCACGCGAGGGTTCCTGACCGCGTTGATCCTGAGCGCCCTTGTCACCATATTCTTCGCCAGCGATCCGCCGGTGCGCCGGCCCGTGACCCTCCTGCTGGCCGGATTAATGGTCTGGTCGCTGTACCAATGGCGCGCCGCCGTTTCACGGATTCCGACGGAAGTGAACCGGCCCATGGTATGCCGCATGGCCCTCAGCATGGCGGCGGCCGCGCTCCTGATGTATTGGACGATGGGCACGATTCGAGAAACGGCTCGAAGGCCGGACACCGTGCGCGGGGTGATCTCGCTCCAGGACGAAGCACGGACGCCGGCCGCCGACCGTCTGTCCCAAAAGTGAGGACTAGCCGATGCTGCTGGAATCGCTTCAACTGCCGATGGTCTACGGCAAGGTCGCCATCGCGACGATCGCGTTGATCCATACCTTGTTTGCGACGTTCATCGTGGGCTCGTCGCTGATCGGCGTGGCGACGGAAACCGTCGGATGGTGGGCGAACCGTCCGCGCTATGACCGCCTTGCGCGCATGATCGCATTTACGCTGATCTTGACCACGGCCACCGTGTCGTTTTTCGGCGTCACGCTCATCTTTGTCCTTAATATTTTTTGGCCTCACTTCTGGAGCACGGTGTTCCGCATCATGTTCTGGCCGCTGTTGCTCGAGGCCGCATTCTTTCTGGGCGAAGCCGTCTTCGCCTACGCATGGTTCTACTCATGGGACTGGGCCGCCGGCGCGCGGCGCAAGCGCCTGCACCTCTTGATGGGCTGGCTCGCGGCCGGATCGGCATTGGCCGCGATGATGGTCATCGACATGGTCGCCTCCTACATGCTGACGCCCCGCCCGCCGGACGTACTGTGGGAGCGGCTCTTCAATCCGACGATGATCCATCTGCACCTCCACCGGTGGTTCGGCAACCTCACCTGGACCGGATTCGGCCTCGCCGCACTGTGCGCCATCGCGTTCCTGCGCGCGGAGGGCGAAGACGACAAGCGGCACTACCGGTGGGCCGGAGGCTTTTGTTTCCGGATCGGCTTCGGCGCGCTCCTGATCATGCCGATCATCGGCTATGAATACCTCTTGCGGGTCCGCTACGAGCAGCCGCAAGCGTTCCATACTCTCATGCTCGGACCACGGTCGTGGTTGTTCGATCTCGTAGCCCTCCTCTATAGCCTCATGATCATTCTCGGATCCGTTTACATCGCGCGGGTTTTGAAAGACGTGCCTGCCGGAAGCTCATCCCGGATTTTTCTACCCGTCTCGATCATCGTGGTCATCGTCGCCGGGGCGATCTTCTCCATGCCGTACCACCTCCAACATATCCCGCTGATGTCCTGGTGGACCGAGGCGATGATCAATCCTTGGGGGAAGATGCAGCCGTTCAAGTATTTCGCCATCGCGTTTCTGATTTTGTTCGGCCTGGTCAATTGGATGTATCTCACCCGACATTTCTCGATTCTTTCGCCGAGCCATACGGAGGGCCCCCGTACGGGGCAGCGCTCCGCGCCGGTGCTCCTCATCGGCCTCTCGCTCTGCGCGGTCTTATCGATGCTGACGATGGGATGGGTCAGGGAGACGGCCCGCGCCTGGAACGGCTACCTGATCTATGGAGTCATGAGCTTCGACGACGAGGCGTCTCACTATCTCCCTCCCCCGGACCGAAGCGCCGGCGCTGCCGATGAGTAATGTTTCAGGGCGGAGACCCATGACTCCAAGCCTATGAACCTAATCCGCCATGGCACACCTTCTTCATACCGCCGGAGGGTGCGACCTTGCTCCGTGACGTGAACGGGGACGACCTTGGTGCGGCCGTGGGTCGCACCTGGCGCAAGCTCAGCGCCGGCTTTTGGTTCCTTCCCACGCTCCTCACCGTAACGGCGCTCGTGATCGCCCCGGTTCTCGTTCAATTTGACGAGCGGCTCCAAGCGGCCGGCCGATCAATAGCATGGCTCGAGTGGATCTACGGCGGCGGGCTGCAAGGAGCGCGGCGGCTCTTGTCCGCAATTGCGGCGGCGATGATGGCGATTTCCACCGTCATGTTTTCCAGCCAAACGACCGCGCTGACATTTATCGGGCAGGAATACGGTTCCCGGCTGCTGAGGAATTTCTTGGCCGATACGCGGAATCAACTCGCCTTCGGCACGTACATCTCGACCTTCATCTACGCCCTCATGGTCTTGCGAACGATTCATAAAGATCCGGATGATGCCCCGGTGCCGCATCTGGCGGTGTCATTCGGGATCATCCTCGCCATGGCCGGCTTGGGCGTCTTGATTTACTCGATGTATCACATCTCTCGATTTCTTCAGGCTTCCACAATTATCGGCTATGCGGCGAAGGATCTCGACAACGCGATCGTCCGGCTGACGCGCGAGAAAACTGCCCGGCGACCCGGCGAGGCTTTCGCCGGCGACGATGCCCGAGCTTCGTCCGCCTTCGATTTCATCGGCGTCCCAATCGTGGCGGAATCGACCGGATACCTTCAGCGCGTCAAAGCGTCTCGTCTGGTCCGGCTCTGCCGGAACGCCGGATGCCGCATCCGGATCGACCGGAAGATCGGCGACTTCATCATCGCCGGCACAGCAGTCGGCGCCATCGCGGAACGGGCTCCTATCGACGCTGACCTGCTCACGCAAATCAGGCGAACGATTGTCCTGGGCCCTCAGCCGAATATCGATGAAGACCTGAGGCACGCCGCGAATCAGCTTGTTCAGATTGCGCTCCGCGCCGCCTCCACGGATCGAAACGATTCGTTGACGGCGGGCATGTGCATCGATCACATGGGAGCGGCCCTGTGCTTGATGGCGCGGCGCATGCCGCCTGAGTCGATCATGTGCGACTCGGACGGAGCCCCCCGCCTCAAACTCGAATCAGTGCATTTTTCCGATGTGCTGGACGTCTGCAGCCGTCCATTACGGGAGTACCGGGAGGCGACCCCATCGCTGGTGGCGCACATGCTCACCATGCTTCGGGCCGTGGCGGACTGCGCAGAGCGTGCGGAAGACCGCCGAGCACTCAGGCGGGAAGCCATGCTCGTCGCGGAACCCGGAAGTGAACAGCGAGGCGCCGGCCCTGCCGGCCGGGAACGGATTGCGCGAACTTACGAGGACCTGTGCCGCGCGCTGGATACTTTTCCTCACGATTGAGCGAGTGAGGCGCGGCTAAAACGGCTACTCCAACAACTCCGCCATATCGGACGTCACCACGTCGGCGCCGTTCTCCTTCAAATCGGCCGCATGCCCGGTCCGATCCACGCCGATGACCAGCCCGAATTTTCCATTGCGTCCCGCCCGCACGCCCGCGATCGCGTCTTCAACGACGGCGGCGCGCGCCGGCTCGACACCCAGGCGGCGGGCGCCTTCGAGGAAACCATCCGGCGCCGGTTTCCCGGCCAAATGAAGTCGTTGACTTTCGACGCCGTCGACGCGCGCATCGAAACAATCCGTCAACCCCACCGCCTGCACGACCGCCGCCGTGGATTTGCTGGCGGACACCACCGCGGTCTTCAAGCCATGGGCGCGGACCGCCCGCAGGAACCGGACCGCGTCCTCATAGACCTCGACGCCATGCTCTTTCAGGTGAGCCTGGAAATAGGTGTCCTTCTTATTGCCCAAACCATGGACCGTTTCTTTCTCGGGGCCGTCTTGCGGCGACCCGAACGGCAGCGCGATGTCGCGGGAATCCAAAAAACTTTTGACCCCGTCGTAGCGAAGCTTGCCGTCCACGTACCGTTGATAGTCCGCCTTGATATCAAAAGGCCGAAAGGACGTATGGTCGCGGGACGCTCTGACTTGCAGATAGTCGTCGAAGAGTCGTTTCCACGCAGCGGCATGGACTGCGGCGGTTTTCGTCAGCACGCCGTCGAGGTCGAACAACACCGCGTCAAACTGCGCCAGGTCTATGGACTGAGAGCCGGATCGGTCCGGCTCAGAGGGGCGTGAAGGGGACATTCGTTCCTCCTTTTGGAACCGCACATTCACGGTTGGAATGGAAGCGTCATCTCTGTATGCTACATTCCGGACGTCGGTCATGTGAAGGGTCCCTCTATGTCGGGCAGTCGCGCCAAATCGCTCCTGCACCTCCCTACTCAGGATGGCGCAGCCGTGAAACCGGCCGCGCGGTTTTTTGCGATCGATCCTCCTCTCGTCATTGATCCCGGTTGGACTCTGATCGAGGAAGGATTCGAGCTGGCGCGGGAACACGAGATCGAGTCGATCTTCACGGTGGCGAACGGTTATGCCGGGACGCGGGGCTCGCTTGCCGAACGCAATGCTCTGTCCCGCCCGGCTACATTCCTGGCCGGCGTGTTTGAGGCCGGTGAAGAATCACCGGCCGCGCTCGAACTCGTGCGACTGCCGGACTGGACTCACCTGCGTATTCTCATCGAAGGCGCCGCGCTGGCGCTCGACAACGGCACCATCCTCGAGCATCGGCGCATCTTCGATCTTCAGCATGGCGCGCTGTTCCGGGTCTGGCGGCATGAGGATCCGGCAGGCCGGGTGACCACCGTCACGTTTGCGCGCGCCGTTTCGCTGCATGATCGGCATCTCTTTTTTCAATCCGTCACGATCACCCCTGAAAACTATACCGGAAGCGTGTCGGTTGAATCGTCGCCGGACCCGCCGGGGACCAAGACGCAGTGGACGCCGCAGGCTGAGGGCGACACGGCCGTTCTGGTGGGGGCCACGACGAGAGGAGTCACCATCGCGATGGCCCATCGGGGTGACATCGCGCGCGCAGAGGCCGGCGCGGCGGGTGAACAAACAAGCACCATCCAAGGCCAAGGCTTTCTCCGGCGATGGACATGGCCGGCCGGCCTGGGGGAGACGGTCCGATTCAATCGCTCGGTCGTCGTCTATTCGTCGCGCGAGACACCGGATCCGGCCTCTGCCGCCCGTCGGCATCTGAACAGGGTTTTCGATGCAGGGCCGGATGCGCATGTCCGTCAGCATGCGCAGGCCTGGGAAGATCGCTGGCGCGCCGCCGGCCTTCGGGTCGCGGGGGACGACCAAGCCCAGCGCGCGCTTCGCTTCGCCGTCTACCATCTCAATGGCGCGGTGAATCCGCATGATGAACGCACATCCATCGGCGCCCGTGCACTCACCGGCAAGGTCTACAAAGGCCACGTGTTCTGGGATACGGAAATCTATCTCCTTCCTTTCTATATCTGCACGGACCCGCCTGCTGCGCGCACCCTGTTGATGTACCGCGTTCACACGCTCCCGGCCGCGCGTGAACGAGCGCGCAAGCTCGGGTATCAGGGAGCGCTCTACGCCTGGGAATCCGCCGACACCGGCGAAGACGTGACGCCCGCGTCCGTGGTCGCCCCGGACGGGCGAATCGTCCAGGTCCTCACCGGAATCCAGGAGCACCATATCAGCGCCGATATCGCCTACGCGGTGTGGCAATATTGGCGGGCGACGGGCGATGAGTCGTTTTTTCTTTCGGCGGGCATCGATATCCTCGTGGAGACGGCCAGATTCTGGGCCACCCGCGGCAGATTGGAAACGGATGGGCGGTATCACATCCGAACGGTCATCGGCCCGGATGAATATCATGAGACGGTCGATGACAATGCCTTCACGAACGTGATGGCGCAATGGAATCTGGAACGGGCGGCCGACGCAACCGAATGGGTTCACGCCAATCGGCCCGACTCGTGGCAGGACGTCGCCGAGCGACTCCGGATCGCGCCCGACGAGCCGGCCGCGTGGCGCCGGCTCGCGGGCGTGATGGTCACCGGGTTCGACCCGCGCACGAACCTCTTCGAACAATTTGCCGGTTATTTTGGCCTGGAGGATCTGGATCTCGACGCGTATCGCGCCCGGACCGTCCCGATCGACGTCATTCTCGGGCGGGATCGAACCCAGAAATCCAAGGTCGTCAAACAGGCGGATGTGATCGCGTTGAGCGCGCTGCTCTGGGACCTGTTCCCCCGTACGGTCCATGACGCGAACTTCCGTTATTACGAGCCCCGCACCGCGCACGGCAGCTCGCTGAGCCCCGCGTTTCATGCGCTGGTCGCCGCCCGGCTGGGCGACCGCGACACCGCCCTGCGTTACTTTCACGAAGCGGCCTCGATCGATCTCTCCACTCACACGGGCAGTGCAGCCGGAGGCGTGCACATCGCTGCGTTGGGCGGACTCTGGCAGGCGGCGGTCTTCGGAATGGGAGGCGTGAGGCTCCGCGAGGATGGAATCGTGCTGGATCCGCATCTTCCGCAGTCATGGACGGAATTCTCTTTTTCGCTGCAATGGAGAGGGCGCACGATCGCCGTGGACTTGACCCATGAACCGGCGCAGGTGGCCGTCACGCTCCGAGCAGGGGACCCCATGACGATTGCGCTCGACGGCGGCAAGCCGGCGGAACTCGACGCGCGACATTCGTACGTCGCTCATCGCGACGGGGCCGGTTGGAGCGATTGGCAAACGAAGAGGCGCTGACCCCGAATGTTTGGACAGGTGATTCGTGGTGAATGGAATCAATCGCGACTCTCCAGTCACCGGCCGGCACCCGCAGGGAGGCGTTATCCTGGTGCCGCTCGACGGATCGGAGCAGGCAGCCGGCGCGCTGCCGGTCGCGCAAGGGTTGGCCGCATTGACGGGTGCGACGGTTCATATCGTTCACGTGTCGCCCCAAGCCGTTCCCATCCAAGAGATCCGGGAAAAGCTGCATTTGGCCACGTCTAATCTGGCAGGAGCCGTGCTCGATCAACGAACCGGCGCCGCCGCGCCGGCCATTACCGGGGAAGCACAACGGTGGCATAGCAATCTCATCGTCATGTGCTCACATGGCAAGACGGATGTCCGGCAAGGAGCGTTCAGCGATATCGCCGAGCAGATCCTACTGCATACACCCTGCCCCATTGTGTTCGTACCGCGCGGCCGCGGCCAACGCCCCTGGTCGCTCCGGAAGTTATTGGCGCCGCATGACGGCACACCCACCAGCGCCATCCCGATCGGTCCGGTCAGTGATTTATGCCATCACACCAGGGCGGAGATGACGATTCTCCATATCTCGACGGCCGCCGCCGGGCCGGCCGAGGACCGCGGCGGCCTGACCGCGCCGCGCTACATGGACCAGCCGCAACACGAATGGCCCGCGTGGGGTGTTGAGTTTCTCGATCGCGTCCGGGCCATGGCCAAGCCGCCATGCGATCTCAAACTGAGGACCGTGCTTTGTACCGAGGAGGTCGGACAGGCGATCGTGCGCTTCGCGGCGGAGCAGGACATTGATCTCATCGTCATGGCATGGCGGCGGCATCTCGAACCACACCGCGCCCTTACCATACGAACGGTCGTGGAGCAGGCGCCCTGCCCGGTCGCGATCCATCCGGTCACAGGAGAGGAAGACCGGTAAGCGTGTTCCGATTCGAACTCTCGATCAGACGCGCCGGTCGCCATAACTCCGCCACTGGAGCGGCTTTTAAATTAAACCGGATGCCCCTCATTGATGTCATAGGAGGAAAACTGTATAACCACATAGGGGGCCGGAAAAACATCCCCTCTTCATGGCGGGGAGCATGTTCATTGATCACCAGGGAGGAAAATGCCGATGCGTGCAAGAATGCTCAGTTCTATTGCAGTGAGCCTGTTTCTATTCTCCACGTCCGCATATGCCGACGCAGGCGGAGCGCCGCACTCTCATCACGGCACCCATATGAAGGTCAGCGGAGTCGTCTCCAAGATTCAATCGGACATGATCACGGTTAAGACGCCGTGGGGGCAGATGCGGATCTCCTCCGCCACCGCGCCGAAGAATCTGGAGGTCGGTGAGGAAGTGGAGATGCAGGTCAATGAAAATAACGTGGTAATCGACGTCCATCGGAAAGGAGATGCCGATCACGTCCATCACTTTGTCTCCGGCAAGCTCGCGTATGTCTCCAAGGATAGAAAAGAAATCAAGCTCTGGACCCCGGAAGGCGATAAAACGTTTGACGTGCAAACCGGCCGATCACAACTCTCCGGCGTCGAGGAAGGCACGCAGATCACGATCGAACTGAACGAACAAGGGAAAGTCATCGACATTCATCGCAGCGTGGCGGTGGAACTGGAATTTGACGAGCATCCTCATACAAAGTCCGGCTATCACCTGACCTTGCATGGAGTCGTGACGAAAATTCAGTCGGGACTCGCGTATGTGAAGACGCCGGTGGGTCAATACACCATTCCGATGAAGCAGGCGCCGGCCGATGCCGCCGTCGGCGACGAGGTCACCCTCTGGCTCAACGAGGAAAACTTGGTGATCGATCACCATGGCAAGCACAAAAACCAGATGGGAGCGCATCGTCTAATTACCGGCAAGTTGATCTACACCGGCTTGACCAAGAACCAGATCAAGCTCTGGACGCCGGAAGGCGAAAAGGTGTTCCCGCTGGAGCGGATGGAGGTGAAGACGAAGCCGATTCCGGAAGGAACCCTGATCACCGTCGAATTGGACGAGAAGGGAACCGTCATCGACCTCAAGAAGGCGGAGTAACGCAACCCTTCGCAAGACGGAATCCAGGCGGCGGGCGCGCCCAGGTTTGGCGCACCCGCCCCTTCGGCGGCTATGCGCGATGACAGGAGGACTGCCCATGTCACTATTCAGGATTCGAGTTGCCGGCGCATTCTTGGCTCTTGTTGGGATCACCGCCTGTTCCGGCATGTCATCGGAAGATTCGCGAGGCACGACTCCGGCGTCCCCGGCATCCGTTGAATCAAGTCAGCAAGACGTCGCCTCCGCTACGAGACAATACCGTCAACATGCGGCGGAGCTGCGGGAAATGGCCCGCCGCCGGATGATTGAAGCGGACGTGATGGCCCAAAAAGAAAACCCGGACATGGAAAAGGTCCAAGCCAAACGGGAACTCGCGAAAGACTTACTGGAGGCCGCCGATCAATCCGAGGCCAAAGCCAGGGAGCTGCAAAGAAAAGTCCCTCACGGGATGGTCCAATAAATCCCCTCTCCATCAGATTCCCAGCAGCATCCGGGCTGGCTCCTCGATACAGACTTTGACCTGCTTGAGAAAGCTCACCGCCTCCCGCCCATCCACGATCCGATGATCATAGGTGAGGGCGACATACATCATGGGTCGGATCACGACCTGTCCGTCACGCGCAACGGGCCGATCCTGGATCGCGTGAAGCCCGAGGATGCCGCTCTGAGGTGGGTTGACGATCGGAGTGGAAAGGAGCGAGCCATAGATCCCGCCGTTCGTGATCGTAAATGTGCCGCCTTCGAGTTCATCGACCGTCAGCTGTTTCGACTGCGCCCGTTTGGCGAAGTCGGCGATCGCCAGTTCGATCTCGGCAAAGCCCAGACGGTGCGCGTTCCGTAAGACCGGCACCACCAATCCCCGGCCGCTTCCGATGGCGATGCCGATGTCGTAGTACCGCCGGTAAATCAGATCCCGGCTGCGGATCTCCGCATTGAGCTCGGGAATCAACTTGAGCGCGTCAATCGCCGCCCTGACGAAGAACGACATGAGGCCCAGTTTCACCGAATGACGCTGCTGGAAGGCCTCTTGGTGCGCATGCCTCAGCCCCATCAACGCGGTCATGTCGATCTCATTGAATGTGGTCAATAGGGCCGCCGTCTGCTGGGCCTCGACCAGTCGCTCGGCCACCCGGCGCCGCAGCGGGCTCATCGGTACGGACTCTTCTTCTCGCTCGCCGGCGGCCCGCCCTTCTTCCTTGTCCACAGACCGCAAGACAGGAGGAGCCGCTGTTGATTCGAGCGGAGACTCATCCGGGTCGCGAGGGACTTCAGTGCCGGTCTTGGCACGCGACGCAGCCGGCGGCGGTTTCTCATCCGTGCGCTGATCTTTCGCAGGTGATCGCTGTGCCGTCTCCGGCCTCGCAGGCGATGGCGCCCCGGCGGCCGGCTCTTTCGGAACCGCCCTCTCTTCCAGATGCGCGATCACCTCCCCGACTTCAGCCGTCTCGCCCTTCTTCTTGAGAATCTTGATTAGCACGCCGGACACCGGCGCCGGTAGATCAAGCGCGACCTTGTCGGTTTCGAGCGACACGACCGGTTCATCCTGCCGAACAGTCTCGCCCGGCGCTTTGAGCCAATCGGCGATCTGGACTTCTGTGATCGATTCCCCGATCGTCGTCGGGACTTTGAGTTCAATGGACATCGAACGCCGCCTTCATCAGTTTGGTCTGTTCCGCTCGATGAAGCGATCCCCATCCCGTCGCGGGACTGGCGGAGGCCGGACGACCTACCACGGAAAACGGCCACCTGCCGAACAGGCATTCGCCGAAGCGGGCGAACAGATACCGCCATGCTCCCATATTGACCGGTTCCTCCTGAACCGACACGACCGGCGTCTTCGCGGGACAATCGGCCAGCGCCTCCCGGAGTTCCTGGTCTTGCAGCGGATAGAGTTGTTCGAGGCGCACGATTGCGACATCCCGACGATCGAGTTCTTCCCTCATCCGCATAAGCTCATAGTAGAGCTTCCCGCTGCAGAGCAACAGGCGGCCAATCTGTTCCCGTTCAGCCGCCGCATCGACAAGGATGCGCCGGAACCGGCCTTGCGCCAGGTCATCCAGCGATGACACCGCCCGCGGATGACGAAGCAGGCTCTTGGGCGTCATGATCACCAGAGGTTTCCGCCATCGCCGACGCGCCTGGCGCCGCAGCAGGTGAAAATATTGGGCCGGCGTCGTGGGGTTCGCGACCTGAATGTTGTCATTGACGGCAAGCTCGAGAAAGCGTTCGAGCCTCGCGCTCGAATGTTCCGGGCCCTGGCCTTCGAAGGCATGAGGCAAGAGCAGGACGAGACCGCTCAGCCGGCGCCACTTCTCTTCCGCGCTCACCATGAACTGATCGATGATGACCTGCGCGGCATTGACGAAATCGCCGAATTGCGCCTCCCAGAGAACCAGCCCGCCGGGGCAATCGAGACTATAGCCATATTCGAATCCGACCACCCCGGCTTCGGAGAGCGGGCTGTTGTAGATCTCCACCGGCGCCTGGTCGGACGCGATATGCTGAAGCGGCATATACGTCCGTCCGTTTTCAATGTCGTGCAGAACCGCATGCCGCTGACTGAACGTCCCGCGAGGCGTATCCTGCCCCGATAAGCGGATCCGGATCCCCTCCTCTGCCAGCGTGGCGAAGGCCAGCGCTTCCGCCGTCGCCCAATCAAGCAGGCGCCCGCCGCCTGCCATTTCACGCCGGCGTCCCAGCCACTGGGCCAACTTCGGATGGGGGTGAAAGTCTTTCGGCAAACGCGTGAGCCTCTCAATCAGGCTCAGCAGTCTATCTCGCTCGACCGTGGTCGGGACGTCTTCTTGATCCCCGTCCGGTCCGCCGTAATAGCCGGTCCAGATCCCCGCCGGTTTCTCACGAACCGGGACATAGCCGGGACTGCGCGCTTCGGAGAGATCACGCTCGAGCGCGGCCCGGCGGTCCCCCGCGACTCGATCCGCCTCGTCACGACCGACCTCGCCCAGACCGAGAAGATGGTCGAGATAGTATTCCCGGAGCGGCCGGCGCTTATCGATCCCCTGATACATCAACGGTTGTGTAAAGGCGGGCTCGTCCCCTTCATTGTGACCATGCCGGCGAAAACAATACATGTCGATGACGGCATCGCTCCGAAACGTGCGGCGGAACTCCATGGCGAGCCGCACCACTTGTGCCACCGCTTCGGGGACCTCTCCGTTGACGTGGAAAATCGGAATCTGAAGCATCGTGGCCACATCGGTCGCGCCGGGTGACGACCGCGCTTCCTCCGGCGGCGTCGTGAAGCCGATCTGATTGTTGACAACCACATGGAGGGTCCCGCCCGTTCGATATCCTTCAAGCCGGCTCATATTCAGGGCTTCCTGCACGACCCCTTCGCCCGCGAATGACGCATCGCCATGGATGAGAATCGCCATGGTGCGAACGCGGCCCGTATCGCCGGCCCGATCTTGTTTCGCCCGCACGCGCCCCAATGCGACCGGATTCACGAATTCCAAGTGGCTCGGATTGAAGCAGAGGGAAAGATGCACTTTCCGCCCCGACCCGGTTACCCGGTCCGTGCTGTGGCCGAGATGGTATTTCACGTCGCCGCGCCCTTCCGGCAGCGCGTCCCCCGCGTCTTCGAATTCGTGGAAAATTTCCCGTGGCCGCTTCCCGACAATATTCGCCAGGACGTTCAACCGTCCCCGGTGCGCCATCGCCAATACGATCTCTTCAAGGCCCTGTTCGCCGGCGGTCTCGACGGCAAGGTCCAGCAACGGGATCAATCCTTCCCCACCTTCGAGCGAGAAGCTTTTGGCGCCGGGATACTTCTGTTGGATGAACTCTTCGAAGATAACGGCGTCGGTCAGCCGCGCGAGGATGCGGAGCTGTTCTTCACGCTTGAGGCGCAGACGGTTCTGTGTCCGTTCCATCCGCTCCCGCAGCCACGCCCGCTGCTCCGGGTCGTCGATGTGCATGAACTGCACGCCGATCGAGCCGCAGTAAATTTCCCGCAGGCGCGTCAGGAGTTCACGCAGCGGGAGAAAGGTGGTGTCCGCGATCCCTTCCGCAAAGAATCGCCGGTCCAGATCGGTCTTCGTCAAACCGTAGAATTCAGGAGTCAGTTCGGGATGAACGGGAGTGGGTCGCGCGAGGGGATCGAGCCGGGACGCGGTGTAACCGCGGGCCCGGTAGGCCAGCACGAGTCGAGTTACACGATCTTGCCGTTCGGCAACGGCATCCGGAGAGAGCGAGGGGGCGAAGGCCTTGCCGGGGTCCGCGCTCTCGTCAAGGCCTTCGAGCGCCCGGCGGTCGCCGTCACGCGCCAACGTCTCAAAATAATCCCGCCATGCGGAGGAGACCGATGTTGGATCCCGCAGGAATGCGCTATACAATTCTTCGACGAAGGCGCGGTTCGCCGGATTCGGAAGCGAGGTGTACCGGGTCATGTCCCATCCATGCGGCGCAAAGAAATTTACTGTACGCGCATCCGCTGGGCTAAGCAAATAGGCGTGTCATGCCATTCGGTAGTGGGCCAGTTTGCCATCACGGAGTCGAGGGCCCGCCTTCGCGGGCATGCGCAAAAGGAACTTGCCGCGGGCCTAGGGAGCCGCCTAGCATTCTTCAGGCCGCGGATTTAAGGTATATATTCGTACGCAAGCCGGTGGGCGCATACCGGGCGGAGACCCTGTCACGGCATATGGGACGATTGATTCTCACACTGTTGCTGTCATGCGTTTTGCTTTCCGGCTGTTCTTCATTGATCAGATCCGAGCAGCAAGGCACCGCGACCGAATACAGCCAGCACTGCATCCCGGCGGCCGCCAGAAAGCCGCATCGCTTCACCGGATACATGACCGGCGCGGCGCCGGTCGCCCCCGCCCCCCACGTACTGGCGCGGTTCAGCCCGGAATCGTTGCGTGCGGCCGATACAATCGGCGTGCTGCCCCTCCTGAACGGCCTCACGGCATTGGCCGCATCGCACCCCGACAACACGTTGGGCATTCTCGTTCACCGGCAATTGCTCACCGACCGCACTCAGTTGGCTCTTCTGGAGATCGCCTCGACCACCGCGGAACTGGTGTGCGAGCGGGACCGTGCGGACCAACTGGCCGACCGCATCGACGAAGTGGACGGGGCGCGCATCAAGCGGCTCACGATCGCCTCGATCGTGTTAGGCGGGGTCGCGGCCATCGTGACGGGGGGCATCGGCTTGGCCGGCGGCGCAACGACCGGGGCGGACGCTTCGACGGTGGGCGGCGGCGTTCTCTCTTCCTGGCTCGGCCTGTCCGCTCTCTTTGTCGAGTCCGAAGTGGAGCTTCATCACGATCGTAATATCCTGCGCGAGCTGTGGGACAATCCGGCTGATCCGGAAATCTTTTCGCCCATTGTCTGGCGTTATCTCCGCCGTCCCGCCGACTCGACCCGCGACTCTCCCCGCATCGAAATCCTGAATGCCTGGCGCCAGAAGGGCCGGCTGGGACAGGAAGGAACCGCCGACGAGGAACAACGGCGGCAACTCTTCTTCAGCGCCGGCGGCCGGTACGCCGCGGCGGAACTGCGTGCCCGCGCCTCCATGCTGGAAACGTTGGAAGCCGCCTTGAGTCTGATGCATGAAGAACTGGAAGTACTGATCCGGGAAGCGTCCGATGTGACCGAACCGCTCTTGACTCCCGTTATGATGGGCGGCCGATAGGAGGCTGACCCACCGGGCTCGTCCGGAACGCGGGCGGGAGGCTTCATCAACGGTACTTTCTCGTACGTCTATGCATTAAGCCCTAATGCTCTCTTGTCTAGGCATTATTCATGCCCTACCCTTGAGGCATGGGAGACATGGGACCGAGAAAGCCGGCTCGTATTCTGATCGCGGACGACCACGATCTCATGCGTCAGGCCATCCGTGAGCTGGTGGAAACCTGCCAGGACTTCGAAGTCGTCGGCGAAGCCAAGAATGGATTGAACGCGGTGGAACTCGCCCGCCGCCTGCACCCGCACATTGTCTTGATGGATTTCCACATGCCTGTGATGGACGGCCGCGAAGCGACGCGGACTATCCGCCGGGAACTCCCCGACATCGGCGTCATCGGCTTGTCGGTGCATCCCCAAACGGAGACGCTGATGCGTGACGCAGGCGCCTGCGCTCTCGTCCCAAAGACCGAGATCTTCACAGAGCTGTATCCCGCCATTTTCACCGCGTTGAAGACGGGCAGCGCTTGATTCCTCGACCGCGCCATGCGATTTTCTGATTGAACAAACTCCGTCCCGTATTCACTATCACGAAGTAGACAGCCGTCGCTTTCAGCCATACGACTCGCAAGGCTTGCGAGCGGAGTTTCCGCCGGCGGGAGTCTAGCCGGCATCACAACGACAAGACACGTCGACGTCTGATCGCGTTCAGACGCAAGGTTTCGTTTCACGGTCAACCGCAACGCGGTCATGGACGAATTGGTCGATAAAGCGCTGGTGAGAGCCTGGGCCCGGTGGGCCCTGGTGTGGCTGACCGTCTTCCCGTTCGTCGGCATTCTGGTTTCCATTCAATTCCATAATCCCGAATTTTTGGGCGGCATGTCCTGGTTCACGTTCGGACGGTTGCGCTCGGTGCATCTGGGCGGCGTGCTGTTTGGTTCCTTCACCTCGGCTTTCATTGCTCTCCTCTATTATTTCGTTCCCCGCCTGTGCGGCACGCCGCTGTACAGGGCCGAGTGGGGATGGTGGCTGCTGTGGATCTGGAATGCCTTCCTGGCGTTCGGGTCCGTCGCTCTGTTCATGGGGTACATGGTCGGGGTGGAGTACGCCGAGTACGAGTGGCCCTTCAATCTGATGCGGTTTATCGTCGTAGCGGCCGTGGCGATTCAGGTCATCGGCACGATTTTGCAACGCCGCGCGTCACGGTTCTACGTCTCGCTGTGGTACACGCTCGCCGCCGGCATTTGGACCCTCTTCAATCTGCCGCTGGGGGCCGCCCTCCTCCCTTACGGTCCCGTCAGCGGGATCAACAGCGCAGCGATCCATGGGCTGTACATGCACAATCTTGTCGGACTGTGGATCACGCCGGCCGGGCTGGCGACGATTTATTATTTTCTCCCGCTAAGCGCCAAGAACGCGCTCTACAGCCACAAGCTGTCCCTCCTCGGCTTTTGGACGCTGGCCCTGTTTTATCCGCTGACCGGCACGCATCATTACCTGTACAGTCCGATTCCCCATTGGACGCAGACCGTCGCCGTCGTCCACAGCCTGTGGATGATCATTCCCGTCTTAACCGTCATCGTGAATTTCTTCGGCACCATGCTGGGACGCTGGGGCGCCGTCCTGGGCGGCGGCGGAGCGGACAACTATGCGGCGAAATTTCTGATGGTCGGCGTCGTCTATTATTTGATCGGCAGCGTCCAAGGCTCCATCGAAACCTTGCACCGGTTTCAGCAACTGACCCATTTCAACGATTTCGTGGTCGGTCACGCCCATCTCACTGTTTTCGGCGCCATGATCATGTGGGTCGTGGGAGGACTGTATTACGTCTGGCCGCGCTTGACCGGACGTGAACTGTGGAGCGACCGGCTCGCGAGTTGGCACCTCTGGCTGACGATCACGGGCTTTACGACGATGGTCCTCGGACTGACGGCGCAAGGCTTCATTCAAGGGGCAATGCTGGATCACGGCGCGGACTTCGTGGACTCGGTGAGGGAGATGCATCCGTGGTGGATCGCCCGCACGATCGTCGGCACGATCATGGACGTCGCCCTCGGCTTCATGGCGTACAATTTCTATAAAACCGTCCGGGAAGGGCGGCCGTTTGAAAGCGAGGAGCGCGAGCCGCTGCCGAAACTCACCCAACCGAGTTCGACGGCACCCAGCAAGAATTGGCTGGAAAATCCGTCGACGGTCGGCATCGTGGCCGGCGTGATTTTTTTCGTCGGCTCCTTTTTTATTCTTGGCGGCCTTCCCTGGCTTCAGGCTTCGACACATTCGACGACGGTCGCCGACGCCGTCACCGGCCTGCCGATCCAGGTGAGTGATTACTCCCCGCTCGAACAGCGCGGCCGCCACATCTATATCCGAGACGGTTGCTGGCAGTGCCATTCGCAATATATCCGTCCGGTGACCGGCGAAACGTTCCGATGGGGCCCCGTGTCTCAGATCGGCGAATCGGCCTTTGACCGGCCCCATATGTTCAGTACGCGCCGCATCGGCCCCGATCTCACGCGGGTCGGCAGGAAATACGGCGACGACTGGCACATCGCGCATCTCTGGAATCCGCAGGACGTGGTCGCGGATTCGATCATGCCGCGCTTCACGTGGCTCTTTGAAAAACAGCACGGCGACGACGCGCCGCAACCGACGGAAGAAGGGAAAGCGCTCGTGGCCTATCTCCAACGGCTGGGCACGTCAATCGGCGATTGGAGAACCGCTTCCTTCTCATCGACGACATCCGGAGCGGCGATGCTGCGCGGGACGCCGGACAGTCGAGAGGACATGCTGTCGCTCGGCCAAGCGGTCTACGCCCGGCGCTGCGCCGGCTGTCACGGGGTCAAGGGCGACGGCAAAGGACCGTCGGCCCGGTTTCTGAACCCGAAGCCGCGCGATTTCACGATGGGACTCTTCAAATTCCGGTCCACCGCAGGAAAGGATTCGTTGCCGACCGATGCGGATTTATATGTCACGCTCACGCATGGTCTTTGGGGCACGTCGATGCCCGCCCTGCACGAACTCCCTGCTCCCCAGCGGTGGGCCGCCGTCCAGTTCCTGAAGACCTTTTCCGATCGATGGGCCAAGGACCCGGCCGGCCGGCCCATTGCCGTTCCGCCTGAGCCGCCCATAACCCCTGCGTCCATTGCAAAAGGCGATACACTGTTTCAAACCAACTGCGCGTTGTGTCATGGTGAACGGGGCCGAGGCGATGGCGTATTGAGCCAGCCCGGCATGCTGGTCGATGACTGGGGTCATCCCATCGCGCCTGCTCACCTCTCTCTTCCGGCCGGCGCGCCGGGCGGCGTCAAGCTCGGGTATGGCGGCGCACGCTTGTATCAGACGATCGTCGCCGGCATCGGGTCGACACCCATGCCTCCGTTCGACAGCTTGACCGAGGAAGAAGTCTGGGACCTGGTGCATTATGTCCAATCGCTGCGGGTCGCTGCCAACGAGGCGGAACTTCTCTCAGCGGGGCTACGGGAACAGGACCGGGAGACTGCGCGGGAAAAGATTTGGGAGGCGATGTCCGGCCGCACGGCCGACCGGCAGCCGATCGTCGACGGCGATCCCGGACACAACGTTGTGTCCGGCATGGCCACGCAGGAACACTGAGTCGATCAATGACGAACAACCTCCATCCGGCCGATCAGACCACATCCGCGGAACCGCCGGCGGGCGCCGGGAGCCGGACAGGCGAACGGCAAGTCGCGGTGGCGGCGGACCATGCGCTGAACCGCGAGTCAGCGCGGCGCTCCAAACAAGAGGCAGATCGGCAGCGGGATCGACTCCGCCTACTGCTGCGTATCACCAATGCGTTGGTCTCCAAACTGAACCTGCCTGAGCTGCTGCGCACCGTGAGCACCATTATGCGAGAGGTCGTGTATCAAGAATATGTGTGCTTGCTCCTCTACGATGAGGCTCATCGCCAAGTGCGCCTCCTCGCGTTGGATGCTCCCGACGATTCCGAGTGCTTACCGAAGGGTTATGTTGTCGATGTGGCAAATTCACCAGGGGAACGGGCCCTCCAAACCAAACGGCCGGTGGTGATTCAGCGTCTGGATGAGTTGCGACAGTTCGGTCACGACGTCATCCGCATGTTGGTGAGTCAAGGATTTCAATCGGTGTGCGCGCTGCCCCTGCTGTCCGGCGAGCGGGCAATCGGCTGTCTGAATCTCGCCTCTCGGCAGGAACAGGCTTTTCCCGAGCCGGACGTCGAATTTCTCACGCAAGTGGCCGGGCAGATTACTCTGGCGATGGAAAACGCGTTGGCCCATCAGGAGATCACGCACCTCAAGAACAAACTGGCCGAAGAAAAGCTTTATCTTCAGGAAGAAGTTCGCACCGAACGTGGGTTTGAAGCAATCATCGGCGACAGCCAGGCCCTGAAGCACGTGCTCGATCAAGTCACAATCGTGGCTCCGACCGACTCCACCGTGCTGATCCAGGGCGAAACGGGAACCGGCAAGGAGCTCATCGCCCGGGCGATTCATCAGCTCAGCGGACGCAAGGAACGGACCTTTGTAAAACTGAATTGCGCCTCTATTCCCAGTGGATTGTTGGAGAGTGAGCTGTTTGGTCACGAACGAGGCGCCTTCACCGGTGCGATTTCTCACAAGACGGGCCGTTTCGAGCTGGCCGACAACGGAACTATTTTTCTCGATGAAGTCGGCGACATTCCGCTGGAGCTGCAATCCAAACTGCTGCGAGTGCTGCAGGAACAGGAATTCGAACGACTGGGCGGCACCAAGACCATCCAAGTCAACGTCCGCTTGATTGCCGCGACCAACCGGGATCTCAAGAGTCTGGTAGATGCGAAGGAGTTTCGAAGCGACTTGTACTATCGACTCAATGTCTTTCCGGTGACCATGCCGCCGCTTCGAGAACGGCGCGACGACATTCCCCGTTTGGTTCACTATTTTACGCAGCAGCATGCCGTACGTATGAAGAAACACATTGACACGGTTCCCGCCGACACGCTCGAAGCGCTGTCCCGCTATGACTGGCCGGGCAACGTCCGTGAGCTGGAGAACCTCGTGGAGCGATCCGTCATTCTCACACAGGGCACGGAGTTACAGGTTCCGCTTTCGGAACTTCAAGCGGGCAATGGCCGAAGGATCACCGCCACACAGACTCTTCGGGAGAGCGAGCGGGAGCAAATCGTGCGGACTCTTCGCCACGTCAACTGGCGCATCGGTGGCGCCAAAGGAGCGGCAGCCAAACTCGGCCTGAAGCGCACCACACTCACTTCCAAAATGAAGAAGCTCGGCATTGCCCGCCCGCTTCAATGACGAACCATTTCGTCACTTGACGAGGTATCGTCACCGCCCATCGTCACCGCTCCGGCCAAATCAGCTATCGGCGTTCGAAGGCCTACCTTCATTCCCTATCAATTCAATAGATTACGTATCCGTTCTACCGACTACCTGATGCTGGAACGGTTCGTGATACGTGGATCCGGATTAGGTTGGGATTCCATATTCACCGACGAAAGGAGAGCGTATGAACAGCCATTTCATGAGAGCTGCAGTCGGCATGGCGATCTTGGTCGGCCTACTCGGGACGTCGGCTTGCTTCCGTCATCATACCCCGGCGGAACGAGCCGACTGGGTGACGGGAAAAATCGCCAAGCGTCTGGACCTCGATGATCAACAGAAGGTCAAACTGGCGGCCGTGAAGGATGAACTCCTGGCGGCGCGTGCCGACTCGCAGAAGGAACGCCGAACCACCATGGAAGAAGTTGTCGCTCAGGTGCAAAGCGAGCGGCTGGATGAAGCCAAGGTCGGTCAACTGATTGAGCGCCACCAGGCAGCACAAACACGCATGATGCAGCGAGTGTTGCCCAAGGTGTCCGAATGGCATGCCAGTCTGCGTCCCGAACAAAAAGCGGAAGCCGCCAAGCTGATTCAGCGGTGGACCGAGCACAGCCCATGGAACAAAATGGACCCGGCTGAGTAAAGAAATCGGCCTGGATGTCCTACTCGATTCTGAGGTTCCTCCATCTTCTAGGATTAGTGCTCATCGGCGCGGGCCTTATCGGTGTTTGGTATGCAGATCTGCGGTCCCGTCAAGCTCAAAGTCTGCCGCTCTTTGCGGAGGCTGTACGTCAGATTGCTGTGCTTTACGATGGCCTCGTGGTTCCTGGAGCCGTACTTCTGCTGGGCTCTGGAATCTGGCTGATCATCACGATGTATGGAGGCTGGGCGTTCCTCACAATCCCCTGGCTGGCCGGGATGGTTGCGTTGTTTGCCTTTGAATTCATAGAAGGCAACACTGTTACCCGCCTCTATTTCATGCGTCTGCGCCGGCTCACCCAAGCAGCGCTCAAGTTGGGAACTGTAACGGCGGACTTAGAACAGGCAAGAGGAAAGCACCTGCCTACATTCACCCATTTCCTCGATCTGCCGCTTCTCTTTGTAATAGTGGCGCTGGGAGCGATGAGGCCGAATACCTGGTACCTCTTTGGAATCGGAGTTGTCTTGTCGCTTATTACCGCAGCCGTCCTTACGCTGGCGATTCCGAGACTGTACCCGCTCAATATCGGTCGTGGAGATCAGTATTGAGCGCAATCTCATCCAGCCTGACGGCTCATGGAACCAGATGGACCCGGCTGAGTAAAGAATCGGCATGCTGGGGGTGACCGTACAGGACAGGCAACCGGCGAGAATAGTGTTGGAAGGGACTTTAGCCGGCCCGTGGGTAGAGGAAACGCGACAGGTTTGGCAACGCTTCTTACAGCAGAAGGGCGGCCGACTCATCGTGGATCTCACGGAGATGTCCCATATCGATTGGGAAGGCAAGTTGCTGTTGGCCGCCATGTCTCAGGAAGGGGCCGAGCTACTGGCGAGTGGTTGCTATATCAAAACGGTGTTGCAGGAAATCACAGGATTCCAAGAAGAGAAGTGAAACGTCATAAATAGAAAGGAGATGCGCGATGCCGGTCACATTAATCAACGTGTTCACAGTCCATAAGGGTAAGGAAGAGGAGTTCGTGAAATGGTGGCAAGACATAAAAGCCGATATCACCAAGCGACCGGGGTTCATCAGCGGAAAGTTTTATCGGAGCCTCAAGCCTGACAGCCGATACAATTTCATTAACGTCGCCATTTGGGAAAATGAAGAGCTGTACTGGAAAGCATTTGAACAGAGCGTCACGCACGAGAAGCTGAAGCAGTTGACGGCAGAAATGACCCCGGCTCTCTATAACGTCGCTGTTGAGTACTGATGCAGTTTGCCGTACGCTTGAATCTGCGATGAGTCGCTCACTTCGAAACCCCCGGGCCCCAAGGGCCGGGACACGTGCTCAATAAAGGAGGATGGTCAATGAGTCAGACTCGTATATCCATGTTCGTTCTTGCATCAGCATTCCTGTGCGCCACAGCCTTCAATGCGTCCCTGTCCGTCGCGGACATGAAGAAAACCGCGCCCGCCCTGAAGACAACAGCGGGTTCGAAAGCGGAGACTCATAACAATGAAGGGATCGAGCACTACAATCAGCAGCACTGGGACGTGGCGAAGAAACACTTCACCGAGGCGGTGAAGGCGGATCCATCATCTGCAGAAGCCCACTACAACCTCGCGCTGGCGCTCGATAAGTCAGGTGACCATAAAACCGCAATCGATCATTTCCACAAGGCCAAGGAATTGGGGAAGGAGAATCCCGACATTCAACAGTCTGAGATTCTCAACGCACATCTGCAGAAGCACTGATCGAGAGCAATCAGGCGGGCGGGCTCGGCATAACTCGCCGGGCTCGCCGTCCCTCGATCGGACTGATGTTGTCCTGCGGGCGACATCCGCCTAATGGCGGACGGAACACCATGGAGAGCCGAACGTCAACAGGTGACCGCGGCCGGTTCTAGCACCGCGGGGTTGAGAGATTTATGTCACCAGATCAAAGGCCGGCTGATCGGACCATGTCCGGCACGCAGCCGGCGGAAATAACCGGCGAGTCACATATCCATCTCTATGAGCCGTCGGGAATCCGTGAACGGAGCGGCCACATCCCGACTTGGCTCACGCTGGTCATATTCGCACTGATTGTCTGGGGACTCTATTATGGGATCCGCTATTGGAACTCATACTGAAAGGGATATATAGATCCGCAAACCGGGCGCGAACACCAACCACATCAATGGAGGACATAGCGATGACAAAGGCATACCGAGGCGCGGTGGTGCTGGCTTCCTTGGCCATGGCATGGGGATGGTCGTCGATGACGCAGTTCGTCTCAGCCGCCGGCGGAGACGCCGCCAAAGGCAAGCCCATCTTCGAATCCAAATGCGTCTCGTGCCACGGAGCTACAGGAAAAGGCGACGGGCCGATCGGAAAGGCGCTGAAGCCGCCGGCGGGAGATTTTTCGAGCGCCGCAAGCAAGAAGAAGTCCCCTGACGAATTGCAAAAGATCATCGAGGACGGTGTGCCGAAGACCTCCATGGTGGCCTGGAAAAAGCAGCTGAAAGACACGGAAATTCAAGATGTTCTCGCGTATGTGCTGACGTTGCGAAAATGACGCCGCGTCTCCTGAGCCGGCAAGAGTAACGGCGGGCATGGGCGTACATCCGAATGTTTGCCCAGGTGACCGCACGGCCACAAAGAAATGGAACATGAACGACCACGTGATCAAAAGCCCTCGCAATCTGTTCAGCACCAGCCTGGAATCCGCCCGCGCCAATTGGGGCTGGTATCTCGCCTCGGGAATCGTCTTTCTTCTCTTTGGCATCATCGCGCTGGGCTATTCCGTCCTTGCTACCCTCGCATCGGTGGTGGTCTTCGGGTGGTTGCTGTTGTTCGGAGGCGTATTCGAGATCGTTCATGCGTTCAAGGCGCCGGGATGGAGCGGATTGTTTGTCGAAGCGCTGATCGGCATATTGTACGTGGTCGTCGGCGCCATGATGGTGTTCAACCCGGGCGCCGGCGCGCTGTCGTTAACGCTGTTGATGGCCGCCTTTTTTCTGGTCGGCGGCATTTTTCGGATGGTGGGCGCGGCAATGCTTCGGCCTCCCAGTTGGGGCTGGCTCATGGTGAGCGGCGCCATTACGCTTCTGCTCGGCGTGCTCATCTGGGCGGAATGGCCGGCGTCCGCCTTCTGGGTGATCGGTCTGTTCGTCGGCATCGACATGATCTTCACGGGCTCATGGCTTGTGCTGCTGGCCTTGGGAATACGAAGGTTACCCCAGCTGATGGACAGTCGAACCGATTCGGCCGGCACATAGTCATTTCCTCACACGAATGAAAGGACACGACATGACTGAAGCGGTGAAAGTACTCGGCTTTGCCGGAAGCCTGCGGAAACAGTCCTATAACCGATCGGCACTGCGGGCGGCGGCGAAACTGGTCCCTACCGGCATCTCGCTGGAGACGTTCGATTTGAGCAGCCTCCCGCCCTTCAATGAGGACCATGAGAAAGAGCCACCTGCGCCCGTGCGGCAGTTCAAAACGGCAGTCAAAGCTGCGGATGCGATTCTTATCGTGACCCCGGAATACAACTACTCGGTTCCCGGCGTCTTGAAAAATGCCATCGATTGGGCCTCGCGACCTTATGGCGATAGTGCATGGAATGCTAAACCCGTCGCAATCATGGGCGCCTCAATCGGCATGCTGGGAACAGGCCGGGCGCAATATCATCTCCGCCAGATGTTCGTCTTCCTGAATATGTTTCCGCTGAACCAGCCGGAAGTGATGATCGCGAATGCCGACGAGAAGTTCGACGAGCAAGGTAATTTAAAGGATGACAAGACAGCCCAAAAGATCCGAGAACTGCTGGAGGCGCTCGCCGATTGGGCAAGGACATTGAAAAAGATAAGAACCTGATACATGACACGCAGTTTGTTGTCCCTCGCAGAGAAGACGGCCCTCATTGTCCCTCTTCTGTTCTGCGCCTTTCTTTTGAATCTCACCATGATGACCGGGCGAGTCGCGCATGCGATTGATGGAGATGCGCAACGAGGGAGAGTCGTCTATGAGAAACATTGTCTCCCTTGCCACGGTGCGCAGGGAAAAGGCGATGGGCAGTTCGGCCTGGTCACGAGTCCACCGGCCGCCGACTTCACCAGTGCGGCGAGCAAAAAGAAGACGGACGCGCAATTGCTGGCCACCATCGAACAGGGCCGCCCGCCGACGGCCATGGAGGGATGGAAGGGGCAACTACCGGATAGCGAGATCCAGGATGTTTTGGCCTATGTGAAGGCGTTACGACAGTGATCGCGCTGAGTAGTATGTTGAAGCTCTGCCAGGGAGCCCTGTCCGGACCCGATGGAGCAGGCGCAGCTGCGCGTTGTGAAGATCGAGGGCGACATGCTATACGTGAGAATGGTCGTTGCAATTAATTGAATCCGGCTGGAAAAAGACAAACTCGTATCTTACGTGAACGCGGGCCGAATTCGGCTGAGCATGGTGCCTGTGCGGAATGTGCAATAACGGAGAACGAAAGCTGCGGTGATGACCTGGAGCAGAACATCCACTTGATGATGCCCCGCGAACCGAAGCTTTCACGTGAACTCGCGCAAGAAGATCTATTCGGCGATCTCATGTTAAGACACATTGGTGTGCTGTGAGCATCACGAACGGCTGTGGAACCGGCAGAGATGGACCCACATGGCGGAACTGATGCCCGCCATCTTCTTTGGACACGGCAATCCCATGAACGCCGTACAAACCAACGGCTATACCGAAGGCTGGCGGCGTATCGGGGCGCACCAGCCCAAGCCCAAAGCCATTCTTGCGATATCCGCGCATTGGTATGTGCCGGAAACCGCGGTGACAATCAGCACTGCGCCGAGGACCATTCATGATTTCGGCGGCTTTCCGGCCGAGTTGTTCCGGGTGCAGTATCCCGCGCCCGGCTCCCCCGAACTTGCCCGCCGCGTTCAAGAACTGCTCGCACCCCTGACGGTCACGGCCGACGACACCTGGGGACTCGATCACGGGACATGGTCGGTGCTCGTGCATGCCTATCCCAAAGCCGATGTTCCCGTCGTGCAGCTGAGCATCAACGAAATCCAACCCGCCTCCTTCCATTTCGAGCTCGGCAAAAAACTTGCGCCGTTGCGGGACGAAGGCATCCTGATCGCCGGCAGTGGAAATGTGGTGCACAATCTGCACACGTACGCCTGGGGCCGGCATCTGCCCGAACCCTATGAGTGGGCGGTGGAGTTCGAGCTGGAGGCACGGCAACTCATGCTCGCCGGTGATGCCGAGTCGCTGGTCAACTATGACCAACTCGGCCCGGCGGCCAAGCTGTCCATTCCGACGCCGGATCACTATCTGCCGCTGCTTTATGTGATCGCAACCAGGCAACAGGATGACGGCATCACCTTCCCTATCGAAGGCGTCGATGGCGGATCGATTTCCATGTTATCGGTCCGCGTCGGTCGAGCAGAAGCGACATGAAGATGGTTTCACTGAGCGCCGACGGACGAGACGCCCAAGGCTCCGGAGCCGAAAGGATGAGCATCATATCATCAAAAGAAGAGAAAGGAGGACGTTACAACGGACCCGATAGAGCCATCAGCCGGCCGATCATCCGGCTGTGGATCAGAAGATGAGCAAAAGAAGCAAGGAGAGGTTTTCATATTTGTCTAAGGGAGGTTCTATATGATGAATAGAGAGATCTGGACGTATGCAGTGCTCGTACTGGGAGCCGCAACCTATGGCTGCACCAGTTTGCCTGAATCCACTCGCACGGCGGTGGTCCACGACGTCAAGGTGGAAGAAAAACTGTCGGCGGATACGCTTCGCGTGAATCCTGGAGACGAGGTCCGGTGGGTCAACTCGAGGAAACTCCCGGTTCAGGTCGAAGTCCCCAATGTAAAGTCCGAAGATCTCTCCTGTGAGCGAGGGTTTTCGAATTGGATGGGCTCTGTCAATGAGATAGCCCGTCTCAAGCCGAATCAGACCGCCTCGCTCTGTTTCAAAAAAGCCGCGCTGATTAACTTCCTCGTACGGGCGGAAACGTCTCTTGGCGGAGGGATGCAGGTGTTGCCCGGCACGGTGACGGTCGGTAGTTCGGTCGTGCGGTAAACGCCATGTGGAGAACGGATGGACCGGATCGGCGGTCCATCCGATCCGGCGCTCGATTCACTTCGTTGCTCGATTCACTTCGTTGAAGGAAAGATGCGATGCGCGGTCCGCGGTCTCCGACAAACCACGACGGAAGCAAGTCCGGATTTAAGACGGACGGCAGGACGGAAGGACGGAGGCGATATGAAGAAATCCACCATGAAGAACGCATCAGACGGGCCGATTCTGATGGCGCTGGTCGTGGTCGGCGCGCTGGCCGGAGCCGCATGGGCCGCGCCGCAGCGGCCTGCCGAGCAAGGATTCGCCTGGAAAGATGGAGCGGAGGTGTATACGAAGGTCTGCGCGCTCTGCCATGAAACCAACACGGGCCCAGCCATTCGCGGCCGCGGCCTCGATCCCATGTATATCAGGCTGATCACACGAAACGGCTATCGGGCTATGCCGGCCTTCCGCGCAAGCGAAATCGATGACGAGGTTCTGGAGAAGCTGGCTGAGTACATCTCCAAAACGACAGCCGACCAGTAAGGAGGGCGGTCCATGGACATTGATCGGCGCAGTCTCATGAAAGGCATGCTGGCAAGCGGGGCCCTGATGGCTCTCGGGAGCCCTCCATGGGCGTTCGCGAACCAGCCGGCGCCAAGGCCCGGACGCTGCGTGCTGTTGTTGAACGGCGCCAAGGTGGACGACTCGTTCGAACGCGGCGCGCGAGCCGCCTGCGGCGGGATGGCGTTCGAAGGCCTGGACATTGTCAGGCTGAAAGACGGGCTCCTTTCCGGCACCCAGAACATCGCCCGCGCGATGGAACGGTCCCGAGAGGCGAGATGGATTGCAGTCATGGATGATGCCGGCGCAATCATCTTTCTTGAACTGGCGCGGGCGGCTGGAGCCAGGATGCTCTCCATGGGGATGCACGCCTGTTCGACGGACGATGCCGGCCGGCTTCGTCACGAAATCGCCACGGCATCGGCAGCTTGTAGCGCGGGCGAGCTCCTGGCGAGTCAATTGATCCGGAGACCGCATGATTTTTCGGTCCGAGAAACGTTTCTGCAGGCGCCACCGGCTCGGTCCTCATCGACCGGTTGGTCTGCAAGGGCGGTCTCCTCTTACCGATTGCACGGGCCGGACATTTTCCACATGCATTGTGCGGGGGTATCGCTGACTGAGGGATGTGAACGAATGAGTTTGCCCGCCGCGGGACACTGGACTGCCATCCCGCCACCGGTTTCGAGCCGCGACTTCGTGTCATGGCCCGCCGACAACTGGGTGCAATCCGTGGGCTATGCCGTCACGGCGGCGGCCCTGGGACCGGCTGCCGTCGCGGAATCCTGTTCAGGGCGGGCCTTCATCCATGCCACGCCGATCCGTGAGGCGCAGGAAAAGGAACGGTTCGTCTCTTTCATCGTGGACATCTAACAGACAGCGACGGCTCACATTGAGCGGTATCGTCTCATCGCGGACCGTCAACATCCTGCGGAAGGAGAGAGCATGGCCAGCAAGTATATCGCGTTGCCGAAGGGAGTCTCCGAACAGACGTTTGATCTTGCCGTCAAAGAGTTTCGGCAGATTTTGGGCGACCGCAACGTGCTGACGGAGGCGGCCCAACTTGCCCCCTATACGAAAGTCATGATGCCGGTGCCCGAGGAGAATCACGCGCCGTCCGCGGCGATTCTGGCGACGACCGTGGAGCAGATTCAAAAGATCGTCGGCGTCTGCAATAAGCACAAGATTCCGATTTGGACGATCTCCACGGGAAAAAACCTGGGGTATGGATCAGCGGCCCCCGTGGAGCGCGGCCAGGTCGTGCTGGATCTGCATCGGATGAACCGCATCCTCGAGGTCGATGGCGACCTCTGCTACGCCCTCGTCGAGCCCGGCGTCACCTATCGGCAGCTCTATGATTACTTCCAGGAACATAAGTTGGCATTGTGGTTGTCCGTTCCGGCGCCCTCCGCCATTGCGGGGCCACGGGCAATACGCTGGACCGAGGGGTCGGGTATACGCCCTACGGCGAGCATTTTCTGAACGCCTGCGGCATGGAAGTCGTCCTCGCAAACGGCGAAGTCCTCCGCACGGCCATGGGTGGGTTGCCGAAATCGAACACCTGGCAGGTCTTCAAGTGGGGCTACGGCCCGTATCTCGACGGGATCTTCACCCAGTCCAATTACGGGATCGTCACGAAATTCGGATTTTGGCTCCAGCCGGCGCCGCCGGTCTATAAGCCGTTCCTGATTCAATATCAGCATGAAGAGGACGTCGTGGAGATCGTGGAGACGATGAGGCCGCTGCGCCTCAATGGAGTCATTCCCAATTCAGGGGTGATCGCTCACGCATTGTACGAAGCGCCGGTGAAGGCCAAGCGGAGCGACTACGTCTCCGGATCCGGTTCGATCTCGGATGAAGCGGTGCGGCAATTGATCAAGGATCACAACATGGGCATCTGGAACGTCACGGCCGCGCTCTATGGGACCAAGGAACAGGTGGACGTGAATTGGAAAATCGTGACCGAGGCCTTCGGCAAGTCGGGCAAGGCGAAGTTCTTGACGCAAGAGGATGCCGGCGATGACCCTCAGTTCGCGTACCGGGCGGCCCTCATGCGCGGCGGAATGGACCTGAGGGAGTTCGGTCTCTACAACTGGCGCGGAGGAGGCGGCGCCATCTGGTTCGCGCCCGTCTGTCCGGCACGTGGCAGCGAGACACTGAAGCAGATGGCGCTGGCCAAGCGCATTCTCGCCAAGTACGGGTTGGATTACACCGGCGAGTTTATTGTCGGCATGCGGGACATGCACCACATTTTAGATATGTTGTTTGACCGGACAGATCCGGAGATGACCAAGGCGGCGTATCAGTGCTTCGACGAGCTGATCACGGAATTTTCGGCCGAAGGATACGGATCGTACCGCACCAACACCGCCTTTATGGAGAAGGTTGCGGGGACCTACGATCCTATTCAGCGGTCCGTCAATCGAACCCTGAAGCAAGCACTCGATCCCAACGGCATCCTGGCGCCGGGTAAATGCGGCATCCGGCTGTAGCGGGCGCATCGGCTCGAGCGCATAGTAATGATGTAATCCCTTGCAGAGGCGCGGCAACCACCTCGCCGTGGCGAGTGAGAGGAGCACGGAATGGCAACCACTGAGAAGAGTACAGCCCGCGAGATCACGGCGGCGGTGATCCGCAAGAAGGGCGGCCCGTTCCAAATCGAAACGCTGACGTTGGATGAGCCGCGCTCCGACGAGGTGCTGGTGCGGATCGTCGCGACCGGCATGTGCCACACCGACATGGTGGCTCGCGACCAGCTGTACACCGTCCCCATGCCGGTCGTGCTCGGCCACGAAGGAGCGGGCGTGGTCGAACGAGTCGGCGCCGCCGTCAAGAAGCTGAGGCCGGGCGACCATGTCGTGCTGACCTACATGTGGTGCGGTCACTGCAAACCCTGTCTGAATGGCCACCTGACCTACTGCGCCAATTTTTATGCATTAAACTTCGGCGGCGCCCGTGAAGACGGGAGTACTGCGACTCATGACAAGCAGGGAGTGGTTCACGATCATTTCTTTGGACAGTCGTCGTTCGGCACCTTGGCTCTCACACATGAACGGAACGCCGTCAAAGTGTCACCCACTGCGCCGCTGGAATTGCTCGGTCCGCTTGGTTGCGGGATCCAAACCGGCGCGGGCGCCGTCATGAATGCCTTGAAGGTCAGGCCCGGGAGCAGCTTCGCAACGTTCGGCGGCGGGGCGGTCGGCCTGAGCGCGGTGATGGCCGCGCGCGTGGCCGGGGCGGCCGCCATCATTGCCGCCGACGTCGTCCCCTCGCGTCTGGCGCTGGCCAAGGAACTGGGAGCAACCCATACCGTGAACAGCAAGGAAAGCGACCCGGTCGAGGCCGTCCGCAAGATCACCGGAGGCGGCGCCGATTTCACGCTCGAATCGAGCGGCCGGCCTGCCGTCCTGCGTCAGGCGATCGACGCCTTGGCGATCCGCGGAACCTGTGGCATCGTGGGAGCGCCGGCGCTGGGCGTCGAAGCGAGCTTCGATGTGAACGGCGTCATGACGACCGGCAAGACGATTCTCGGCATCATCGAGGGCGACAGCATTCCGGATTTGTTTATCCCGACTCTCGTGGACCTCTACCAGCAGGGACGCTTTCCGTTCGACAAGCTGGTGAAGTTCTACAGCCTGGACCAGATCAACCAGGCGGCTGAAGACAGCGAGAAGGGCATCACGATTAAGCCGATTGTCCGTCTAACGTCGGACCGGCCGAACTGACATGTGAAGTCGGCGGCGAAGATTGTCGCTGCCCGACGGATTTACTAATCAGTGGAGGGAACTGATGCGATTCACACGGAGCATTCTTTCGATCACGACGCCGCTCATCCTCAGCCTCAGCCTCATTCATGCCGCCGAGGCGAAAACCATTGAAGCGGGTGAAGCCACGGCGAGTTGGAATGGAACCGGATTGATTCAGGACCTCGGAGACGGCGGACGGGTCTTTACCGGGGCGATCACGGGGACCATGTTCATCCGGCATCCCGAAGGCGGGGGCCATTCGCGGATCCATGCGGCCAAGATTGACTGCCAAACCGTCGTCCATATCACCGAGAACACAGAAGAACGACAGAGCGCCCTTTGCATGATGACGGCCCACGAAGGCAAAGACGTGGCATATGGAGAGATGCGCTGTAGCGGAAAGAAAGATGATTGCCGGGGCGAGTTCACATTTTCCTGGGGCAGCGGCGCCTTCAAAGGCATCACGGGAACCACCCCGTTCGTCGGCGGCATCAATATCGAGCGAAAAGAAGAGGGCCGCATCTATGGCTATGCCGCCTGGCCGAACATGACCTATTCGCTGCCATGAACGTCCACTAGGATGTGCACGTTCGTTCGTGGAATGCCGCTCTAAAGGAGAAGGACATCATGGCACAGCCGGCCCCAACAAAGGAGCAGCCAACCGTCCTAGGCGTCTATGACGGCTTCGACCGCATGCCATTGAACGGCCAGTGGCGTGGCGGGCGAAGCGGGCGCGTGGCGGAAGACCGGAATCCCTATTCCGATGATGTTCTTACCCGCATTCCCCTGGCCAATGAACAGGATTTGAACGAAGCCTACCAATCGGCCGCCGCCGCGCAACCGGCATGGGCCGCGACGTTGCCCGGCGAACGGGCTGCGATCCTCCGCCGCGCCGCGGATATCATGGACGCGCGCAAAGAAGAAATCGTCACCTGGCTCATTAAGGAATCGGGCAGCACGCGGCTCAAGGCGACCATCGAATGGGATTCCGCCCGCGCCATCACGCTGGAAGCCGCCTCCGCTCCCTACCGGGTCCAAGGCCGGATTCTGCCTTCGGATATTCCCGGAAAGGAAAACCGTGTCTATCGACAGCCGGTCGGCGTCGTCGGCGTGATCAGCCCGTGGAACTTCCCCTTGCACCTGAGCAATCGCTCCGTCGCGCCGGCGCTGGCAGTCGGCAATGCGGTGGTGATCAAGCCTGCCTCCGACACCCCCGTAACGGGCGGACTCCTACTCGCGAAGATCTATGAAGAAGCCGGGGTCCCTCCGGGAGTCTTGAACGTGGTGGTCGGTCCGGGGAATTTGATCGGCGACCCCTTCGTGCTCAATCCGGTTCCCCGGGTGATTTCCTTTACCGGTTCGACGCCGGTCGGCCGCCATATCGCGGAACTCGCCGTCAAGAGTCCCATCATCAAGCGGGTCGCGCTGGAACTCGGCGGGAATAGCCCGTTCATCATCCTGGACGACGCGGATCTCGACCTCGCCGTTAACGCCGCCGTCTTCGGCAAATTTCTTCACCAGGGACAGATCTGCATGATCACGAACCGCCTGATCGTGGATGCCGCAATCTATGACCGGTTCGTCGAGCGCTTCTCTACCCGCGTGCGCAACCTTAAAATCGGCGATCCCAATCGAGAGGACACGGCGATTGGGCCGATTATCAATACATCGCAACTTGAGGGGTTGATCACACACATTGAGAAGGCCCGTTCCGCCGGAGCCCGGCAAACGGCCGGGGGCAATCCCAAGGGTCTCCTGCTCCCGCCCCATGTGTTCGCCGATGTCGCTCCCCATATGTCGATTGCTCAGGAAGAGATGTTCGGCCCGGTCGTGTCGATCATCAAGGTAGGCGGTGAAGAGGAGGCCATCCGCGTAGCAAACGACACGGAATATGGGCTGTCGAGCGCGGTCTTTTCCGGGAATGTCGAGCGAGGCGTGCGGGTCGCGCTCCGAGTGAAAGCCGGGATGACCCATGTCAACGATCAACCCGTCAACGACCTGCCGAACTGCCCGTTCGGCGGCGAGAAGAACAGCGGGCTCGGCCGTTTCGGCGGTGATTGGATCATCGAAGAGTTCACCACCGATCACTGGGTGAGCGTGCAACACCAGCCGCGCCAATTTCCGTTTTGAGATCCCCGCATCACCATTCGCACAGGCGACGACCAAGCACAACATTGTGAATGTGGGTACGTTCAAGAACGGTAGTCGGTCAGTTTCCTTTTGCGTCATGCCCGCCAAAGCGCGGGCATCCACTCCTCGATCATGCTGCAAACTTCAGTGCTTCCGATGGCAAACTGGCCCACTACCTCGAGAACTTGATTATAGATTCCGATACGGCAAGATTGAACTTGGGCGCACGGCGCGATGGCAGAGCCCGCCGGCATAATAGAGACCTAGGAAAGATTCACATGAATGATGACTCGCTCACGAGATGGGACAGTCTGACGCAAACGGGCTTGAAGTCGGCGAGTAAAAGCTGGAAATGGGTTCTTGCTTCCGGGATCGCGTTCATCGTGCCCGGCGTGATCGCGCTCACGTTTTCCGTGATGACGACACTGGCCTCGGTGTTCGTGCTCGGATGGATTCTGGCGTTCACCGAAATTTTTGAGGCGGTCCACGCCTTTAAGCTCCCTCGATGGAGCGGGTTTCTGTAGAGCTGCTGGCGGCCATTCTCTACGTGGTTGTCGGCGTGCTGATGATCCTGCGTCCGGCGGCTGGGGCCTTGTCGCTCACGCTCCTGATCGGAGCGTTCTTTCTGGCAGGCGGTATCTTTCGCATCGTCGCCGCCGCTGTGTTATGCGACCTCCCAACTGGGGCTGGCTCCTCGTGAGTGTGATCGTGCCCCTATTGCTCGGTCTGCTGATTGCCGCAGAATGGCCGGCGTCCGGGCTCTGGGTCATTGGTATGTTCTAAGGACGCCAGGCCCATCAGCCGGGAAGCTAGCCGTTCCACATTGATCGAGGGAACGCGCAAGAGAAGAGGCCGGGAAGACGCCGATCGTTGACCCGGCGTGTACGAAACAGTCGCCATGGTGCACAAGGTTCCGCAATTCTTGAAACAGATGGGATCGAAAAGGGAGGGACATATCATATGGAACGGTTAATGGTGGTCGTGTTCGAGTCCGAAGAAAAGGCCTACGAGGCACAACGGGCTCTCAAGCAGCTCGATGCAGATGGGATGATTACGATGAATGCCCATGCCGTGATTGCGAAAGGTCAAGACGGAACCGTCAAGTTGAAGGAGCCCGCCGATTTAGCTCCATTGGGGCTCGTATCGGGCGGCCTGTTGGGAAGCTTGATCGGTGTACTTGGCGGCCCCGTCGGATGGGCGGTAGGCGCAGTGACGGGAGGCTTCCTCGGTGGCCTCATGGATTTGGCCGACGCGGGAGTCGGCGCAGATTTCCTGGAAGACGTCAGAAACACGCTTCGTCCTGGCAAAACAGCCGTGGTGGCCGAAGTGTCCGAGCGATGGATTACGCCTGTGGATGTGGTCATGGAGAAACTCGGCGGCGTCGTATTCCGCACCACACGGGAAGAACTCGACGCGAGGCGCAATGAACAAGCCATCGGCGCAAGGAAAGCCGAGATTGCCCAACTGGAGGCGGAACGGGCACAGGCCGGCGCAGACCGCGAGGCGAAGCTCCAGGCCAAGATCGATGAACGCAGGACCAGACTACAGGAGTCTCTTAATCTCGCGAAGGAGAAATCTGAAGCGGTGGCAAGAGAGCGCGATGCCAAAGTCAAAGCGCTTCAAGAGAAAGCAGCCAAAGCCAAAGCCGATATGAAAGCCGAGTATGAAAAACGCATCACGACACTTCGTTCCGCGTATGACAAACGCGTCAACAAATTGAAAGAACTTGTGGGCTAGGCAGCCTCTGTCATGGCACGGGTCGCCTGACGAACCATCTCTTATGCCGTCGGCAATCTCCTTGGTGCCGCCTACACGGTTGACTGACGAACCCGGCGAACTGGGCCGGACGGATAAACAAGAATAACGAACAGTAGGAACAAACATTACTGGAGACGTAATATGAAGCTTGCATTAATCGGCGCCACCGGTTTCGTCGGATCGGCAATCTTGAAAGAAGCGCTGGACCGCGGTCATGAGGTCACGGCCATCGCGCGGCGCCCGGAGAAGTTACAGCCGCATGAGAGACTCCGTCCGCAAAAGGCAGATGTGTACAAGGAGGACGAGGTGGCCCGCTTGGTCACTGGTCATGATGCCGTGATCAGCGCCTTCAATCCCGGGTGGAGCGAGCCGGATATTTACGCCCATCAGGTGAAAGGAACCGAGGCTATCATCAAGGGCGTGAAGAAGGCCGGAGTCAAGCGTGTCCTCTGGGTAGGAGGAGCAGGCGGCCTGGAGATCAAGCCTGGGGTCCAGTCGGTGGATACGCCGGAATTTCCAAAAGACTGGAAACAGGGTTCACTGGCAACCCGAGAAGCGTTGAATTTGTTGCGCAAAGAATCAAGCTTGGATTGGTCCTATCTCTCCCCTTCCGCCGATTTGTCCCCCGGCGAGCGCACCGGAAAGTTCCGGCTCGGCAAAGACCAATTGCTGACGGACGCAAACGGCAAGAGCCGCATCTCGACCCAGGATTATGCGATGGCGATGATCGATGAAGTCGAAAAACCGGCCCATATCCGCCAACGTTTCACCGTGGGATATTGAGCTGCCCCCTTCCTCACGGCAGGCTTTATGGCCAAACGCGTCCGGCGCATCAATCGACGAACGTTTCTACAGCACGGCCTCACGTCGATGACATTGGGGGCCGCCTCCCTGATTTTGCCCACCGCGCAGGGTGAGGATAAGGTGTCTCCTTCGCAGACCGCGCGTGCGGTCGGAGCAGCTGAACCGAGCCTCGCACGCAGCCCGCAGGTAGAGACTTTTTTGGATCGGATCAGCGGCGCACCGATCAACACCGGTGATCGCAGTCAGCTCATCATCCGGCGGATCGTGTCCGATCTCTTTCGCACGATAGAGGATTTCGATGTCCAACCGGATGAGTTCTGGGCCGCGGTCGATTTTCTCACCGAGGCGGGACAAGCCCGCGAGTTCGGCCTCGTCTCTCCCGGTCTCGGGTTCGATCACTATCTGGACCTCCGCATGGATGCGGCCGACCGGGATGCCGGCGTGACGGGTGGGACGCCGCGTACTATCGAAGGGCCGCTCTACGTCGCCGGAGCGCCGGTTTCACAGCACGAAGCACGGCTCGATGATGGACAGGATGCGGGCGAGACGCTGCTGATGCACGGCCGCGTTCTTGACCTCAATGGGACGCCGGTAGCCGGCGCCGTGGTTGACGTGTGGCACGCCGATTCAAAAGGGAATTACTCGTTTTTCGATCCGATTCAAAGCCCGTTCAATCTCCGGCGCCGCATCGAGACCGGTGACGAAGGAGGCTATCGATTCCGGAGCATTGTGCCGTCCGGCTATGCCTGTTCCCCGAACGGACCGACCGAAAAGCTGATGGCGCTCTTGGGCCGTCATTGTCGCCGTCCCGCCCACATTCACTTCATCGTCTCGGCGGCCGGATACCGGCCTCTCACCACCCAGATTAATCTGCCTGACGATCCCCTGTTATATGACGACTTCGCGTTCGCCACGCGGAAGGGCCTTATACCCGAGATGGTGCGGCACAAGGATCCCGCAATGCTCCGGCGTCACGACCTGGACGCGCCCTACGCCGAGATTCAGTTCGACTTCGTGCTGCAGAAGCCGGTTGCCGGCGCGCCGAGTACGTTTCCCCGCCGCGACCGCAAGACCGCCACGCCCTAAGTCCCGATGTCGCCGCACCTGTCTGGATGCGCGCGACGCGACATTCGATCCCCTTCACCATGTCATCTGACGCGCAGGGCGCGTTCACCAAAGACCCGGAAGGAAATTGTGACCACATGAAATATCTCGTGTTAATCGTGACGGTCTTCGCTCTGGTTCCAATCCCTGCTCACTCGCAATCCGTACGGGAGGCCCCTTCAACGACCGGAGCCCGGTATGTCGAGCCGTCCGCTCAGACAACCATCATGCCCGGAGACAAACTCGGTGACTTGTTCACGCGAAATATGAGCCAACCGTATGTATTGCAACGCTTGACCCAGCGAAGTTACTACATTCAACGTGCATTTTATTCGACGACATTCTATGTCGGCGATACAGGCGTACTCTTGTTCGACGCGCCGCAAGGGCGCGGCGGCCACTTGCTCAAGGCCATTCGGGAGGTCACCCCGCTACCGGTGACGACCTTGGTCTATTCGCATTTCCATGCTGACCATGTGGGCGACGCAGCGTTCTGGATCAACGAGGCACGCAAGGCCGGTGTCATCACCCTGCAAATCGTCGCCACGCAAGCGACCGCCGAGAAGATGGCGTTCATGAACAGTCGACTGCCGAAACCGACGCTTGTTCTATCTAAGATGACGGACTCGTTCACGTTCGAGAAGGTCACCGCGGAAGTGCATCGCTTCGCCCATCCCGCTCATACCGATGACCACTCGCTCTGGCTTTTGAAGGAAGAAAAGGTTCTTCACAGTCCCGATCTGCTGAATCTCGACCAATTGCCGATGATGGGCTTCGCGGTGTCGGACACGATCGTGTATCACGAAAGCAATATACGGGAGGCCGCCGCGCTCGACTGGGACTACTTTAACGGCGTACACGGCAACATCGGATCAAAACAGGATGTCGAGTTTCAACTGATGTTCCTGGACGATTTATGCCGGTCAACGCTGGAGGCGCGGCAACAGGAGCCGTTTACGGAGCACATGAACCCGGCGGCGAACAATCATGCCGCGTTTTCCCGCTCTCAGCGCGAAGCCATTACGACGCGCGTGATCGAGGCGATGCGGCCAAAGTATGGTCGGATGTACGGCTTTGACGCGTCCATGCCGGCGAATGTCGAATTGGCCATCAGGCTGGTTGGTTCTTATTACTAGCGCCGGCGACGGCGGCACTTATCACCGGGTCGGCGGCACCACGCCGATCTTCTTCGTGCCGCGAACCAATGACAGAAGAAGATAGTGGGGAAGCGGGAATCCGCTCAACGGCCTTCGCGGGCATGACGGAAATGGAAACTGACTCACTTCCCGGATGAGCAGCAGCCGGGCCATTCCCCCAATAGAATGTGATAGAACGAGAAGACCCACATGTTGATGAATCAACTCATAAGTCGGCAAGGAAGACGACAGGAAGAGCAGGAATAGAAGGGTGATGGCGACCATGCGGAGAGCGACGTACATCACGACCGTTGCCTGTATGGCGGCATGGTTCATGATGACGATGGGACGGGGCCAAGCCGGCGAGATCCATGCCGACGGCATGCTCGGCAAACAGGTCGAACTTCGCCGAGTAGAGCTCGCGAGTGCATCCGGCCTATTAACAACGGTTGGTGTGGCTGTAGAGCGGGTCAAAGACGTGGTTCAAGTCCAACAATCTGAGGCGATCGCCGACGCAAGAATTGCGGACAAGGTCAAAACGGCCGTGCGACGCGACCCTGAGGTGCGGACTGTTGATGTTGTAGTCCTTGTCTCCGGCGGAGTCGTCACGCTGAGCGGAACTGTCTCGACTTCTCATCAGCGGGCTCGAGCCGAACAACTGGCATCCGAAGTGGAGGGCGTGACCGCTGTCGTCAATCATATCGCGGTATCGAACATAAGGCCGTAATCACCTGCCTCTCCCCGCCTCCACCTTCATCGCATCGGATTCCAACGTCATGAGCCTCGCAGTCTGGGGAAATGACTCCGGGATTCCATCACGTCGCTTTTGAGTACTCATCGCGACCATGTATCGGCGCTCAAGATTCAGCCGCTGTCGCCCGTTTCTTGAACCGGGAAGCAATACACTCGAATGCTCCGCTCTTCGGCGGATAAGGAAAGCGATACGCCACGGGTGTCGGCTGAGGCGGCAAGTGCTTGAGGTCGCGGTAGACATCGACCGGCAGCTCGTCCGTTGGGAGCCGGAACATGGAGCGATAGCCGAGCCCCGCGCCAAGCGTGTTGAGCAACTCACGGGGGCCGTTCTCTTTGGCCCGGCTCACCATCCGTTGGCCGATGGCGCGATAGGAATAAAAATGTCCTTTCGCCCATTTTTGCCCCCAGTACAATTCCTCAACGGTCATCTTTGCCGGCCGATAGACCACATGTTCTCCGCTGTAAGAGGTCCAGTCCGTCGTCAACAGTCGGCCGGCCGCCTTGAGCTCTTCGAAGAGCCGCGTGCCCGGATAGGGAGTCATGATACGCCAGATGGCCCCGCATAAGCCCATCCGAGTCGCCCATTCGGCCGTCCGTTCGAAGTCATACACGTCTTCATAGTCCAAGCCGCAGATAAAGCCGGCATGAATATCGATGCCATGGCCGTGAATGCGTCGGATCAATTCCTCATAGGTCTTCGCGTTGTTTTGCTTGTTCACGGATTTGAGCGAATCCTGGTTAATGGACTCGATGCCCATGAACATTGCCGAGCAGCCGCCGTCGGCAAGAGTCTTGAGCATCTCGGGATGATGCGCCACGTATGTCGCGCTCATCTGGCTCATCCACTTCTTCTTCAACGGCTTCAGCGCCAGGCAGAGCTCTTTGGTATAAGGCGGGTCCGAGAGAAGATCATCATCCCAGAACATGACCATCGGCCCGCTCATCTTTTCGACCAGCTTGACCACTTCGGCCGGGGATTTTCTGCGATAGCCATACTGGCCGCCTCCCAACGCCAAATGAATCGAGCAGAATGTGCAGCGATAGTTGCAGCCACGGGTGGCGGTCAAGGCTTCCCGGAACATGTAGCCCTTCGGCAAGAGATCCCAGCGGGGAGGCCGTTGATCCCAGTCGTGAACCATGTACGGCATGCGGTACAGGCGCTCCATCTTGCCTTGCTTATAGTCGTCGAGGAGCCGCGGCAGGGTCAATTCGCCTTCTCCGATGACGACGGCATCCGCGTGCTGTGCCGCTTCTTCCGGCAGCGTCGAGGGATGAATGCCGCCTAACACGACCTTTGCACCCCGTTCCCGGAACAGCCGCGCCACCTCGTAAGAGCGAATGGCCACGGAGGTCGTCACGGTGATAAGGGCGAGGTCGTAGTCTCGCGTGAAATCAATCGGCCCCACGAGTTCGTCTTGAATCTCGATGTCCCATTCTTCCTCGGGGATCAACGCCGCCAGCGTGGGAAGATTCAGGTTCGGAGTTCGAAACAGCTTCCACACGGTGTCCCACTTCTGCTCTTCAGGATGCGGAATGATGAGACCGATCTTGTGGCGTCCCATAGTTTCCTCCGCCCGACCTAGGTGGAAAAGATCATCGCTTACCGCCAGTGTACGAGTTCGTCAAGTCTTGCTCAATGATTCCGACGCGACTATTTTTGGGATGGTGGGGTTCAGATGAGACAGGATTTCAGATGGAATGTCACAAGGAGGAAACCGATATGCCGACCTTCATGAAGCCATTCGAGCCGCAGGCGTACGCGCTGTTGCGAATTGTCGCCGGCCTGCTCTTCATCTGGCACGGCACGCAGAAGCTGCTCGGATTTCCTGGGACTCCACCGCCGGTTCCCGGCTTTATCGCCTTCATTGCCGGCCCCATCGAACTGTTCGGCGGCCTGCTCGTCATGATCGGGCTCTTTGCAGGATGGGCCGCGTTTCTCTGCAGCGGCCTGATGGCGGCGGGGTATTGGATGGCGCATGGCTTCAACGCCCTGTTGCCCATTGTCAATGGAGGAGAACTGGCCGCGCTCTACTGCTTCGTGTTCCTGTATATTGCCGCGCGGGGCTCGGGAATCTGGAGCGTGGATGCGGCACGCGGCCGGACGGTCGCGTTTCCAGGACTTCCCTCAAGTCAACGAAGCGTGTGAGCGTTACCAAGAGGGCACAAACCTTCCCACCTGCATCGAGCACCCTAACCGTGCGGGGATAACGCTCGGGCGACGGCGCCGCGAGGGGGAACATGACTACCAAGGGCCGGCGCGGTGTCGGCGGCCCCATGGTGACATGAGTAAACATTGGAGGTTGATGATGACGCTGAACGATGCAAGAAGCATTATCGCCGCTGCCGAAAAGAAGGCGACGGAACTTGGCCAACCCATGAACATCGCGGTCGCGGACGCGGGCGGGAACCTGGTCGCGCACGTGCGAATGGATGGGGCCTGGATCGGCAGTATTGATATTTCCATCAAGAAGGCCTTTACCTCGCGCGCGTTCGACATTACCACGAAAGACTTGGCGACACAGTCTCAGTCGGGCGGTCAGTTCTTCGGGATTCATGCGTCCAACGACGGCCGCATCATGATTTTTGCGGGCGGTGTCCCGCTCAAACGAGGCGGGAAGGTCGTCGGCGCCATCGGCGTCAGCGGCGGATCGGGCGAGCAGGATCATGCCGTGGCAGAAGCCGGCGCTGCGGCATGGAAATGAACGCGTGAAGAAGGAGGACTACACCATGGCCAACAATCGTGGCGTTGCCTACATGGGACCCGGACAGGTCGAAGTCAAAACCATCGATTTCCCAAAATTGATCGGGCCCGGCGGGAGAAAATGCGAACACGGCGTCATTCTCAAAATCGTCTCCACCAACATATGCGGAAGTGACCAGCACATGGTGAGAGGCCGGACCACAGCGCCCATCGGACTTATTTTGGGTCATGAGATTACGGGTGAGGTGATCGAAGCCGGACGCGATGTGGAGTTCATCAAAGTCGGAGATCTCGTGTCGGTTCCGTTCAACATCGCCTGCGGTCGTTGTCGGCTTTGTAAAGAACGCTACACAGGCGTGTGTCTGAATGTAAATCCGTCGCGGCCCGGAGGCGCGTATGGGTACGTGGATATGGGCGGATGGATCGGCGGGCAAGCCGATTACGTCATGGTGCCCTATGCCGATTTCAATCTCCTCAAATTCCCGGATAAGGCTCAAGCGATGGCCAAGATCCGTGATCTGACCTGCTTGAGCGACATCCTGCCGACCGGATATCACGGGTGTATCACGGCCGGTGTGACGACCGGCTCCACAGTGCTGATTTCCGGCGCCGGGCCGGTGGGACTTGCCGCGGCAGCCGCCGCCTTCCTTCTGGGCGCCGCAGTGGTCATCGTCACCGACTTCAACAAGGAGCGTCTTGCACAGGCGCGTTCGTTCGGATGCGAAACGATCGATCTGTCGGACGGCGGGACGATCACGGAGCGTATCGAGCAGATCCTCGGAGTGCCTGAAGTGGATTGCGCTGTCGATTGCGTGGGGTTTGAAGCGAAGGGACACGGCGGGGCGGATCAACCCGCCGTTGTGCTGAACCAGTTGATGGATGTCACGCGTGCGGCAGGCTCGATCGGGATTCCAGGGCTGTATGTCACTGAGGACCCGGGAGCCGCAGACAGCGACGCGCAAACCGGGAATCTCATCCTTCGTTTCGGCCTCGGATGGGCTAAATCGCATGCGTTTTTCACCGGCCAGGCACCGGTCATGAAGTACAATCGCGGATTGATGATGGCCATCCTCCACGACCGGATCCAGATTGCGAAAGCCGTCAACGTGCAGGTCATTACGCTGGACGAGGCTGCCCGAGCCTACAAAGATTTCGACCAAGGCGCCGCCAAGAAGTTTGTCATTGATCCCCACGGCAGCCTGAAGAAGGCCGCATAGGAGGAGATTCCCATGGGCACAGTCGCAGAACTCTTGGTTTCCACGTTGGCGCTTGCCGGAGTGCGGAGAATGTACGGCGTGGCCGGCGATTCTCTCAACGGCATCACGGACGCCATCCGCAAAAGCGGCGAGATGCGATGGATTCCCGTGCGGCACGAAGAGACAGCGGCGTTTGCGGCCGGGGCCGAGGCGCATGTGACGGGACGCTTGGCCGTGTGCGCCGGAAGCTGCGGGCCGGGCAATCTCCATCTGATCAATGGACTCTACGATGCACACCGCAGCCGTGTCCCGGTGCTGGCGATCGCGGCGCACATTCCCAGCCGGGAGATCGGCAGCGGCTATTTCCAGGAAACGCATCCGGAGCATCTGTTCCGTGAATGCAGCCACTATTGCGAGCTGGTGTCGAACATGGAGCAGATGCCGCGCATCCTCGAGATCGCGGTGCAAACGGCGGTGTCCCGCCGCGGTGTCGCCGTGGTGGTCCTGCCGGGCGACATCGCGTTACAACCCGCGGCTGTGAACGAACCTCGTGTAACCTGTCTGGCCGCCACGCCCTCTGTTCGCCCGTCCGATGGCGACCTTGATCGATTGGCGGAGGCGTTGAACGGTGCGCGCAAGGTCACGATTCTCGGCGGGGCGGGCTGCGCCGGCGCGCACGATGCATTGATGGCAGTGGCGGGCAAGCTCCAGGCGCCGATCGTGCATGCCATGCGCGGCAAGGAGTTCATCGAATACGACAATCCGTTCGATGTCGGCATGACGGGATTGCTCGGCTTCGCCTCCGGCTACTATGCCATGATGGAATGCGAGACGCTGCTGATGCTGGGGACCGATTTTCCGTATCAGCAGTTCTATCCGGAGAAGGCGACCATCATCCAGATTGATGTTCGCGGTGAACAGATCGGGCGGCGAACCAGGGTGGATCTCGGCCTGGTCGGGGATGTGAAGACCACGCTCCTGGCCCTGTTGCCTCGGTTGAATCAGAAAAAGGACGACAAGCACTTGCGCGACTCGCTTCGTCATTATCAGGGGGCGCGCCAAGGGCTTGATGACCTGGCGTCGGGAGAACCGGGGCGAACGCCGATCCATCCGCAATATGTCGCCAGGATGCTCGATGAGGTGGCGTCGGACGATGCCATTTTCTCTTGCGACGTCGGCACGCCCACGGTTTGGGCGGCGCGATACCTCAGAATGAACGGCAAGCGGCGACTTCTTGGGTCGTTCGCACATGGCTCGATGGCCAATGCGCTGCCGCAAGCCATCGGAGCGCAGCTGAGCTATCCGAGCCGCCAGGTGATCACGTTGTCGGGAGATGGTGGTCTCGCCATGCTCCTCGGGGACCTGCTGTCTCTCCGGCAATTGGAATTGCCCGTCAAGCTGGTGGTCTTCAAGAACGACTCGCTCGGCTTCGTGGAGCTTGAAATGAAAGCGGCGGGGTTTCTGGATTTCGCCACGGACCTTCACAATCCCGATTTCGCGAAAATAGCCGAGGCGGCCGGGCTGCTGGGCCTGACGGCCGAGACGCCGGAGCAGGTGCGTCCCATGCTGGTCGAGGCCCTCGAGCACGACGGCCCGGCGCTGGTCGAAGTGCTCGTGAACCGCCAGGAGCTGGCCCTGCCGCCGTCCATAGAGTTGGGCCAGATGATCGGCTTCAGTCTCTACATGATCAAGGCGGTGCTCAACGGGCGGGGCGACGAAATTATCGACCTCGCGAAAAGTAACTTGTTCCGATGAGTAGCGGCGGATTGGCGGTTGCAGTAGAAGCGTTCATGAATAAGTGGGCTGAAGGAGAGGGGTATCATTCGCGCGCTTGACGCCGGGAAGGACAGAGAGATGTGAAAGAAACTGCGAGAGAAAGGAGATCAATCATGAAGATCGCATTGATTGGAGCCCACCGGCTTTGTCGGATCGGCCATATTGAAAGAAGCATTGGATATTAGCTGGAAAGACGGCAGGCTTCTCTGCGGCGCCTCGCCAAAATAATGGCGACCACCACGAAAAGAAGGAGATCAACCATGTTAGGAGCTATGCTCTACGGTCCTCTGCGACATTCGCTATGTCGGGCGGGAAGAGACGCCTGGTGCAAGCATATCCAAGGAGGACAAGACCATGCGTAAACGCCAACTGGGCCGCTCCAGCCTCGAGATCGCGCCGCTCGTCTTCGGCGGCAACGTCTTCGGCTGGACCGTCGACGAGGCGCGCTCGTTCGAGCTGCTCGACCACTTCGTCGAGCACGGCTTCAACGCCATCGACTCTGCAGACGTCTATTCCGCCTGGGGCCCGGGCCTGTCCGGCGGCGAATCGGAAACCGTGATCGGCAAATGGCTGGCCCGCCGCGGCCGCCGCGACGACATCGTGCTGATGACCAAGGTCGGCATGTGGGAGCCACGCAAGGGGTTGTCGGCGGCCAACATCGCCGCGGCGGTGGACGATTCGCTCAAGCGCCTGGGCACCGACTACCTCGACGTCTATTTCGCTCACCTTGATGACGAGGGCGTGCCACTGGCCGAAACGTTGGGCGCGTTCGCACGGCTGGTAGAGGCTGGCAAGGTGCGCGCCATCGGCGCCTCGAACTACTCGGCCGGGCGCCTACGCGAGGCGCTGGCGATCTCGAAGGCGCAGGGCCTGCCGCGCTACGAGGTGATGCAGCCGCGCTACAACCTCTACGACCGCGCCGACTTCGAGGCCGAACTGGCTACGGTGGCCGCAGAGCACGGGCTCGGTGTGGTGAGCTACTTCTCGCTGGCCAGCGGCTTCCTGACGGGCAAGTATGACAGCGTCGATGACCTGCAGGGCACGGCGCGTGCCGGGTTCCTCGAGGGCTACTTCGACGCGCGCGGCCGCGCGCTCCTGGGTGAGCTGCGCGAGGTCGCCGGCGATCTTTCGGCCACGCCCGCACAGGTCGCGCTGGCCTGGCTGATAGGCCGCCCGGACCTCACCGCGCCCATCGCCAGCGCCACCAGCATCGCCCAGCTCGACGAACTGATGGGTGCGGCGGAGCTGCCGCTTCCCGAGAGCGCGGTCCGGACGCTGGCGACGTTGGGCCGGTAGCAGGCAACCATTCGCCGCTCGGCCCATCGCAGGCCCGCGCCGCGGCCGGCGGTGCTTGGATGCGGTGTCGTACGTGACCGGCCAAACCTATCTCGTCGACGGCGGGCAAACGGTTCGCGGGTTATTGCCGATCGAGAACACGGTCAATCCGGGAAAGGCGTGAAGCAGCGGGCAGCCACTATGATCCGGGAGGAAGCAAACGCCATGGACGTTTCGCAAACGGGCTTTACCCGCTTGCTCGCTCCCTGAGTGTTTTGTTCATTAGGGGTAGACCTTGTTGACGAAGGACCGAGGAATGAGCCTGGATAAATCTATTGCACTGTTCGGCGCGACCGGTCTTGTCGGGAGCGAATGCCTGCGCCTGCTGCAGAACGATGGGGGCTTTTCTCGCGTCGTGATTTTCACGCGCCGGCCGATCTCCGTCAAACCGAACGACGCAGCCGATCACCCCGCGATCGAGACCCACGTCCTGGATTTCGAGCAGATCGAGCGCCAAGGAATGATGCTCGCGGTCGATCAGATCGTCTGCGCGCTCGGCACAACCATTCACAAGGCAGGCTCCCGGCAGGAATTCAGGAAGGTCGACTTCGACTACCCTCTCGCGATCGCCCGCACCGCTCTGGCGCAGGGCGCGCGCCACTTCCTGTTGGTGAGCGCGTTGGGCGCGAACGCCGGCTCGCGATTGTTCTACAACCGTGTGAAGGGAGAGCTGGAAGCAGCGATCCTCGCTCTTCCATTCAGAAGCCATACGATTGTTCGGCCATCGCTGCTTCTCGGCAAACGCGCGGAGTTCCGCCTTGGCGAGAAGATCGCAGAATGGCTCGCGTTCCTGATGCCGAAGAAGTACAAGCCGGTGTCGGCAGCGGCGGTCGCGGAAGCGCTGGTGGCTTCAGCGAGAGAAGATCGACCCGGGAAGCGGATCATCGAGTCGGCTGAAATCCGAGCATCCGCCGGACGGCGCAGTGATCCTGGCCCGGTCCAATAAGTGTGAACATGGGGCGAGTTGAAGTGGGCACGATGTCGATGTGCCGACAGTACGGGGTAACCAACCGGCGATCTACGTGCAGATAAGCGAATACTCGGCAGCATTCAATGAACTGAAGAAAAGGAGGATTCATGGCGAGGTCAGACAAGGAGAAAGACACTGGTTCTACAATGGGCAGCGGCTCCCCGGCGCCGAGCGACCGGAACGCGCTGACAATCGGTCCCGATGGCCCGATCCTGCTTCACGACGTCCATTTTCTGGAACAGATGGCCCACTTCAACCGTGAGAAGGTTCCGGAGCGGCAACCCCACGCGAAGGGCGCCGGCGCCTTCGGTGTCTTCAAGACGACTGAGGACGTTTCCGCGTACACGAAAGCCGCCTTGTTCCGGAAGAACGCGGCGACCGAGATGCTCGCGCGCTTCTCCACCGTGGCCGGCGAGTCCGGCAGCCCCGACACCTGGCGCGACGTGCGCGGCTTCTCGCTCAAATTCTACACGGACGAAGGCAATTACGACCTAGTCGGCAACAACACGCCGGTCTTCTTCGTGCGCGATCCGATGAAGTTTCCACACTTTATCCGCAGCCAGAAGCGGCTCCCCGACTCCGGCCTGCGCGACAATCACATGCAGTGGGATTTCTGGACCAACAACCCCGAAACCGCGCATCAGGTGACCTATCTGATGGGAGAGCGCGGGCTGCCGCGCACGTGGCGGCACATGAACGGCTATGGTTCGCACACCTACATGTGGATCAATGCCGCCGGCGACAAATTCTGGGTAAAGTATCATTTCCACACTCAGCAAGGCATGGCGTTCTTCAGCAATCAAGAGGCAGCCGCCATGGCGGGTGCTGATGCCGACTTCCATCGCCGCGATCTGTTCGAGGCCATCGCGCGCGGCGAGCATCCACGTTGGGTCCTTTCGGTCCAGATCATGCCCTATGCGGCCGCCAAGAGCTATCGCATCAACCCGTTCGACCTGACCAAGACGTGGCCGCACGCCGATTATCCGCTGATCAAGGTCGGCACGATGACGCTGAACCGCAACCCCGAGAATTTCTTCGCCCAGATCGAGCAAGCCGCCTTCTCGCCGGGGAACACGGTGCCGGGCATTGGTCTCTCGCCCGACAAGATGCTGCTCGGCCGGGCCTTCGCCTACGCTGATGCGCAGCGCAACCGCATCGGCGCCAACTTCCACCAGTTGCCGGTCAACCAGCCGAAGGTGCCCGTGAACACCTATATGTTCGACGGCCAGATGACCTACCACCACAGCGGCAACGCGCCGGTCTATGCCGCCAACAGCGGCGGGCGGACCTGGGCTGACGAGACCGGTCCGGTCGCCGATGGATGGGAATCGGACGGCGAGATGGTCCGCAGCGCCTACACGCTCCGTGCCGAGGATGATGACTTCACTCAGCCTGGTATCCTGGTGCGCGACGTGTTCAATGACGAGCAACGGGCGAAGCTGGTCGATCAAGTCTCGGGCAGCCTCCTCGGCGGCGTGCGCGGCGAGGTGCTCAAACGGGCCTTCCAATACTGGAAAAATATCGACGCCGACATCGGCCGGCGGATCGAGGCGAAGGTGCATGCGGGTAGCGCGTCGAAGCCCGCCGAAGGCATGGGCGAGGGCTGAGGCGATCTGTAGCGCGGCGCCGCTCGCGAGGGCGCCGTGGTCGCCGTCATCGGCGTCGGGTGCATGGGTCGGAACCACGGCTACGGCCCGTCAGCCAACAAGCAAACGGGGATCAACCTCATCCGTGCGGCATCAATCAGTAAGTGAGGAGATCATGGCTGATAAGGCTGTCGCGGACGTCGGGGTGATCGGTCTGGCGGTGATGGGCGAGAACCTGGCCCTGAACATGTCGGATCACGGGTACAGGGTGGCGGTCTACAACCGCACGACCGAGGTGATGAAGAACTTCGTCGCCCGGGAAAACCCGCCGGGCGGGCTGGTCGGGTGCGAGACGATGGAGGAGTTCGTCGCCGCGCTGAAGAAGCCGCGCAAGATTATTATCCTCGTCAAGGCCGGGCCGGCTGTGGATGCGGTCGTGAAGCAGCTCCTCGAAGCCGGCGTCGATAAGCACGACATCGTCGTGGACTGCGGCAACAGCCACTGGACCAACACCATTCGCCGCGAGCGCGAATACGCCGACACATGCAAGTTCTTCGGCTCCGGCCTCTCCGGCGGCGAGGTGGGAGCCCGTTTCGGCCCATCGATGATGCCCGGCGGCGACCCGGAATCGTGGAAGCATCTCAAACCCATCTGGGAGGCCGTCGCTGCCAAGGTCGATCCCGACACCGGCAGGCCGATTGAGACTTACGCCCCGGGCAAGCCGGTCACCGGCGGTGTCGCGTGCACCGCCTACATCGGTCCCAACGGCGCCGGGCACTATGTCAAAATGGTCCATAACGGGATCGAGTACATCGACATGCAGCTCATCTGCGAGGCCTATACCCTCATGCAGAACTTGCTGGGCATGTCCGCCCGGGAGTTGGGCAAGGTCTTCACCCGGTGGAACGAAGGCGACCTCGACTCCTATCTGATCCAGATTACAGCCGACATTCTCCAGCAGAACGATCCGGTCCACAAAGACGGATACCTCGTGGACTACATCCTCGACACCGCCGGACAGAAGGGAACGGGCAAGTGGACGAGCGTCAACGCCCTGGACATGGGAATTCCGGCCAACTCGATTGCCGAGGCGGTGTTCGCTCGCTGCTTGTCGGCCCTCAAGGAGGAGCGGGTTGAAGCAAGCCGGCATCTGTCGGGCCCGGAGGTCGATCCCCGCGAGGGCAACCGCGAGGAATTGATCGATGCCATACGCGATGCACTCTACTGCTCCAAGATCTGCGCCTACGCCCAGGGATTCCAGCTCATGCGCGAGGCCCAGAAGGCATACAACTGGAAGCTCAACTTCGCCGAGATCGCGGGCATCTGGCGCGGCGGGTGCATTATCCGCGCCCGGTTCCTGCAAAAGATCACCGAGGCGTACATGGATAATTCCGCCCTGGTGAATCTTCTGCTCGCCCCGTACTTCATCGAGCAGATCAAACGGGGGCAAGCCAACTGGCGGCGGATCGTCCAGCTCGCGGCGCGGAATGGCGTGGCCGCTCCGGCGTTCATGTCGGCGCTGGCGTATTACGACGGCTACCGGTCGGCCCGGCTGCCGACCAACCTGCTTCAGGCCCAGCGCGACTACTTCGGCGCCCACACCTATGAGCGGACCGACGAGCCGCGGGGCCGGTTCTTCCACCTCGATTGGCCGGAGCCCGGCCGACCGCAGGTCGCCATCCGGCCGGCGGCGAAGGAGAAGGTCGAGGCGCACCAGACGATGGACCAGAAAGATTCGAAGGCGTGACGTCGTCTTTTGTCCCCTTTCTCCAGGAAGGCTCAAGGAGAAGGAGAAATGATACTAGACTTCTGCGGCGAACATCACATCACCGCCGATGTCGAAGTCATCCCTATCCAGAAGGTCAACGAAGCCTACGACAGACTGACCAGGTCCGATGTGAAGTACCGCTTCTCCATTGATTTAGCGTCGCTCAAATCAGAGTAACGAATACCGCGACACGACATGGAAAAGAGCAAGAGAAAGAGCAAGAGATGGCGAGGAACCAGAACGGGAGTTTCGCCGGCAAGGTGGCGTTTGTAACCGGGACCACGAACGGCATCGACCGCGCGACGGAGCTCGCTTCGTCGTCGGGCACGCTATGGTCATCGACGGCCGCCAAACGGTGTAGTAAGGCTCATCGCTAATCGTGGCGCTATTGCGGTGAACGGGACAAAGGTGGACATCACGCTAGGCGGCGTGGCCGCGATTACTCAAGACGCAAGTAACTTACTTGCTATTTCGGAGGGAAACAACCATGTGGGGAACTATGCTTTACGGCCCACGCGATGTCCGATTTGAAGAATGTGCGGAGCCAAAAATTGAGACACCAACCGATGCTATCCTAAGAATTTCGGCAACCTGTGTTTGCGGGTCAGACCTGTGGCCGTATCGCGGGCTTCAACCAATCAATGGACCGACGCCGATGGGGCACGAGTACTGCGGCATCGTCGAAGAAGTCGGCAGCGCTGTGAAGTCGGTCAAGCCTGGCCAATTCGTCGTCGGTTCGTTTGCCACATCCGACAATATTTGTCCCAATTGCCGATACGGCTATCAATCTTCGTGCGTGCATCGTGAATTTATGACGCGCGCACAGGCGCCGATCCTCCGCGTCCCACTGGCGGACGGAACGCTTGTGCCGACGCCAGGCATGCCGTCGGACGACGTCATTCCGAGCCTGCTCGCGACCTCCGATGTCTTCGGGACCGGGTGGTTCGCCGCCGATGCAGCCAATGTCAAACCCGGCTCGACGGTCGCAGTGGTCGGTGACGGTGCTGTCGGACTACTCGCCGTTCTGTCCGCCAAGCAGATGGGAGCCGAGCGGATCATTGCGATGAGCCGTCACGAATCACGGCAGAGGCTCGCCCGCGAGTTCGGCGCGACCGACATTGTCATCGAACGCGGCGACGAGGGTGTGGCCTGCATCAAAGAGCTGACCAGGGGGATCGGCGCCGGCTCCGTGCTGGAATGTGTCGGGACGCAGGAGTCGATGATGCAGGCAATCCGTTCTACGCGTCCAGGCGGATACGTCAGCTACGTCGGCGTCCCACATGGAGTTGCACTCGATGGCGAGGAGTTGTTCTTTTCCCATGTCCATCTCCACGGCGGTGCTGCGCCGGTGCGCCGCTACCTGCCGAAATTGATCGAGCTGGTGCTGAACGGAACGATCAACCCTGGGAAGGTCTTCGACCTGACGCTGCCCCTCGATCAGGTGGCGGAGGGCTATCGCGCGATGGACGAGCGCCGCGCGATCAAGACGCTGCTGCGGCCGTAAGGCACCTTGCGGCGTGCAGCCTGAACGAACCAAGAGACGCGAAGGTTTACCGGTGTCTCGATGCGATTGGAGGCCTCATGAATAAGCCTGAATTCTTTGTCACCCCGGTTACGGCGAGCGCAACCCAAAACTGTTCCACTATTCCCGGCAGTCAAGATCGGCAACCGGGTCGAGATCGCCGGTCAGGGCGGCTGGAACGATGACCGGTAGTTCCCCGAATCGATCACCGACGAGATCGCTCAAGCGTTCCGCAATGTCGGGTGAACGTTGGCTCTTGCGGGCGCGGGCTGGGAGCAGGTGATCCATGTGAACTCCTACCATGTGGGGCTCGACGGCCACCAGGAGACCATCACCCGCGCCATGGCCGAGTGGTTTCGTCACTACATGCCGGACCATGCCCCTGTCTGGACGATCTTGGGAGTCCCAGCCCCTCGGAGATCCGAAGATGCGGGTCGAGATCCGGTGTGACCGCCATTCTTTCCGAATGAAGGGAATGGACGCCGTTACCGGATTTTGTGCGGAGCCTGTATGAAGCGGCTGGTGCGCATCGGTGTCGCGGTGGCTCTGTCCTGCTCTTTCTTTGCGGCCTGCGCGCATTCCAATCCCCAAGCGCTTGGTGGACCTCCTCTGGAATCGACGCGTCTGGAGCGGCTCACCGTGTTGACCTACAACATTCTCCATGGACTCGAGGTGCGAGGTTGGTCTGTCGGACTCGAATCCGACGAAGAGCAGAGGATACGATTCGATCTCCAAGCCCGACAACTGGCCCAGGCTCAGCCGGACGTGATGCTCCTGCAGGAGGTGAATCCCTTGCCGGAGAAAGCCCAAGCGTTTGTGGCTGCGTTGAAAGCCGTTGGCCTCGAGTACACCGAAGTCCACCAAGCGGATGCCTGCGGTATTCGCCTATTCGGACTGAGGCTCATCCCCGGGTTGAATAACGGCATGGCCGTTCTGGCGAAAGCCCCGCTTCGGCTGCGGAAGGTTACAGGGCTCAAGCTCAGCGGCGGCATCGGAGGCTGCGGTGATCTCTTCGGCCTGCAGTTCGGGGAGTTGCGCTATGCATTGATCGCCGAAATCGATAATCCGATCACGGGCAACACATTTCTTGCGGTCAGCCTCCACCTTCACTCCGGCATCGAACGAACGGCCTATTTCATCCAGCGGGTGACCGAAGCCGAGGAACAGGGAAGAATAGGACGTGAAGCCGTGCAAGACTTCGTGGCGGCCTTGGAACAGGACCAAAACAGGCGGCTCGGCGAGATACGTGTGTTGGTGGCGGAGTTGCAACGGCTCTTAGCCAAGGAGCGCCATCTCGGAGTCGTTCTTGGAGGCGACTTCAACTTTGAACCAAACTCCCCGGAGTATCGGGAGTTGCAGGCCGCAGGGTTGCGAGACACGCACATGATCGCAGGTCCCGGCATTGACCTGTACAGCTATGACCCGCAGCAGAATGCGGTCGTCCGCCAGGAAGAACTTTCCATACCGCCCTCTCTTCGCCAAGCCCTGACGAATCTTCCGGAAGCGGAACAGCAGAGGATTGTAGATGGCTATCGGAACGGCATGGGACAGGCAAGACGGATCGATTACCTCTTCCACATGGGCGGGATTCCACAGCCCAAAGCCTGTCTACGGCAGGCGCTGTTCGGAGAACCCACAGCTCTGTCGGCCCAACCGGGATCCGATCATTACGGCGTGTTGAACACCTACGTCTTCGACCCCTTGCAGTGTTGATCAGTCTTCCGGCACCGGTGATCTCTCTCAATATTAATAACAACTCCTGAACAACGGGCAATAGTCGGTAGTAAGTCAGTTTCCCTTTGCGTCATCCACGAAACTTGTCCTCGCGGAAGCGTGGAGCGGGCATCCTCGACCGTATTCGTTCGTATTTTGAGCTGGAAGAGTCTTCAGCCATAGCGTAACGTCACAGGACATCGCCGGTGGCCTCAGGCCGAACGCGACCATGAGCGGAGGAGCCGGCAATGTGGCCCACCGTATAGTTCTCCCCTGCTCGATCTCCACCGAACACCATGCCCGTCAGAGACGCAACTCTTCGTGTCGTGAGGAAGTGAGAGCTGCGTGGCTCCCCGTCACGGTTGGAAGAACGGCGATCGGAGGTTTAGCCCAGAGGTGCCCCACAAGCTCAACCACTCAGCCGGAACATTCAGGCATCAAGACATCGCACCGGAGGAAGGTATGACTGGAGAAACAGCCGCACATCACAAGAACTCACAAAGAGGAAGCGACAGACAAGAGACAATCACGCGCCCGCGTGTGCCGCTGACAACTGTTGGTTTGATACTGGTTACGAGCGCGCTCGCGTTGTCGTCGGGGAGCTGTACGACCGGCACGGAGGGAGCTGCCGCCACGAAAGAACGCACGCACTGCGATCCAGGCAACGGCGGTCTCACACTGCCCGCAGGGTTTTGTGCCTCGTTGTTTGCCGACAACCTGGGGCGCGCGCGTCACCTCACCACCGCGCCCAACGGGGACGTCTACGTGAACACGTGGAGCAGCTCGTACACGGAACTGAAGAACGCCACGGGCGGGTACATCGTGGCCCTGCGCGATGCCGACCACGACGGCAGAGCCGATGTGGTCCAACGCTTCGGCACCATACATCAGGACGGAAAGGCGGGCGGCGGCACCGGCATCGCCTGGTATCGCGACTCGCTGTACGTCGAGGACATAGGAAAGATCGTGCGTTATCGGCTTGAGCGCGGGCAACTGGGCCCGGCGGGGAATCCGGACGTTATCGTGAGCGGTTTATGGACCGAACGGGGTCACATCATGCATCCGTTTACGATCGCGTCCAGCGGCGCCCTGTACGTAAACTCCGGCTCGATCACGAACTCATGTCAGGAGAAGGACCGCACATTGGAGTCGCCCGGACTTTCTCCCTGTCCCGAGCTTCAGCTGCATGGAGGCATCTGGCAGTATGACGCCGGCACGGTCGGTCAAACGTTTTCTCCCGCCGAACGATATGCCACCGGCACCCGCAATGTTGTGGCGCTGGCGGTGAATGAGGTGGATGGGGCGCTGTACGCCACATTGCACGGACGTGACCATCTGGGTCGCCACTGGCCGACACTCTACACCATGGAGCAGAACAACGAGTTGCCGGCGGAAGTCTTCGCGCGCATCGATCGCGGTGACGACTTCGGCTGGCCGTATTGCTACTTTGATGCTCGCCAGGGCAAGCACGTGCTCGCGCCGGAATACGGTGGAGACGGCGGAACAACGCAAGGCGTCTGTGCACAGAAGGTACAACCGGCCCTGACCTTCCCCGCTCACTGGGCACCCAACGGTATGACGTTCTATAGCGGATCAATGTTTCCGGCGAAGTATCACGGCGGCGCATTTGTGGCTTTTCACGGTTCTCATGATCGGACGCCGAAGCAGGCCGGGTTCCTCGTGGCGTTCGTGCCGTTTGAAGCGGCCAAGCCGGTGGGCCGCTATGAAACATTCGCAATGGGTTTTGCCGGTGCAGAGCTACCTGCAAAGGCTGCGGAAGCGCTCCATCGGCCTATGGACCTGGCGGTCGGTCCTGACGGAGCGCTGTACGTCTCCGATGATCGCAAAGGCCGGATTTGGAGAATCATGTACGTCGGCGGCGTCTGACCTCGGTTGCCGCCTTTTTACGCGGACGTACGAAACGCTGGAGAGGACTGCTGCGTGACGCGCATGTCTTGCTCAATGATGCCACCGCGACTATCTTGAGATGACGACCTTCTCGGACTCGGACTCTTGATCGACAAGGGGATCATACAAGGAGGGACCGGCGGATGAATCCACAATCGGATGCTCACATGATCGTCTATGTCGCAAACGCCGACAGCCATAACGTCTCCGTGCTGGAACTGAACCGGCGGGACGGCACGATACGCTTGATAGAAAACGTCGCTGCCGCCGGCAGCGTCATGCACCTGGCGATCGACCCCGGCTGCAAATATTTGTACGCCTCGTTGACCTCGGAACCCTACTCGGTGAGGAGCTGGGCCATTGATTCGGACAACGGCCGGCTCAGGCCGATGCAAGTCGTGCCCGCTGCCGACAACATGGCGTATCTCTCGCTCGACCGGAGCGGTCGTTACCTCCTGGGGGCATCCTATTTCGGCGATAAAATTTCCATCAACGCCGTCGATGCCCGTGGCGAGATCACTCCGAAGCCGCAGTTCGTCATTCCGACGAGCAAACATCCGCACTGTATCGTGACCGACCCCTCCAACACATTCTTATTCGTCCCCGCGTTAGGCGCGGATGCCATCCTGCAATACCGGTTCAACGGGAGGACCGGCGAAACGACGCCGAACAGCCCGCCGGCTGTCGCAGCGAAGAAAGGGGCCGGTCCCCGCCATCTCGTATTTCACCCCGATCGCCGCCGGGCCTTCTGCACCAACGAACTGGACGGCACCGTGAACATGTATGACATCACCGGTTCCGGGACGTTGACTATGCTCGGCTCGTTTTCGCTGATGCCGGCCGGATTAAACAAGAAACCATGGGCCGCGGACATTCACGTGACTCCTGACGGCACATTTGTGTATGCCTCCGAACGCAGTACGAACACCATTGCGGCATTCCGCGTCAATGACGGCGCGCTGGCCCTGATCGGGCACTATCCGACAGAAACCCAGCCGCGAGGTTTCAATATCGATCCCGACGGCAAATACCTTCTTGCCGTCGGGGAACAATCGAATAGCTTGAGCACCTACGAGATCGACGGGCGCACGGGCGCCTTGCGGCAGCGCGCGCGCGTGAGTGTCGGCCGGAGGCCGAACTGGGTCGAGATCATTGCGTTGCCCAAGTAGCATGACCACGCACGCCGCGCAGAGACCCGGAAAGCCGGCGGCGTCGATCTGGACAACCGGAGTGAGGGAGCTTCCATATGGAACAGCATGAAGCAGCCAAGGTCTCGAGACGACAGATGTTGGGATGCCTCACCGGCGGGATTGTCGCCGCCGTCGCGGCGCCGGCCCTGGCGCAGCATGGGAGCGACAAGGAAGAAACCGGTCCGATACGTAGAACGGCCGAAAGCCGGAAACCGCTTCCGCCGTATCCGAAACCGCCTTTTCCTCGGCAATATCAAGAACCGCCCGGCCTTGCTGGCAAGATGACGCCGCGGCCGGATCATGGAGAGACGACCTATCAAGGGCATTTCCGGTTGGAAGGCCGCAAAGCGCTCGTAACAGGAGGCGATTCCGGTATCGGCCGCGCGGCAGTGATCGCCTTCGCCCGCGAGGGAGCCGATGTGGCGATCAATTATCTGCCGGCCGAAGAACCGGACGCCCGTGAGGTGGTTCAGCTTATCCGTGACGCAGGACGGAAAGCGATCGCGCTGCCGGGAGACATTCGAGATGAGAGGTTTTGCACGGAACTGATTGCCGAGGCAACCCGTCACCTCGGCGGCCTGGATATCTTGGTCAACAACGCCGCCAGACAGCAGGCCGTCGCCTCGATCCTCGATTTGACGACCGAGTCGTTTGACGCCACGTTCAAGACCAACGTCTATGCGATGTTCTGGCTCACAAAAGCCGCGCTTCCGTATCTGAAACCGGGCGCCTGCATCATCAACACCACATCGGCTCAGGCGTATGAACCGTCCGCGCATCTGCTCGACTATGCGCAGACGAAATCGGCAATCGTGTCCTTCACCAAATCGCTTGCTCAGCAACTCGGCCCAAAAGGGATCCGTGTGAACGCCATCGCCCCAGGACCGGTGTGGACGCCGCTCGAGGTGAGCGGCGGGCTGCTGGACGGCATGGTCGAGACATTCGGACAGGGCAAGCCGATCGGAGGACGTCCGGGCCAGCCGGCCGAGCTTGCATCCCTCTATGTGCTGCTGGCGTCTGAGGAGTCCGGCTACTCCTCAGGACAGGTGTTCGGGGCAACAGGCGGCACAGGGGGACCATGAGCAAGACGACCTATCGATCCAGTGAACACCGTCCAATGAGATCCTCCGGCGGTTGCGTTGCGGTATGGGTTGTCGGAGCCCTTGTCGCGACAACCGGCTGCCACGGTCTCACAACGCTGCAAACCATCACGGTGAACCCTTCCACCATGCCGCGCATCGGCGCCGTCAATGATCGCTACCAATCGTACAACATTGAGATGCTGGAGCTCACGGGAGGACACTTCTGGAAGCCGTATGGTCCGGCGCTGAATACTGCCCTCCGGCCACCTGCGTCCTCAGACCAGCAAGACCCAGCAAGAGAGTCCGGAACGCCATTCCCGGACACGCCCTCCGGAATGAATCCGGCTCTGTATCAGTATCGCCCGCCCATCGACCTGGCAGATCCACGCTTGCGCAAGCTGGCTGCCGCTCTCGGGCCTGCGTATGTCCGCGTCAGCGGGACATGGGCCAATACGACGTATTTTCCCGAGACCGATCAGGCGCCACCGACTCCCCCGGCCGGATTCAAGAGCGTCTTGTCTCACGCCCAGTGGAAAGGACTCATCGAGTTCGCGAAAGCCGTGGACGCCGAGATCGTGACTTCTTTCGCCAATGGGATGGGAACGAGGGATCCCACAGGAGCTTGGACAACGGCGCAAGCGGAACGCTTTCTTCAGTACACCGGGTCCGTCGGAGGTCGTGTCGCCGCCGCCGAATTCATGAATGAGCCGAACTTGGCCGCGATGGGTGGAGCGCCGGATGGATACGGCGCGTTGGATTTCGGACGAGACTTCAAGACTTTTGCTTCCTTTGCTCGAACAGAGGCTCCGGACATGCTCATCCTTGGTCCAGGTTCGGTCGGCGAGACGACCGGGACATGGGGCGTGGCCTATAGTGGAGCGCCGATATTGAAGACGCGCGACCTACTCGCCGCGTCCAGGGCGGTTTCCGTCGATGCATTCTCGTATCATCACTACGGAGCCACTTCTCAACGCTGCGCAGTGATGGGGATGCAGACTACGGCTCAGGCAGCGCTCTCGGAGGAGTGGCTCAGGCGCACCGACGAGACCCTCGCCTTCTATCGAACATTGCGTGATGAATTCCAGCCCGGCAAACCGTTCTGGCTGACAGAGACGGCCGACGCCGCATGCGGAGGCAATCCGTGGGCCCGCTCCTTTCTCGATACCTTCCGCTATCTCGACCAACTCGGCCGCCTGGCCAAACAGAATGTCCGCGTCGTCGCGCACAACACGTTGGCGGCAAGCGATTACGCTCTGCTCGACGACAGAACCTTCGAGCCGACTCCCAATTATTGGGCAGCGTTACTCTGGCGGAGACTCATGGGCTCCATTGTGCTCGAACCCGGCGTCGCCATGCGGGAAGGACTGCATGTCTATGCCCATTGCCTGCGCAGCAGGCCCGGCGGTGTGGCGCTTTTGGTCATCAATAACGGCAGGACGCCGGCCACGATCGAGCTCCCGATACCAACCGAGCGTTACATGCTCTCGGCGGCCACTGTGACGGACACACAGGTCCGGTTGAACGGGCAAGCGCTCGTGCTGAATACCGCCGGAGAACTCCCCGATCTGCGGCCGACATCAATTTGGCCCGGAATCACCGACCTTGCGCCGGCGAGCGTCAATTTCTTCGCCCTGTCACAGGCCGGAAACAGTCACTGTCCTGGGCACGCCTAACCAACCTCGGAGGATTGTTCCGTGAAGCCTTTTTCGCAGATGAGTTTTCATGTCGTAGCCGGCTATATCCTGGGCGCACTGCTCCTCGGGTGCGGACGCATGCTGTCGATCGATTATCAACCCACCAATCCCTGGAAAGGACAAGGCGCGGTGACCGTCGCACCATTCCGATACGAAGTCGCCGACAAGGACGGCGTGAAACCTCGCGAGGTAGAAACAAACCGGGCCGCCGAGACAGAGCTGTTTCTTTCTCAAGAGATCGGCTCGTTCTTTACGGAGGCCCTCAAAAAGGAATTGGTCCATTCCGGTTACGCTGTCGCTCCGTCGAGTCCGTTGACGATCCGCGGTGCCATTACACGGTTTTATGTCGATGCGAGAAACGGCGTCGAGCGCTTCTTTGAATTGCACGCGACCTACACGGTTCAGTCTCAAGACCACGCGCCATTTACCTGGGAGTGCTCGTCGCTTCAGTATGGACCGAATACGCTGGCACAAGACAGTATTCTGATTCGAAAAGGGATCGCGGACTGCATGCAACGCTTCATTCAAGCGGCGCTGGACGCAAAGGTGTTGTAGCGCCTCAGCTGATCCCTAGTCCTCCGTTATGTCAAGGGTATAATCCCGCGGGGCGGCATCTATTGATTATTCCGTTTAGGAATTGCAAACTTTCTTTCGGATGGAACGGTGAACCCGTTTCTCAAGACGACGACAGATCATCATAAGGAGGAGCACAATGACGATACCAGGTACACCATGGGGCGGGATCAAGACCATCGGACAAATTTCCGGAACCCACACGTTGCGGTTTCGCGCGAAACAAAACGCATTAGCCATCGCGATCGAACTGCTGGGCGGACACACATCCGGCGCGCCCGTTGTCGACGACGCCGGTAAGTTCATCGGATTCGTCAGTGAGTTCGATCTACTTACAGCAATCGACGACGGAGTGAATTTGAACACGGTCACGGCGGATCAGATCATGAATAAAGAGCACTTCGTGGCGGATGCGTCGACGACCGTGTCCGACGCTATCCAATTGATGAAGGAACGGGGCATATTGGTTCTTCCGGTCGTGAAGCAAGGGAAGGTCATTTATTCCGTGACCCGCCATGACGCGCTCAGAGCCAAGATCGGTCTTGGGATGGGCATCGAACTGTGATGCAGGCGCATCTCTTTGAACCGCTCACACTGCGCGACGTGACATTCCAGAATCGGATCGCCGTCTCGCCGATGTGCCAGTATTCCAGCGAGAACGGCTTCGCGAACGAGTGGCACGTTGTGCATCTGGGTAGTCGCGCGGTCGGCGGAGCCGGCTTGGTGATGACCGAAGCGACGGCCGTCACGCCGGAAGGACGGATCAGCCCCCAGGATTTGGGGATTTGGAGCGACGATCATATCGAGCCCCTGCAGCGCATCACTCGCTTCGTCCATGAACATTCGAGCGTGGCCGGGATCCAGCTCGCGCATGCGGGCCGCAAGGCGAGCACCTATCGGCCTTGGGACGGGCACGGCTTTGTGCCTGAGGCGCTCGGAGGCTGGAGCAAGGTCGTCGCCCCCAGCGCGCTCCCGTTCGCGGAGGGATATGCAACGCCGGACGCTCTGACCGAGAGCGGGATCCAGGCGGTGGTCACGGCATTCGTGGACGCGGCCCGCCGCGCCTGCGATGCAGGCTTTTGCGTCGTCGAGATCCATGCGGCTCACGGATACTTGCTGCATGAGTTCCTCTCGCCTTTCAGCAACCGGCGGCAAGACCGTTATGGGGGTTCATTCGAGAATCGCATTCGCCTAGTGCGCGAAACGGCGGCCGCCGTGCGTGGCGTATGGCCGGAACGGTTGCCGCTGTTTGTGCGCATTTCGGCGACGGATTGGGAAGCAGGCGGATGGGACGTGGAGCACTCCGTCGAGCTGGCTCGGCAACTCAAACCGCTCGGGGTGGACCTGGTCGATTGCTCATCCGGCGGGAATTTGCCGCACGCGAAGATTCCCGTCGGTCCCGGCTATCAGACGCCGTTCGCAGAACGGATCCGGCGCGAGGCCGGAATTGCCACCGGCGCCGTCGGCCTCATCGGCACACCGGAGCAAGCCGATGAGATCATCCGGAAGGGACAGGCCGACCTTGTCCTGCTTGCGCGGGAGTTTTTGCGGGATCCCTATTGGCCGCTGCACGCAGCGCGCGAGCTCGGCCATGCGCTGCCTTGGCCCGCTCAGTATCTCAGAGCCGCGCCGAATGACTCCCAAGCACGTGCGCCGGTGGATCGGAAGAATTTGAGCTGCTGCTTTGCTGAACACCATGCGGTGCCGGAAGAGACGTAGCAGCGGAGGCGCATCGTCATGGGGACTCGAATCGGGTTCATCGGCCTCGGGCGCATGGGACAGGCGATGGCCGACAATTTGATCACGGCCGGCTATTCGCTGTCCCTGTATAACCGCACGCCTGACAAAGCCGCCGACTTGGTGGCGCGAGGAGCGACGCTCGTACCCCATCCTGCTGAAACCGCGGAGCCCGGCGGCATCGTCATTACCATGCTCGCGGACGATCACGCGGTCGAGAACGTCACGTGGGGTGAACAGGGATTCCTGGCTCGACTGGGACCTCGCGGCATACACCTCTCCATGAGCACGATCTCTCCCCGCCTTGCGCGCCGCCTCGCAGAAGATCACCAACGGGCCCAAGTCGCCTATCTCGCTGCTCCGGTCTTCGGGCGGCCCGACGCGGCGGTCTCGCGCCGCCTGTGGATCTGTGTCTCTGGTTTTCAAGCAGCCAAACAACGGGTACGCCCCGTCCTGCAGGCAATGGGACAAGGCATTTTTGATTTTGGTGAAGAACCCGCGGCCGCGCACGTCGTCAAGGCCGCCGGCAACTTCCTTCTCGCCGCCATGATGGAAGCGCTGGCGGAGGCGCTCACGCTGGGAGAGAAAAACGGCATCGATCGGAGCGCCTTGGCCGATATGTTCTCCCACACGCTGTTCGCCTGTCCCGCCTACCAGGTGTATGGCAAAGCGATTGCCGAAGGGCGATATCAACCTCCGGGATTTACGGTCACGTTGGGACTCAAGGACGTGAACCTCGTCTTGGACACCGCGGCGATGAGCACGATGCCGATGCCGCTGGCCAGTCTCCTTCATGATCGTTTCCTGGCCACGATCGCCAAAGGATGGGGACATCTCGACTGGGCCGCCGTCGCATTGGATGTGGCGCAGGATGCAGGCATGGCCTCTACCGACATCGGAGCCAAAAGAGAATACCGCGAATCAGGACGCTCCTGATCAAGCAGCGACGCCCTACGAACGTCTGATGCCCTTGATGCCCTGGTTCTCATCGCGTTTATCCGCATCCGGCATGAGTCCCCGTGTTCTAAAAATGGAAAGTCCCATGCCTGTTATGAAGGATTCTGGCTGCCTGCTGATCCAACGGCCGGCGGCGCTGAACTGTAGCCTTGACCTAAGCCAAAAAGAAGGGTATTGACCCGAGCAAGACGGCATCCATGTTCGGAGACCTGTTCGCCTGTCCGATGCGTCAATTTACGGGACAAGCCATTGCGCAAGAGCACAGCCGGCTCACGATATCGGATAGGATCGGGAACGGCAAACGGTGAGCGGAGGCGCTGTCAATGTCAGTGAAAGTCACGGTCGGCCCTCCCGTTATTACTATTAATCATGGGAGTACCTTTCTGCTGTCTGAATTCGACGGCTCCATCACGGATGCCTCCGACCAAGGCCTGTATTTGCGGGACACTCGATACCTCAGCCGCTATCAGCTCTACATCGACGGCGAACCATGGACCCTGCTTAATTCCGGTGCCATTGCTTACTACGCCTCCCGAACCTATCTGGTGAACCCAATGGTGATCACCGAGGATGGAACGATCGAAGCCGCGACCTTGGGTCTCGTGTTGGGCCGCACGATCGGAGAGGCGCTTCACGAAGATATCGACATCCGAAACTATAGTTCGCAACGCCGGCGCTTCAATCTCGAGTTGTTGATCCGCAATGACTTCGCCGACATTTTCGAAGTCAGAGCCAAAGCCCTGACCCGTAGAGGCCATATCGAGACCGAGTGGACCAGCGAGACTCAACGGTTAATTACCCGCTATGTCCATGGTGACTTTCGTAGAGCTCTGATGCTGTCCATCGAGGGCTGCGGCTCGAAGGCTCTCTACGGCAATGGACGCATCAACTTCGCCATCGATCTCGCACCCGGCTCCGCTTGGCATGCCTGCTGTAAGTACGAGGTCAAGGAAGGCGATGTCCTCCGGTGTGCGCCCGGCGAATGTGCGCATATATGCGAGAGTTCCCGCCCTGGCCAAACACTGGCGGAGTGGGAGCAAGCGACGACTCAGATCACCACCTCAAACGAGGAGTGGTACCGGTTGTACCGGCAGGCCGTCGAGGACATGGCGGCCCTTCGTCTCGTGGCTGACGAGGAGAGTCCGGACGAACTGCTGGCCGCAGCCGGAGTCCCCTGGTTTGTCAGCGTCTTTGGTCGCGACAGCCTGATTGTGAGTCTGCAAAACATGATGGTGTATCCGGATTTCGCCCGGGGCACGCTCAAGCGGCTGGCAGAACTCCAAGCCACTGGCATGGACCCTTACCGGGATGCGGAGCCAGGGAAGATGCCGCATGAACTTCGAGTGGGTGAACTGGCCCATTTCAAACGCATCCCCCATACCCCCTATTACGGCACTGCCGACGCCACCATTCTCTATATCATTGCATGGCACGAGGCCTGGAAATGGTTGGCCGATGAAGCGCTCTTTGCTCACTATAAGCATGTGGTCAAGCGGTGCCTGCAGTGGATCGACGAGTATGGAGACCGCGACGGAGACGGGTTCCAGGAGTACCAAACCCGCTCTGACAAGGGCTACGAAAACATGGGATGGAAGGACGCCGGCGATGCGGTCCTCTATCCCGACGGCTCGCCGGTGAAAGGACCGAAGGCGCTCTGCGAACTCCAGGGGTACGTGTTCGACGCCAAACGCCGGGCTGCCGAAGCGGCGGAATACTTCGGCGATTCCGACTTGGCGGCCAAGCTCAGAAAGGAAGCCGAGGACCTGCAGCAACGGTTCGAAGCGCGGTTCTGGTGCGAGGACCTCGGTTACTATGCTTATGCCCTGGATGGTGACAAGGAGCCGGTGAAGACGATCGCCTCCAACGCCGGCCATCTTCTTTGGAGCGGCATCGTCCATCCCGACCGCGCCGCACGAGTGGTGGGGCGATTGCGTGAGCCCGACATGTGGAGCGGATGGGGCATCCGAACCTTATCTGCGAGGCACCCGGCCTACAACCCGTTCTCCTATCAAAATGGATCGGTGTGGCCGCATGACAACGGCATCATCGCCATGGGATTCAAACGATATGGATTTGCAGAGGAGGCGGCCATGATTGCCCGCGACATCAGCGAGGCCGGCCGCTATTTCCTGCTCAATCGCTTGCCGGAATTGTATGCCGGCATTCAACAGGCGCAGGGAACGTTCCCGGTGCAATATCTGGGGGCGAACGTGCCGCAGGCCTGGGCGGCCGGCAGTGTCTTTCACCTTCTCCGCGCGATCCTGGGGCTGGACGCCAATGCTCCGGAGAAAACACTCTACCTCGATCCCGTGCTTCCGCACTGGCTTCCGGACCTCACGGTCCGCCGGCTCAGAGTCGGCAGAGCGACGCTCGACCTTCGCTTCTGGCGGGAGGGGACAGTCACCAGACATGAAGTGCTCGCTCAGAAGGGCGACGTGCAGGTCACAGCACGCGAAACGGCTCGGACACGTCAAAGTTAATTGCCGGACGCAGAGACCGAAGCTTGACACCGGAAGGGAGAAGATCATGGCAGAGGAATTGAAAAACAATGGGAGTATGCACCGTCGTCTTCCCAGGGTGCTGGTCGTTGACGTGGGCGGGACTAATCTAAAGATCTTGGCTACTGGAAAACGCACCTCGCGAAAGGTGCGATCCGGTCCGACCATGACCGCGCAACAGATGGTGGAGGCGGTCCGGCAGCTCGCCGCCGATTGGTCCTATGATGTCATCGCGCTGGGATACCCGGGAGCAGTGTTGCATGGCAAACCGGCTGCCGAACCGAAAAACCTTGGCGATGGATGGACAAGCTTGGATTTCGAGACGGCCTTCGGATGCCCCGTCAAGCTGCTCAATGACGCCGCCATGCAAGCCCTCGGCAGCTACGAAGGCGGCCGCATGTTGTTCCTCGGGCTGGGGACCGGTCTGGGCTCCGCGTTAATCACCGACGGGGTGCTGATACCGATGGAGTTGGCGCATCTGCGATACAGGAAAGGCCGAACCTACGAGGACTACGTCGGCTTGCGCGGGCTCGAGCGATACGGAAAAAAGAAATGGCGCAAGTATGTGCTCGACGTGGTCCCCGCGCTCCAAGCGGCCCTCCAGGCAGATTACGTGGTACTCGGCGGCGGCAATGCCAAAAGGCTCAAAGATCTGCCGGAAGGCGCCCGCCTTGGCAACAACATGCACGCCTTCCTCGGCGGCTTTCGCTTATGGGAAGAAGCCTGGCAGGACGCGCGCCCTGCCTGTGTCGTGTGGAGCGGCCATATGGAAAGGGCACACCCGGACGCGGGTCGGGCGCTTGGAGAAGCTCGAGAGAGGCTCATTCAAAAGCAAGCGGCCATGAGCCGCTCAAGAAGGTAGCCGGCTGGAAGGGAGCACTCATCGTGATCGCGAAGTCCGACGCAATCGTCTTCTTCGGCGCCTCCGGCGATCTCGCATACAAAAAGATCTTTCCCGCTCTACAGGCCATGATCCAGCGCGGCCATCTCGAGATGCCGATCATTGGGGTCGCGAAGAGCGAGTGGAGCCTCGAACAGTTCAGGAACCGAGCCCGCGATAGCGTGGTGAAGCACGGTGACCTGGACGAGCAGGCCTTCGCACAATTTTCTCGCCTACTCCGGTATATCAGCGGCGATTACCGCGAACCGGCAACGTTCGAGCGATTGCGCAAGGAACTCGGCGCAGCTCAACGCCCCTTGTACTATTTGGCCATTCCTCCGAGCATGTTTCCCATTGTGATCGAAGGGTTGGCTGAGTCCGGCTGCCTCAGTGACAACACGAGGGTGGTGGTCGAGAAACCTTTCGGTCGAGACCTGGATTCGGCGCAGGATCTCAACCGCATGCTGCGCGCACATTTCTCGGAACAGGCGATCTTCCGAATCGATCATTACCTGGGCAAGGAGCCGGTCCAAAACCTCATCTACTTTCGTTTCGCCAATCCGCTCTTTGAAACCGGCTGGAACCACCGCCATATTGAACGTGTGCAGATTACGATGGCCGAACGGTTCGGCGTGGCGGGCCGCGGCCGTTTCTATGAGGAGGCGGGGGCCATTCGCGATGTGGTGCAGAATCACATGTTAATGGTGATCGCCTCAGTGGCCATGGAAGAGCCGGCCGGGAATGACCATGAATCGATGCGGGACGAACGGGCAAGAATTCTCAAGGCGATCCGGCCGCTCACTCCGCCGGATGTCGTACGGGGCCAGTTCCGCGGCTACCGCCGCGAGGAAGGCGTGGCCTCCGATTCGCAGGTCGAAACATTCGCCGCGCTCCGGTTTCACATCGACAATGACCGGTGGGCGGGAGTGCCGTTCTACGTGCGGGCCGGTAAGTGCCTCCCTGTGACGGCGACCGAAGTGCTGGTGGAGTTGAAGCGTCCATCCTGCCCCATACTGGACGAAACCGAACCACCGTTCCCGAACCATTTTCGCTTTCGTCTCAGTCCCGATGTCCTCATCGCTTTAGGCACGAAGGCCAAGGTTCCGGGAGAAGCCATGAGGGGAGAACGGATCGAACTCGTCGCGCGCCATTGCTCCGGCGACGAGATGGACCCCTATGACCGGCTCCTCGGAGACGCCGTCAAAGGCGATCCGACGCTCTTCGCCCGAGAGGACGGCGTGGAGGCCGCATGGCGCATCGTGGAACCGATCCTGAGAACCGTCACACCGCCGTATGAATATGAGCCGAATACGTGGGGACCAAAGGAGGCCGGTCGGCTCATCGAGAATGGGACCTGGCACAACCCGCAAGCGGATGCATGACTCGATCAGCGCGCGCCTCAGAGAATGCACGTAGGCGGCGACGCTCAGGAATGCGCCGTCACGACACAGTGATGTGGCGAGGGATCGCGACCCCGTGAAGCGCTGCCCACAAAGGATCTGTAATGCACGAACGTCCTTCTCGTCCCCGAGTCGTCATTGTCGGCGGCGGATTCGGCGGTCTCCATGCCGCCAAGACCCTGTCCAATGAACCGGTTGATGTCACGCTCATCGACCGGAAGAATCACCACACGTTTCAGCCGTTGCTCTATCAAGTGGCGTTGGGGATGCTCTCGCCCGGCGAGATCGCGTCGTCCCTCCGCAATATTTTGCGCCACTCGCGGAACGTTCGCATCATTCTGAGCGAGGTCGTCGGATTCGATAAAGGGGCGCGCCTGGTGAAACTCAGCGACGGCGTGGAGCTGCCGTATGATTATGTCATTGTCGCAGCGGGAGCCCGGCACGCCTACTTCGGACATGACGAGTGGGAAGAGGACGCGCCCGGTCTCAAGACTATTGAAGACGCGGTGGAAATCCGCAAGCGGCTGCTGCTGGCGTTCGAAACGGCTGAACGTCACGCCTATGTGGGCGGCAGACAAGCCCCGCTCAGCTTCGCCGTGGTCGGCGGCGGTCCGACCGGCGTCGAGCTGGCCGGAGCGATCGCCGACCTCGCGCGACTGGCGCTGGCAAAGGATTTCAAATCCATTGATACGACCACCGCGCATGTCAGGCTGTATGAGGGGGCCTCGCGCATCCTTGGAACATATTCAGAAGAGTCGTCCAGGAAAGCCACGCGGCAACTGGAACAGCTCGGCGTCGAAGTCCACACCGGAAGCATGGTGACAGGAGTCGAACCGGGGCGGATCAAAGTCGGAGACCGGTGGATTCCGACCGACGTGACCCTGTGGGCCAGCGGAGTCGCGCCTTCGCCGTTGGCCAAGGCGCTCGCCGCCGACACCGATCGCGCGGGGCGGGTGCTCATCGAGCAGGACTTGAGTCTGCCCGGACACCGTGAGATTTTTGTCATCGGCGACATGGCGGCACTCACCGATGCGAACGGAATACCCGTGCCCGGGCTCGGCGCGGCCGCCTTGCAGGAAGGGCAAGCAGCGGCAGAGAATATCCTGCGTGACATGCGCGGAGATGCCCGTCTGCCGTTCCGCTATCGCGATCGCGGTATCCTGGCCACAATCGGCCGGCATCGCGCAGTGGCGCAATTCGGGCGCGCAAATTTTTCCGGGCTGATCGCGTGGCTTCTCTGGTCGCTGGTCCATGTCTTTCTATTGATCGGGTTTCGCAACCGGTTGGCGGTGATGACCCAGTGGATCTGGGCCTATTTCACCCGCCAGGGCAGCAGTCCGCTGATTACCGATCATTTCCAGAAGGAATATGATGACGCGCGAACGGAGAAACCGGTCAGCATCGACGGCCAAGAGACATTGATCAAAAAAAAGTGACGACATGCCGTTCCTTCGGCTCCGCGCCGCCATTTCGGCACCTCTCTTTCGTCACTCCCTGCCGTTTCATGGACCGATGTGATGAGTCCATGACTGATATCTCCAAGCTTTCAATGGCATACAAGTGAATATGCTCCGCTGGAACGGCTGGAACGGTTCCTGCTGATGCGGAGTCGCACGTGGGTGAGTCGATTCTGATTTGAATGGAGACGCGATGCGTATCGTGAAGTGGTTCTCATTCGTGATAATCCTGAGCTGTCTGTTGATCCAACAGCCGGACGCCCCGGCTCAGCCGAAGGTGGACAATGAGATCACGAAGCTGGACGAGGGCGTGTTTCTGTTCCGGCATCAATTTCACCAATCCATTTTTATCACCACCCCGCAGGGCGTCATCGTCACGGACCCGATTGCGCCCGATGCAGCGGCATGGTTGAAAGCGGAGATCAAGAAACTTACCGATCAACCGGTGCGCTATGTGATTTACAGTCATCACCATAATGATCATATCTCCGGCGGCGACGTGTTTGCCGATACCGCGCTCTTCGTGAGCCACTGGGCCGCCAAGCGTCAGATCGAGAAGGACCCGGATCCGCAAATTCCTGTGCCGGATCTCACCTTTACCGATCGCCTGTTCATCGAATTGGGCGGCAAGCGGGTCGAACTGATTTATACCGGCAAGAACCATTCGGATAACAGCCTCGTCGTGCTCTTGCCTCAGAATAAGCTGCTCTTCGCCGTCGATTTCATTCCGGTTGAAACCGTCGCTTACCGCACGATGCGCAGCGACTACCCCGATGATTGGATCGAGTCGCTCAAGCGGGTGGAGCAATTGGATTTCGAGACCTTGGTGCCCGGTCATGGCAAGATCGGGAAGAAGGAACATGTGCAGTTGTTCCGAGCCTACCTTGAGGATCTCACCGCTGCGGTGAAGGATTCGATCCATAAAGGAATGACTCTGGAAGAGGCCAGGGATACCGTGCAATTGCCCAAGTACGAGCAGTGGCAACGCTACAAGGAGTGGTTTCCCGAGAATGTCGAAGGCGTCTACCGGTATTTCTCTCAATCGCAGCGCAGCAACCAGTGACTCGCATGCAGTCACTATCAACCGTCCGGATCATGGCGATCCGGATCGATACCAAGGAGGTCATCATGAAACGTGGGTTCTTGTCCGGTCTAGTCGTCGCCGCCCTCTTCGGGGCTGTCTCCATCACCCCGGTCTTTGCCGATATCGATGACGGCTCGCAGATCAAGATTACGCAACCGAAGGATGGAGCGACGGTTCCCGACACCTTCGAGCTGAAATACGAGCTCAGCAAGGGATCCAAAGCGGCGCATGGCCACGTCTACCTGGACGGAGAGCCGCAAAAGAAATTTCCGGGCACGTTCAAAGGATTGAGCAAAGGCAAACACGAAATCAAGGTGCAGGCTGCGACCCATGATCACGATCATCTGGCCGCAACCGACACGATCACGGTTATCGTGGAATAAATATATGCCGGCAGGAAGGCCATCAGACCTTCCCGCCGGCGTCTCTCCGCCTTCTTCGCCCTCCACGTTCCACCTCCATTCCGACTTCAACGCGCCTTCTCTTCCTCACCGGCTGCGCAGCCGGAACGCAGAAAAACATTGCTTCGATTCGCCGTCCCTATCTGATAGCGTAAGCCCAGGATGCCTATGAGTCCCCTCTCCGGGGCGACTTCCATGGAGAGTGGCAACAGGACAAGGATGACCGCGACGGCCCAAGGCGACTCGACGGACGCGTACCGGCAGAGCTCCGATCACCTGCTCGTCGAGCTGAAGACGGACGTGCGGCGCGGCTTAACCACCGAAGAGGCCCGTGCCCGGCTTGTAGCCTATGGCCGCAATGTCCTGACCGCCGAGCAACCAGTCCCTGGCTGGAAGAAGTTCCTGGCTCAATTCCAAGACGTCCTCGTCATTCTGCTGCTGGCGGCAACCGCAATCTCCGCGGGGCTGTGGGTCTACGAGCGGGACTCAGCTCTCCCCTACGAAGCCATGGCCATCTTCATCGTCGTCCTGCTCAACGCCGTCATGGGCTACATTCAGCAGGAACGGGCGGAAGAGGCCGTGGCGGCGCTTCGCCGCATGTCGGCCGCACAGGCCCGGGTGATTCGAGACGGCGCCCGGCACGGCATTCCGGCTGATGAAGTCGTCCCGGGCGACATTATCCTCATCGAGGAAGGCGATACGATCCCTGCCGACGCGCGCCTGATCACTTCGACATCCCTGCAAACGGCGGAAGCGCCGTTGACGGGCGAAAGCCTCCCCGTCTCCAAAGACACCGCCGCGCTGACCGAAGAAGCGGAGGTAGGAGACCGTCACAACATGGTCTTCAGCGGCACCGCCGCTACGTACGGCCGCGGGTCCGCGGTGGTCACCGCGACCGGCATGCAGACCGAAATGGGGCGCATCGCCAAGTTACTGCAGCAAGCTCCGGCCGAAACCACGCCGTTACAAGTGGAACTGGACCGCATCGGCCGAATGCTCGGCCTTGTGGTCATCGCGATCGCCGTCGTGATGATCGCGACCATTATTGTCGTGGAGCAGGTGCGCTCGCTCTCGGCGATCATCGACGTCCTCATCCTCGGCGTGGCGCTGGCCGTCGCGGCCGTGCCCGAGAGCCTCCCGGCGGTCGTGACCGCCGTGCTGTCCATCGGCGTGCAGCGCATGGCGAAGCGGAACGCGATCGTGCGCCGGCTTGCCGCAGTGGAAACGCTCGGCTCGGCAACCGTGATCGCGTCCGACAAGACCGGCACGTTGACGAAGAACGAGATGACGGTCCGTACGCTCGTCACAGCCGGCGGGCGCGTGAGCTTCAGCGGCACCGGGTACTCGCCCCAAGGTTTAGTCCAATCGGACAACGGAGAACCGCCGGACGGAACGCTCCGGTTCGAGGTCCTGCGCGCGCTGGCGGCCGCCGACCGGGCCAATAATGCCGTCATCCAGGAACATGACGGGGGCTGGACCGCGCAAGGCGACCCGACGGAAGCGGCCTTGATCGTCGCGGCGCGGAAGGCGGGGCTTGAAAAAAAGGAACTCGATGCCCGATTCGCCCGACTGGCCGAAGTGCCGTTCTCGTCGGAACGCAAGCTGATGAGCACCATTCACAAGGATGCCGACAGCCAAGAACGCCTCCTCGCCTTTACCAAGGGGGCGCCCGACGTACTGCTCGCCCACTGCCCGCATGAATTGATCGGAGAACAGACCCGGCCTCTGACCGACGCGCGCCGGGCGGACATTTTGAAGACCAATGAAGAATTGGCCGGCGAGGCGCTCCGGACGCTGGCGCTGGCATTCCGATCGTTGCCGAAGGATGGATTCAAGGTCGATGAGGTGAATGAAGGAGTCGAACAGGACCTTGTCTTCGTGGGCCTGATCGGCATGATGGATCCGCCCCGCGAAGAGGCGCAGTCCGCGGTGGCTCGCGCGCGGACCGCCGGCATCCGCGCCTTGATGATTACCGGCGATCATCCGACAACCGCCGCCGTGATTGCCACGGAACTCGGCATCGCGGACGCCGGGCGGGCCGTGACAGGCGTAGAGATTGAAAAGATGCCGGACGAACTCCTCGACCGGACCGTCCGGGAAGTATCCGTCTACGCGCGCGTTAATCCCGAGCATAAACTGCGAATCGTGAAGGCGCTGCAACGCGGCGGCGACACGGTCGCGATGACGGGCGACGGCGTCAATGACGCGCCGGCGCTGAAAACGGCTGACATCGGCGTGGCGATGGGCCGAACCGGCACGGACGTGTCCAGGCAAGCGGCCGACATGGTGCTGGCCGATGATAATTTCGCGACCGTGGTCGCCGCCGTCGAAGAAGGACGGGCGATCTTTTCCAACATCCGCAAGTTCCTGCGCTACCTGTTGTCGTCGAACATCGGCGAAGTGATCACGATGTTCTTCGGCGTGCTGTTGGCCGATGCGATCGGACTCACCGCGGAAAGCGGAAGTAGTATTGTCGTGCCGCTGGTGGCAACGCAAATTCTCTGGATCAACCTGGTCACGGACGGCGCGCCTGCGCTGGCGCTCGGCGTGGATCCAACCGATGCCGGACTCATGAACGACCCACCCCGGCCGCGGAGCGAAGGAGTCATCACGCGGCGCATGTGGTCCGGCATTTTCTTCGTCGGCATAATCATGGCGGCGGGAACACTCTTTATTCTTGATGCCAGCTTGCCGGGCGGCTTCATCGAAGGCACCGGCACGATGCGGTACGCACAGACCATGGCGTTTAATACGCTCGTGTTCTTTTCGCTCTTCACCGTGTTCAATGCCCGCTCCGATGAACGCAGCGCCTTCATCGGGATGTTTTCCAACCGGTGGCTCTGGGCAGCGATCCTGTTGTCGCTCTTGTTACAGCTTGCAGTGATCTACATCCCGTTCCTGCAGCAGGCCTTCTCGACGGTCAGCCTGAGCGCCGGGGACTGGCTGCGGTGCGCGGCGGTAGGCAGTTCGGTGCTGTGGCTCCGCGAATTGAGCAAACTGGTTGCGAGAGTCAAGAACCGGAAATAGCGCTGCTATGGTTCTTATGACTGCTTGCTTTTTGATGTGTCGGCGCTTAGCCTATCGACAATCAACCATTGGTAGAATTCCATGGCTAACGTCACGCAATTAAGGATCGAGTTGGAACAAGAAGAAGATGGCCGGTGGATCGGCGAGGTGCCGGCATTGCCGGGAGTGATGGCTTATGGGCAGACACGTGCCGGCGCGCTGGCAGCAGTCCAAGCCTTGGCTCTTCGCGCAATGGCTGATCGTCTTGAACATAGCGAAGCGGTCCCAGAGGAACTCCTGAATCTTTCCTTCATCGCGGCATGAGCCGTTGGCCCTCGACCCAGGCCTCTCGTGTTCTTTCCGCTCTCCTTCGCATCGGCTGGCAGACCAAACGAACGACCGGGTCCCATCGGGTCCTTCATCGAGTTGGCTGGCCTGATGTGGTGTTCGCCTTTCATGACCGTGACGAAATCGGTCCCCGCATGCTGGCCCGCCTTTCTAAGGTGACCGGTCTCACACCGGACAATTTATGATTCGGCCAGATCCGGAAGATTCCTTCTTTTATCGTACCGTTAAATGTAAAAATCTCTCCGTTGAACCTCGCCATGGAGATTTCTAAACCAATCCGATTGCGATCGCCACGCGAATCCCTTGGCGGCTATATTCTTCTCCCGCGGTTGATCGATAAGGTCCACCTTTTCGCTAAAGGGCAATTGCCAGAGGTCTACGTTGCCAATCTGCTGGGCGCGAACCACACACTGGATGGACGATTTCTCGCGTTTACCGGGTTGAATGCCGAGGCATTGCGCCAGGCCATTGTGTCCAGCCGCAGCGATCAGGAAGTGCTCGCCTGGGTGCAGGACCATGCGAAGCCGGCCACCGCATTGGAGAAACAGGCATGGGGAGAGCAGATCGATCGTTATCGGCCCGATGCGGAGCTATTGGAATATCGGAGGCGCATGTATCCAGACCTCGCGGCCAGAATTGAACTCAATTCAATCAGTGTCCTGGATCTCATCGATCTGGACGAAGGGCGTCTGCCAGTCCAAAGCTGAATTCTTCAGCAGCGAAGGCAAGGCGAGGTAGGCGCCTTCGCACTTCCCGGAGCGCCCTTCCGGATCTTGCCGTGCGGAAGCTTCCGGAATTCCCGTGGCTGCGGACGCTGCGCGACCGCAGTGCCGGAGTCAGTTCCGGCTTTCTCGCACGACAAAACCTCGGTGGGCACCCCCGCTCCTCCAGTGAAGTCGGCGTCCCACCTCGCCTTGCCCCCTATCTAACGGTCCTTTATTGCAAACCAACGTTATAATGGCGCCTTTCCGAATGTATCGCTGCTCATGCATTGAATTGCTGGATCATTGCTAGAAGTCCCTATGGGATAGTTACAAAAGATTCGCGAAAGCCACTTGGTTCTCAAAGTAGACGAGTTACAACGAGTTTTCGTTGAAAACTCACATCTGTAGGCATTGAAAAAGAGACTTCACAATTTTCCTCCATTCACCTAATATTAGTGAAGTAACTTCAGTTTTTTATTATTGTTCCTTATCACAAGTATAGAAATACAAAGGTAGATCATGGTTCCAAACCTAAGTGAATGGACTATTGTGACCGTTGGACAGTGGAACCCGCACATATTTTCTCCACAATGGATAGGAAACCAACTCTTTCACGTACAAACGGTTGAAACAGAGCTTGCAGTTGGCCCCGCCCTTACCAACGTGAGATATCATACCCCTAATCTCATTTTGATTCCCGGCGGTGATCGTCTTATAGTCGGCCTGAAAAACCTAGAAGATACGAGTCTAAACTCGATGGAGCAGGTTGTAAGAAACGCGCTCCAGTTACTGACTCACACACCTGTCAGCGCGCTTGGAATTAATTTTGGATTCATTGAGAATGACCCTCCCCATGACGTACTCCAGGTCTTCGATCTCAGTGACAGTGGCATTCTTGGAGATGCCGGTTATGAAATGCAGAACATTTCGGTTACGCGACAGATCGTTAAAGAATCGATTATGTTTATACTGAAGATGACGTATGAAAATGGAAAGGTGAGATTCCATTTCAACTTCAATCACCCTATTGCTTCGGCAGAAGAGGGCGTTAGACTATTGCAAGGTCGCGTTCTTGAGTGCCGCGATATAGCAATGGCTCTTTTGACCACAGTATTTCATTTAGAAAGACAGGAGGTTGCCTAGATGTCGGATGGTGTTGACACTGTTGAGATAAACTCGGCAAATCCTGTACCAGATTTTCATGAAGTCTCACTTAGAAAAACAGCGGTATCCCCTATAATTGTCACAGTGGGCTCTTCAGAGAGTCTGGTACCTTCAGCCGAGATCCTTGTCCGAGGTGACTTAACGCAGAAGGTCACAGTGCCAATTAATCTTCATCGTGAAAGAATGATTCAAGAAAACCTCTTCGCTAATCGCGGGGCAACTCTCGCTGAGACTACAAATACACAAGAAGGATAGCGTTCTTACCGCTTCATGCCTGAGGTTAATAATCCAACCAGCACGCCAGTTTTCTTTACATACCGTCAGAACACGTCTTCGGATCTCGAACAAGGCGATCTACTATCTAAAACGCCTCATCTTATGGAAGTGCTCAAGCCAATTCATCCGTATTATTTGAAAGACGATTACACTCATTTCTTGGTACTGACACAATCATGCGACCTAGTTCGCAGAAAAGACAAATGTAAGGCTCGTTACGTAACGATTGCAGCGGTACGACCACTCGATCTAGTGATCCGCAGGGAAATTGAAAAAGTCCAGGATGGTTTCGAGCAGGCTGGGATGGTTTGTTCGATAAGCCTTAAATCAAAGATCACGCAGTTTGTGGGAAGACTTCTTAATAACAATGAACCCGAATTCTTTTACCTGAACTCGGAGCCATCGCTTGGTTTGCCATACCCACACTGCGCATTTTTAAGGCTGTCTGTCTCCCTAAAATCTTCCCATTACGCAACCTGCTTAAACTCTCGACTTTTATCACTCAAAGAAGTCTTCCAGGCTAAACTGGGCTGGCTTGTAGGCAATATGTATTCTCGCGTAGGGACAGAAGATTGGGTTCCAACAGTAGTCTCAGAAGATGGCTTTAAAGAAAAGATCGATTCTATCCTGGATAGTACCTGTCAGTGGGTTGAAGAGAAGAAACTGAAGCTGGCTAAATCGTCTGCCTCTGCGGATCTAATTTCAATGGGACAACAGGCAATTCGCGACCACATTGCAGCAACGAAACTCCCTAACAGCACTGAATTGGTTGCAGACACAGTCATTAAGGTTTTAGCTGATATGGGGAAAATTTCTTCTGCAGACGAATCCAGAAGGATTAAGAACCGGCTCACTAATAACCCTGTTTTCGCAACACACACAAAAGCAGGTCGGTAAACGGCTTATATTCCATATTCAAGCAGATTCATCTAACAGTGGGAGAGGAACTTTACCGTCTGTGACTCCATGCATGATCACATATGGTTGCATCAAAGGATTGATGAATCGAAACCTGAATCGATGCGCACTTCCAGTTTTTTGCAGAAGAGGTCCCCTTGATTCTTCACAGAAGTCGTTTAGATGACGCGCGAAGTTAGGTATGTCATAAGGCTTCTTCATTATTTGTTCCATCGGATCGCGTACATCAACCGCAGCGAAGTATCCTAGATCGTCGGTACGGGATAGGGCACAGGCAAGCAAGACAGAAGGATATAAATTAGCTTGTCGAGGACTTGAGATCGCTCTATGGTAAGCACTCTTAATCGTTTGTTGTGCCTTTTCCAAAGCTTTAGAAATAGCAGAAGATATGTCTTCTAGCATAATCAGTTTCCGTCCTCTATCGATAGCCTCTCTTGCAGAATATAATCCAAATAAGTGCGTGTAATGCGGAAGTCCTTGCGATAGAAGTGAGATCCGCATTAACGCATTGTGTTCTATTTCCATTCCCACCTTCTCCAAGCCTCTTTTAACCACCTCGTGCAATTCGTCTCTCGACATCCGTGGTATTCGAACCTGAACCAAAGCGCGTTCAATTGACTGATGCTGTTGAAACAATTCCTCCACTGTATCGGCCACTCCAACCATTACAAGAGAAGCAGGCACTGAATGATCAGATAGCGTCTTTACGGTATCCGCAAAAAGCTGTTTGGCCTTTTTATCATGAAGACGATCCAATTCATCTATTATTACAATTAGAATGAGTTATAGTCGGAAGTTGTGGAACGTCGATGAAAAGGTGGCGTACCTTTCCGGGTGAACACAACCCGAAGACACCGGCTGGCAGGCCGGGGGAAAGGCACGCCGATGATGACGATAGTTCAATC
>JANRMQ010000013.1:0-117437 GCA_040981125.1 Nitrospira sp.
GACCGGCGTCTGCGCGTGGACGGTCTGGCCGACCGTCACAAGCACGGTTCCCGGCAGCGGCAGCAACCGCTTCCGTTGGATCGTCGTCCGTTCGCTGACGGTTAGGCCCGGAGTATAGGAATGCGCCATGCTTGGTTGCTGAAAAAGCCCTCCAGCTTCGCTCTCAGTTGTTCACTCACCTCAACGTACCGTCCCCAGGGTACGCTTCGGCTCGGGCACTGCCGCCTCACCGTCTCGGCGGCGTCCGCAAAACGGGTAAGATACTGGGCGCTCGCCGTCTCGCGCCCGTGCGCAAACGTGATGCTCCTTCTTCGTCGCGTCGCGCACCTCATTATTCTTCGCGCCGCGGACCTTGCTGGACGGCCTTTGAGCAACCAGTAAACCATTCTCACGACTCAGAACCTCCCGGGTACAGCCCGACGGCATGTTGCCATCGCATGAGGGCGCCGGTGCGGGCATCATGATCGCTCGGCAACTGCAAGGGACGGCCCCTGCCATCGAGCAGCAATCCCACGACTCCCCCACGGACCTCTTTCGTCATCGCAGTACCCGGCCCTGCTCCGACATTTACCTGCTTCACAGGGTTCATGGTTACGTTGGCCTGCTGTTCATGAGACAGCGGCAACAGTTTCACCTCACCGAACATGAGGGTGCCTTTTTCGGCGCGGCCGTCCGGAAAGGCGATTTCATAGTCGGCACAACGCTCTCCCTCCTTGCCTTGGCCGACCGGCGCCACACAAGTTCCCAGGTACACCATGCAATCGCGGACAAACACGTCGGCTGCCGCCTTTTCGTTGATCGTGGAAAGAACGCCGAGATGCGGCATCATGAAAATACTGTCCACGGATAACTGCGTGAAGCCCAGCGGCTCATAGGCATCGACCATCAAGATCATCGACTGCACGCGGCGGGGCGCGTGAGACAGAATTCCTCCGCTGCCGACAATCAGGTCCAATTTCAACATGTCAATCAACGTTCGGCCGGACGTTTGCTGCTCGAAGACATCGGAAATGGTGCGCTCTTGCTGCACGCCTTTCAAACCCGTCGCGAGGGATTTGTGATGGATCAAAGCCAGGCGCAATGCTTCGCGGGCAATGGCATGCTCGATTTGGAGTTCATCGAGCGTTTGCGGAATAGTCGTGGGACGGACCATCTTGTTCTTGATCCGATTGCGTAAGGTCTGTTCATCGATCGTGAACGGCACCCACCGCATGATGTTCGCCAATCCGGCTTCGGCCAGCACATTCGAGATGCTGTAGGACATGCCGAGGTTGGCGCTCACCGTCCGGTTGAACCGGCCGTCGAACACGGAAAAGACATCCGTCGTCGCTCCGCCGATATCCACGCCGATTAGATTGATATGTTCACGCTTCGCAATCGTCTCCATGATCAGGCCGACCGCAGCCGGCGTCGGCATGATGGGGGCGCCGGCCATCTCGATCAACTTCTTGTAGCCGGGCGCCTGCGCCATCACATGTTCGAGAAAGAGATCATGGATCTTGTTGCGGGCAGGCGCGAGATTTTCCCGCTCCAGGACGGGCCGGATGTTCTCCGTGATTTCCAAGGCGGCTTTCTCGCCGAGGATTTTTGTGACCTGGCTCTGCGCCTCTTTGTTCCCGGCGTAAATCAGCGGCAATTTATACGTGCTGCCGAATCGGGGGCGTGGCTCGGCGGCGGCAATATAATCGGCCATCTCGACTACATGAGTCACCGCTCCTCCATCGGTGCCGCCGGACATTAAGATCATGTCCGGTCGCATGGAACGAATCCGCTCAATCTTCTCGTGAGGCAGCCGGCCGTCGTTGGACGCCAGTACGTCGATGACGATCGCGCCGGCCCCGAGCGCCGCCCGTTGCGCGCTCTCCCCCGTCATGTTCTGGACAACCCCGGTGACCATCATCTGGAGTCCGCCGCCGGCGCTGCTGGTGGAAATATAGATATCGACGCCGACGTTCGGCTCATTCTGGGCCGCCCGGTTCGGCGTGATGATGTGATCCCCGTCAAGAATCTTGCGTCCCGACAACTCTTCGATCTCGGTGATCGCGTTCAGAACACCCCGGGTGACATCTTCAAAAGGTGCTTCGACCGTGGTGGGCGATTCACCGCGATAGGTCTGTCGATATTCTTCACCGACCTTCTCGATCAAGATGGCTTTGGTGGTAGTGCTGCCGCAATCCGTCGCAACAATCACGTTGAGCGGACGATCGGCCGGTACGGTGTCACGGGGCTGCGCCGGCACCGTCATTGAGCAGGGGTCCCTTGCGGAGCTGCCGATTTCGCATCGATGAGGACAATGAGACGGGAGATGGTGTCACGCCGTTCCAGAAGACGGGCGACTTGGTCGACTTCCTTGGCATTCAACGCGCATTCGACGATCGGAGAAACGAAATGCAGCGCCTGGCTACCTAGAAAATTCATCGGGCCCATCGATTCCAGAAATACCGTCGCGGGGGCCGCCATTCCGCGTATCACAATCGCCTCGGCCACTCGTTCGAGGAGCACGCGGTCTTCCTCGGGCAACTCATTCCGCGCCTCTTGCACGGCAAACGCATGCCGAAGCGCGGCCCGAAACCGGCTGAGCTTGCTCTCCATGGGTTCGGATAAGGTGAAATTCATGAGGCCGGGACTGGGTCAAACCGTTGATGTATCGCATTATATGGAGGGGTCTGAGGAGAGTCAATTCGAGCGGCCGGCATGACAGTTGTGACCTCGCCCGCATGGACAGTTCGAATCGGCTCGGCTCGATCCGGTCATCTGAATTGTCATATGGCCGGTTTAGGATTGCCCAGGCGTTGCGACGACCATGGTCACGAGGGAGGATTCTTCTCGGCCATTACAGAGAAGGCGCGCATTATTGAGGAGGCTGTTGTGAGTCTTCCATTGGCTCCGATGATGAGGAAGCGGCGGGTGGGCAATGGCCTCTGGCGAGTGGATTCAACGGATTGATGTCAGGACGGCAAGGCTGGGATTCCTGTCCGGGTGATTGGATCGACTGATCTGAAACGCTTCCGGGCTCCACCGGTTCGTAAGGCATGCGCCCGGGGGATAAGTGCGGTAACATCGGCTGCGGGACGGGCACAGGCGGCACTGAACCGTCCTGCTCCTGACCCAGGGCCGGAGATCCCGGCGGCGGCGCTCCAGTGCCGGAGGGAGAGGGTGCGAGTGTTTCGATCATGACACAGCCCTGGAAGCCCTTGGGTCTGTCGGTCAGGACCTTTGAACCATTGGCTCCCCTGCACTCGTACACCGCGGCCTTGATAGTATCGGCCGGCGATTCAATAAGACAGAACAGCACGATGGCGCCGACTATCAAAACGCCGCGGTCCACTACAATGAGCAATTCTTCACCACGGTATTGGCGGGAAAACAAACCGTTAGCAATTGGAATACGCGAACTATAGGCAGTGGTAAAGAAAAGAGTCAATTGCCGCTCGGGCGGGAATGGCGCCGAAGACTCCGCGAGCCTATTCGGCCAGAATAATCGTACTCGGGCGGAACTTGATCAGTTGGCTGAGGAACTCTGAACGATGCGCGCTGCGGCGGTGATTTCGCTTGCCTGCGTCCACGCTTAGCTGCTGTAGTGAGCGAAGAGGCTGCCTTGGCTGACGAACGGCGCGCCCAGCCGGTGTTGGCCGTGATGCGATGGATGCTGAATGGTGAGTCCTGCCTGCTCAGCGCTATGACTCGACCGCACGTAAGCCTCGCATCTGCTCGGCTGCGCAACTTGTTCCGTTGTCCTCCGCAACGGAACGTCGAACAGTGCTCGCCGTCGCTCTGCGACCGCGCCTGCTCGGCAAGTGCGGGGCCCGAGTCTCCGCGCGATTCGCGACGCACGACTCACCATCCATTTTCCTAATACTAAGTGAGGCGCCACGGCCAAACCTCTGCGCGCATCTGTTCCAGCCAAGGGAAGAGGTGATGAAGGCATTGGAGTCCACTCACCGCCACAGCGCCTGTTGAAAGACTACGATCGATTCAAGACGACAGGTTCGTGCCTATTCGCTCCGACGGCGATGAGTCGATCCGAGCAATGCGCCGGCCGGCGATAGATGGGGCAACTTCCGCGCCAGCACGCGCGATAATACATTCAGAAGGGACGACATTGTGCTCCACAGCACTAGCCGGGGTCCCTTCTGCTTTTCTTCCTCTTGGCCTTTTGATTTTTTTTGGCCCAGTGTCCTTATCGTAATCATCAAAAAAGACACGATCACCGAATTTTATGGAACCATCTTTTTCTGATCTTGCGATCTGGCTGAAGGTACATATTGGCCTCGATTCCTCCCGCACACCGCCTAAAATCCATTTTTCACCAAGCAATGTCCAGATGAGGTGCATACCCAGTCTGTCTAGTCGCTCGAGAAGATCGTTTGCGTCCGCGATTAATGCGGCAGGACCGTTTTCAACCACTGACGGATCCCTGAACACGACATTCTTCTTGCATAGCTGTCCCCCGCGTCCATCCCACCAAAGGTCCTTATGACTGAAGAAATCCCGCGCAGGCATGAGCATGTGCAAATACCGTGGAAGTGATGCATCATATTCCCATTCGACCGCTAGTTCGCTCCAGGACGGTGTAAGTGCATCGAGTATGTCTTTATCACCCTTACGCGAGCCATTGCTCTCTTTCGCATTCATGTTAAATGGCGTTGCCCATGGATACTCTCCGGCGAAACCATAAAGCCAAGTCCCTCCTCTGGGCATCCATCCTCCAAATAGATTGCGACCGTGAAGGCTGTCATATACTGCCGTCACACGCCTCTTTGAAACAAGAAAGCTTTCAAGATGAATCCAGACTTGTCGATACGGTTTGTTCGGAGCATCCTTATCGGGCCTCCCCCAGGATGGCCGAGTCACCAGCAGTCGCCATTGTTCATTCTGATGAAGCTGTGGTGCCAACAGTCGGTCAAGTTGGGGCAGATCATCGCGCTTATTGATCCAATCTTTGGCGGATAATTCCTTACCTGATTCCAGATTCGCAGAGTCCCCAATCCACCAGGCCCTCTCTTCACGTTCTCTGCCAGACATATTGGGCGGTAAGGTAGGGTCAAGCTTACGCTCCTCTAACAGAATGAAAGGAGTTCGCTGGGGTCTGGGGTCCCAGCTGTCATATTTGCGCTCAACATGGTCATGAAGACGCGACGCTAGTTGATAGAGCCCAATCCACTGATACTTCTTACCAATTCTTTCCGCCCACATTTCCCTGCCCCGCCCTGCCCCGTATTTTGCAAGCATACATTCATCGTAGTGCTCGCAACCCGATCCTTCGTAGCGAAATTCGCTGGCCGCTCTCTGCAAGATCCATTTGGCCATATGCTGCTTGGTAACGGAATGATCCCACGGCTTTAGGCAATTCATGGAATAGGTAAAGAAATCGTCATGAAGACAACTATAGGCCAGCTTCGGCAAGACATCGTCCAAGCGATTCACCTCTTCTTCCGAAGGTTCAATGAGTGGCCATTCCGAGTTCAGTGATTCCACCGTAAACTCTGGATCATAATTTTCCGGCAAGGTACCGAGTGTGCGGGCAAGTTCTGCAATACATCTCACGTGATCTCGAATCATCGCATTATCAAAAGATGCAGGATCACGCCGGTAAACTGATCGTAATGTCCGAGCGATTATACCCGCCATCTCGGCATCGTGGGCCACAATCAGGGCACCATATGAACTTAGGAGAGCCCGCTCTCGAACTTTGTCATCATCACACAAGATGATGCGTTTTGTGACGGCGGGTAGTACTTCCGGTCGAGCAGTAAATAGAGCGGTTGCTGCACGAACTGCGGTGTCCTTTATTCGGCGATCCGCGGCAGCAGTGAACCACAAAAGGATTGTGGCCCATCGCTCACCTATTGATGGCTCAACTTGGTCCAATGGCAGTTCAAATGCAGCGGAGATCAATCGCCTCACAGAACCGGACTTTTCGTAACTATCATGTAGAAAGCTACACCAAAAAGCATCACGCCTGGCAAGGGGCGCCTCTTTTAGGAGCGCATCGATCCAGATCGCATCAATGGACGAGGGCTGCCACGATATAGACAAGGCTGCATTCATGGCCTTTCGTGAAATATGTTTCGATCTTAAGGCTTCACGAATTAGGGATTGAGAAGCGGTAGAAAATGTCTTTGGATCTCGAAATGGAAATGAGGCCACTGTGATATCGAGAACGGCAGATCGAACAGATCGATCGTCCAATAGACCTGGGAACTCTGTGCCGGAAGATCCCTCAGGAATCAGAATACTGAGAGCGCTGACTACCCCACTATTCTGAGTCACAGTTGATTGGTCCCGCAACAGCGAATGCAGTACTCCACCAGGTTTGCAGGCGGCTGAAAGTTGCTTCGAATCGATTCCATCTAGCAGTTCATCAGCGATGAGGAAGTCTCCCAGTCGTTCAAATGATGGTCTGACAACGCCCTGCGTACCCAAGGGATCAGCGTCGCCCGTAATGTCTTCTATCAGCAGGTCTGCTCGTACGAGCCATTCAAGTACGGGTAAAGTACTAGCCTGTGGCCTCTCCTCCGAGATCAACTTCTGAGCATCTGACCATGCAATAGCGGAGGCACCAGAGTCCGCAATGGCACGCGCAATAGTGCGTAAGCTGCCGCCGATTATGTGAGCGCCAATACGGGTGCCATGCTCCTTCGCAAACTGCCGCTCCTTCTCGCCAATGAAGGCCCTGATCGTAGGCGAAAACCCTGCCCATCCAGATGGAATGCGATCCAAATCACGGGCCCGGAGAGTCTCGCACACAAGCCGCAGATAAAGCGGGTTCGATAATTCCGGCTGCAAGATGGGGGTAATTGGGGGTTTGAGGGTGTAGTGTTCAAAAAACGCCTGGCACGCCACGCGTTCAATTCCTTTAAACCCCTCGTGCTCTATCACTGAAAAGGTATGACCGTCAGGAAGACAATGAGAGCCAAATGATGTTCTGCACGTGATACAGAGACGTAAGAACTTTCTGCGTCGGACCTGCTGGGCCAACGCAGCTAAGTGGGAAGGCCAGTATCCTAACGGCTTCGTCTCATTGATAGCATCAATGAAGAGGACAAGTGGACAGCCAGAAGCTTCACCAGCAGCATTCAGAGCATCGAGTAATCCATCTCTTCCGATCGTTAACGGAAGTCCAAGGACTTCCAACAGCCTGGTCCATGGATCTGGCATTCCACCAAATCCGTGTCCGAACACCACACAGGAGAGTTTCCCTTCTCTAAGACGACGTTCAGCAATATCACATATTCCGTGGGTTTTCCCTGACCCCGCTATACCAGTGAGCACAAAGGCCCGCTCAAAAGAGAGGAAACATGCTGGAGAGTTAAGCCAGCTGGTCAGATCTTCTAGAGCCTTAATCCCTTCACGTACCGTGTCCAGATTGGCTGTTGGAAATGAGACGTTATACTCGGCCATGAATTGGCGAAATCCACGCGAGTCGGCGCGCCCAGGTCCATACTGAGTTTCTAAATCCTCAACCAACCTGGCCTCGAGTGAGGTCAAACGATTCAACAGACGATTTGCTTTGTCCCTGACAAGTCTGAGCTGATCACCATTCACTGTTTTGGGTAAGTCAGCAGACTCATGAAGAAGAGTTAGCATGTCACTGACAGCCGACTCCGCATCGTGTTGCAGATTAGCCGGCCAAAGTGGTACAGACGGATCCGATCTCTTTGTCTTCACCGCAGACGCAAGACGATCGTAAGTCAGGCGGGAGGAGCGAAGAACCTCATTAAGAGACTCTACCCATTCCGCAGTGCGCCCAAAAGCAGAGAACCATTTCCATAAATCTGTCTTGACGTTTAATTCCGGTGTGTATCGTGGGCCGGCGGTTCGTATTGCCGAGTCGAGATGTACCGAGAACCAATCATCCGACAAGATCGTTGCATCAAAGAAAAACTGACGAATGCCACCCGCAACGTCGTGTTCTAGAAGGAGAGATCTAAGCTTTGATTCCGGCCATGCTTCGATGAGTAGTGACGGCCTTTTGGCTTTACGCTGTCGCTCATGTTTCTTTCGCCATGCTTCAAACTTCTCATAGCCACTTTTCCCTTTCCTGCCTGTCGGACCTGATAAGTCAAACGGAAAACATACAATGTATCGGGCAAGTGTCTTGTGAATTGCGATAGCCGTTGTTATCGATTTCGTTGTCTGCGTGAGAAGAGAGTCGACATCAAAAACATACTTCGCCTGCCAGCCAACCCGAGTGCCATCAGGGAGATCCGCATAACATTCCACCCCTCCATCACCGCCAGAACCACGAAGTCGCTTGTAGCTGATATTGTCGGGCAATGTGCGATAAGCCAGTTGGCAGCACAGTTCCTCAAAGGCGTCGGCGTGACTGCCACAGCGTGGAGCAATTAGTCGAAAATCGAAGTCATTCATAAGAGGAACCTTCACCAACGTATTTCGGCCAAAGAACGGAGCAGACCGACCGCATTTTACATTCTCAAGAGGGGTCGGGCCAATTGTAAATGCTTAGGCCTCCTTATCGCCCACCCTGCCCCGGCGCATGAAAAGACACGCCCTTCTCGGCGTCAGCCGAACGCTTCTCGTCTAACATTTGCGGGTGGAACGGATGCGCGGTGAGGTCTCTGGCATGGCGGCATGGCCGTGCATTAGGAGAAGCGGTGCCGAGGGGCCGGCATTGCGATGCTGCATCGCCGCATCAGGCACACGCGGCGAAAACCCAAAAGTTCATATCGCGTCCCCGTTCGGCGCATCATGACGCGACCGAATCCGCGCGCCGTTCGTCACCCGCCTCCGATGGAAGAAATTAATTGACTCACGCGATGGGTCGCATCACGGCCAACACCGGCGGACGCGCCGTTCGTTAGCTAAGGCAGCCTTCTTTCACTCACTACAGCAGCGAGGTGTCGACGCAGGCAAGCGATATTCATCGCCACAGCGCACATCGCCCGCTGTTCCTCTGTTCCTCAGCCGACGATCGCCCGATCCTGCATGCCTGGGATAAATCCACCAATCCGAGTTCCATGGGCGGCCTTGCGCTAGGGCAGCATCGGGTTTTTCCTGAGTCTCCTCTTTTCGGAAAATTCTTGCCGGGTGGCATCCTCGATGATCCAATACGGTTGGGAAAAGGCGTGTTTCGAATCGTTGGTGCTCGTCCTTTCACGCCTCATGACTATACACCGCTCGGATAGGCATTCAGAAAGTGCCCGAGCCGAATCGCCACGTAGTGAGTCTCTCGGTCGGTAAACATTGAGACGTGACCGCGATAAACGAGCGGCTCACTCGATATTCCTGACTCATTTGAATCGACTCTCCATGGCCGACAAAGAGACTGGCTCGAATCCCGCCTGCTCACCGGTTCAGGCTCTAGATTCGGAAAGGAACGAGATCATCCAGGTATCGCCGGAAGGAAACCCTCGCGTTCTGGCAGTAGGCATTCCTCCCGGTGTGATCACATTTCTTCGTCAAATGATCGAGGTGACCATTGAGACGGTTCAGACCGTCGCCCAGGCGCAAGACTGCATCGATCGGCAGCGGTGGGCGCTCTTCCTTTTCTACCACCGCGGTCTTCGCGGGGAAAGCGCTTCGCTCCTCAGCAGAATTCGCCGGCGTCTGCAGAACACTCAGACGCCGATTGTGTACTGCCTGGGGAAGGACGTGGATCCTGAACTGACGAAACGCCTGGTGGGAGAGTTCGGCGTCCAGACCCTTCTCACCTATCCGCAGGATCCCGAAGAAATCGCGCGTCACATCGCCGGCTTGCTTGGCGTCTCATTCAATGAACGCGATGATTTACGAACCGGGTCCAAGCCGACGCCCAACCTCATATTCCCGGATGAGGCGGCTGAGTGGGAGCAATTCAAGACATCATTGAAAGATCGGGCATCGGTTCTTGAACAAACTGCGACATCCCTCCTCGAAGACATGCTCTCGGTCGAGATGAGACAAGAGGCGGTCCGCCAATCGCACCAGCTGGTCGTGGACGCCGGCCGATACGGCTTGAACGACATCGCGACACCGGCGAACGGAGCAGAGCAGTTGCTGCGGCGGGATGGGACGTGGGTGCCCCAGGAAGTGCTTCGCTTCTGTGAATTGGTGATGGAACTTCAGGAACGAACCGAAGCGCTCTTGCCTCTCTCGGCCGGTGACATGTCCCTGACCAAGGCGCGCCCACTCGTTCTGGCAATCTGCCCTGATGAGGCGCTTCTGAATCGCTTGCAAGGCGATGCGCCGAAACATGACATCCATATCGTAGGCGCCCGCAATCTGACCGACGCCATGGAAGCCATGGTGGTCAAGAATCCGGGCTTAGTCTTATTGGATCTTGGAAACGACGGCGTCTCGCCCCGAGAATTGGGCTTCGTGGGCGAGCTCGTCATGCACATACCCCCGATCCCTGTGTTGGCGCTGACCGATGGAGATTCATTCAAGGATCGAGTCGTTGTCGCCGGAGCCGGTTGCCAGGGTATTGTGGATAAGCGGCAGCCTGCCGCCGACATTCTCAACGCCGCCAGAGAGGCGCTCAGTCATTCCCGCCTCCACATCCCAAAAATCCTGGTCGTGGATGACAGCGAGATGGTCGCGCGGCTCGCCAGCAAACTTCTCGAACGACGCGGCATGCAGGTCACAACCCTCACCGATCCGCTCCAATTTTGGGACGTGCTGGAACAGGTGAACCCGGATCTGTTGATTCTCGACGTGGAGATGCCCCACCTGAACGGGATCGAGCTGTGCCGTGTGGTGCGAGTCGATCCAAACTGGGAATCTCTTCCTGTCGTCTTTCTCTCCGCCCACACGGACGCACAAACCATCCAGCGACTGTTCATCGCCGGGGCGGATGACTTCATCAGTAAACCCATTGTCAGCGCCGAGCTAATGATGCGGGTTCAAAACCGGTTGGGTCGGGCCCGCCTCTCCCGGCATCGGATGGAAATCGACGGATTGACCAGGGTCGCCGCCAGACATTCCGTGGAACAGTTGCTGGAGCGTTCCCTTCGTATGGCCCGACGCTATCGTGACCCTTTTTCAGTCACCGTCGTCGACGTCGATTGCCTCACGCAGATTAACGATCGGTATGAGACGGCGGCCGGCGACGCAGTGCTGCGCCGATTAGGGCAAATATTTTCCACCTTCTTCCGACCCGAAGATGTCATAGGACGCCTGGGCGGAGACGAGTTTGTCATTGGACTCCATCGAGCGACGAAAAGAGCGGCGTTCTCCAGGATTGAGGAACTGCTCCGGCTCGTCCGTCAAGAACGCTTCGCAACTGGGACCGGCAAGACATTCAATATCAGTGTCAGCGCCGGCCTCGCCGAATTTCCCGGCGACGGATCCGAACGCCAGGCGATCTATCGTGCCGCCGGACACGCGTTGTCGCAGGCAAAAGCCGGGGGGCGCGATCGCGTGGTCGCGGGAGGGGACGGCCACCATCCGGTCGTTATACAGGAATACGATGTAGTGATCGTTGATGATGACGAGGCGATCAGCGACATGTTGCTGCGCATGCTGAAGAACCAAGGCTACCGCTCCACTTGGCTGCGTGACGGCGCGGAGGCGATCGTGAAACTGGGCGGAAATGCCCCGGCCATGCGTTCGAAGGTCCTGCTATTGGAGGTCGATTTGCCGGGATTGGATGGGTTGGCTCTTCTACGGCGGCTGGCTGCTGAGACCGGTCTGCGCCGCATGCGAGTCATCATGCTGACCAATCGTTCCGGCGAGGATGAAGTGGCGGCAATGTTCGAGCTCGGCGCATTTGACCATGTGGCAAAACCGTTCAGCCCGCGACTACTCCTGCAACGCATTCGTCGGACTCTCACCGCCTAGATGCGCACTATCGCGACAGAAACCTGGTTCACGTTCACGCTGATCTTCGAAGGAATCGCACTTGCCGGCAGCCTCGGATTACTTTTCGGTCGAGCCGCTTGGCTGCGGTGGGAGACACGGTGGTTGGAACCGAAGTACCAGGCGGCCCGTGGCTTTCTTTTGCAAGCGCTTGAGGCAGACACTGACCAACGCGAGGATTTGGAAGCAGTCACGGCTCTTCCTCTCCGCGCTCAAATTAAGTTGATGACAGACCTCGGCGAAAACCTGAGCGGGAGCAAATTACAGGAATTGGCGAACATCGCCAAGCAATCGGGCATTCTTACCCACGGGGAACGGCTTTGCCGCAGCCGCTGGTGGTCGCAGCGGGTCAGAGGTATTCGGTTATTCACGGCCATGGCTGAAGGCGAACAGATTCTCCCCTCGTTGTTTCATGATCCGTCGCCGCTCATCCGATCGGAACTGGCCCATTGGGCGGCGGATCACCCTTCTCCGGAGATGATCGACGCCGTGCTTCGACTCTTGGACGATGCCGACGGATTCTGTCGCTTTGCCGCTCATAACGCCCTCGTTCGAATGGGATCGATTGTGACCGAGCCCTTGGCGCGCCACATTGAATCTCGCACCGGAGTCGCATTGGAACACGCCATGGCCGTCGCGGCCTCCTTGGGGCATGAGCGGTTCAACGATCCGGCGCGCGCACGCCTGAACCATGCCGATCCCACGATCAGAACGCTGGCAATCGCAACGCTCGGAAAAAGCGGAGGCCTCCGGTTCGTGCCGGAGCTGCTCGACTGTTTGAATGATCCCGCAGCTCACGTACGGCAGGCCGCCGCCCATGCGCTCGGCCGGCTCAAATGTTGGCAAGCGTCGCCGGCCGTCGCCCGTTTGCTCGAAGATTCCGTCTGGACGGTACGGCAGGAGGCGGCGCTGACTCTTCGATCGCTGGGGGCGCCCGGTATTCTGCTGCTTCGGCAAAGCCTCTCAAATCCCGACCGGTTCGCCGGGGACATGGCCCGGCACATCCTCGGCCTTCCCCGAATAAGGGTCAAAGGGGAAGCGGCATGACGCACATCATCGGAGAAGAACTCCTCAACTGCCTGCTGCTGGTGGAATGGATGATTCTCGTGTACTTTTTTTTCTTGTCCAGCTTCTATGCGTTGTTATTGACCAGCGCCGTGCTGGATATCGGCCCGCATCTGCAAAAGGAGCGTGGAGAAAACCGGCGACGGTTGCTGGGCTCCGACATCGTTCCCCGCATTACGCTGCTGGCGCCTGCCTACAACGAAGCCAAAACGATCGCCGACAGTCTTCGCGCGCTATTGGGGCTTCAATATCCAAGCCTGGAAGTCATCGTGATCAACGATGGGTCCAAAGATACGACCCTGCAAGTCCTCATCAATCAGTTCGAGCTGGTCCCCGTGCATCCGATTTATGAACATCGGCTTCAAACCAAACCGCTGCGCGCGCTTTATCGATCCAAGCTCCATCCGAATCTTGTCGTCGCCGACAAAGACAACGGCGGCAAAGCGGACTCATTGAATGTCGGACTGAACATCGCGTCGCACGAACTCGTATGCGCGATCGACGCCGATACGTTGATCGAACCGGACGCCCTCCAACGGATTGTCCGACCGTTTATCGAGTCCGATACGGTGGTGGCGGCGGGCGGCACGATTCGCCCCGTCAATGGAGCGCTGATCAAGGGAGGTCGGGTCGTGCGCGTCCATACGCCGCATCGCCTGCTCGCGGGAGTCCAAGTTGTGGAGTACCTGCGCGCGTTTCTCTTTGGGCGGCTGGGTTGGAATCGCCTCGGAGGCAACATGATTATCTCCGGGGCGTTCGGATTGTTTCGCCGGGAGGCGGTCATCCGCGCCGGTGGCTATCTGCATGACACGGTAGGCGAAGACATGGAATTGATCGTTCGCTTGCGCCGGGTCGGATGTGAATCCCACGAGTCGCAGCGCGTGGTTTTCATTCCGGATCCGGTCGCTTGGACCGAAGTTCCCGAATCATTTCGCGTGTTGGGTAATCAGCGCGATCGTTGGCATCGCGGGCTCGCCGATGTTCTCTGGCGCCACCGCCGGCTCTTCTTCAATCCCTCGTACGGCGCGCTGGGGCTCGTCGTCTTCCCCTACTTTGTGTTTGGAGAGCTGTTAGCGCCGGTCATTGAAGCGTTGGGGTTGCTCATCATGGGATTGATCGTGGCTTTCGACGACATGAACGGCTCATTCATGCTGCTGTTCTTCCCTGATCGCGTACGGATATGGCATCCTGCTGTCCTTCGCTTCTTTGGTCATCGAGGAATTCACATTCCATAGGACCGAATCGTTCACGGATCGTCTCTGGCTGGTTCTCTGGTGTGTGATCGAGAACATCGGCCTGCGACAAGTCACCGTGTACTGGCGGCTTCGTGGATTGGTCAAGTATGCGCGGGGGAGACAGGATTGGGGCGTTATGGACCGGCGCGGCTTTTCCAAACCCGGCACGGCGATCGCGCGATGATCCGCTTTCTATCAGTCGTGATCTTCGTCGCCGCATCGATGGCAATTGCGGTTGTCGGAGACAGTCTTCCCGTCATGGCGGCCGACACAGTCTCGTTTTCAGGAGCCGTTCCTATGACGGTTGAGGAACTGGAAGTGGTCCATGTGGAGGGACGTGCTCCGACTCTTCTCTTTAAAACCGCGCCTGAGCCTGCGCCGCCCCGCCGGGTTCGTCCTCATGAACCACGCCTCAACTTGCTGGATCGCATTGTCGCCATCGAAGGTGAAAAGAACTGTGAGATGACCACCGAACGTTCCGGTGGAAGGCTGACTCTACAAGCCCACAGCCTGGATGCTTCTCCGTGCCGTTGCGTCATTTCCCTTGCCGCAGACGGGACTGCGCTGGATGCCCTGTCCTATCAAGTCATGGCGTTGCGCGGTGAGGTATCTGCACCGGTGTCCTTCGCGCTGGCCGATACCCGGACAGGATTGGAGGGCGCCCAGCCGTTCCTCGACCCTGGAGCCGGCTCATTCGACATCACAGTCCCTCTCAAGGCGGCAGCCAAGTCGATCGACCTGCGTGATGTCATTGCACTCGTAATCACTCCACAGCAAGGCGGGGTTTCGATCCGTTTCGATGAACTCACATTGGCGACCACGTCGCTCGCGGCTACGCCCGATCGGCGTATGGGGTTCTGGGTCTGGGACTATCGGCATGCAACCGCTCACCCTGCTTCATTATTGGAAGCCTGCCGATCCGTGCTCTGCAACCGTCTGGCGGTGCAGATGCCTGCACTGGATGAGTCAGAAGAGATCTGGCTCGGTTATGCGAACCTTCTTCAGGCAGCCCAAGAACGAGGCATCGAGGCCTTTGCGCTGGATGGATATCCGGAAGCCATTTTCGATCCCCACCCGCTGATTGCGAAGGTGGAACGCTTGCGGACGGTCCTGCAAGGTCGCCTGCCGAGCGGCGTGCAGTTGGACATCGAGCCCTATCTCCTCGATGGGTTTTTCAACGACTCCACGGGATTCACCAAATATCTGGACGTGCATGCGCGCGTCAAACGCGCCCTCTCAAGGCAGGCTCGGCTTTCGATGGTCATGCCCTTTTGGTTGACATCACAGTTCACCGGCAACCGGGCGGTCGCCTTTGCCGTCATGGATCTGGCGGATGAGGTCGCCTTGATGAGTTATCGAACCGATCCGGATGAATTGCGCGAGCTGGTCGACGACTCGCTCCGTTATGCGGACCTGATCGGCCGCCCGGTTTGGTTGGGGGCAGAGACTCGGGCGTTGCCGTTGGAAGAGCATGTGAGGCTGCAGCGGGTGACGCGACGCGAACTGGCGACGGCGTACTTGAATCGAGACGAGCGGCAACTCGTACTTACACCCCCGCCTCGCGGGCACAATCAAGACTGGTTCCGCATCATCCAGCGGACAACGGTCCATCCGGCGCGTCTCACCTTTTCAGGACAGTCGCGTGCTCAAGTTCAACGGATGCTTCATACGTTGAACCGTGCGGTGCACAATTCAAGCTTCGCCGGTGTCCTGATTCATGATTACGCCGGATTCTTCGCCTTGCCGGAACAGGGAGCTCCATGAGAGGTCCCACAGTGGGCCGCACGATGCGGGCTCTTTCTTCACAAATCTGGTGCTTTTCTCACAAACACTTTCACGCGTGGCTGTTGCTGCTTGCAATGGCGTCACTTCTTACCCCGGCGCGCGTGTTGGCTCAAGGGCCGGACGAGAAGGGCCTCCTGCCCGTCCAGTCAACCCGAAGCGACGTCTTGGCAGCCGCCACCGCGGCAGAGACCGCCAAAGACTTTGGTCGAGCAGAACATCTGTACCGCAACTACCTCGAAAGCCGGACGGACGATGATGAAATGCGGGCTCGCCTCGCTCGTATCTTGTCTTGGCAGGGACACCACGAAGAGGCCGTCGCCCTGTATCAAGATATTTTGTCGCGCCACCCGGCGGACATCGATGTCCGAATTGCCCTGGCTCGGGTGCGGTCGTGGCAACATCATTTTGAAGAAGCCGGCGATATGTACCGAGGTGTGCTGGATGAAGATCCGAACAATGTCGAAGCAAAGCAGGGATTGGCCGACACGCTGTATTGGAACAAACAATACCAGGAAGCCTTGCAATTGTACCGCGAAGTCTATGCAGACACTGAAGATCCGGAAATTGCCGGACGCATTAAGACGGTGACCCAAGAGATTACGTTATCAGCCCGCGCACCCGTGCGGGGACCGCGCTCAGGGCCGGCAATTCCATTTCGCGATTATATGAAACTGGGATATAGCCATTACACCTATACCAATCAATTTCCCGACGAGCGTGATTGGCTTATTGAAGCGGCAAAGCCGATCGGCAATCTTACGTTGGTCGCGCGCGTGGAGCCGTTGAACCGATTCGGTCTCCATGACACGCCTGTATCCGCCGAGCTCTATAGTCCCTTATGGAACCGGGCATGGGGCTATCTCGGAGCATCAGGCGCCTTTAACGCGGGCTTCGTCCCGAACTGGACGTTGGGAGGAGAACTCTTCCAAGGACTCGGCGATGTCTCGCCCTCTCTCTCCCGTTTTGAAATGTCGTTTGGCTATCGAAGGATGGATTTCAAAACCGGCGGGATCGATCTATTGCAGCCGGGTCTTACGATCTATCTCCCATTCGACCTGTGGCTGACGGAGAAGATTTATTATATTCCCGACCAAGGCTCCATCACTCTTTCGTCCCAATTGACCTGGCGGCCCACCGACCGCCTTCAGGTGTTTGCGTCCGGCGGATTTGGAACTTCCGGGGAGCGGATCGTTGCGGTGCAAGACTTCACACGGGTACCGAGCCGCATCGTGCAGGGAGGCATTATCTTTCCGATCAGCGAGCGATTCTCCGGAGAAGCTCTCGGCTACTATGAGGACCGGAGCACCCTGTATGTTCGGCGAGGAGGCACATTTAACCTCATCTGGCATTGGTAGCCGCAGCCCAACCCGCGCAGATAGGACACTTCATGCGAGCGCTATTGATCACCATTGGATTGATCACCATCGGATTGACAATCTGGGTCAGTCTGATCTTTTTCCCTCTTCCAGAGCAATCGGGTACGGTCCAAGCCGACCATGTCTATGTATTCAGCGGCGTGCAGGGACCATCCGGAGTCTCCGTGGTCGATCCACCCTTGCCGACGCCTATAGTGCATTATTCCAAAGGAACAGCGAGTCGCCTTGCGATCTTGCTGACGGACCCGGCTTCCAATTGGCTCCGCCTGGCGCATGGGCTTAAGACGATCGGAGTGCCTTTTCTCATCACTGAGGACTACCGGCTAGCGCTTCGCCACCGTGTCGTGCTGGCGTATCCCACAATCTCCGGCCGAACTCTTTCCCAGGAGGCCTTGAAAGCATTAGCCGCATTTCCACGGAACGGCGGCACACTGATCGGCGTCAACGTTCTCGGTGGGGGGCTGAATGAGGTGTTTGGATTTCGAGAGGTCCAGTCTTCCAGAGGGCATTTCGAGCTACGACTCAATTCAAGTTCACGACTGCTCGCTCAGTTTACGGACCCGAAGGAGAGGATGCTCCGTCTGGGCGATCGCTCCACATCGCAGGAGCCGATCGGTTCGCTCAGCTATATTGATCCGAAGGAATCACCGATTGCGGTGTACGAAGACGGGACAGCCGCTATTACACATCGTTCCTACAGCCAAGGCCGAGCCATCGCGTTCGGCCTGGATATCGGGTTCTTGCTGGCAAAAGGATATAACCTGCGTGACGAGACGATCGCAGAAAGCTACGACAACCGGTTCGAGCCGATGCTCGATGTCTTTCTCCGGCTTCTCAGAGAGATCTATCGGACGGGCGAGCCCGATGCCATCACGCTGGGAACGGTTCCGGATGATCGTTCCTTATCGATTCTCCTCACTCATGACATTGATGCCTCGACCTCCATGGCGAATGCGATCCAGTACGCAGAATTCGAACGTGATCAAGGCATCACCGGAACCTATTTCATTCAAACGAAATATGTCCGCGACTATAACGACGACATCTTCTTCAACGAACAAGGTATCCGCGATATGCAAGAACTCACTCGATTGGGCATGGAACTGGGAAGCCATACCGTGGCCCATTCGAAAATATTCAGCGAATTTCCATTGGGGACCGGAACCGAGCAATACCCGTCATATTTGCCCTATGTGAAAGCACGCCGGGTCGCATACAACGGAACGGTTTTAGGTGAACTACGGGTCAGCAAATTCTTGATTGAGCGATTTTCTCCCGGACACAGCGTGATTTCGTTTCGTCCGGGAGAATTGTCGAATCCACAGTCTCTTCCGCAGGCGCTTATCTCCGGCGGCTATCGATTCAGTTCCTCCGCGACGGCCAACAACTCATTGACGCACTTCCCTTATCAGTTGACCTACGACCGGCGAATGGAAGCCGAGGTCGGCGTCTTTGAGTTTCCGGTAACCCTGGAAGACGAAGAATTGCCGGAATTGGGATCGCGACTCCCACAAGCGCTTGAGTTAGCCCACCAGATTGGTCGCTATGGCGGAACCTTCGTCGTTCTCATCCATCCTAATATCCTCGGACATAAGCTCGATTTCGAGCGGAAATTCGTAGCGGCGGTCCATGATATTGCGTGGTTTGGCTCAGTCCGCGAGTTCGGTCACTGGTGGGCAATGCGTAATCAGACAGACATCGATGTGCAAACAGTAGGCTCTCTTCACACAGTCACGCTGAGTATTCCAGGCAAGATTGAAGGCCTCGTTCTTCAAATTCCATCCGGCTGGATCTTAAAGCGGTCGGATTCCTCATTACGCGTCATGATCAAGAGAGATGGACACGTTATCCTGGAAGAGGCGGCCGGAACAGCCAGACTCGTCTTTGAAACCCCTTCGTCCCCTACGAACGGCTCCTAATTTATATCCCCCGGCATCGGTCTCACCTGATCGTTTGAACCGCCCACAAACCGCCGTTCTGCCTGATCGAACCCAACAGCGGATTAGGAGGCACGCTCAGAGGCCGCTGCGGTTTCATAAAGAATCCCACTTCGGAGGGCAGGATTCCTACACAAGGTGAATAGACGCTCTCGGCGCCCACCGTTACGGTCCGCTTCGATGAGCCGCCTGTCGAATCCCGTTCACCTTCCATGGAGACAACACGATGCCATGTTGGAGAAAGAAAACGATCGCCAATGTAATCATCGGTATGACGCTCACACTGGCAACGTTTTTTCTTCTCGAAGGACTATCCCGCGCTCTGCATACGGTGCGGGAAGATCTGTCCGCCGTTCAGCCGGAATGGTACACCTATTCCGCTGAGTTGGGTTGGGAGAAGCGACCGCATTTCAAGGGCTATGTGGCGGGGGAGTTACACCGAGGCGATTCCAGCAAATACCTGCGCGAATTCGATTCAGATGGCTTTCTTTCCATCGACACGGCACAAATCCGCAAGACCGATCAGCAACGTATCCTGGCCATCGGCGATTCCAATACATTTGGGTGGGGCGTGCCGACCGGCGACTCCTTCGCCGAAGTGTTGGACGACCTGCTTCCCCATGCAGCCGTCATTAACATGGGAGTCAGCGGCTACACCTCTTTTCAGGGCCATGAGACTCTGGCGAAGCACTTTGAGACCCTGCATCCTGATCTCGTCATCGCTTCATTCAATTTTAACGATCGAAGGGCGATGCCGTCTGAAGAAAGCATCGACAGCAGGGAGAAATTTGCGAGAGAGGCCCTCCTACACCAGGCAGATTTAGTCCGGGGAAATCTCTATCTCTATCGGACGTTGCAATATGCCATGTCATTCCTCGGCATCGTGGACGGCAGTCCCGGTCAGCGAACCTCCATTGACGTCCGCAGCGCCAGCGCGCGGGTGCCGCCGGCGCAGTATAGAGAGAATCTGGAGAAAATCGCCCGCCTGTGCGAAGAGCGCCACGTTCCGCTTGTATTCGTCGTCCTTCAGGATAATCCCGCTCACACTCACCATCTGCGTGATGGAATCTCTCATCTCATTGGCGGACGGTATGAAGCGGCGGAACAAGAATTCCGGATAGCCGTAAACCTGGATAATTGGTTTTCTGATCTGGCGCGCAAATACCTGGCCGACCTCCTTGAGCAACGTGGAGCGGAGGAAGAAGCACGCGCGATTGCAGCCATCACCCTGCCGGGATGGACGCACACTCATGGAGGAAGGCCCCTATACCTGGACAGTGAATACAATGACATCATGAGAGCGGTCGGGCGTGAATATGGAGCGACGGTTATCGAAGCGGGGACACTTCTCTCGCGAGATGCCAGCCTGTACCTCGATCTCTGCCATCCGGACGAACGAGGCCACCGTATGATTGCGATGCTCATCAAACAGACGCTTGATACGTTCGAAACTCCCTATATCGCGGCCGCCCGCCCTTAACTGCGCGCAGGAGGACTTTCTCCATGGCATCACAGACTGCAACCCCTTCAATCCTTCGCCGGCCCGCTCCATCGTCCCGGTCGACCCATCGCCCGCAATCTCTTACCTTCATATTCTGGATCATCGTGCTGCTGGCGCCGCTAGCTCCAATTGTGGCGGCGGAGATGTTCTTGCGCCACACAGACGCGCAGATATCCGACGATCCATATTTGAACTTCGGCCAAGTCGATTCGTTCTTTGTCAGGAAAGAGATTAACGGCGAACCTTACTACCAGGTGGCCAACCGGGAAGTGTATCGCGAACGGAATATCCTGTTCCCTGTCCGAAAACAAGCCAATACGTTTCGAATCTTCTGCCTTGGCGGTTCGGCCAGCGCCGGATGGCCGCACCCAGCGGACGAGATCTATAGCGCCTATTTGCAACATGCGTTACAGCGCGCATACCCGATCCGCAACATCGAAGTCATTAATGTCAGCGCACATGCCTATGCAGGCTATCGCGTTCGCTTGATCTTTCAAGAGATCATACAATTCGAACCGGATCTCGTGGTGATCTACAGCGGGAATAATGAATTTATCGAGAAGCGCATCTATAGCGAGGCCCAGAGCTGGCAGAAACCACTGACCTCGATCCTGAATCGCTCGTATCTCGCCCGTCGGGTGAAGGGAAGTTCGCTGGGACGCCGTCTATGGCCGGACAACACTCTCCTGCCCGAAGAACGGCAGCATGTCGCGTATGAACAATGGTCGAAAATCGAACAACTCGCTCTCGATCTGCGGAAAAACCCCCAACAATATGAAAAGGTCAAAGAACATTATGAATTCAGTATTCACTCTATGGTGACGACGGCTCGAGAAAAGGGCGTGCCGGTGGTTCTGGTGACTGTTCCGGTGAACCTGCGCGACTGGCGTCCCAATGTCTCATACCAATCGCTCGTTGGTGAAAGATTGGCTGACTGGGAGCAACATTACCGAAATGGTCGCCGCTTGCTATGGCTCGGGGACACAGCAGGCGCCGTTCAGGCATTCTCGATCTCGACACAACTGTCCCCTCTGCACGCAGAATCTCACTTTATGCTCGCGTTGGCGCTGGAAGAACTCCATGACTACGACGCCGCGTTCCAAGCCTATAGCCGAGCGCGTGATCTGGATCACAATCCGTTCCGCGCGCCATCCGACCTCAATCGGATTCTCCGGAGGATAGCCGGTCAAACCGAGAACGTCTCGCTGGCGGACGCCGAACGGGCATTTCAGGCTGCCAGCGCTCCACTGGCCCCCGGCTTCGATCTCTTCTTAGATTATGTGCATCCCACGAAACGCGGCAATCTGCTGGTAGCGCAAGCGGTCTACGATGAGATCGTCCGGCGTCGTCTTATCGGACATGAACCTGGCGGGCTCAATGCCCTTCGGCCGGTGACGGCGAATCTTCCGAAGGCCACAGAAGTCTACGATGAACAACGGGACTATGCCATGCAAGGCGTGATGGTTCGACTGTTCGTCATGATGCACCAATATGAAAGCGCGTTGGAGAAGGCCCGCGCCTTGAATCAAGCCCCGGGAGCCTTCGATGCGCTTCGCAAGAGCGAAGATGTCCAACTCGTCACTGGAGTACTGAATCTATTTCCGGATGTACTCGAGCACGAGCGCACCCTCGTCCTCGGCGGTACCAAACATGATCCGCATCATCAGGATCTAGACCTTCGCCTGAAACAATTCTACCGTGAGAACTTCGGCGGGTATGAGGAATTTCAATCGCTTGCCAAGACATGAATCAATGCTTGCCGTCCGGATGACACATGTTGGATGTCCATGCGTCGTCTCTCAACTCTGATTCAGGCTCATGAACAGGACACCTGCTGCTCCGCATGATACGAGCTTCGCACCAGCGGGCCGGATTCGACATGGCCGAAGCCCATGGCGAGACCCTCGGATTTAAGTTGTGCAAACTCATCCGGATGGTAAAACCTGGCGACCGGTAAATGGTCCTTCGTGGGCTGTAAATATTGTCCGATGGTCATGATATCGCATCCTACCGATCGCAGATCCCGCATAACTCCCCGGGCCTCTTCGAGAGTCTCGCCCATTCCTACAATCAATCCGGATTTGGTTTTCATTCCACGCTGTTTCGCCTTGCGAAGCAGCTCGATTGAACGTTGATATTTGCCTTGTGGTCTGATCGAGGGAAACAATCGGAGGACGGTTTCAATGTTGTGATTCAGAATGTCCGGCTTTTCGGCACAGACCAAGGCCAGTGCAAGCTCACTTCCTTCAAAATCAGGAATCAGGACTTCAATGGTGCAAGCGGGAGTCAGCCGCCTGACATGCCGAATGGTCTCGGCAAAGATGGAGGCCCCTCCGTCGTCCAGTTCGTCACGATTGACGGATGTAATTACCGCATGCCTGAGGCTCAATGCTTGAATGGCTCTCGCGACACGCAAGGGTTCATCCAAATCCAGCGTGCGCGGCCGGCCGGTGGTGACCGAACAGTAGTGACAACGTCTCGTGCACACATCGCCGAGAATTAGAAATGTTGCGGTCCGCGCATTCCAACATTCCCACATATTTGGACAGCGCGCCTCTTCACAGATCGTATGCAGATCGAGGCGGTCCATGATGCGTCTAATCTCGAGATAATCCGGGCCTCTCTGCAGGCGGACCTTGAACCATGGCGGCAAACGGCCTGATCGGTCCCTTGCCGAAATCCGCGGCCCGTCCACGGCTTCCTCAGAATTTCGAGGAGATCGAAGGTCCTTGACCGGCACAAATGTCATACTGCCGCCCTTCGTTCAAAGAGTTGTCTCGAATGATCAGACATGCTGAGATAAGAAGCATGACGACAGGGCCGACTCCGCCGCTCCGTCCCCTTAGCGAACGGCAACAGCCCGCTGCATCCAGTGTCGCAGCTTGTGCCAAATCCAATGAATCGATTCCTGTTCCGAAACAGGATCCGGATACTGGACCCATAATTCCTGAGACCCGAGATAAAGGCCTTGCTTAAAACTGAGTTGGCTTCGCAACTCCCGATAACCTTGTTGATGCAGCGTTCGTACGAGGTCTTCCAACGCTCCCGTCGCCGACGACGGATGCTCCGCCGCCACGCGGGCCGTTTCATATCGCAGGACGACTCGAAAGCCGACGCCGGTCGGTTCACATTCCACCGGCCGGTTGAATCCTCGCCCCCGGTCATCGAACCCGGCCAGTTGGTATCTTTCGATTGCTCCATCAGGCATATTGAGCCCGAAAGACCGCCAAAAGGTCGCTCAACGCAATCGTCTTACTCTTCAGTATGGTCCGTTCCGCATCCAGGACATCCAATGCCGAGACCTTCTCTGTTCCACCTTTGAGACATCGCGCTCCCAAAGTCAACATGCGCTCGCATTCCTTCTCTACTTTCGCCTGCACTACAGGATTCACCTTGGTAATGTCGTGCACTTTTGCGCGGGTCGTCGCCAAATGCGCCTGAAGCTCTTCTTCCGGATAGGTTTTTCTTGCCGCCTCATCCTGACACCGGTCGATGAACTGGATCAAGAATACGTACAGCCGCAACAGCGTTTCCGTCGTCTCAATGTGCCCTGGATGCGTCTCTTGCATCATGATCTTCGGCTCCCTTCTACTTTAATCCCCGTCCGACGCCGATCGCCGGCCGGGACAATCCGCCCGACATCCTGATCCTCACATCACTGCACGGAGGCATGCTCGGAATCGACCCACCCCACTCACCCGCACCGTGCTCATTATGCAGCAGCCCTGTTGAAGGCTCAAGAAAGGAATGATGAACCGGCAAAGCGATCAATCAGACCAACACCTTGATGTCGGTTCCCTCTATTTGAACTTGATACGAAGTCACGCGGGCTGACGGATTATTCACACAAGCGCCGGTCGCCACATTGAACTGCCAGCCATGCCAGGGACATGTCACGACGTCCCCTTCCAAGTCCCCTTCGCCCAAAGGGCCGCCTCGATGGACACAGGTATTATCGACGGCGTGGTACGTGCCTTCGACATTAAAAACGGCAATGGCCTTTCCGTTAATCTCCGCAACCATTCCGCTTCCCGGCTTGACATCATCGATTCCTGCTATACGCACGAACTCAGACATGCTCTCCTCCTTCACCTCTTCGTGGCGCGCAATACGCGAGAATATTTTTGAATGCGGCTCCGCCATTTTGCCACGACTACTCATGAATCGCGTGGTCAATTTTCCGAGGCGGGTCGCTTGATCTTTTTCAACAGGCTTTCGATACGACTGGACCCGTCTTGGTCCCCTTTGGCGAACCGCGCCATCACTCTCCCGGCAATGTCACGAAAGGCCTTTGCCTGGGGCGAGGCCGGATCAGCGACGACCAACGGGCGGCCTGTGTCACCCCCTTCTCGGATCGCCGGATCAATCGGAACTCGCCCGAGAAACGGCACGCCCAATGTTTCGGCAGCCCGTTCACCCCCGCCATGGGCAAAAATCTCCGTCCGCTCCCCGCAATGCCCGCACACAAAGTAACTCATGTTCTCCACGATTCCGAGCAGCGGCACATTCACCTTCTCGAACATCATCATGCCTTTTCTCACGTCGTGCAACGCGACCTCCTGCGGCGTGGTCACTGTAATAGCGCCGGACAAAGACACCAGCTGCGACAGCGTGAGTTGGGCGTCTCCCGTGCCGGGGGGAAGGTCGATCAACAAATAATCCAGTTCGCCCCACAGCACGTCTCGAAACAATTGTTGGATGGCAGTATGGACCATCGGTCCTCGCCAAACGACGGCCTGATCTTCCGGCACAAAAAATCCCATGGAAATGAGTTTGATGCCGTGGCTCTCGGCCGGTGATATTTTTCCATCCTTCTGCTCGGGAGTCTTGTCGATGCCCATCATCATGGGGATGTTGGGCCCGTAGATATCCGCGTCCAATAAACCGACTTTCGCGCCGCTCAGCCCCATGGCCACGGCGAGGTTTACAGACACGGTAGACTTCCCTACGCCGCCTTTTCCACTGCTGACGGCGATGACATGCTTCACCCCCGGTATCAAATTCGCCCTTGCTTGAGTATCCTCGTGATGCGGGGATCCGGATTGCATCTCTGCCATAATCGTGCCTCCTCGGAATGCACCGATTGCGCCGTTCTCTCGACACTAATCGGGATCATGTCATCATAAGCCATGGAGCCGGGGAAAGGAAATGGGTTGGTAGGCGTGCGAGCGCCTTACGAGTCCTGCGTGCAACAGCCGGCGGCTGAGGATTCAGGTTTTCTGACGCTGGAGATTATACGCGAGCCCCATAAAAGACAGCGTATAGATCAGCCATTTGGAAGGATCGAAATTGTACCACTTGGGACCATTGCGATAGTCGCGTGAAAATGTGTGATGATAGTTATGGTAGCCTTCCCCAAAACTCACAAACGAGATGAGCCAATTATCCCGGCTGCTGTCCTGCACCCCATGAGGTTGATCTCCCCAAAGATGGCACAGCGAATTGATCGTAAACGTCGAATTCAAGACCAGCACCGTCCGCAGCATGCCGGCCAGCAGAAAACAACCGAGGCCGCTGACCCAGCCGCCGTTGAGCCAGCCGGCGACAAACGGGACCAACAGCCCCGATAGAACGATGGGCACGTAATATCGATGCTGCCACATGATCAGCGGATCTTTCCTGAGCCGGCTCTCATATTTTTCCGCCCGATACGGCGTCTCTATGAAAAGCCAACCGCAATGGCTGTGCCAAAATCCGAGCGCGGCATTATAGGGATCCTCATCGGAATCCGTCCTGGCATGGTGACGGATATGATCGGCGCACCAGCGTAACGCAGAGTTCTGCAGCGCCCATCCGCCTAGAATCAACAGGCAGACTTTGACCCAGGGACGGCATTCAAAGCTTCGATGCGAGATCATGCGGTGATAGCCAACCGTGATTCCCATGCCGGTCATGATGTACAGCACGACCAGCAATACCCAATCCAAGGCGGTGTAATCATGGTAATAGGCGAAAAGGGGAACCCCGATGAATGTGACAAGGGTCATGGTGCCGAAGAGAAGAATCATTCCCCAAGCGAGTGATCGTCCGGCAGACTCCGCCATTATGTTCCTTTACGCCATGTGAACTGCGAATAGTCATCGGAACCTCCGTTCCGAGCAGGCGGGGCGCATGCTACCGGATCTCAGGTGGGTTTTTCAACCGGAAATACAGGGTGTATACTGAAGTAGAAGGCGGATGAGAATCCAAAGGGAGCGCCGCTCCGCATGACTACGTGGTCGATTGAGCCTAGGATTCAAGCCATCGGTCAGGAATTGGCGCGTCTGTCGGCAGGCGGCGGCTCTGATCTGTTCGGGTCCCGCTGGTGGTCCCAGGCCGCCATGAACCTTGCCATGGAGGACGAGGCGTTCAAAACCCAATTGTTCCGCTTCGTCGATGTCCTGCCGTCGCTCCGCGACGATGCACAAGTGACGGCAGTGGCACGTGAGTATTTCGGCGAGGCGAGCGATCGGCTTTTCGGATCACAATGGGCATGGAAGGCGCTCACTGCCACTACCCTGGGCGCGAGGCTGAGCGGAAAATCCATCCGCCATCAGGTCGAGCGCATGGCCCAGACCTTTATCGCCGGCGCCACGATTGGTTCCGCTTTGCCGAGGCTCGCGGTTCTGTGGAAGGAACGCCGAGCTTCATCCGTGGATCTGCTCGGTGAAGCGACGCTGAGCGACCTTGAAGCCGATCACTATCGCGACCATTGCGTCGCGGCCTTACGACAATTGGCGGCGGCATCCGTCTCCTGGCAGCAGAGCTCCCTCCTGGAGCGGGACCATCTGGGAACGCTGCCCCGGGTCCAGCTTTCGGTGAAGATTTCGGCGTTGCACGCGCAACTGGATCCTGCCGATCCTGACGGCAGTTTTGATGCGGTGGCCGGCCGGCTCAGAGCCTTGCTGGATCTCGCGGGATCATTGCCCGCCTCGATCATTTTCGACATGGAGCAAGCAGAAACGAAGGACCTGATTCTCTCGATCTTCATGAGACTGTTCTCCGAATCAACCTACCGCACCTATCCCTATGCCGGACTGGCGATCCAGGCCTATCATCGGGATACGGCGCACGATTTGGAGCGGCTGATCGAATGGGCCCAGCGGCGAGGGAATCCGATTACAGTCAGGCTTGTCAAGGGCGCCTATTGGGATTCCGATACGATCCGCTATCGCCAGCGCGGATGGCCGATTCCGCTCTACGAACACAAGGCAGACACGGACATCAATTATGAACGGTTGATCCGGCGATTGTTCGAGCATACCGACGTCATTCGTCCGGCATTCGGCACTCATAATCTGCGGACCCTGGCCGTCGTGGAAGCCGTGGCCGAATCACTCAAGCTGGCGCCGGAGTCATGGGAATATCAGATGATTTTCGGAATGGCCGAACCATTCCAGACCGCGGTCGTCGCGCGCGGTCGCCGCCTTCGTATCTATACTCCTGTCGGGGAATTGTTGCCGGGAATGGCTTATTTAGTGCGACGGTTGCTGGAGAATACATCAAATGAATCGTTCCTCCGAAAAGAATATGCGGAATCCCAACCGCTAAGCATGCTGCTCGCTCCGCCTACCGGCCCTGAACATTCCGGCACCGCTGCGCCGGCCGATGTAGCTTCAGTCAGGACGAGCCCGGCTGAATTTCACAACGAACCGCAGACCGACTTCTCACAGGAAACAGCCCGTCAAGCGATGGAGAAAGCGCTTCACGAGGTTTCCAGACAGTTAAACCGAGGATGGACTAACTTGCTGAAACAAGCGTCGCCCTCGGGCGATGAATTGATCACCCGGGATCCGGCTGACCCCGACGTCGTCGTCGGGCGCCTGCGCGGATACGCCGGCGCCGACATAGGCCCCATGGTCGAGACGGCCAAAAAACACAGTGCGGCATGGGCCGCCCAACCGGTCGGCGCGCGCGTTTCCCTCCTCAAGCAGGCAGCGACACTGATGCGGGCACGCCGGTATACGCTTGCAGCCTGGGAAGTCTATGAAGAAGGGAAACCTTGGCATGAGGCGGACGCGGACGTCGCCGAGGCCATCGACTTCCTGGAATTCTATGCTGCCGAGATGTCCCGCCTCAGCGCTCCCCAACGCCTCGGTGAGGCGCCGGGCGAACTCAACCATCGACTCCTGTCGCCTCGTGGTGTGACGGCGGTCATTGCGCCATGGAATTTTCCGCTCGCGATTCCGACCGGCATGGTATCGGCCGCGCTGGTGACAGGGAACACGGTCCTGTTCAAACCCTCCGAACGCGCATTGATCACGGGACAATTGCTTGTGGAAATTTTCATGGAAGCCGGGCTCCCCGCCGGCGTGCTTCAATTCGTTCCGGGCGGCCCCGAGACGGGCAAGGCGCTGGTACTCGCGCCGGATGTCGCGACGGTGGCATTTACCGGATCGAAGGATGTCGGGCTGTGGATCCTGCAACAAGCAGGCTCTTTGCCTCCCGGTGCCCGATCGATCAAGCGAGTCATCGCTGAAATGGGCGGGAAAAACGCCATCATCGTCGATGACACGGCAGACCTCGATGAAGCGGTGGCGGGAGTTCTTTATTCCTTCACCGGATATTCCGGACAGAAATGTTCGGCCTGCTCTCGCGCCATCGTGCACCAAGCTGTGCATGACATATTCATTCGTCGCTTGGCTGAGGCGGTAGCGAGTCTTCGCCTCGGCGCGCCACGGCATCCGGGCACTCAAATGGGACCCCTGATCGACGACCGTGCATTGGCCAGGGTTCAGTCGTATGTCGAAATCGGGAAGCATGAAGGCCGCGTACTCGTTGAGCGAACAACGGAAGGTCCCGGCTATTTCATGGGACCGGTGGTGTTTGTCGATATCAGGCCCGAGCACCGATTGGCTCAGGAGGAGATCTTCGGCCCGGTCCTCGCGATCATGAAAGCCGCCTCATTCGACGAGGCCCTGACGCTGGCAAACGGAACGTCCTATGCCCTGACGGGAGGCCTCTATTCACGAACCCCATCGCATGTGGAGCGGGCGCGGGCACAATTCGACGTCGGCAATCTGTACATCAATCGGCCGATCACCGGCGCGCTGGTGGGCCGGCAGCCGTTCGGGGGGCATCGATTATCGGGGGTAGGAGCGAAAGCCGGAGGCGAAGACTATCTACTGCAATTCATGATCTCCCGCGTAGTCAGTGAGAATACCCTGCGGCGGGGTTTCGCGCCGGCTGAGTGAAGCTGAATTAGGCGTCACCTGGAATTCTTCTAGTTCTTCGATAATTTCCGTAACCAATCCACGGTCTTCTTTCAAGGCGCCCAATTCTTGCCGCTCCATATATTTGACCAATCCGATTCCCTTCACAAACCATGCGGTCATGACATCCGTTCCAACGACCGATCGTTTCACCGACGACAGGTGAATACGAAGCGTCATTCGGGCTTCAACCTTGACTGCTTCCGGATAGGACCCGGCCGGAACCGTGATGGCTTCTTGCCCAACGATGGTGGCCTGGCCTTGAACATCGGCGCGTTCATTCGAGCCGTCGCCGTCGAGATCATTCCCAAAATCGATATCGGCACGGTCGAACTGCTTAAAGGATGACTTCATCTTCATGGGAAAACGAACGATTTGATACGGGACCAACTGCCGCTCGAGCGCCGTCCCGGGCTCGGAACCGTAGTACACGATGCCGGCGGCATCGCGGCGATACAGACTGTCGGAAGGACCATGGTTCCCCGGATTCGTGTCATGGAATACCATGACCGCCGTGCCGCTCTTCAGATTCTTTGTGCCCGTCACGGATGATACATTCGAAAAGAACTTGTTCTCGACGGTCTGGAGTGGGCCTTCGGAAATCTGCCCCCGATATTGCCAACGGTTGCCGATCGCATCCGGGAAATAATCGGGGGACTGCGCGATTATATCTTCCCCTTCGGCGCACCGAGCCGCCTGCGGGGCGATGATCATCAGCGTTCCCGCCAGGCAACCGATCAACACTGCCATCGCTGTCCAAGAAGTTCGTATTCTCATGCCGTTCAATCCCTCCTCAAATCTTGGAAACCGTAACACACAATCACATGAGCGGCAAGCCGCGGAATCCGGAGCCTTGCCTTCTCAAAATCCACATACCATAATTCCAATTCTTCGCCGGAGAGGAGTATGTCGTCGGCACACGCAGCGACAGTTCAGGATCAAAACGGACAGCGTGCCGGAACCGTTCTTGTGACCGGCGCGTCCGGCGTCATCGGGCGCGCCGTATGTCTGGCTTTCGCTCGCGTAGGCTGGACTGTTGGAGTGCATTATCATACTCGATTGACCGAAGCGGCTCAGACGCTTTCGCTCGTACGAAACACATCAACGAGCTCCACACTCTATAAAGCCGACATACGGATATACAATGAAGTTCACTCTATGGTTGACCTTTTTGTGAAGGACCATGGAACATTGGATGTGATGGTCTGCAATGCTGGTCTGGCGACCGGTCAGGTGGTCGTCCGCCATCGGAACGACGACTGGCAGCGCGTCATCGAGACAAACCTCACGGGAACCTTTCACTGTATCCGGGCTGCGGGAGCCGGCATGATAGCCGGCGGCGGTTCTATCCTCGTCATCGGCTCATACGCAGGAACCCAGGGTGACACAGGACAGGCGGCCTATGCTGCCGCCAAGGCCGGCCTCCTCGGGCTGATCAGAACCGCTGCCCGCGAATGGGGAGCCTCCGATATCCGCGTCAACCTGGTGTACCCCGGCCGGCATCGGACATCGCTTGCCGGAATCGTCATGAACAGAGACAGCATGACCGCCGACCATCTCCTCGGCCGATCGCCGGCTCTCGACGAGGTCGCCCGCACCATTTGTCATTTGGCGCAACTGAAAGACGTCTCGGGTCAAGTCTGGAACCTGGACAGCAGGCTCGTGTGAGAGGCCATGGGGATCGGCATTTTTCTCACGGGCACGGATACGGGGGTGGGCAAGACCATGGTCGCGTCGGCGCTGGCGCGACATTTGCGCAAAAGCGTATCCTCGGTCGGCGTGATGAAACCTATCGAGACCGGCCTGTTCGATCCTGCTCTTCACCACAGTGACGGCCATCGACTTGCGACGGCCGCAGGCAGTCACGATGAGCCGGATCTCGTCTCACCCTATCGGTTTTATCAACCGACGGCGCCGCTAGCGGCGGCCCAACAGTCGTCTCGATCAATCTCGCTCGATGAAATTGCACGTCGCTACAAGATTATCGCCGAGCGGCATTCCATCACTGTGGTCGAAGGAGTCGGCGGACTGCTCGTCCCTATCGGAGAAACGTGGGACGTGAGAGATCTGATTATCGAGCTGAGCCTGCCGGTCATTGTCGTAGGCCGTACCGCTCTCGGCGGCATCAATCACGCCCGGTTGACGCTGGAGGCCTTGCATGCCCGCCGCATTGACGTGCTGGCCCTTGTGTTGAACCAGTCCCGACCCGTCTCGCCGGGACTTGAGGCGGACCAAGCCGCATCGACCTGTTCGATGCTTCGGCAGTTGGTGGCCGAGCCTGTTCTGGGCCCTCTTCGATATACGGAAGCTCCAATGCAGGATTGGTCCAGTGCCGTCGACCATCTGGCTCGTGATCCGATCTTCAATTCGCTGGCAACTCTGATTTCCCGAATTGCGCCATAAACTCGTCCACGGCGCCTCCGATGCTGGGCGCCCGCAGGACCGCCGAAATGACCGCCGCCCCATCGGCGCCGGCCTGCGTGACCTGCGTCAGCCGCTCAGCCGAAATTCCACCGATGGCAAACAGCGGCACGGAGAGGAGCGGGCGAATCTCCCGGAGCCCGCGAATGCCCACTACCGGCTCATGGTCCGGTTTCGTCGGAGTCGAAAAGATCGGGCCATAAGCAATGTAGTCCGGTTGGTCCCGAGCGGCCGCAACGACCTGGTCCGGCGTATGCGTGGAAACACCGACGATTTTGTTTCTCCCCAGCAAGACACGCGCGTCCGGCACGGAGACATCCGTCTGGCCGACATGGACCCCGTCGGCGTCCAAGGCCAAGGCCAGATCACAGCGATCATTCACAATGAACAGAACGCCCGCGTCGGCTGAAACCCGCCGCAATTCACCGCCCAGTCGATAGGCGTCTTTCATACTCGCGTGTTTATTGCGGTACTGAAACAATCGGACCCCATGATCCGCCGCTTCTTTCAGCACGTCGCCGAGCGAGCGGCCTGGACAGACCATCGGGTCGAGTAGAAGATACAGTCCTCGTAACGGCGGATGGGCCATGAATCGCGTCCGGAACGGTCGCCACCGTCGGCAATTACGAAGACTGGCCGGCGAGCAGACGTTCGAGGAACGTCGTGGAAACATACCCTTTTTGAAAATCCGGATCGCTGAAGATCCGTTTGTGAAGTGGAATGGTGGTCTTGATGCCTTCAATCACGAACTCGTCCAGCGCGCGCCTCATGCGGGCCATCGCTTCCTGCCGATCCCGGCCGTGGGTGATCAGTTTGGCGATCATGGAGTCGTAGTACGGCACAACAGTGGCATTCGGTTCCATGGCCGAATCGACCCGAACCCCGAATCCTCCCGGGGCGGAATATTTCGTGATCTGTCCCGGACACGGCGTGAATTTTTCAGGATCTTCGGCATTGATGCGACATTCAAAACTATGCCCGGTGATCTTAATATCCGGCTGTTTGAACGAGAGGGTCATGCCGGCCGCGATGCGAATTTGTTCTTTGATCAGATCGATGCCGGTCACCATTTCGGTGATCGGATGCTCGACCTGGATACGGGTGTTCACTTCCATGAAAAAAAACTTCCGGTCTTTGTCGAGCAGGAATTCCACGGTCCCGACATTCCGGTAGTGAATGGCCTTGACCGCTTCCACGGCCACGCGTCCGATCTCACGCCTCAAACGGTCATCTACAGCCGGTGACGGAGTCTCTTCCACGAGCTTTTGGTGCCGCCGTTGAATGGAACAATCCCGTTCGCCCAAGTGGACAACATGCCCCCGGTGATCCGCGATGACCTGCACCTCAATATGGCGCGGTTCAAGAAAGTACCGCTCCAGGTAGACGCCGTCATGACCGAACGTAGACTTCGCCTCCGCCTGCGCCGCCTGGAAGGCCCGCCCGAGTTCTTCAGGCCTGTTCACGACGCGCATTCCTCGCCCACCTCCACCGGCCGAGGCTTTGATAATGACGGGAAAACCGATCGCTTTGGCTGCTTCCAGCGCCTCCTGCTCGCTTCGCAATTCCCCCGGACTGCCCGGTGTGACCGGTAATCCACGCTTGGCCACGATTTCTCTGGCTTTGGATTTGTCACCCATCAGCGCAATATTTTCCGAGGTGGGACCGATGAATTTGATACCGATGGACTCGCAGACCTCGGCGAAATGCGCGTTCTCGGAAAGAAACCCGTAGCCGGGATGGATGGCGTCGGCCCCCGTGATTTCGGCGGCGCTCAAGACGTTCGGGATATTTCGATAGCTCAATGCGCTGTCCGCCGGCCCGACACAAACGCGTTCATCGGCCGAGCGCGCATGCAGGCTGTAGATATCCGCCTCGGAATGGATAGCCACGGTCTTGATGCCGAGTTCTTTGCACGCTCGGATGACCCGAAGCGCGATTTCCCCTCGGTTGGCGACTAGTATCTTCTTGAACACAGATGGACTCCGGAATGGTTCGACGAACCTAGAGGAACCGTCTCATTACTCACTAATCCCGTCTCGTCGGCGGAAATCCGGCATACGGCCGGTCGCAGGCAAGGGGGCAAGAGTCCTGTCGAGGGATCGGTGTCTCATAGTTGCCGCTATGGGGTGACGGTCGGATCAATGAGAAACAGCGGCTGTCCGTATTCGACCGGCTTGGTGCTTTCCGCAAGAATCTTGGTGATACGGCCGTCCACTTCCGATTCGATCTCGTTCATCAGCTTCATCGCCTCGACGATACATAATACTTGCCCCCGTTTGACATAATCTCCCTCTTCCACGTAAGGATCGGCGTCCGGTGAAGGAGAACGATAGAATGTTCCAACGATCGGCGAGGTAATGGTGACGAGCCCGCTGTTGTCGGACGGCAACGGCATTTGGGACGGAGCGGAGGAAACGGCCGCCGAAGGCGCGTGGGGCGCCTCGCTCGACTGGACCAATGCGGCTTTTGCCGCCGGTTCATGTCGCAAGCGAACCCGAACGCCTCCCCGTTCGATTTCCAGTTCCGTCAGGTTATTGCGCTTCAACAAATCGACGAGCGATTGAATCTGTCCAATCTGTTCGGGATGCAGCAGCGGTCCACCCTGCTCTCCTGCCATCGGCGTAAACGAACTGGGCAGCATGATCGGACGCGCGCGTCCTTTCTTAGGGCGGCTCTCTCGAGGAGACCGCCTCACCGGACACGCTCCACAAATGCTCGCGTACGGGTATCGATCTTGATCGTTTCTCCCACCTCCAGGTAGAGCGGAACTTTGATGATGGCGCCCGTCTCGACCTTGGCCGGCTTACTGCCGCCGGATGCGGTATCACCGCGGACGCCCGGCTCCGCATCAATCACTTTCAGTTCAATGAAGATGGGTAAATCGACCGCAATCGGACGATGCTCGTAGACGAGGATCGTCGAAACAGTATTCTCCTTCAACAGGTCGGCATTCGCGCCGAGCTGATTTTTCTCATAGGTGAACTGCTCATAGGTCTCGGTGTCCATGAAGGTATAGGAATCGCCCGTCGCGTAGAGAAACTGCATTTCCCGTTCTTCCAAATCAGGCTCATCGAACCGCTCGCCGGACCGAAATGTCCGATCCAACACGTTTCCGGTGAGATAACTTTTCAATTTGGTCCGGACAAAGGCGCCGCCTTTTCCCGGTTTCACATGTTGGAATTCAACGATATAGAAGGGGTCTCCTTCGACCAACAATCTGCTGCCATTACGAAACTCGGCTGTGGTAATCACAACGATCTCTCCTTACGACGAAAATGGAACGGTGTCCGGTTTACTAGGCTCTGCCGCGTCTCTTGGAATGGTCCCGGGAAGACCGGCGCGGGCGAACTCCTCTGAATTGCGAAGACTTGAGATGGTCGGCGAGGCCACGCACCGCCAGAAGGTAGCCGTTTGGGCCGAATCCGGAGATCTGCGCCAAGGCGACACCCGCAATAAAGGATTTGTGGCGAAACTCCTCGCGTTGATGAATGTTGGTGAGGTGTACTTCGACAGTCGGAAGCGCGACGGCGGCGATCGCATCACGGATAGCGACGCTCGTATGCGTATACCCGGCCGGATTAATAACGATCCCGTTGAACCGTCCCTTTGCTTCCTGTATCCACGTCACCAGCTCGCCTTCAAGATTCGACTGGCGAATCGTCATGCCGATCCGATGTTCTTCGGCGAATCGTGCCAGAGCCGCGTCCACTTCCGCAAGGGTAGTGGTCCCGTAGACCGATTCCTCTCGGGTCCCCAAGAGGTTCAGATTGGGACCGTGGAGCACGAGCAGCCGCAGCATCTTTTCCGTACGTCGCTTCTTCACAAGGCTGCAGCGTGATCGACGGCTGACAGCGGCGGCATTGTAACAGGGTGTTACGGAGCGGTCAAACGGCAGGCGGCTCGGTCGTGGGTCGGTTTCCTTTTGCGTTATGCCCGCGAAGGCGGCATCCACTCCTTGGTCAAGGCCAAATGCTGTGGAGAAGGCGACAGACTTCAGTGCTTCCGAGGCACAACTGGCCCACTACCTACGGCTTGAATGAAGGACGGAAGGCTTAGTGGGAAATCGGGAGACGACGAGACTGGATGATTCTAAGCCAAGCTTCGAGTCTAGCCACAACGGGGTCGGGCTTTGTCAAAGGACCGGAGGCAGGCGCAGCTTCAGCCGGCTCCGGCACGGCCGGGGATTCAGACGCAATGACGGCGGGATGCGCGATGTTCGTCTCCTCACGATATTTCTCCAGGCGCTTTTTCTCCTGCTTGGCCCGAGGCCGGTTGTCATCGCCGGCGGCTTGGCCGGTCACGGCTTGCCGGATGGACAGCGCCTCTACATCAAACGGGTTCACAGCCAGAATCGCCTCGCAAGACTGTAACGCCGGTTCTATCTGATGTTCGCTCGAAAATATTCTCGCCAGAATTCGATGCGCACGAAGGTTGTCCGGGCTTTGCGCCACCACCTCCGCGAGGATTGCTTTGGCCTTACCGGGCTGCCCCAATTGTTCATAGACCCGGCCCAATGCAGCCATGGCCGTCACAAAACCGGGATTCACCTGTAGCCCGTCCTCCAGAACTCCGGCTGCTTCCTGCCACATATCGGCCTTGATATATGATTCTGCCAACGGCATGAACGCTTTGGAACGGGGATCTTTCGCGAGCGCGGTCGCTAAACGATCGATTTCCGCCGCCAGAACCGGATCAATACGGCCCGCCGAATTCATGTTGTATGTCCCGCAAAGATGTTATAGCCGATCCGGATGCGGCAAGACGCTACGCCTCTCGCCGGAGAAGTTCCACGGCATCGAGAATTCGATCCGCCAATTCGCGCTTCGGCATCAAGGGCCATTCCACGGTGCGCCCAGTCCGATCGATCAGAGCGGCTTGGTTCGCATGAGAGCCGAAGCCGGACCCTTCGATGGTCACATCGTTGGCCACCATGAGATCGACTCCCTTAGCATGCAATTTTTCACGCGCATGGGCAAGCAGATCGTCTGTTTCCGCTGCAAACCCAACAAGCAGCTGGCCGGTCCGCCTCGCCGATAATTCTTGAAGAATATCGGACGTCGGCTCCAAGTCCAAACTCGTCCAAACCCGCTCTTTTTTTTTGAGCTTGCGGGCAGCCGGCTTGGCGGCGCGAAAATCCGCCACAGCAGCCGCCATCACGACGGTATCAGCCCACGACAATCTCGCGAAGAGTGCTTTCGCCATGTCTTCGGCCGTAATAACCGGGACGATTTCCACCCTGGCCGGCGGAAGAAGATCACTCGGGCCGCTGACGAGGACCACTTGCGCTCCCCGTTCGCTTGCCGCCGAAGCGACGGCATAGCCCATCTTTCCCGAGGAACGATTGGAAATAAAGCGCACCGGATCAATCGGCTCTTGGGTCGGTCCAGCGGACACCAATATACGGCGTCCGATCAAATCTTGTTTGCGCAACACAGCCGATTGCACCGCCGACAAGATCTTCTGCTCATCAGCCATCCGACCCGCGCCGACTCGGCCGGACGCCAGCGGTCCTTCCTCCGGTTCGACAAGAACCGTACCTCGTCTCCTCAGAGCTTCTGCATGGGCGACGACGGTTTCATGCCCCCACATGTCGCCGTCCATCGCCGGCGCCATCACCAGCGGGCAGCGTGAAGTCAATAGCATGGTGGACAAGAGGTCGTCCGCCAATCCAAGGGCGGCCTTGGCGACCATGTGCGCCGTGGCCGGGGCGATCACGACGGCATCGGCTTCAGCGGGCAGGGTCAAATGCCGCATTTCCTGATGGGTTTCGAACAAGTCGTGGCTGACCGGCCGTCCGGAAAGGACCTCGAATGTCAGTGGAGTCACGAATTGTTTGGCGGACGCCGTCATGACGACCGAGACGGCGGCTCCTTCCCGAACCAGCAGGCGCAGGAGACTGACAGCCTTATAAGCGGCAATACTTCCGGTCACGCCCAAAACCAGACGCTTACCGTTCAAGGTCGGAATAGATACCTCCACCGCCGATCAGGCTTCTTCTCCTTCCGGAGGAGCCGGCTTCGGCGCATCGTCTACGTACACGCTCAGCTCTTTCTTGATCTCCTTGGCGTCTTCACCGGTCATCATGGCCACCCGCTCGGTCTCCCCCTCCTTGACACGTTTGGACTCCTTGAGGGCATCGCGGGCCTCCTTGCCGCAGAGAAAATTGACCTTGTGCCGCAGGACTTCATCGAGCGCGACGGTCGTTTCCTTCGTAAATTTCGACGGGCCTGCCACCTTCGCGCCTTGAATAAGATGCTTGGCGCGTTGGGCAGCCACCAGCACGAGACGATGGCGTGAATCGAATTGCTCCTCGGTGTATTCAGGCAACAGGGACAGCATATCAATCATGAGGGCGACTCTCCTTTGTTGAGGATGCATGGACAGAGATCGTCTTGGCTTCCTTGATGAAATTTTCTTCCAGCCAGGCCATATTGAGGCGCTTGGTCTTGATCCGCTCGACCGTAAAAATGCTTTCCAGCTCTTTCAAGGACTGCTTCAGATCATCGTTTCTGACGATATAGTAGTATTCGCGATAACTCCACACTTCTTCTTTGGCCTTTTGAAGGCGGCGCTGGATTTCTTCAGGGGAATCCCCGGCGCGCGTTTGAAGACGCGTGCGCAGGGCCTCGAACGAGGGCGGAAGAATGAAGATGTACACGCCGTCCTCAAATTTCTTCTTGACCGTGCGAGCCCCCTGCACATCGATCTCAAGCAGCACGTCGATGCCTTGCTCCATCTTGTCGGACAGTGCTTTGCGCGGAGTTCCATAGAGATTTCCGTACACGCGCGCCCATTCGACGAATTCATGGCGTTCGATCATCTGTAAGAAGATCGTTTCTTCCACAAAAAAATACTCACGTCCGTCCACTTCTCCCGGACGCGGTTTCCGCGTGGTGTAGGACACCGAATGCCATAAGCCGGAAACTTGTGCGGCAATCTGCTTGCAGAGCGTCGTTTTTCCGGTGCCGGACGGAGCGGATATCACGAACAGAATGCCTCGTCTGGCGGTCATCGATCGAGCGGCCGGCTGATCAGGGGATGCGGTCATAAAAAGACAATCCGAAAACCCATTACTCGACGTTCTGAACCTGTTCACGCATTTTCTCGACTTCCGCTTTCATCGCGACGACCGATTGGGCCACCGCCGCATCATTCGCCTTCGACCCGATCGTATTCACTTCTCTCCCTACCTCTTGAAGCAGGAACTCAAGGGTCTTACCCACCGCGTCGTCGCTTGTCACAGTCTGCTCGAACTGTACCATATGGGATTCCAGTCTGACCAACTCTTCCGAAATATCACAGCGGTCCGCAAAGAGAGCCACCTCCTGAAGGAGACGCCCTTGATCGAGGGCATCCGTCGCAGTGAGTTTCTCGATGCGGCTTTGCATGCGAGCATAATGGTCGGCCACCAGGCGAGGCGCCTGTTCGGCAATGTGCTGCGCCTGCGCCCGGATCCGGGGGACATGGCCGGTCAAATCTTTCGCCAACGCCTGTCCTTCCTGGCGGCGCATCCGCTCCAAGTCGCTCAGCGCGCCTTCGGCCAACTCGAGCACGAGGCCCTGCAATTCAGACGGATTCGGCGCCTCCTCCGACAGCGAAAACAAATCGCGAAATCCTGCGAGCAATCCCACATCGATTGATCCGGCGAGACGCAACGACTTCTTCAGGTCGCGAAGCGCCTGATGGTACTGTGTAGCCAGGTTGCGGTCAAGTTGCAGTGTCTTCCCGCCGCTCCGCCCGCCATGGATTGAGACCACGACATCAATTCGTCCCCGGCGGCATCGCCGCTGCACCAATTTTTTGACTCCATCTTCCAATTCGGCCATCGATCGTGGAATTCGTACGGCCACTTCCAGAAACCGCTGGTTCACCGACCGCATCTCCACCGAAACCGACGCTTCAAGCCACGTGCTCGTTTTCTTTCCAAATCCCGTCATGCTGCGAATCATCGTGCGCCCTTCCCTTCCCACGGACAATCGTGATAGATCGGACAGCGATCGCACTGCGGCTTCCTGGCCAGACAAATATAGCGGCCGTGCAAGAGAAGTTGCTGAGATCCGGACGTCCAATCCTCTCGAGGAAGCAACTGCTGCAAGTCCATTTCGATTTGGTCGGGATCTGTCGCCGTTGTCAGCCCCAGCCGGCCCGATACCCGTTTGACATGCGTATCGACGATCACCGCCGCCTCGTCGAACCAATTCCCCAGAATCACATTGGCGGTTTTGCGGCCGACACCTGGGAGCGCAGTAAGTTCATCCATGGTGTTCGGCACTTGCTGGTCCGGCCTGGCTGCGACGCTCTTCGCGCAAGCGATCAGGCTTCGTGCCTTGCTTTTATAAAACCCGGTCGGCTTGATCAGCGTTTCAAGCTCCTCCTGATCAGCCTCGGCATAGGCCGCCGGCGAGGGATATCGGCGAAACAACGAGGGCGTGACCCGATTGACCCGCTCGTCCGTGCACTGGGCGGAAAGTATGGTGGCGACCAACAATTCCCAGGCAGTGCGATGGTGCAGTTCGACCGCGGCATCGGGCCTGGTGCTCTTTAACGCCTTGACGATGCGGAGAGTCCGTTGCCTCAGTCGGGCATGGCTCTCACGAGTCATGCGATGTCCCGAACCGCCGGCGCCGATGCTTCATTTCGCTACGACAGGGATTCATGAATGGGAGACAAGAGCCGGACTCTGGGTGCCCGAAGAGATCCCATCCCCCGTTGCGGCAGGAGCGAGAGAGGGCAACAGTGACTCGATTTTGGCGATCAGCGGTCTCACCGTGTCGGGCCGGACGGCTGAAATTGCAATGGCATCGTACCGCTGGCTCAGCACGGCTGCTTCGTGCGGGGACACGCGATCGCATTTGTTCAACACCACGATCCGTGGAATGGTTTCAATGTCGAGCGCCTTCAAAATCGCTTCTACCGCGGCAATCTGGCTGTCGATGTCCTCGGCGCTGGCATCGACGAGGTGGAGCAGAATATCCGCGTCTTTCAATTCCTCCAAGGTCGTCCGAAAGGCGACAAGCAGGTCCTTGGGGAGGTCTCGAATAAACCCGACCGTATCGGTGACGATGATCTCTCGGTCATGTGGGAACCGCAGCCGCCGGCTTGTCGTGTCCAAGGTCTCAAACAGGCGGTCTTCAGCGGAAACGTGGCTTCTCGTCAACGTGTTCAATAGGGTTGATTTGCCCGCGTTGGTATAGCCGATGATAGAGAGGATGGGCAACGAATGGCGGAACCGTCTCGCCCGGCGTTGATCCTGATGCCGGGCAAAATGCAGCAGGTCCCGTTCCAAATGCGTAATGCGTTCCCGAATACGCCGCCGGTCCGTCTCCAATTTCGTCTCGCCCGGCCCCCTACTGCCGATACCGCCGCCCAGCCGTGAGAGAGATGCGCCGTGCCCCGACAGACGAGGCAAAAGATATCGGAGTTGGGCCAGTTCCACTTGCACCTTGCCCTCGCGTGTATGGGCTCGCCGGGCGAAGATATCCAGAATCAACTGCGTCCGGTCGATCACCTTCATGTCGGTGACTTCCGAAATTGCCCGGGCCTGCGCCGGCGCAAGATCTTGGTCGAAAATCAACAGATCCGCGCCCCGCTGGAGCGCACGGATGACTACTTCCTTGAGCTTCCCCTTACCCAATAAGAACCGGTGATATTCGTTTTGCGTCCGCTGCACGATTCGATCGACGATGGTCACATCCGCCGACTCCGCCAGCTCCGCCAATTCGTCGAGATGCTCTTCCTGTTCGCCGCGGCTGCGCGGTGAAGCGCTTACCAACAGGGCGGATTCCCGGCCGCTCTGAACCGTGTGCCGACCGTCTGCTTGCTGAAGCTCGCTCTCCAATTCGGTGACGAACGTGTCGAACTCCAGTTGGAAGTTCTGAAACAGAACCGGCTTCAAGACTGCGCATACCTGTCCCTGGGGATTGGGAGGAACCAGATGCGCCAGATAGACATGGCCCGGCTCCGCGTGCTCATCTACGCCGATCGCCGCCATCAGATCCAAGCGAAGCAACGCCAGGTTGGTCAAATCCTCCTGGCTGAGCGGCTCATCGCCCGGATGGGTGCGCACCAAACGGAGACCACGCAAAGAATGGGCGCCGGCCCTGAATTTCGCAAGGGATTGGAATGCCGGCACGCAGCCGGGACCAACAAGGACCTGCTCGATCGCCCCACGCCGCGTGATCAATAACCCGATCGGGCGTGCGATCTCATTGGTGAGCTGGCAAGCGGTGCGGGCCAACTCATGCGTAATCACCAGGCTCGTCGGAACGCGGCGGCGGTAGAGTCGTTCAAGGGCCGCCAGCTGGCCGGGCTTCAAACCCGAGATGTGACCGTGAATAAGGGGAATTGTGACTCCCTGCCGGATTGGCCCGGCTGTCTCGTTTGGTGGCCTGACATCATTGTTAACCAGTCATGCCGGCAATTCAAGTTCACTCATGGCCTCGCAGTCCAATGTCGTGATTCGGCCGGCGAGCAGGGCCCAGCGGCCGGCGGCGGCGATCATGGCCGCGTTATCCGTACAGTAGGACAAAGCCGGAATACTAAGCCGGTAGCCTTCTGCGGCTGCCCTCTTCGTCAGGTGCGCCCGGAGTCTCGAGTTCGCCGATACTCCGCCGACAACGGCGAGCGCCGTCACGTTATGGCGACGCATCGCATCGAACGCACGGGTCACCAGAACCTCGACGATCGCTTCCTGATAGGCGGCCGCAATATCCGCCCTCCGTCGTTCGATTTCGGAATCATCCCGTTCCTGCACATAATACAACAATGCGGTCTTGAGCCCGCTGAAACTGAAATCGAGACCTCCGCGACGCACATAGGAACGAGGAAAGCGGACCGAGCCGGGATCACCGGACTTGGCCAACCGGTCCAGAGCCGGGCCGCCTGGAAATCCAAGACCAAGTATTTGCGCGCCCTTATCGAATGCTTCTCCTGCCGCGTCATCGACGGTACGACCCAACAGACGATAGGCCTGATCCGGCTGGGACAGATAGAGATGGGTATGGCCGCCGGAGACGACGAGAATCACGCACGATGTGGGAAACGAAGGCGTGTCAATCCAGGCCGACGCCATATGGCCCTCAAGATGACTTACGCCGATGAGGGGGACCGACAAGGCATAGGCAAGGCCCTTCGCATAACTCAGCCCCACGAGAAGCGCGCCGGCGAGACCAGGACCTTGTGTCACGGCAATGGCGCCGATATCGGGCCAATCAAGGGAAGCCTGCTTGAGGGCGACCTGCGTCACCCCTTCAACGACTTGAATGTGGCTGCGCGACGCAAGCTCTGGTACCACCCCGCCGAAGCGCCGGTGCACGTCGTGTTGGGAAGAGATGACATTGGAGAGCACCAGCCCTTCGGCATCAAGCACCGCTGCAGCCGTTTCGTCACACGAGGTCTCGATGCCGAGGATGGGACGAGGTTTCCAGATGTGATGTGTGGACAAGAAAGACTCTATTTTATGAGAAAACAGTACGGCTTCAACGACAAAATACGACGACCCCCGGATCGTAAGACGATCTCGGGGGCCGTCATGAAACTCTCTGTCTGACCTGCGGACTGGGCGATCACATTCAAGCGAATCTCACACCTCGGCCATGGCTTCTTGTTCAATGAATGTCGGGGTCCCGTCACGCAGCACCACCTTGATCTTTCGATTATCCTTGAACCGGCCTTTGATCAATTCTTCGGACAGCGGGTCGCCGATCGCCCGCTGAATGGTCCGGCGCATCGGCCTCGCGCCGTAAAGCGGCTCGTACCCTTCTTTGATCAACCAGTGCTTCACCTCGTCATCGACTTCGATCGTGACTCCCCTGTCCAGCAATCGCAAATTCAGCTCCCGCAACAGGATGTCGAGAATGTTGAACAAGTGCTCTTTCTCCAACGGGTGGAAGACCACGATTTCATCGATCCGGTTCAGAAACTCAGGGCTGAAGGCCCGTTTCAGCTCGCCGAGCACGTCTTCTTTCCGCCGCCGGCTTTGCTCGCCCTGCTCCTCGCTCTGAAAGCCGAGAGAAACACCTTTTTGGATCAATTTGGTGCCGATGTTCGACGTCATGATCACCACGGTGTTCTTAAAATCGACTTTGCGCCCCAGGCTGTCGGTCAGAACACCATCATCCAGGACTTGCAACAGAACGTTGAACACATCGGGATGGGCTTTTTCTATTTCATCAAACAGGACGACCGAATAGGGCCGCCTCCGCACTTTTTCAGTCAACTGTCCGCCCTCTTCATAACCGACATAGCCCGGAGGAGCGCCGAACAACCGGGAACTCGTGAATTTCTCCTGGTATTCGGACATGTCGATGCGGATCAACGCATCCTCGCTGTTGAAGAGAAACTCTGCCAGTGTCCGCGCCAATTCTGTCTTGCCGACACCGGTGGGACCGAGAAAGATAAAGGAGCCGATGGGCTTGCGCGCCTCTTTAAGGCCGGCGCGCGAACGCCTGATCGCGCGGGCCACGGCGGAAATCGCCTCGTTCTGTCCGATGACACGCTTATGAAGGAAGTCTTCCATTCTCAGCAGCTTGTTGGACTCCTCTTCCTCCAATTTGAAGAGCGGGATACCGGTCATTTTTGAGACGACATAAGCGACATCTTCCTTCCCGATGGTGGGCTTATGCTTCTCCTGATTCTTCTTCCATTCGCGTTTCGACTCATCCAATAGCTTCCGCAGACGTTCTTCTTCTTCGCGGTGGCGCACGGCCTCCTCGAAGTTTTGCATGGAAATGGCCAGTTCCTTCTCTCGCGAAACCTTTTTCAGCTCCTGCTCGAGCGCTTTCAACTCAGTCGGCAGCGCGTAGGTTTGCAATTTCGCTCGCGAGCCGGTTTCATCGATTAAATCGATCGCCTTATCCGGCAGGAATCGATCGGTGATATATCGATCCGAGAGTTTTACCGCTTCGGAGATGGCGTCCTCGGTAATCTCGACGCCGTGGTGTTCTTCGTACCGATCCCGCAATCCCTGGATGATCCGGACCGTCTCATCCGTGGAAGGAGGCTGGACATGGATCGGCTGGAACCGCCGCTTGAGTGCTCCGTCCTTCTCAATGTGCTTGCGATACTCGTCCAAGGTCGTAGCGCCGATGCATTGAATTTCCCCGCGCGAGAGGGCGGGTTTCAGCATATTGGAGGCGTCGATAGACCCTTCAGCCGCTCCGGCGCCGACCAGGGTGTGCAACTCATCGATGAAAATGATGATGTTCCCCGCCTGGACGATCTCCTTCATCACGACCTTAAGCCGTTCTTCGAACTGGCCGCGATACTTCGTACCGGCCACGAGCGATCCCAAATCCAGGGCGATCACCCGCCGGGACAGAAGATTATCCGGCACTTCCGAGGTGACAATTCGTTGGGCGAGCCCTTCGACGATCGCCGTTTTTCCGACGCCCGACTCCCCGATCAACACAGGATTGTTTTTCGTGCGGCGGCTTAAGATCTGAAGCACCCGTTCAATCTCATCGGCGCGACCGATCACTGGATCGAGTTGGCCTTCCTGGGCCAGTTGAGTAAGATCGCGACCGAATTCATCCAGCGCCGGCGTATTGCTCTTGCGGTCCCGTTCCCGCGGCGCAGATTTGCGCAGGAACGTCACAGTGAGTTGTCGGGCCGTAAGGAGGTTTGCGCCCAAGCTGCGGAGAATCTTGCCGCCGATTCCTTCTTCTTCGCGCAGGAGACCGAGCAGCAAATGCTCGCTTCCGATATGGTTGTGCCCCAGGAGGCGTGCCTCCTCGACCCCGTACTCGATGACTTTCTTCACGCGCGGGCTGAATGGAATTTCACCGAATGTCATTGTAGTCCCGCCGCCCGGGAGATTGCGCTCGATTTCCAAGCGAATCTGCTCGGTGGAGAGGCCCATCTTCTTGAGAATCATCAGGGCGATACCGTCTGTTTCCCGCAGGATGGCAAGGACAAGATGTTCCGTGCCCAGATAGTCGTTCTGATGCCGCTCGGCTTCTTCACGTGCCAAGATAATGATCTTCCGGCCCTTGTCCGTGAACCGTTCGAACATCCCGCCTCCTTATAGTAGAGAGTCTGACGAAGAGTGTGTCGCGATCAATAGCGAGAGACAAACCGTCGAAAAATCAGATGAACTGATTCTAACGAGAGACCGACGGGGTGTCAAGATATTGGAAACTTGAAATCCCGCATGAACGGCCGCCACGAATCATTCCTATGGCGCACGGCGCTTCGCCGATTTCCCGCTACAGTCCGCGACTGTTTGACAGGAAAAGAATCATGCCGATAGAATCCCGCACCTTTTGCGCCGCGCACCAATCGAAACCCGACGCGACTCCAGATGAAAAGCAAAAGCATTGGTATTCTGACGAAACCCAAATTCCCCGAGGTCAAGGCGACATTGCGCGATGTGGTGGCTTGGCTCAGGGATCGGCACATCGATGTGATCGTGGACACGACGTCGGCCGGGCTGCTCGGCGAACAAGGCGGCTACCAAAAAACGCACCTCGCCGCGAAGGCCGATGTGCTGCTCATCCTGGGCGGCGACGGCACCATGCTCAATGCCGCCCGCCTAGCCGGCGAACGCGGCATCCCGATTCTCGGCGTGAACATGGGCGGCCTCGGATTTCTGACTGAAGTCCGGCTGGAACATCTGTATCCTTCTCTTGATCGCGTATTCACCAATGATTTCGTCGTTGATGAACGTCTCATGCTGAGAACGCACGTGCACCGGCATGGAGAAACCGTAGCCCAAGGCGCGGTGCTCAATGATGTCGTGATCAGCAAGGGTACGCTGGCCCGCATGATTGAGCTGCAGATCGCCATTCAAGGACAATTCGTCACCAACCTGCGCGGAGACGGCTTGATTATCAGCACACCGACCGGATCGACCGCTTATTCACTGTCGGCAGGCGGACCCATTCTGAATCCGGCGGTACAGGGATTGATCCTCACCCCGATTTGCCCGCATACACTGACGCATAGACCGCTCATCGTACCGGTCAATGCCGAAATCGATGTGACGCTTACGAGTAAAGACGATGGAGCAATGGCGACCTTGGATGGTCAGGTCGGTGTGGCAATGACCCAGGGCGACACCGTCGAAGTCACGGCCTCGGAACACCGGACCAGGCTGATCCGCTTTCCGGAAAGCAGCTATTATGAAGTGTTGCGCGAAAAGTTGAAGTGGGGAGACGGCTGATCCGCCGTCATTTCGGAACGACTCTATCCCGTTCGATACAGCTCAGCATTTCCTCGTTCGTCACGAATTTAAACTCGCCGATGCAGTCTGTGTCGCCGTTGTAGTCCTTCTCGGCGCATTCCAATGCACGCAACCCGGCCAAGTCCACCGGCGTGCTTCGACGCTCGCGGAGATACCGATGCAATTTCTCAAAGACCTCCTCAACGGTTGACCCTGTCTTCGGCGCCCGCGTGGCCAGGTACCGCGTGACCACCTCCGCGCACCATTCACCGTCCCGCTTGGCAATTCCGACCAGCCCTTCGCTGGCCTTTCTCGCCCATCCGGTCAAGAAGACGCCCTCGAGCACCTGACCCGACTTTTCATCGTAGGCCTGAAACAACGCATCGTCGGGATCGTTCCCCGTCTTGACCGGATTAGTCACGAACACGCCGTTCTTATAGGGCAACCCCACCGTCTCATCCACGCGATCGCCGACTGCAAAGACTACACTGTCGCACGGAAATTCATAATATTGCTTTAAGCCCACCGCAGCCGTATCGTCGCCCTTTGGTTCAAGCTTATTTTCTTCCATTTCAAGCGCTCGCACACGATTGTTGGCATCCATCAACACGCGTTTCGGCGATGCCAAAAACCGGAATCCCATTTTGGCGTCACTCGCTTTCGGTTCACACTTGGTGAATTCTTCCGTCATGCCCTTTAAGATCTCATTCGGCTTCTGCCCCACGGCCTCCAACCGGGAAGCAATCCGTTGAAACTCCTGGGCGATCCCATCCCGGTCCATATTCGCGCACACCGCCCGGATTTCTTTCGGATTGTATTTGCGTTCAGCCGGGCCCCGTCTGGCAATGGCGGTGACCCGCTCGACCTTCTTATAACGAATGAGCCAATGCGCAATATCAACCATGACATCGCCGACCCCGATAACGGCAACATGTTTGCCCATGTCGAACGGCCGATCGCCAAATCCCGGCAAGCGATTGAAATGGTAAACCACATCCTTTGCGTGGAAGACGCCCAGGGCTGAGTCCCCTTCGACTCCGATCGTTTTCGTTCCTTGAGCCCCGGTGGCGAAGATGACGGCGCTGGCTCCTAAGCCACGCAACTCCTCCGCGGTAAGGTCCTTGCCTTCGCCGACGGACACATTGCCGAGATAGCGCACGTTGGGCTGAGACAGCATGTCCCAATATTGCTTCCTCAAGCCGCCACGCAGCTTAAGTTTGCTGGGGAAAATTCCGTATTCGGCCAAGCCGCCGAACTTGATGTCCCGATTTAGAATAAGGACTTCATGCCCCGCCTTCGCCATCATATTGGCAATGGACATTCCGGCCGGACCGGCGCCGACTACGATGATTACACGCTTCTCGGTATCATTCATCTCGCAACCTATTTCATTTAAAGGAGGTGACTACGAAAAGTGGAAAGATCAGGAAACCCAACAGTTCCGCGGACTTTAGCATAGTGAATCTTAGGCTGTCAAAATCACCGGAGAACCCAAAAAAAGCGGCCTCAGCCGCCGGCGCTCCCGATAGGCCCGCCCGGTTTTGTCATGCGCCAAGGATCGAGCAACTGCGTGAGTCGCTTTTCCGGCAAGACTTGCTGCTCCAACGCAACGGCGCGCACGGACTTCCCCGATTTGTATGCATCCTTGGCAATGCCGGCAGCCGCCTCATATCCGATTTCCGGAGCCAGTGCGGTGCACATGGCGAGGCTTTCCTCGATGAGGCTTCGGCATCGTTCTTCATTCGGCTCAATCCCTTCAATGCATCGAACGGCGAAGTTGGCTGCGGCCGAGGCCAGCAATTCGATGGACTGAAGCAGGTTGTAGGCCATGACGGGCAGCATGACGAGCAATTCAAAATTTCCCGCCTGCCCGCCGACCGTCACCGTGACGTCATTTCCGATGACCTGCGCGCAGACCATCGTGACCGATTCTGCAATGACGGGATTCACCTTGCCCGGCATGATGGACGAGCCCGGTTGCGTCTCGGGCAGACGGATTTCCCCCAGCCCGCACCGGGGTCCGGAACCAAGCCAGCGGACATCGTTGGCGATCTTCATCAGACTCACCGCGACGGTACGCAGCGCGCCGCTCGCTTCAACCAGCGAATCCTGAGCGGATTGCGCCTCGAAGTGGTTCACCGCCTCTTTGAACGAACACCCCGTCTCTTTTGAAATCTGCGCCAGAACTTTTTTGGAGAAGGCGGGATGGCAATTGAGGCCGGTGCCGACGGCGGTTCCCCCCAACGCCACTTCGCTCAACGCCGCTTGAGCGGATTTCACCCGCTGGATGCCGAGCTCGATTTGCCGGGCATAGCCCCCGAATTCTTGTCCCAGCCTCACGGGAGTCGCATCCTGGAGATGGGTCCGGCCGATTTTGACGATCTTGTCGAAGGCGCGGGCCTTGTCCTTGAGCGCGCGATGCAGCCGGATCAGAGCGGGAATGAGCTGTACTTGAATGGTTTCCGACGCCGCGACATGGATGGCGGTCGGAATGACATCGTTGCTCGACTGACCGAGATTCACGTGATCGTTGGGATGCACCAGTTTGCTCCCCCGCCGCCCACCCAATATTTCCGTGGCGCGGTTCGCGATGACTTCATTGGTGTTCATATTGGTGGAGGTCCCCGAACCGGTCTGAAAAATATCCACCGGAAACTCCGCGTCTAATTTTCCCTCAATCACTTCTCGCGCCGCCTGCCTGATGGCGGCCGAATGTTTGCGATTTAACAAACGGAGCGACTCGTTCACCGAAGCGGCGGAATATTTGATCAATCCCATCGCGCGAACGAAGGCGCGCGGGAATCTCAAGGGACTGATGGGGAAGTTCTCAATCGCGCGCGCCGTCTGCACACCATAGTAGGCGTCGGCCGGCACGGCCAATTCACCCATCGTGTCGCGCTCCATTCTCATTCCGGACGCCGCCGGCTTGGCCGCCGCCGAGCCGTTGCTTCGTTTTGCGTTGGTCTTTCTCATCACCGCTCTCTCCTCGCTGGTCTAAAATGTGGGGCTTGGGCTGGTGCGACTCCCTCGACCGAATATCCGCCGAAATTCATTCGAGGCTGAAAAGACCTCGCATCTTATACGGGGGGCCGGTTCAACCTCAAGAGTACAGCCGCCGCATTCATTGACGATACGTACACGGAAAGCGGCCGGCTAGTGCTCACGCCATGGAGGACAACGCTCTGACGATCGAGGGTGTACGCCGGACACGAAGAAAAACAGGCTCAGGCGACGGCCATCAATAGGATCCGGTACCAATTTGGAATGTGTGAGATCGGAATGTGCAGGAATTGGTGATGCAGGAGGAATAAGAAAAGCGGCAAGGCCCGCCGAAGCGGGCCCTTGCGCATTCCGCGGACAGCTTAGGCGACCTTGACCTCAATTTGCTTGGGTTTCGCCTTTTCAGACTTCGGCAGATGAAGATTGAGCACCCCGTCGGCGTACTCCGCCTTTACGAGAGCTTCGTCTACCGAGTCCGGAAGCGTAAAGCTGCGGACGAACCGGCCGTACGCACGCTCGATGCGGTGAAATTTCTTTCCCTTTTCCTCTTTCTCCTGCTTCCGCTCGCCCAGGATGGTTAACACGCCGTCCTCTACGGTTACCTTGACCTCTTCCTTCTTTATCTCGGGAAGTTCCGCCTTGATGACATACTCCGCCTCGGTCTCGCTGATATCGACCGTCGGAGTCCAATCCGCCACGGTCATGATCTCCTTTCCCTGGCCTTGCCAGGCTGCGGGTCGCGCGAAGATGCGATTCAGACGATCGGACATTTCCTCCAGATCTCGAAAGGGATCCCACTTTACTAATGCCATACTCTCACCTCCATGTTGGTGTAACGGCTTGGTTTTTACTTATGCCGACATGGTATAGGTAAGGTGGTTCGGCGCGGAGTCAAGGCCTCGCTCCACACCCGCCGGCCACTCTGAGGATCTTGACTTCAAGCAAAAAGATGTTACGTTTACCGGCCTTCCAAGATAAGAAAGGAGACTGGCATGTTGGAGATCATTGCATATGGAGTCCTGGGAGCCATGATCATGGCGGCTTCCCTCATCCTCTGGTGGTTCGTTCGGCTCGTGGAATAACCGCGCCGGACCGGCCGTGCCGGCGCTTCTATGAGCACATCCCCATCAACGCCGGTCCATTGGAACATAGGGACGATTATGCTCACCCGCATAAATTTGGTCCGGCCTGAATAGTTTATTCTCCCTGAGCTGTTCGAGCCAATGAGCGAGCCAGCCGCTGACCCGAGCCATTGCGAACAGCGGCGTAAAGAGATCGACTCCGATGCCCATCTTGTCATAGATAATGCCCGAATAAAAATCGACATTGGGGTAGATGCCTTTTCCTGCCAGCAGTTCCTCCGCCGCCCGCTCCACTTCCAGGGCGATGTCATACAAGGGAGACGTCCCGCATTCCTTGAAGAGACGATCGCATAAACTCTGGAGGATTGTCGCCCGGGGATCTTTTACCTTATAGACGCGATGACCGAATCCCATGAGTTTGTCTTTTGCCGCGATTCGCTCCTGCACATATCGCTTCGCCCGCTCGACCGTCCCGATTGCCTTGAGCATCTGCACGACTTCCTCATTCGCCCCGCCATGAAGCGGGCCTTTCAATGCGCCGATCGACGAGGCCACCACAGTGTAGGGGTCAGCCAGCGTCGAGGCGGTCACCATCCCCGTAAAGGTGGAGGCGTTCATCGTATGCTCGGCGTGCAGAATAAGGCAGTCATCGAACATCTCTCCCCAGAGAGGATGCGGAGCCGATTCCGTGAGCATGTACAGAAAATTGTCCGAGAAACCGAGATCGTCCCGAGGAGGAATGTAGTGGTCGCCATGTCGCAATCTGGCCCAGGCCGCCACCAGTGTCGGCATCTTGGCGATCAGGCGCACCGCCGACCAATAATTATTCTCGATATCTTTGACATTGCGCCCCGGATAGAACATACCCATCGCGGCCACGGCGGCTTGGAGGGCATCCATGGGATGGCCGTGGTCCGGCAGACATTTCATGAGATCGACGAGGCGGTATTTGATGCGGCGATGCCGTGTAATGTCGCTGACCCAGCGATCCCACTCCTGAGCGCTGGGCAACCGGCCGAACAGCAGCAGGTAGCTCGTCTCAAGGAATGAAGAGCGGGCGCAGAGTTCTTCCACGCGGATTCCCCGATATTCCAGGATGCCTTTTTGGCCGTCCACATCACTGATCGATGATTTCGCAGCCGGGACACCGGCCAGCCCGGGCATAAAGTCATGAGCCATTGAGGAGTCCTCCTTTGATGAATCGATCGGTCGGTTGCGGACAGGCCGCTCGTCCATTCTGTACAGCTTATCATTCTCATGCAAGAGCCTGCCGCGCGCCTCGCGGTCGTTCCAAATTCGCCGGCCGGATTCATACAGCCTCCGGCGCGAGACCTATGCCCATGGCGAAAAAGCTCGGGCCCGGCGGGCCGCATGAGACTCATACGCTCGAACGACAAGATGACATCGAGCTAGGAGTTCTACTCACTCGTCTTGAATTCGGCCCATATCGCAGGCATACTGCAGCTGTCCTTTAGATCCGCCTCGAAGATGCGAGTGATATCAATGTTCCTGCGCGGCATGCTGATCCTCGGACTCCTGGCATTGATTGCGGCGCTCGTCATGGTATGGCGGGCGGACCACTCGATTGACATGGGTCCCCAGACGACTACCTCAACAAGTCCGGGGAAACCGGTCGGTACCAGCACACTCAGCCACGGAGGGCCCTCTCCAACTGCGAACCCCAATGGCTCGCGAGATGCTGTATCCCATTGATGCGTCTGCCACGACACGATGGAGGCCTCGATTCCTCCCGACGAGCCTCACGGGCTGGCTTGTTGTTTCCTCCCTCCTGTATTCCACGGCTGTCCTGCCGCTGCACGGATATGCGGAGGATGAAGTGGTCGTGTTTGCGGTGGTCAGCGAGGCGCCGAAAGACAAGACCCGCGTCTCGGTCAAAGCGCTGATCAACGGCGCGGTCGCCGACACGAAGCTCTTACCCAGCGAGACCGTGCTGGGCAATCCGATCTGGCGAACCTTGGAGATCTGCCATGCGATGAAATTGGAAGGCAGTAAAACGGGCGATGGGTTCAAGGTGGCGTCGGTCCGAATCCTTGACGCCAGTATGCTTCCTATGACGCTTCAGGGTTTTGCGGGCGACTGCCTGATCAAAAAGGCGGTGGAGATCGCGCCGCTGGTGGACTGACAGAAGAAAGTTGGAAGTTGGAACCTCGGAGTTCGAAGATTAGCAATTCTGAGTTGGCGATGCGTTTGATTCTTACCTCAGAGCCTTCCGGCTACGCGGCGCAGTCCGGGCATTGGGTCGGTTCCTGGTCCGCATCGCATTCCTCGCTGGTCAGTGGAAAGAGTTGGCCGCAGTCCTCGCAATGGCGGACCTCAAAATAGGGTATTCCCTTGTCGTCAATTTCAGTCGGCAGTAGTAATTCGAGCGGATCGTATCCGAGCACCGCGCCGTCGGCAAACTTGATAACGGCCAGGCGATCGTTAAAGACTTCGAACGTCGCTTCCTGCCCCTTGCGTTCCAAGATATGGCCGATAACCAAGACCGGTTGGCCCTTGCGCTTCGACCGCAAATCCTTCAAGGTCCGTTGCGCCGGTGCGGCGCAAGCGAATGGTCTGGTTTGACCGCCTGTATCAGTTCCGACAATAGGCATACGATGAACGTCAGTGTGATAGGTGAAGGACCGGTTCAGTGATTTAACACAGCCGAAAAATTAGCGTCAAGGCGTGATGCCACAGTGAAAGGGACATCCATGGGACAGATCACCATTTACCAAAAGCCGACTTGCTCGACCTGTCGCCAGGCCGTCCAACTCCTCAAGGAAAGCGGGAAGCCGTTTACCGCCGTCGATTATTACGAGCAGCCTTTCACCAAGACGCGACTGAAATCCCTGCTGAAGAAAGCCGGACTCTCGGCGAAGCAGGTGTTGCGCGCCAAAGAAGATCTGTACAAGGAACTCAAATTGTCCGAACGGGCTTTATCCGACGACGACTTGATAGATCTGATGGTCGAGCATCCGGATCTGATCCAACGCCCCTTGGTCGAAAGCGGAGAGACCGCGATGCTGGCGAGGCCGGCCGACACGATCAAACGACTGCTGTAGGGCGGAGCTGCGGCGAAATGATCATGGCTGCTATGGACCGGGCTTCGTTGATCGGCCGAGTGTTGCAACGACTGAACCTGCGTTTTCCATCTCTCTTTCTGTTGTTTGCCGGGCTCACCCTGGCCGATCTGCTGATCCCTGATGTGATTCCGTTTGCCGATGAGATCGGGCTTGCCTTGCTCACGCTCCTGTTCGGTCTATGGAAAGATCGGAAACGACCACCGACCCGCTCCGGATAGGAGAACCATGCGGTCGACCTCCGAGCGGTCGACCTACGGCCTTACCCTATGAAAGAAGGCGCCCCAATTCGATTTTTCCCGTGTCGGAACTGATCCACACCTTGATTTCTCCGGCCAACACCTCGAGCAACAAATCACCCGCCAACCGGCGGCGCCAGCCGCGGAGAATGGGAAGATCGGCTTCGCTCCGATCGGCTTTCATTTCGATCAAAGTCTGAAGGTCTCCGGTGGTCGCCAATAGCGTGGGTGCGATGTTGGCCTCGGCCGCGACGGCCTTCAGCACCGACTGAAGCAACTCCACCGTTCCCGTCGATTCCGGATCGACTTTCTTTTGCCGCGGCACATCGGGCCATTCAATCGAAGGCGACGTCATCGCCCGGTGAATCAGGTCCACAATGACGCCGCCGTTCCGCTCAATCTCTCCTCCGTACATGCCGCGCACGCCTCGAAGTTGCTCGACGCTCCGCGGCGCTTGGCGGGCGAGTTGGAGCAGCACCTCGTCACGGGCCACCCGGCCGCGGGGGACGTTGCGCCGTCGCGCCTCCCCTTCCCGCCAGGACGCCAGTTCCCGCAGCACCGCGGCCGAGCGCGGCTTGAGATTGTCCCAGCCCCGAATCCGTTGATACCGCTCCAATGGATCACGGGCCTGAGATCCGACCGCTCCTTCGAGCCTGGCGAATTCCTCATCCACCCAATCGAGGCGTCCGAGGGCGCGCAAACGCCCGCGCAGGTGCTCATGGACCGGGATGAGAAATTGAACGTCCGCGAGAGCATAGATCATTTGCTCCTGTGTCAACGGCCGCTGGCTCCAGTTGGTGAACGTTTGGCCCTTATCCAACTTTACGCCTTGGACTCGTTGCACGAGGTTGGCATAGGCGGTCTGGGGCCCATATCCGACCATGGCCGCCGCAATTTGCGTATCAAAAAACGGTTTGGGGATCTGGCCCGCATGAGTCAGAAATAATTCCAAATCCTGCCGGCCCGCGTGCAAGACCTTCTCGACATGCCTATCGCAGATAAGCGACCAAAAGTCGGCCAGCGGCTCGCTCGCCTCCACCGCTTGAAAATCGATGACGGCGGCCACGCCCTCGGCCGCCACCTGAATGAGTTCCAGTCGCGGGGCGAACCGATCTTCCCCGACGAATTCCGTGTCGATTGCGATGCGATCGCACCCCTTCAGTTGTGTCAGGAAGTCCGCCAGGTCCGACGGTGAAGCAACGTATCGGTTCGAACGGTCGATATCCACTATTACTCGGTAGGACGATATTCGGCGCCCCGCGAAAACGGCGGCTCCGTATTGCTTAAACTGAGATATTCTTTGAGAAACTGATAGGCGGCGATGATCCGCCGGAGTTCGGGCTCCGAGCTGCGGTCCCCGTTTCTCGCGTCGGGATGCAGTTCCTTGGCACGATGCCGAAAGGCCGTGGTGACTTCCATCAGGGAGGTTCCGAATTCCAGTCCAAGGATGTCATAGGCGTCACCGGCGTTGTTCACCTCAGGAACCGGTCCGGCGGGATCCGTCGAGCCGCCGGCGGCCTTCAGAAAATCTGCGAGGTTCATACCCCGACGGCGCCGGCGAGGGCGTTCCCGGACCTCGCTGTCCAGATCGTCCCAGCGATCTTCCACGAATTCCAACCTGGATTCCAGGCGGATAGCGCCGGAAATGTCGATCACATGGGCCAATTCATCCTCGATAAGCTTGAGCGACCGATCAATTTCTTCGAGTCCTTGCTCGATGCGGAAAAAGCTGTCGACCCGCTCCTGCATCATGTAATCAACGGCGAAGTCAAGGCTATCCACCGTCTTCGCACGCAGCAATTCGATCCGACGCCGCATGCCGGCTTGATACTTGGAGAGACGAGCGGAGGAAAACGGCACCGATTCTCCATCCAAAATAGGGCATGACACCAGCTGTCACGCGTACTCCCGGCATCTTAGCATAACCGTCCGGTCAGGTTAACCTCAGACGCGCTCGTTTCCGCATGATCCTCCCGATTCCGGCCTTCCGGCTTTATAGCGCGGCAGGTGAATCAACACTGCGCTTCGGTAGTTGGAAGGGCTCATGATTCGAGGCAAGACAACTCAGACCGGTTCGTTTCTGGCGGGATCCTCTCCGACTTTGGCTTTGCGGCGCGCGACGCCGGTTTCTCTGGCCGCTCCTGCGACCGCTTTCGCCACGCGGGGAACGACCTCCTTATCGAAGAGGCTGGGAATAATATAGTCCTCGCTCAAGGCCGTTTCCGGCACAACGTCCGCAATCGCCTGGGCCGCCGCAAGCTTCATGGCTTCGTTGATTTCCTTCGCCTGAACATCAAGCGCCCCCCGGAAGATACCGGGGAAAGCGAGCGCATTATTGATCTGATTGGGGAAATCCGAGCGCCCGGTGGCAAAAATCCGCGAGTACTGATCGCCCACTTTGGGATCGATTTCGGGATCCGGATTGGCCATAGCGAAGACGATGCGGTCCGGCGCCATCAATTCCAAATCCTCGACGCCGAGGATATTACCGGCTGAGACTCCAATGAACACATCCGCTCCTTTCAGAGCATCGCGCAAGGTGCCGCGCGACTGGCCGCGTCTGAAACAGGCGCGCAAATCCGTGCGATAGGGGCGCAGCTCATCGCCATCCCCCATGAGGACGATCCCTTCCTTATCGCATCCGATGAGATGGGAGATGCCGGCGGCAAGTAGAATGCGGCAGCAGGCGGTGCCGGCCGCCCCCAACCCGTTGACGACTACCCGGACATCGCCGATCGATCGCTTGATCACCTTCAACGCGTTGGTCAGGGCGGCCAACAAGACGACCGCCGTCCCGTGTTGATCATCGTGCATGACGGGAATATCCAGACACCGTTTCAATTCTCGTTCGATCGTAAAGCAGCGGGGGGCGCTGATGTCCTCGAGATGGATGGCGCCGAAGCCCGGCGCGATCGCCCGGACGATACGGACGATTTCATCCTGATCCCGGGTGCCAAGACAGAGCGGCCAGGCATCGATGCCGGCGAACTCCTTCAACAGCATCACTTTTCCTTCCATCACCGGCAGCGCCGCTTCCGGCCCCAGATCTCCCAGCCCCAGCACCGCGGAGCCATCGGTCACTACCGCCACGCTGTTGCTCTTAATCGTAAAGGCATAGGCTTTGGCCGGATCAGCGGCTATCGCTTGCGATACCCGGCCGACGCCGGGTGTATACACCATCGACAGGACGTTCCGGGTTGTCACGGGAACGCGGCTTTGCACACGAATCTTTCCGCCCAGGTGGAGTAAAAAAATCCGATCCGAGGCCGATAGGACGGTCACGTCCGGAAGGCTGCCTAGTCGCTGGACGACCCGGTCGCCGTGCGGCTCATTTTGCACATCGAACGTGACATCGCGGATCATCCAGTCGGCGTTGGCCGACACAATATCGACCGCTCCGAGATTGGCGCCTTCTTCGGCAAGCAAGGCCGCGACCTTCGCGAACATGCCGGGTTTATTGGCTAACGCCAGCCTGGCGGTCAGCCGGTAATTGGAATAGGGGCCGGTATCGTCGCTTGTCATGTCAGCATCCGCAGAATAGTCATTGTTACCTATCAGCTTACCACAAAGCCCCGCCCTGAGAGCGTTCGACTTCGAAGTCATTCGTTGAGTGCTGAGTTATGCGGCACATTGACCGTCCGAGAAGCACCATGTTACGGTGCCTCATGTCCACAGAACACCGCAGCACCCGCGCTCCCAATCGGCTCATTCACGAGACGAGCCCATACCTGCGCCAGCATGCCTACAATCCCGTCCAATGGTATCCCTGGGGCAAGGAAGCTTTGATTCGCTCCAAAGAATCGGATCGGCCGATTCTCCTGTCGATCGGCTATTCCTCCTGCCATTGGTGCCACGTCATGGAACGCGAATCCTTCGAGAATGAGCGGATCGCGCAGCTCATGAATGACCATTTCATTTGCGTGAAGGTGGATCGGGAAGAACGGCCCGATCTGGATGAGATTTACATGCAGGCCACGCTGGCCATGAACGGCGGCCAAGGCGGGTGGCCGATGACGGTGTTTTTGACTCCCGATCAGGAACCGATCTTTGCCGGGACCTATTTCCCGCCGGAAGACAAGTATGGCCGGCCGGGGTTCCCCACGGTGCTGAAAAAGATCTCGGAATTCTGGCACAAAGATCGTGACGGTTTGATCAAGCAAGCGGCTCATGTGACCAGCCGGCTTAAGGAAGGTTTGCGGACTCCCTCTCCCACGTCGGTCGGCGAGGCGGAGCTGCTGGCGGCCGTCTCGCAGTATGCCGAAGATTTTGATGCCCGATACGGCGGGTTCGGCGGCGCGCCTAAATTTCCCCCGGCCACCGGTCTGTCGCTTCTCCTCCGTTGTTACGACCGGACAAAAGACGCGCACACATTGACGATGGTCCGTAAAACGCTGGACGCCATGGCGGCCGGCGGCATGTACGATCAACTTGGAGGCGGGTTCGCCCGTTACTCCACGGACGAGCGCTGGCTGGTCCCGCATTTCGAAAAGATGCTGTACGACAATGCCCTCCTGGCGCGGACCTACGTTGAAGCCTTTCAGGTCACCCAGGACCCGGAGTACCGGCGCATTGCCGCCGAGACATTGGATTATATTGTGCGGGAGATGACGTCGGCGGAAGGCGGCTTTTATTCCGCGACCGACGCCGACTCGGAAGGAGTCGAGGGAAAATTCTTCGTTTGGACGCCGGAACAGATCCACGCGGCCCTTCCGAACGGGGACGACGCCGCCCGCTTCTGCGCTTTCTACGACATCACGGCTGCAGGCAATTGGGAACATACCAATGTCTTAAACCGGCCGAAGAGTTATGCAGAGGTCGCGGGAGCGCTTGGCATCACCGAAGAAGCCTTGCGTGAGTCTATCGAAAGATCCCGACCGATCCTGTACGCCGCCCGAGCAGCCCGAGTGCCGCCCGGACTGGACGACAAGATCATCACCGCCTGGAACGGCATGATGATCAGCGCAATGGCCGAAGCGGGGCGGGTCTTCCGTGAGCCGCGCTATACGGCCGCCGCCAAGGGCGCCGCCGACTTCCTTCTCAGTACCTTGACCCGCCCGGACGGAGGACTCCTTCGCACCTATCGAGAGGGTACCGCGCATCTTGACGCCTACCTCGAAGACTATGCGTACTTCGCCGAGGCGCTGGTCGATCTGTACGAGAGCGGAGCAGACGAGCGCTATCTGATGGAATCGGCGCGCCTGGCCGACCGCATGATTCGCGACTTCGCAGACGAGCAGCACGGCGGCTTCTTCACCACCGCGCGCCAGCACGAAACCTTGATCATTCGAAGCCGCGAAGGACCGGATGGGGCCACGCCGAGCGGCAATGCCGTCGCCGCATCGGTCTTGGCCAGATTGGCGGCCCATTTCGATCGTCAGGATTGGAGAGATCAGGCCACGGCGGCAGTCCGCGCTTATGGAAAGCAACTGACCCGTTACCCGCGCGCATTTGCCAAGAGTCTGGCCGTGGTGGATTTCTTGACCGCCGGACCGGTTGAGCTCGCGTTCGTCGGCGCATCCGACGATGCGGGCTTGCGCGCGCTGACAGAAGCCGTCAGCCGGCAGTATCTGCCTAACCGTATTATTGCTTCGATTGATCCGTCCAACAGCGTGACGGATCACCCGCTGCTCCAGGGCAAGAGCCTGGTTCATGGCAACGCGGCCCTCTATATCTGCCGGAATTTCTCCTGCCGTCAACCCATCACGGATGCAGCGGCGGTGCCTGACGCCTTGCGGTCTCACGCCATCAAAGAAGACCCGGCAGACTCGCTGGAACCGGCTGTGCTGAGTGGACGGCACCTCCCGGGGGCCGCCACGATCCAGGGGACAGCCCGCTATGCCGGACGGAAGATCGCGTCGGCCTCACCTGAGCTGGCGCAAGGATTTACGACATGGGGCAGAACCGGATTGACCGGCAGCAGACTTGGCTTCGGGACCTATCGGGTCGCTGCCGAAGACGCCGCTCATCGCGAAGCCTTGAGCCAGGCCCTCCGCGAGGGGTGCAATGTCATCGACACCTCCACTAATTATATGGACGGTGAGAGCGAACGTCTGGTCGGATCGGTGCTGGCCGAACTCGTCACATCCGGCGATCTCACGCGTGAAGAAGTCATCGTTGTCTCGAAGATCGGGTATGTGCAAGGGCACAATCTCGCCCAGGCGCAAGCGCGGGAGAAGGCCGGCAAACCCTATCCCGACATGGTCAAATACGGCGAGGGAATCTGGCATTGTCTGCATCCGGAGTTTCTCGCGGACCAGCTCACTGCCGGTCTCGACCGTTTAGGATTGGACACGCTCGATGTGTGCCTCCTGCATAATCCGGAATACTTTCTCTCGCAGGGCAAGATGAACGGCAAAGACCAGCTCGCTTCCCGGCGCGACGAATTTTACCGGCGGCTCAGGCAGGCCTTTCAGTACTTGGAGTCACAGGCCGCAGCCGGGCGGCTTCGCTGGTATGGCGTCTCCTCCAATACGGTCGGTGCGGCCGCCGACGACCCGGAAGCGACTTCGTTATCCCGCATGGTGGACGCGGCAAAGGAAGCAGCCGGCCCAGGCGGGTCGCACCATTTTGCGGTGTTGCAATGTCCCATGAACCTCTATGAATCGGGCCCTCTTTTGATTGCAAATACAGGAACCGCTGGCAGAAGCACACCGCTCGCCATGGCCCAACAGGAAGAGTTGGCCGTCTTGGTGAACCGACCTCTCAATGCCATGCCCGGGCGCGGCGGCGGGATGATGCGGCTGGCCGACGTGCCGGTGGAAGCGCCGGCCGTCGCCTTCGATGATCAACGCGCGCGCGTCGCCAAGCTGGAAGAGGAGTATCGTCGCGAGATCGCGCCCGCCGTCCAGCATAGCGGGCAAGGAATGCTGCCGGCCGATTTCTTCAATTGGGCCGAGGAGCTGGCCAAGATACGGGGGCAAGTCCAAGGCCTGGAACATTGGGAGCAGATCGAACATCACATGATCGCGCCCCACGTCAATCAAGTGCTGCGGGCGCTGAGTCAAATGCTGACCGGCCAAACCGCTGAGCGATGGGAAACGTGGCGTGATGCTTACGTCCCCGAATTGCTGAGTCTCTTGAAAGAGGTGCGTCGCGAAGCCTCCGAGCGGAGCAGGGTCAAGAGCGCGGCGCTGGAACAGCGTCTCGATCCCCTGCTGCCGGCGCATCGACGAGCCGAGTCCTTGTCGCGCAAAGCGCTGTGGGTGCTCACAAGCACGCCGGGCGTTACCTGCGTCTTGAACGGGATGCGGTCCGTCCCGTACGTCAACGATTCGCTCCACATCCTGCGATGGGAACCGCTGAGCGATCCGCCGGCTGTCTTTCGAACTTTCGCCTCGTAAATGGACTTGCCTCATCCGGCATAATTGATTATTCTCTCCCGCAATCTGTCAATGGAGGTTTTGCGTGATGCATCGGATCCGAATCCGTAACGTGGGCTTTTTCATGGCGGTGGCGCTGCTGGCCGCCACCGGTTGCGCCGGCCGAAGCGGCACCAGCGGCGGAGAGACCTCCGAACCCAAACCCATGGCGGTCGAAGAGGTAGCGCCCGCCGCCGTCAAGGAAGTTCCCCCTCCCCCGCCCGATAACGAGCCGCCTCCACCGCTGCGATCGGTCGAGATGGCGGCGCGCAACTCCACCGGCACGCAGAACATCCCGTTCCCCGACGTGCTGTTTGATTTCGACCAGTACGTCCTGCGCGATGACGCGCTCACCACGGTCGAGGAAAATGCCAAGCGGCTGAAGGCCAATGGCATCACACGCATCGTACTCGAAGGCCGCACGGACGAAATTGGGACGGTGGAATACAATCTGGTGCTCGGTGAACGTCGAGCGCGGGGCGTGCAGCATTACCTCGAAAACCTGGGCCTTGAAGCGTTACAGATCGAAGTGACGAGTTTCGGGAAAGATCGGCCTCTCTGTCTCCAGCACAATACCGACTGCTGGCAGAAGAATCGCAGCGTGCATTTTGTCGTAAAAGACTGACATCGGGCCATTTGCGGCTGCCCTCCTTGTGTGTTCCCCGCCTGTAACGCAGGATTTACCTCCGCCTGAAGCGTTTGGAACCTTGACGGCCTATGCTTTCCAGTGTTGTCTGCTGTAAAGCGGTTCACACGGAGGCCGTCAATGAGGCAAGAAATTCTCACCTGGATCATCGCCGCCCTGCTGGGTATGGGATGCACGTTGGGATATGCAATCCGCACGCTGTATCACATGCAAGGCAAGGCTCTCTATCCGCTGCTGAGAATCCGATCGAAGGAAGGGCGCTACTCCTCTATTGTAATGACGAGAACGTGGCGCCATGCCGCGCGACTTCCGGTCACCGCTTCGATATATCTCCGGTAAGGCGCGGCGAACATTTACTCTCACTCAACCAAGGAGGACTCCTTCATGGTCACCATCAATCAACTCATGACGCGGCAAGTCGTGACATTACCCACCGGCACGTCGGTCGTGGAAGCGGCCAGGGTCATGAACAATAACAAAATCGGCAGTGTGTTCGTCCATCAGAACGAACGGATCGTCGGCATCGTCACCGAGCCGGACATCGTCCGCAAAGTGGTGGGAGAAAGCCGCCAGCCGTTCTTCGTGCCGGTCGAATCGATCATGAGCGCGCCGGTGATCGGCATCGATGAGCGCCGGCCGATTACCGAGGCGGCGGATCTGATGCAACAGCATGGGACCCGGCATTTGGCCGTGATGAAAAGCGGGACGATTATCGGGGTCCTGTCCGTCCGCGATCTCTTGCAGCCGGTCTCGATCGACGAGTTCTAATCGGCCTTGCCGGCGAATGTGCTCCGAATCAGGCCGGCGCGAGTCAATAGCCGCTCGTGCAGTAGGTCACATGTTCCAACGCTGCAAATTTTTCCGCTTCCGCAAGCGGAAGCACGGGCGGAGTGTCAGCCGATTTCCACACATGAAGGCACTCGGCGGCCACGAAAGGAACGGTTCTCTGCGTTCCATTGATAAAAACGGATTTGGCCTTTGAGGTGATTCCGACCACCATGAAGTGATTCCCGGGTGTCAGCCACTTGGGATCGATCGTCGCCCGGTAATGGATCCCGTAGTGATTCACCGGCCGGTCGTTTTCGAGCGACTCGTAGACCAATTGATCAACGATCGACAAGTGAGTCGCGACAAGAAACGTCTCCCCATTTCTCACGTCGCCCCGGACAATTTGACCGCCGAGTTCCACTTTCCGCCCCACCACCGCATTCGGAGCTTCCCACCATGCCTGCACCTCAAACCCTTCATCCACGCCTTCCATCACTCGTGGAGAAAAGATCGGAATCGCCGAACAAGCCTGCATCAGGATCGCGGCGCAGCCTAGCACTACCGTGCGCGCGACCCACCAAGCCTTTCTGTCGCTGAATCGCCTCATCAATAGAGCACAGGATGCCTGGTCGAAGCCCGGTTCTTCAAGAGGGAACGAGAACAAACATTTTGACGGTCGCGGTCTTGACTGATCAATATTTATTGATATATACCATCATCATGCCTCAGGTGGTCGGCAAAGATATCGGACGGCTCGTTGCCATTTTTCACGCACTTTCCGATAAGACGCGACTCCGGATCATCGCGTGTCTCAAGGATGGGGAACAATGCGTCTGCGACCTGACGGAGATGTTCAAGACCGGTCAATCCCGCTTGTCTTTTCATCTGAGGGTTCTCAAGGAAGCCGGGTTGGTGCGAGATCGCCCCGAGGGACGATGGATCTATTACACCTTGAATGAAGAGACGCTTGAGGAACTGCACGAGCTCATGGATTGGATCGGTAAGACGAGACCGCGTTCCACCAAGCGAGAGTGCTGTCCGTAGAGTTTTTTTTGCTCTGATACATCAACTTTTTTTGATCATAGCACCCAAGCTCATGGTCTGATTCACAACCGAGGGCACCATCCATGGAAATTGCTATGACAACCGGCCCCAAGGCCGCCCCCACGGTGAAGCGATTAAATCCCTTCGAACGCTATCTCACCGTCTGGGTAACTCTCTGCATAGTCGTAGGTGTGCTGCTGGGCAAATTGGCGCCCGAGATCGTGCAGGCTTTGCGAGACATGGAGTTTGGCCGGAATAGCCATGTCAATCTGCCCATGGCGGTCCTCATTTGGCTCATGATCATACCCATGATGATGAAGGTGGATTTTCGCGCCGTCACGAAGGTCGGTCAGCGTCCTCAAGGATTACTCGTCACGCTGTTCATCAATTGGGTGGTCAAACCCTTCTCGATGGCCTTCTTGGCCTGGGTCTTCTTCCGATTCATCTTCTCACCGTGGATCATACCAGGTGAAGCAGATCAATATATCGCCGGGTCCATCATTCTCGCCGCCGCGCCATGTACGGCCATGGTCTTTGTCTGGAGTTACTTCACCGACGGCGATCCGGCCTATACCTTAGTCCAGGTCTCCGTGAATGACTTGATTATGCTGGTCCTGTTCGCCCCGATTGTCGGTTTGCTCGTGAGCGGAGCGTCCTCCCTGCACATCCCTTTCGAAGTGCTCCTCTATTCCGTTATCTCGTTTATTGTGATTCCTTTGGTAGCCGGCGTTATCCTGCGGAACTGGTTCATTCGCCAGCGAGGGACACGGGGGTTTGAGGAGACAGTCCTGCCTCGATTTGCGCCGATCACCATGGCGGCGCTGCTGATCACGCTCATCCTGATTTTTGCTTTTCAAGCCGACAACATCCTAGGGAAGCCCTTGCACGTGCTTTTGATTGCCATTCCCATTCTTTTTCAAGTCTATTTCAATGCCTCGCTGGCCTATGGGCTCATGAAGTGGTTCAAGGTGCCCTATGCCGTAGCCGCGCCCGGCGCGCTCATTGGAGCAAGCAACTTCTTCGAACTGGCGGTCGCAACGGCCATTGCGCTGTTTGGACCGGAATCAGGCGCCACATTGGCGACCGTCGTTGGTGTGCTGGTGGAAGTGCCGGTCATGCTGTCCGTCTGTCATGTCTGTAATCAGACACGGCATTGGTTTTCTTTGAACGCAGTGCCCGCTCTGAATAAACGTTCACTCTATACCTGGCGAAAAGGAGAGAATCATGAAACGCTTTCATATCCATGTCGGAGTACAAAACATCGATGAAGCAATCCGCTTTTACACCGCCCTGTTCGGGGCGGCACCAATCAAAACGAAGCCTGATTATGCCAAGTGGCTGCTTGATGATCCGCGGGTGAACTTTGCCGTCTCCACGCGCGTCCAGAAAACTGGTCTCGATCATCTCGGCATTCAGGTCGAGGAAGAGGCCGAACTGACAGAGCTGCGCGACCGGCTCAAAGTCGGGGCCATGGAAGTGGTCGATGAAGGGGAAACTGTCTGCTGTTATGCTCGTTCGGAAAAATCGTGGATCCAAGACCCTGCCGGCATTCCATGGGAGACCTACCGGACGATGGAAGACGCCGAGGTCTTTTCCGGCACAGCCGGAGCTGTACAAGGCGCCTGTTGCACGCCGGAGACTAAGGGAAAGCCCGATTGCTGTGACCCTTCGCCGGCCACAGCCGGCTGCTGCAGCTGATGGGATACGAGCCGACCCAAATCCTCGTACTCTGCACAGGGAACTCGTGCCGCTCTATCATGGCGGAGGCGCTCATCAACCATCTGGGCAAAGGACGATACCAGGCATGGAGCGCAGGCAGCCGGCCGGCGGGATATGTGCACCCCGGATCCATCGACACATTGAAACGGCATGGGATTGATCCGGGTCAGCCGTGCAGTAAGTCGTGGAACGAGTTTGCGGAACGACCCTTCGATCTGGTGATCACGGTCTGCGATCAAGCCGCCGGTGAAAGCTGCCCCCTCTTCCCCGGCAAGCCGAAGAAATTGCATTGGAGTATACCTGACCCAGCCAGGGCCGTGGGATCTGATAAAGAAAGAGATGCCGCTTTTGACAATGCTTTTTTCCTGCTGAAAAAACGTATCGATGATCTCGTGACATGACGCACTAGAAGTAATTCCCCCCACACTCCACGGCGCCGAACCCGCTGTTCCAGAGCAAGACATACATCAGGCTCAGAGTTTCGACGGTTTGACCACGGGTATCATGGCGGTACAGAAACGATTCATAAAAATTGAGCCCGGTGGATCGAGCGAAGCCATAGTACACGCTCCCGCCATAGGGATGCAGAAACTGGTTCGTCGAGAATTGAGTATCGCCGATGACCCAGTTCGAATCGGTCACATTCTTCCAGATGGTATTAGCCCGCACTATTCACGAACTGTTCTACTGCAATGACATCGGTCAAGGACCTTGGGTCATCGCATGCCGACCGCATGTATTGGTAGTGGGTCAGTTTTACTTTTGCGTCATGCCCGCGAAGCTTGTCCTCGCGGAAACGGGAGCGCGCATCCATTCTTGATCAAGACCAATGACGGGCTTCAGTGCCTCTGATGGCAACTGGCCCACTACCCATATATTGCGCTCCGTTCCAAGATATCGTATGTCTGGAAGGCATGGAGATGAGCAAGACGAGATCGACATCACGCCGGACTACGGCGTCAGTTCTCTTCTGCGGCGTCGTGGTTCTGCTGCTCTCGGCTCAACCGGCCTTTCCAATTTCCGAGTCCGTACAAAATCTCGAACAACGCCTGCAGAACCTGCTTGCGGAGAAAGAACGGCAGGCTTCCGACCCGGCCATTCTCGTGAAACTCGCCGACCTGTATCTGGACCTGGGCGACGAGGCGTACCAGGACAAGGTGAAACGCCGGGCGGCGTATGAGGAAGGAGCCAAGTTCGCACGTCAGGCGATCGACCTTCAGGAGCGGAATGCCGACGCTCATTACTTGTATGCGGCCAATCTCGGAAGCGCTGCCCAACTCAAAGGCACGATGGCGTCCGCCCTGACCGTGCGGGACCTGAAGGCCCATGTCAGGCGCGCATTGGAGTTGAATGGAAACCATGCGCCGGCGCTCCACATGATGGGAATGATGATGGAGGAGCTTCCCTGGTTGTTGGGCGGTGACGCCGACGCAGCGCTGACCTATCTGAAACGCGCGGTGGCGGCCGATCCCGCCTACATCCATGCCCGGCTCGATCTCGCCAAGGTCTATCTCAAGCGCCATGCATCCGACGAGGCACGCCGAGAACTCCAGGTGATTGTTGAAGGACCTGAGCCCGCCGCCCTCTCGGCGGGCGCCCGCCGCTATCGCGAGGAGGCGGTGAGCCTGCTGAACACATTGCGCGCCCGCTAGAAAGTCCCGCCACCGCCGCGCCATTCCACCGCGCCAATCCGCTGTTCCCAGCAACACGTACATCAGGCTGAAGGTCTCAACCGTTTGATTGCGGTAGGTCATGGTCGGATACGAGGCGTCCCGGCGGGAAAGGGCATAGTCGGGAAGAGTCTTCTGCTGGTGGCAAGGGGAAGATCAGCGGTTGGATGTTTTGATCGTGGGAATTGAATTGGGCTTGTTACGAACGGCAATTTTGAGTTTATATCCCAATCCCCAGACCGTCGCGATGACCGGGATGGACATCGAAGTCGGCTCGAATCGTCGTAGTCTCTTGCGATGGTTCACCACATGCGCATCGATCGTGCGCGTCCTTTGAACGCCACACGCGGTCCCGCAACGCTTCCCTGGATACCAATCGCTCCGCCTGCGAAACAAGCACGGACAACAGCGCTAGCTCTGTTTTGGTAGCACCATATAGCGATCCGCATGGCGACCAGCAGGAGTTCACCACTGTGATTGAAGAGATGCACAATTGCCGTCATGCCGTCTATAGACCTCTTTAACGGGGGTGCCCTCTTTCTTTTTACCATCCGTTAACGCCGCTTAAACCGGCCGGTCATCCCTCTCTCGTACTCTGCAATGCATCGCTGAAATTACAGCGCAACGGGGCATGAAGGTCGATCGTGCAGAGGAGCCGCATTCGGAGCCTTGATGTTGTACCTTGACAGTCTCTCTGCCGTCGCGGCACTGGCGGTGATATCGCTCTGGGGGATGTTATGGATATGCGATCGGCGGGAATGAACGCCCCGACTTTCGCAAACACTTCTTCACAGGTGTGGTTGGTGTTTCGCAGCGGTCATCACTATGTGTTCATCAACGGAGACGCCATGGAGTTGCTGACCGTGACTCTATCTGCAGCCGCGCTGAACCTGTTTGAAGAGTTCGGCGTGACGGCGGAGGACGTGGCGAAGTCGGCTGCGGAATGGGCACTCGCCATCAAGAAAAGAACCGGCATGGTCGACTTCAGCACCGCCGCTACGGGCGACCTTTCAGAGTTCTATCGGTATTACTTAAGAGATCAGTTACCAAGGCAACGCGCCTGCTGACCGACACCCCCCGCTGTTGCCCCCACAATCAATCCAACCAGCCTTTCCGCCTGAAATACAGGTACGGCGCCGCGCCGGCAAAGATCATGAGCAGGAGCGCCGACGGATAGCCCCATGGCCATCGCAGCTCCGGCATGATGTCGAAATTCATGCCGTAAATGCTGGCGACGAGTGTCGGCGGAAGAAACACGACCGCGGCGATCGAAAAAATCTTGATAATTTTGTTTTGTTCCAAGTTGATCATCCCGAGCAAGGCGTCCATCAGAAAATTGATCTTGTCGGAAATGAATCCCGTATGGCCGTTCAAGGATTCAATATCGCGCAGAATACCTTTGACCGCCTGCGTGTGCGCAGGTGACACGACGCGGCTCCTCAGTAAGAATGAGAGGGCGCGCCGATTATCCATGAGGTCCAAGCGCACTTTCCCATTGAGGTCCTCCTGGGCGGCGATCCGTTCGATATTGTCGCGCATGACGCCGCCGGTAATGTGCTTTTCCCGGCTCAAGACGAGGGCGGCGACTTCATCCAACGTCTTGTACATCTCTTCCAGCACATCGGCATCCTGCTCGACGGCCAGCTCATAGCAGCCGAGCAGGATGTCCATGGCATCGTTGACGATCACCGTCCCCGCGCGTGCCTGCATCCGAAATAATCGTAAAAAGGTCAGGTCCTCATCATGCACCGTCAATAATCGACCTTCATGCAACGTGAAGGACATCGTCACATTGGAAGGAGTCTGGTCACTATTTTGGATGAAGGTTGAACGAATATGCATCCCATGTTCATCCTGATAGTAACGAGCGCTCGCCTGCAGGTTCTGCAATTCTTCGTCTTCCGGCAGCTCCAGTCGAAACACGGACTGCACCAGTTCGCGTTCTTCGTCCGTCGGGTCCGCCAAGTCGATCCAAATGGTCTCCTTTCGGGTCAAATCCTCTTCGGCATCGACCCGAACCTGCATGAGTTTTCCGTCGGTCAACACAAACGCGCTGAGCATAAGTCCAATCCGGTTGACGGCAATGCAGAATCAGCGAGAGCAGTCCGAGTCATTATAGTCCGAGCTGTGCCCCTATCCAATGACACACAGAGCTCTCCTTGAAAGTTTACAGCCCCGTAATGCAATGCTAAGCGTTTCCTAAACCTGCGCGGCTATGCTGAAGGTCGAATCTTTATATGGAATCATGGTGAACGCACATTCCACACTGAAGTCGATCATCTTCGATTCTGACGGGGTGCTCGCCGATACCGAACCGCTGCACTTCCGTGCCTTTCAAACCGTCCTTTCTGAAGAAGGCATCCACGTACTCCGAGGAAGACTACTCAATTGATACAACGGAAACACCCCTGGATGCTGCAGGCCGTTGAATCGCATCACGTCGTCGGCGCCGGCGTGGTCGATTTCGTGAAGAGCCTGGCCGGACAGTATCGTCGGCAAACCAGATCCTTCCATTTACCTGTACGCGCTGCATCAACTCAACAAAAAAGAACCGCTGCTCGCCGCGGACTGTTTGGCCATTGAGGATACGCCGGTCGGCATACGAGCCGCACAACAAGCGGGCATGATAATGTGTCGCGGTCGCCACGACCTTTCGAGGCGACCGCTTGCGAACACCGTCTTCGGTCATCCCGTCACACCGCTTGGTCCCTTATGGCTGGATAAACTTCTCAGCACCCTTTTCCATCTCAAAGGGCACTGCGTGAACGATTTCTGTCTGGTCGAGTACCTCGTCGCCTTGCTGAGCACCGACGAAACCCCCGCGCTGGATGGAACGCTCGGGAATGACATCCGATTGAAACGAGATCTTTCACAGCTCGAACCGCTTCCTTCACCACATTCTTGTGCGCACGCGAAAGACCAGGAATAGCCGCCGGTATCACGGCTATTTACGAGTGAGGCTGCAGGACTATCGCGTGGCCATGCTGAGGACTATCGAAGAAGATGAGCAGGATCTCATCGATCAATTCGGCGCCCATGACATGATGGCGCGCCTCAGGGATCGAGTGGTCAATCCCGATCGACATGCCGTCAGTCATAAACTTCTGGCTGGAATTCTCCGCGAAGGCGGCGTGAATCGCCGTTCCATTTGGCGGTCCCCGGATAACACTGAACTGCCTGACCTCGTGGCCGGCTTAAGCGCTTTGTGGAATCCATCCGCGATCCTCTCGTTGCAGCTCTTGTGGCTGATCATCTTTCTGTACACGGGCCGCAGCACCGTCACGACCGCGGAGATTTCTTTTTCGGTACCGAAGGACCGCATTTGAGCCGGCGCATGTGCCGATGGTTGGTTGCCGCCGTCTGCCAGATCGGCCTCTTCATCGCCGCAACAGCCGCAACGACGACTTCTTCGGATCCTTCCGATCCTACTGAGTATCAGCGGGAACTCGAACAAGCTCTTCAAAGCGCCCGGACCGCCGCGCAGTCATCATCGGCGACCGCCCGCGACCTGCTCACGCTCGCGGAATCATACCTTGATGCCGGAGATGACTGTACTCGGACCCGAAACAGCGACATGATGCCTAGGAACAGGGCGCGGAATCCGCACTGCGCGCGCTGGCGCTGAACAACCGTGACGCCGACGCGCATTTTCTCTATGCGGCCAATCACGGCAACGCGGTGCGCCTCGGGAACAATGCCCGAGCGCTCATGGAGTTACCGACGATCAAGAATCATGTGGCTCGGGCGATCGAATTGAATCCCGATCACGCCAGAGCGCTTCAGTTCATGGGAGGCTTGCTGGCCGAATTACCCTGGATTCTCGGCGGCCGTGGCGACGAGGCGGAACGGCTGTTGAAACGGGCGATCCACATCGATTCCGGCTATACCAATGCCCGGCTTGTACTGGCAAAACTCTACATAAGGCAGGACAGAATAGAACGAAGCGAGAAATCAACTTACGGCGTTACTGAATGCCCCCAATCCGCACTATGCCTTCGACTGGCGGCACAAGTTCAAATCGGAAGCAGAGCGGCTTTTGCAGTCTCTTGAACAACAGTCACGGTGAAGTCCGGGCTTCTCCGTTCCATCCGCTCCGGGACGGGATTCATTCCCTGGGCGCTACATCTGCGCACCGCACGCCCACTTAGTCACCCTTTTGCAGTTTGTAGCCCACGCCGCGAACGGTGACAATGAACTGAGGGCTCGATGCGTCCGGTTCTATTTTGCGTCTCAATGAATGAATGTGGACGTCGAGCGCATGTTCCTCGATCGCATAATCTTTTCCCCAGACTCGATCCAATAATTCCTGCCGAGTGAAGACCACGCGGGGAGATAGGAGAAACTGTTTCAGAATCTCAAATTCCCGCGGCGCCAGATCGACATCCCTGTCTCCGACCCGCACTTCATGCCGTCCCACGTCCAGAGAGAGATCTCCATATCTATACAACCCGGAAGATGAGCCCAGCCGCTCGTTGGTCCGCATGATGGCGCGAATGCGGGCGACAAGTTCCCGATGGCTTTGATTGCATAGGCAGGCGTCAAGTCCCTGGTCCAGCTGGGCCGCACATTGATCTTCGGCGCAAGCTGTTCCCAGCATCTGCACGGCGACGATGGGGATGAATCGAAGCTGAGCCTGCCGGCGCAGTCCGTTAAATGAGAGATGCCGTCGATCCACGAGAATCACGGACGGAGGATTCCGTAAAGCTTGTTCCAAGCCCGCCTTCTCCTCTTTGGCCAGGATGACGTGATACCGGTATTCGCTGAACGCCTTGTGCAAAAACGCAGCAAGGGTTTCGTCCGGTGTCACAATGAGAATCGGCGTGCTCTCCAACATCTCCGCCTCCGATTAGTGAAATATGAGATATCGAGTACGTAGAGTATCGCGCGCCGGCGGCAGGCGCATGACCACATTGTTAACGCTTCGTTAATTCTCATGGAGTCGCGCAGCTTGAGATGATCCATGCTTGCGGCGGCTTCCACCAATTCATAATCTTCCGTTCATGTCATGGACAATGCGCTGCGACAATTCGGCCGCCGCTTGGCGGTCTACCACCTGTGTGTTTCCGACCGCATTCAACTCCCACGATTCAACGCAGAAGAGAGTTAACGGAACCGTAACGCCGGTGCCATCATGTCGTGATACCGCTCCGCTAAACGATGGCGGCAGATCCTAAAGTGGGCATGATGAGACCTCGACGTAGAACACGGCCCAGCACCGTAACTCTCTAACCCAGGAGGCAGATGATGAGATATACGATTCAGACATGTGCGATGCTAGGCTTCATCGGCATCGTAGCCTGCGCAGCTACGGTCAATGCTCAGGTCAAGCCGCCGGTAGATCCTGAGCTTCAGTCCTATACAAAAGCGGACGGTGTTGCCGGCCTCCTGACCGTAGCCGGATCGGAGACAATGAAACCGCTCACACATCGGTGGGAAAGCAAGCTCAGAGAACTGTATCCCAATTTGACGATTCAAGTGCAAGGCATCGGATCTGAAACGGGCCCGCCCGCCCTTTTGGAAGGCAAGGCTCAAATCGCCACCATGTCGCGACGGATGACGCCAAAGGAAATCGAGGCCTTCACCAAGCGCTTCGGTTACGAACCAACCGAAGTTGCGGTAGCGGGGGACGCGTTGGCCGTGTACGTTCATCGTGACAACCCCATCTCGGGGATCACCCTGCAGGAACTAGATGCCATGTTTTGCAAGGAACGCCGCCGTGGTCATGGAGAAGATCTGACCAGTTGGTCGCAATTAGGCCTGACCGGAGACTGGGATGTGGCGTTCATCAAGCTTCTCGGCAGAAATCACGCCTCCGGCACGGCGACCTTTTTTCGCGAACACGTGTGCGCAAACGGCGAACTCAAGGACAATATGACAATCGAGCCGGGCTCCGCCTCCGTGGTTGTCGGGGTGAAGAAGGATCGGTATGCAGTCGGATTCAGCGGCATCGGTTATCGAACATCAAGTATCAGACCCATTCCGCTAGCAGTCGAAAAAGGCAAGCCGTTTGTCGAGCCGACCTTCGAAGCCTGCATCGACGCCAGTTATCCACTGCGGCGTCATCTGTATCTTTACGTCAATAAGGCGCCCAAGACCGCGATACCTCCGGCCATCGCTGAATTCGTGAAATATGCCGTGAGCCGGGATGGGCAGCAGATCGTGGTGCGGGAAGGATTTTTCTCCCTGCCCACTGCGGAACTCAACCAACACTTTGCCGCTTGGTCTCAACCGCTTCGGGCCGCCACAGGCCTACATCCGATTCCGGCCCGCAACTGAACCGGAAATGCGCAGTCCCTCAGGCGCGCCGCTCAAACCGAGCGGCGCGTTTTCATTTGCTCAAAAGGCTGTGCTACAGTCCGACTCCAAGGAGAACGTATGCTTGCGACCCGCTTTGCAGCGCTGTGTGGCCTCATCCTCCTCTTCCATCTCACCGCCTGCCAAAGCCGGCAGTTTCCGACCATGACCCTCTATGAAAGCCCCACGAGCTTTGTCCGACTCGAAGCGGATCCGACCGTGCGGAATGCGAGCCACTCGCATCCGGTCAGCATGACGGAGGAAGAAATGGCGGCAGTCCTGTCCGGCATCATGATCGATGAACCGCCTCGCCTCCTCTCTTTCCTGGATAAGGACAAAGAGCCTCCACGCCATCCGGCCTTCACTGAAGCGGAGGTTCAATTTTTCGCTCCATTGCTCGCAGTAGGGTTGCTGCAAGCGACCCCCGAGGAGGTCGTCACCTTCTATCAGACACGCCAGGAGACGGCGATCATCCGAAAAGTGACTTCAGGAGGACTGTTTGTGGATGGAGAGGAGATGCACATCGTGCTGAGCAACTATCGTTCACCCACGCATTACATGGCCGATCCCGGCGTCGATGATACGACGGACGATCGCCTCACGCCCATGCGCTCGATTGCCCCGCAACAAGCCGGGCTGGACTTCGAACCGTCCCACGCCATCGCTCCTTCTCATAAGAATTGGCTTTCTACACTGTTTTCAACTGATCGCCGTGAACTGGTCGTTCTGTATAGAAAAGTGGCGCCGGCAAAAGCCGGCCCCCCCCATGCGGCAGATCACGATCTGACGAAAGATTAGAGCAGCTCACAGGCCGCGATGATCCGCTGCCTTGGTTCTAGAAATTCCACTGCAGTTGAAATCTAATCAAGTTGCCATAGTTCTCCGAATACGGGTTCTGACCGGTGGCCTGAGAGGAGGTTCGTTGAGTGAACGTGTACTCGGCGACCAGTTCGATCGCTCTGTTAACTTGATACTCAATGCCTAACTCCAACTCGCGGACGACATTGCGCGGCGCATTGGCCTCATGCTTCTTCCCGCCGTAGTACTCTTGATAACGGACAAAGGGAAGGATGTTCAGGCAATATTTCGCGCACTTGTAATTGTACATCGCCTGGACATAGCCGCCGTACAGATGGCTCTTGTCAATCCGTCGTCGATCGTTGCTGAGTTCAGGTCCTTCGCCAAAAGTATATTCGGCTTGTAGCCCGAAGGGCTGAGGATAAAGGACAAAATACGCCCCTACTCGTTGGTCCCGGATATTGTTATCTCCTGCCGGAACCACGGGCGCGCCGCCTCCGGCCGGGACGATCGGCGCTTTTGTCACAAAGTACATTCCACGGTAGGCGCTCGCACCCACCTCAAGAATCTGTCCGTTGGCAAATTCATGCGGGTAGGCGGCTTTGACGATGATGTGTTTGTCGTCGTTCCGCTCCGGTTGGTTGGCCGTTTGGCCGTTGTACACGCCGACGCCCAACATACCGTAGTCGCCGGACCCCTTTAGGCCGCTGTCAACCAGTCGGCGAAACCGTTCACGAATATACGTCGGGGCATAGTACAGAAAGAAGCCGATGTCACGCTCATTCGAGACGGCGCTGTTCAACGCGTCGTTTCGATCCAGCGCCAGACGATTTTGACTCGATTGGAGATTCTCAAATCCATACGGGACCTTGGATTGACCCGCACGGATGCGCCACTCCTTGTCCTTTGTCAGAAAGAAGTCCGCATACCAGTCCCTCAATTGAGCAACATTACCGGAACCGCCGATCGTCGACGCGAAGTCCGGTTGGATATAGACAAACAGCCGCTCATGGATTTCGCCGCTCAAGATGACGCGTGCACGCCGTAGGAAAAACCCCTGGTTGTCGCCGATCGACTTATCGCCCTGATCGCTCAGCAAATATCCGTTCGGGTTGCCTAGACGGTTGTACCGCATTTGGGCGTATCCACGAACGCTAATCTTCTCGTACCATTTCGCCTTCACCGGTGTGTCTCCCACACCACGGCTTTCTTCAAAGACTTTTGCTTCGCGCTTCTCCTCCTCCGCTTTCAGTTCCACCCATTCATCAATCGTCATCTGCCCCTTTTCCAGCATGAGATCCTCGAGTGTTCCACCGAATGCCCAGCCGGGGCTCGTGAGAGCAATTGCCATCATCGCGCATACTTTAATTCCGCACCGGAACAGATCTCGCCCCATTGGTACCCTCCCGCTTGGTTATCGCCGTGGTTGCGCGGGAAGGTAGTGACGCTGCGTTACGCGATGATTACGTAGGGCTGTGGCTGTCGTTAATTGTGACGGGTCGGAACGTAGATACTGCGGAATGGCGCGGATCGTGAAAGCTGAACGCAATTGCAGTTCCGCGCGATGCCTAGCGGTTCAGCTGCCGCGTCGCCGCAACCTCATGCCATCTTGGCTGAGTTACGAAGGCTGAGTTTCACAGCGCTTTCCAACAACGTAATCCATGTAGATGGCCTGTCGGTTAGATCACGCCACTCGGACAATTCTGAACCTCTGAGAATGGCAGCTTCTCGATAACCACTCAGGTTGATGGGCCGACGATGGACGTGCCGTAGGTGAGGAAGTTCATCGTTGATGTGCGGGTGGCCGAGAGGATGCAGTGCCGGTCAAGGCGGGCGTGGCTTCGTCGATGCGAGTTTCTGTGAGAGGCTGTCTGGTCGGTCGCTCGCACCACCGCAGAGGCCGTATCAATGTTCCTAACACTGCAATCGCACAGAATAGCGCCAGCATAACGAAGATCGCCGCCAAGACGAATCCGCCTTTGAGATCATGCGTGGAAAGGGACACCATGTTCACTACCTCCGGCTATCCTTAGAGTCGGCCAACTTCGTAAGCTCCTATCCCAATGAGTCGAATCAGGACCCCTCATGCCTCGGGGCTCTTCCATGCCCGCCAAGCATATCATGGTCACTATGGAATCCAATTACGAGCGGATTCAAACTCAGTTAAGGCAGGTAAAAGATGAACGCATGGTTACTTTACAGGCGGAGACCTATCGCTGAACTAGACGGATTTTACCATTCATTAACTTGAAGATGATCCCGTAGTTATCCGGTGAGAGTAAACCTAGCAGCATTACGCTGGTTCCACATTTTCCACCGGCCCGGATAGCGAGTACGGAGGTGTCCCATGGGAATTCAGGTCCAAGAGACCCAAGCCAATGAAGCCATGGTCCTGGAACTCCTCAGCCATGAGCGGTCCATTAGTCTGGAAGCTGTCGTTGACCTACTTCCCCAAATGAGCTGGAACCAGGTGTTTCAATGTGTGGATTCATTAAATCGCCGTGGAGAGATCGTCCTGCTGCGTCGCGGGTTCGATTATGAAATCGCCCGGAGCTCGACCAAGCAGCATGGCACACCATGTTCCGTCTGATTGCTTCCAGCATCGATCCGCCGAGCGCATGACCCCCACCGCCTGCCGCAGAAGCCATGAGTAGAACTTCCGGCACAAAATGGACTCTTGGCTGAGCGCACATTCCAGCACTAGAATAGCTGGTAGTGAGCCAGTCTGCCATCAGAAGCACTGAAGCCTGTCACCTTGATCGAGAAGTGAATGCCCGCCTTCGCGGGCATGACGCCAGAGGAAATTGACTCACTACCGGATAACTACAGATTGGAACCGGCCATGATCCTCGCATATGAGGAGAATGCCGGCCGGGGCGTTCGGCATGTTTAGGCTTTCTTCTTTTGTCCAACTACCGTTCGAAATCCGTACCCCCTCCCGTGCATTCAGCTATGCGATTGTAACGTCGGAGAATAGGCCACAACACTATGCCTCCTATCGCAACGTGTGTGTTTGAGATAGTTCAAGTTTATGTTAATTCACATCACGCGAACGGGTATTGGTGGGACCTCGTGCTCATCGCGGCCGGCCTTTTTGTAACCGCTACAACAGAGAAAGTTAACAGTCCTGTAACAAGGCCGTGTTCTTTTTGCAATCCGACCGAGTTATCTTGGACCGCATAACCTTCCCAATGAGGATCAATATGGCGAGTTCTGGACGACCTCAAAAACGGCACTTCTTACGATCGGCCACAAGGGGTGGCTGGACATTGGCCTGCCTACTTGTATTTCTGGCAGGCGGCTTCGGTTCTGTCCAGGCTGAACAAAGCGGACCGTTTGCCGGCTTGACGGTTGATCCCGCTCTGAAACGATATAGTGCCGCGGCTCACGTGAGCGGGGGGTTTAAAATCCATGGATCCGACACGATGCATGGCCTGATGCGGCGGCTTGTGCTGGAGTTTCAATCTCGCCAACCCAAGGTGGCGATCGATCTCCGATCCGGCGGATCGACCAAGGGCATCGCTGAGTTCTTGGAGGCCCCCCAACCGGGTCGCATCGTCGTAAATGAAGAACGAGCCAAGCAGGCGCTGCTGGTGAGCAGCTCCCGAGAACTCTTGGATTCCGAAATCAAGCGATTCTCGTCGCAACGAGGCTATGAACCCCTCGCGATCCCCATCGCGGTCGATGCCGTCGCCTTGTATGTCCATAAAGATAATCCCCTGCCGGGGCTGACGCTGGATCAAGTAGACGCCGCCTTTTCAACCACGCACCACCGTGGATACAAACAAGACATCACGACCTGGGGCGATTTACGACTGACCGGCGGCTGGGAGAAGGCGGAAATCCGATTGTATGGACGGGACCGCAAGTCCGGCACACGAGCGTTCTTTCAGGAACATGTCCTGGCAGGCGGCGACTTCAAGCCCTCGTTGCAGGACGAACCCGGCGCAGCCTCGGTTATCCTGGCCATGAGCCGGGACCAATTAAGCCTCGGCTATAGCGGGATCGGTTTGCAGGCCTCCAGTGTCCGCATCGTGCCGCTGGCCGAAATTGAGGGCATGCCGTTCATTATTCCATCAGCCGCGACGGTCGCGGACCAGACCTATCCCCTTCGACGCTTGCTCTATCTCTATCTCGACAAGGCGCCCGGCACCGCCCTGCCGCAGCCGGTACAAGAATTCGTCAACTTCCTGCAGAGCCGGGAAGGCCAGGAAACGGTCGTCAAAGCGGGCTTTTATCCATTGCCGATCGACCAGGTGGAACAGATCTCGGTGGCTTTGGGATCCCTGTCTTCTACGGGCGCTTCGTCCAAGCAATAGCGACGAGCAGTCACGGTCGGACGGACCGGACCGGTCGCCGACACCCAGGCAGGCCGGCACTCAGGGAGACGGCGATTTGCGCGCGGGAGGCGATTTGGGTTTGGATCGATCCATTTCGCCTCGCAGGCGCGCCAGTTCATCCTTCAGCTCGTGCACCTGCCGCGTCTGCTCATTCAATCGATCACGCAAATCGAGATTGGACTGGGTCAATTCACGGATCTGCAGTTTCAGGTCTTGCGTAGATTCGCCGCCGGCCGCCGGCTCGCGCGTGGCTGCGCCGACTTGATCGGTACCCGCGGCCGGCGTGGGAACCGCGGCTTTGCTTCCTGCTCCCATGGAACCAACACTGTTCCGAGCCAGGATGGCATTCGGACTGATGGAGAGATGCACCGTTTCAAACGGCGCCCAATCGGGTTCCTGGGAAGGAGGGACTTCAGCGGCCTTGTACGGCGGAGCGACCCACAGCCTCATTCCTTTCGTATCGCGGGCATCCTTTTCGTCTCCTCCGGCGGTGTCGGCCCGAGCAAAAGCCTTGTGATCCGTTATCACCACATGCAGGTAGGAGTCCCGGATGAACAGCGATCCGGCGGTCGCGTCCCCGTACGCCGATTTAGGATTGGGAAGATAAAAGAACACGCGCTCGGTTGGAGCCGCCTCTCGAAAAGCCTGAGCGATCGGGGCTGCGACGAGGCGGAGATCCGCATTGTCGAATAGCGGAATCTGGCGTGGAGACTCGAAGTATCCCACCAGCGTGCCGCTCCACCCACTGACATGGATCGCACTCAGCATGAGCGCCATCTTTTCCGGCGGTATGTCGATCGGATGTGCGTTCGGCGCCGGCGGCGAAGATCGGGGCACCGATGGATCGGGTTGGAGGCCGACTTCAATGCCGTAGCGGTCAAAGAGCAGTTGTCCTCGGCTGAAGTATTGACAGGAACCCAGCATCAGACAGAGCGTCCCGACCGCCAGCATGATGCGCAACGGCTTGCCGATTAGCCGCATCCTCTCACCCATTACTCGCATACAAATTGAATTCCCCAGAGGCGGTCCGTTCCCATTTGGCCGCGCCATGCGCGATCGGCGGCGGCGCTGACTTTAGGAATCTCTCCTTCCCGGACGATTCGCGAGCCGGTGGGACATTTGTTTCCGATCAATTGAAACGCATCGCGGCGGCCTTGGGATGCCAGCACCTCGGCGTCGGTTTGATAGCGATAGGAGACGAGGCCGCCGTCCGCTGTATCGCGGACGAGGGTGGCCTCATGCCCGCATCCCATCGCCCCCGCAAGACCGAACATCAGAAGAGAACCGGTTAGGCGAGCCGGGACAGTCATGAATTTGCCACTCTCTTGCTTCATGGCGACGCGCAGAATGTCTCATGTTCCAGCGGCTCATACCCGCCGCCGATGTTATAGGGAAACTCGGCGATCTCTTTTCCGACCGTTTTCCAGATGTGAAGACAGCGGGCGCGCAACGAGGGCAAACTGCGTTTCACATCATCCACCACGACCGCCTTCGCCTGCTCGACCGAACCGACGACAATCAGGCGGTTGCCCGGAATCAACCATTTTGGATCCAACCGGCCCCTGTAAAAGACGGCGAACTCGCCCGACCGTCTGCCGTTGTCCTTCGGCCCGTAGACGGGGTGTTCGACGATCGGGAGTTGCGTCGTAATGATGGTCACGTCATCGGTGCCTGCATCAGTCTGCACGATGCGCCCGCCGAGTTGAACTTTTCGTCCAACCTTGGCGTTCGGCAGATTGCGCCATGCGGTGAAGTCGAAGTCTTTATCCACCCCGTGGGTAACCTCCTTCTGAAAAATCGGAGAAGAGGAACAGGCGGCGAGGATCAGCCAGATCGCCAGAACAATGCTGCCGTGGATGCGGGTCATCGTAGTGTCCTCCTTACTCCTTCCTGCGCCTCTTTTGCAACCGCAGGAGGACCGCCGAGATGATAGTAAACTCACGCCGCCCTTACATAAACCGGATCTGGAATTGCACGAGAAACGCATTCTGGGCGAACGCATCAAACGTGCTGTCGTACGGAACGCCGGGCCCATTGCCTTGGTGGTGTCGAAACTCATAGTTGAACTGAATCTTGGATTGAACCTTCGGCGGAAAGTTCTCGAAATAATAAGTCAGCCCAAGAATGGTTCTCGTATAGAGATCATTCGATGTGGAGGTACTCGGATCGAATTGCTCATACATGACGGTCGGCTCCCAATTTTGAAAGAATCCATCGGAGATCAGATATTTGGCGAGCACATACCAAGTCCGGCGTTGTACCCCTGGAGCACCTGATCCGCCGCAGAACACGATATCTTGGCAGGTCCCGTTCGCAGGCCGACCCACAGTCGTGGCATTCGCGCCGTCGTGCCCCTGCCACCATTCGCCTTGCGCCATGAAGCCCGGGATGATCTTCGAGGTATATCGAAAATCCAAGCCGTACCGATCGAACGCGCCCTTGCCGCGCCCGTTGATATTCGTGTTGGCGTTGTTCGACTCACCTTGAATGGTCGTAAAGCTGATCCACGAGACATCCGTCCCAAACAGGCGAATACGGGTATAAAACGCTTTCGGCCCGTTCGCGCCGGTCGCGTTCGCATGATAATTGTTATTGTTCATGATCCCGGCGACATACTCCAGCCGATTGAACAGCCGCCCGCGGACATCGATGAAGAGATCGCGTTCTTGGAGAAAATCAATGGTGCCGGCGGTTCCGGTCGAATTGCCGAGCCCACTGCCGACGGACGTGAGATAGGGCGAACTGATGACATCGCGCAAGCCGCCTGATGTCTCCGTGAAGATGCCGAACGGCATGCGAAACACTCCCATACGAATAAAATTCATATAGGGGGCCCAGGATTGAAACGGCCGGAAGTCGATATAGGATTCGCGAAAGAATGTGGCGGCAACCGGTTGACCGGTCGCCGCGCCGCTGCCACCGGTCGGCGTCTCGCGGCCGAAGCTAATGCTCTGAAACTCCATAAGGGCGTGCCAGCGGGGGAGCATGTCGCTGATGCGGCCCCAGAACACGATCTCCGAACGCCGAATGGAAAAATTGTCCTGGCTTTTACCTTCCGGTACATGCGCGTCCTGGTGACTGTAGAGAAACTGGAGCGCGTTCAGGCCGAAATTCACCTTATCCCTTAGGATCGGCAGCAATTCCGTTCTCGTTTTCCAATCTTCGATCGCGTCGATGCGCCGGGCATTCTCGGCGCCGCGATATTCCTGTTCGGCGCGGATCTGAATCCATTCGTCCATCGTAATGGAGCCCTTTTGAAGCAGGATGTCCTCGACCGACGCGCCGCCGGGCGGTAATTGGTTCGGCGCCGGCTCCTCTCCTCTCACGAGCGGCGTGAAGAGCGCCACCAGACAGACAACAGCCAGACAGACGATGACCGCCCGTTGCGGAAGTCGCCTCATAGTGACACCTCTCTCGTTTGATGAATGAACACAACCGCCAAGTTTGCCCGCAGATATCGATCTACCGACACACGGCATTGCCAAAAATTCACGGCGGCTGTTATCGCAGCAAGGACGGCGTCCTGCAAGCGAAATGAAGCGGAGCCGGCCCGGTCGGATGCAAAATTAACAGTCCGTTAACACCGTTTCTATCTCATCGAAACCGGCCCTCGATACAGTGCCCTCACACTGTCGGAAGAAATCAAAGGAGGGCTCCATGCGTCACGTGCCGGGTGTCATGGCGGGCGTTATTCTCGTCTCTTGCGTCGCGGCAGCGCCGCTTGCGACAGCCGCGGAATCAGAGGGAATAGACGCCGCGTTGCGTCCCTATCAGAAAGTCAGCGGGATCTCGGGCGCGATCAACAGCATCGGCTCCGACACGCTGAACAATCTCATGACGCTGTGGGCCGAAGGCTTCCGCCGGCAATATCCGAACATCAAAATCCAAGTGGAGGGCAAGGGATCGAGCACCGCTCCTCCGGCTCTTATTGAAGGAACCGCCCAGCTGGGCCCCATGTCCAGACTGATGAAGGCCAGCGAGGTCGACAAGTTCGAAGCCAAGTTCGGATACCCGCCCACCGCCTATCCGGTCGCCGTTGATGCTCTGGCGATATTCGTCAATAAAGACAATCCGCTCACGGCCATGACTCTCGAACAAGTGGACGCGGCCTTTTCAAAGAGCCGGCGGCATGGGGCCTCGCAGGAAATCAGGACCTGGGGCCAGTTGGGATTAAATGGAAACTGGGCCGGCTCCCCGATCAGCCTATACGGACGGAATTCAGCCTCCGGCACCTATGGCTTTTTCAAAGAACATGCGTTGAAGAACGGCGATTTCAAGGATCAGGTCAAGGAGCAGCCCGGGTCCGCCTCTGTCGTGCAAGGCGTGACGGAAGACCGATTCGGTTTGGGCTATAGCGGCATCGGCTATGCGACATCCGGCATTCGTATGGTGCCGCTGGCCGAGAACGCCGGAGCCAAAGCCGTTGAGCCGAGCTTGGCGAATACGCGCAATGGCTCGTATCCGCTCTGGCGGTACCTCTATGTGTATGTCAATCAGGCGCCGGGCAAGCCGTTGCCGCCGATCGTTCACGAATTCCTGAAATACATCTATAGCCGCGAAGGGCAGGCCGATGTGTTGAAGGACGGATACTTCCCAGTGGCCGGAGCGACCGCGGAAAAGCACCTCGCGGTTGTTCGGTAGAGCAACCCTTCGATGAGCATGTTCTTTCCAGGACGACGGCTCCTCGATCACATCGCCCGGTACGTCGTCAGTGCCGGCGGGATCGCGGTCATCGTCGCGATCCTCGCCATTTTCTTCTTTATCTTTCGAGAGGTCACGCCACTGTTCGCGACCCCGACGGCGCGATTGCTTTCGCGGTTTACCCTCTCTGCCATCCCATCATCTCCTGCGCCGCTCCAGATTGGAATGGACGACGGTAAAACCATCGCCTATGTCCTGAGTCCCAATGGAGTCCGATTCGTCGAGCTCTCGACCGGCCAGACGATACCGATCGATGATAATGCATTCCCCCTTTCGTCGCGCATGACCGCCGTGGCGCAAGGTGGAGTCGGTTCGAGCCGGTATGTGGCAGGGACGGAAGACGGAGGGATTGTTTCGTTGAAAATGGGCGTGGCGACACATTTTTCCGAATCGGGCGAGCGAATCCGCCGGCCGTTGCTACGGATATCCGCTTCGTTTCACATCAGTTCCGAACCCCTCACCGCGCTCGCATACCGGACGGGAACGACAGGAGATGGTCTGGCTGCTGTGACGGCACAAGGATCGCTGCTGTACGCCACCGTTCCCGACGGTGAGAGCGAACAGACGATCCCGGCGCGGGAGCTTCACCGATTCGATGGGCCCGTGACTCAATTAGCGCTGGACGCTTCGCTGGATCATCTCTACGCCGGTACGGCGAATGGACTGATTTACCATTTCGATTTAAAAGAGGCGGGAGAAGGGCGCGCCGAGACGCGCGCTTCTGCCCAAGTCTCACCCGCCCACCCCGCGCGCGCCGAGACGCGCGCTTCTGCCCAAGTCTCACCCGCCCACCCCGCGCGCGCCGAGACGCGCGCTTCTCCCATGGTCTATCGCGTGGCGGCGGACGGAATACCGGTTACGGTTCTGGGATTCCTCAATGGTGATCGCAGTCTCATTGTGACAACCGGAGACGGAGAAGTCTCTGCATGGGGACTCACCCGCATGCCCGGGAGTCTGGGCCGTTTTCAGCTCGAACGGATGCATACCTTTGCCTCCCATCGAGCGCCGGTGACGGCTTTCTCCCCATCCACCCGTGATAAGGGATTTGTGACGGCCGATGAAGTCGGCCAAGTCTTTGTGCATTACTCGACGTCCGAGCAAACCTGGCTCAAGGTGTCCGCCGGCGAATCCGCGATCCGCGCTGTCTCCTTTGCGCCCAAGTCCGATGGCTTTGTCGTCTTGGACGGACAAGGGCAGCTGGCCTTGTATGAGGTGCGCAACCCGTTTCCGGACATTACGTTCAAGACCCTGTTCGGATCGGTGTGGTATGAGGGGTATGAAGGCCCGGAGCATGTCTGGCAGTCGTCATCCGGTTCCGATGAATTCGAACCGAAATACGGCTTGATGCCGCTCGCCTTCGGCACGCTCAAGGGAACGATGTATGCGCTGTTTCTCGCCGTGCCGTTGGCCATCTTGAGCGCCGCGTTCACGTCGCAGTTCATGCATCCTGATCTCCGCGGAACCATCAAACCGATGATCGAGGTGATGGCCGCGCTCCCCACGGTCGTCCTGGGATTTCTGGCGGGCCTCTGGTTGGCGCCCCTGCTCGAACGGTTCTTCCCCGCGCTGGTGGGCATGTTCATCGTTTTGCCGTTCGTGGTCGTCTTCGTGTCGTTTGCCTGGTCGGGTATCCCGTTCAGGCTGCGCGAGCGCTTCCGCCCCGGGACGGAAGCGCTCCTGCTCATGCCGCTCCTCGCCGGCTCAATCTGGCTCTGCTTAGCGAGCAACGAGTGGATTGAAACTATGCTCTTCGGCCGAGACTTCAAACAGTGGGTCGTGGACAGTTTCGGCGTCCATTACGATCAGCGCAACGCGGTGGTCGTCGGCATTGTGATGGGATTTGCGATCATCCCCATCATCTATAGTATCGCCGAAGAAGCGATGTCCAACGTCCCGAAACACCTGATTGCAGGCTCGCTCGCGCTGGGGGCGACCAGATGGCAGACCGTCCTCCGCCTGGTGCTGCTCGCGGCCAGCCCCGGAATCTTTTCCGCCATCATGATCGGATTCGGGCGCGCGGTGGGAGAAACGATGATCGTGCTGATGGCGACCGGCAACACGCCGATCCTCGACTGGAGCTGGAGCAACGGCTTCCGGACACTGTCGGCGAACATTGCCGTGGAGATTCCCGAAGCGCCGCACGGCGGCACGCTCTATCGCGTCCTGTTCCTGGCGGCGCTCTTGCTGTTCATCCTGACCTTCGCGGTCAATACCTTAGCCGAAGTCGTCCGGCAACGGCTCCGGGAGAAGTATACGTCGGCCTAACTGGAAGAGACGCATGAAAGGCTTTTGGAGAAGCGGTGAACTGTTCGTCTGGCTTACTGCCTCCGGCGTGGCGATCAGCCTGCTCATGATCGCCGGCTTGTTAGGCTTGATCATGATAAACGGCCTCGGACAATTCTGGCCGCAGCCGATTGAGGAACTGCGCCTGCATGACGGCCAACGATTCATCGGCCAGGTGACAGGGCGCGAGATCATTCCCGGCTCCGAAACCCGGGACCGTCCCGAAGGACTTGCCCGTATTCGCATGCGAATCGGCAATCGCGATGCGTTCGGATTCGATTTCAAATGGATAGACGAATCGGCCATTGAAACCAGGCAGTCGCCCGAGGATGTGATCAGGATCGAGCGTCGAGAGTGGGGGCCGGCCTTTGGAAGAATTGTAGCGCTCTACGACGGACCCGGCGTGAATCGCAAGGAGGACCAGCTCCAGCCCATACTCCAAACAATGCTGGCTCATGCCGGGAAGATACAACGAGCGATCGAAGAGATCGAGCACGATCGAATCGGCGCCATCAATCATGAGATCGAAACGCTCAGGCTGAAACGCCGCGCCTTGACGCTCGATGGAACCATGACTCCCAAGGAAGCGGCTCGAGATGAAGAATGGACCCGCCGAATTTCGGCGCTGGAAGAACTCTATCAAGAGCAGACGACGCAGCTCGAAACCTTGTACAAAAGTCAGGCGCAATACCGGATCGGCTTGGAGCTGTCCGACGGCCGGGAGGCGCACATCCCCTTGCCGCAGATCCTCTCCGTCTCACCCACGAATGCGATGAGCCCTGGCGCGAAACTTTGGGCCTACATGCAGAACCTCTGGGCCTTTCTTTCCGGCCAGCCTCGCGAGGCCAACACCGAGGGAGGGATCTTTCCGGCGATTTTCGGAACGGTCCTCATGGTCTTTCTCATGACGATCGTGGTCATGCCGTTCGGGGTAATGGCCGCCGTTTATCTCCGCGAATACGCGAAACAGGGCTTCCTGGTGCGAATGGTCCGGATCGCCGTCAACAATCTGGCCGGCGTGCCGTCGATTGTCTTCGGCGTCTTCGGCCTGGGCTGTTTCATCTATGCGACGGGAGGAACGATCGACCGGCTTTTCTTCCCCGAGGCGCTGCCGAATCCAACGTTCGGCACCGGCGGAATTCTCTGGGCCTCGTTGACCCTGGCCCTACTGACCGTCCCCGTCGTCATCGTGGCCACCGAAGAAGGTTTGTCCTCCGTGCCTCGGGAATTCCGGGAAGGCTCCATCGGTCTGGGCGCCACTAAGTTTGAAACCCTGCGTAATGTAATCGTTCCCTGCGCGCTGCCCGGCATCCTCACCGGCCTGATCCTCGCCATGGCCCGCGCGGCAGGCGAGGTGGCGCCGCTGATGCTGACCGGCGTGGTGAAACTGGCTCCGTCCCTGCCTCTGGATGCCGCCTTCCCGTTTCTGCATCTGGATCGAAAGTTCATGCATCTTGGCTTTCACATCTATGATGTCGGCTTCCAATCGCCGAATGTCGAAGCGGCCAAACCCATGGTGTATATGACCACCCTGACGCTCATCGTGGTGGTTGTCACTTTGAATCTTCTTGCCGTCGTGGTCCGCAACCGGCTCCGCAAGCGATTTGCGACCTCGGCCGTGTGATCAGTGGAGAATCTACTATGGACAATCAACTATCTATGCTGCAAATGGGACAACGGGTCCTGGCCTCGGAGCCGCACGTGGCCGGGCGGCGGACCGACAGAGAGGCGACCGCGGTGGCGAGTCTAGAGATCAACGCCAAAATCCGCGTGCGCAACCTGGACTTTTTTTACACCGCCCGCCAAGCGTTGTTTCATGTGACGATGACGGTCCGCTCGAATACGGTCACGGCGTTTATCGGTCCGTCCGGATGCGGCAAATCCACGTTGCTGCGATGCCTGAACCGCCTGAATGATCTGGTCGAAGGCGCCCGCCTGACGGGCCGCATCGAACTGGACGGCACCAACGTGTATGACGCCGGGGTCGACGTCAATGCCCTGCGCAAGCGGGTCGGGATGGTGTTTCAGAAATCCAATCCGTTTCCGAAATCCATCTACGACAATGTGGCCTATGGCCCTCGCCTGCACGGGGTCCGCGGGAGAAGCATCCTCGACGATTTGGTCATGACGAGCCTTCAGGGCGCCGGCCTCTGGGACGAAGTCAAAGATCGGCTCTCTCACAGCGCCGTGGGCCTCTCCGGCGGACAGCAGCAGCGGCTCTGCATCGCGCGTGCGCTGGCCGTGCAACCGGATGTCATTCTGATGGATGAGCCCTGCTCCGCCCTGGATCCGATTGCGACGGCGAAGATCGAAGAATTAATTTTCACGTTGAAGAATAAGTACACCGTGGTCATCGTCACGCACAACATGCAACAGGCGGCGCGGGTGTCGGACCAATGCGGCTTTTTTCTCATGGGCGAGTTGATCGAGTTCGGCGACACCAAGACCCTGTTCACGACGCCACGGGACAAGAGAACAGAAGATTACATTACCGGCCGGTTCGGATGAATCCGGCCGCAGGAATCATGAAGGAGGAGCGGCGCCATGCAGCGGCACTTTGACCAGGAATTAGCCCAACTCAAGGAACAACTCCTTCGCATGGGGTCCGTGGTCGAACGGCAAATCTTCCGCGCCATGCAATCGCTCGTGGAGCGGGATTCGGACCTGGCGCATGGGGTCGTCGTCCATGATCACGAGGTCAACAGACTCGACGTGGACCTTGACGATGCCTGCATCAAGCTCCTGGCCCTGCACCAGCCGACCGCCCGCGACTTGCGCTTCATCACCACCGCCATGAAGATTTCGTCCGAATTGGAGCGAATGGGCGACCTCGGCGAAAATATCGCCCGCCGCGCGCTCGAGCTCAACGAGGAACCGCAGTTGAAGCCCTACATCGATCTTCCGCGGATGGGCGACTGGACCATGCGGATGGTGCAGGAATGCCTGAACGCCTTCGTGCACAGCGATTCGAAGCTCGCACGCAAAGTCTGCATCGACGACGACTATGTGGATAATCTCAACGAACAGTTGTTTCGCGAATTGCTGTCCTTCATGCTGGAAAATCCGAGAACCATTACCCGCGCCATCCGCCTCACCTTCGTCGCCAAGTCCTTGGAGCGTATCGCCGACCATGCGACAAACATTGCCGAGTTGGTGGTCTATATGGTAGAAGGGAAGAATATCCGCCACATCGCGCCGCCCTTGAGCCTCTGAGGTGCGCGAGACCAAAGCCGGAGGACTTGTTCAACATCCCGCCAAACGCTGTCGATGCCGAAGCTCGCCGTCCTAGATATCGGGACCAATTCAATCCATATGGTCCTGGCTGAGGTCTATCCTGACTTCACCTACAAAGTACTCGACCGCTTCAAGGATATAACCCGACTCGGCGACGGCGTGTTTATGTCGCGGCGCCTGTCGAGTCAAGCCATGACGCGCGGCATCGAGGTCATCAAACACCTGGTGATGCTGGCCCGGAACAAGGGATACGAACGGATTGAAGCGGTGGCGACGAGCGCGGTGCGGGAAGCGCGCAACGGCGGCGAATTCCTGGATCATGTCGCGCAGCAGACCGGATTAACCACCCGCGTCATCACGGGTGCGGAAGAGGGTCGGCTGATTTTTCTCGGCGTCCGGAACAGCATCGCCCTGCCCGACCTGCCCACGATGGTCGTCGATATCGGCGGCGGGTCGGTGGAAATGATCGTCGGCAACCGGGACCAGATCTTCCACGTGAAGAGCCTCAAGCTCGGGGCGATCCGCCTAAAAGATCTCTATTTGACCAAAACCCCGCCGGCGAAGAGCATGCTCAAACAGCTCGAAGCCACCGTGGCGGGCCAACTCAAAAGCGCGCTGGCGTCCTTCCGGACGAAACGCATCGAGCAGATCATCGTGACATCCGGCATGGCCGCAAACCTCACCGAAGTCATTCACCTCAAGCGCACCGGCCGTCCGCTTCCCCAGCTGAATCTGGCAAAGATCTCACTCAAGGAAATCACCCAGGTCGAACGCCAACTCGCGCGCTCCACCCTCAAAGCCCGGCTTGCCATTCCCGGCTTGGATCCGAAGCGGGTGGACACCCTCCTGCCGACCGCCGTGGTCTTCCGTACGCTGCTTCAGTTGATCCAGAAGGAGGAACTGACCCTCTGCGACAAGGCGATCCGGGAAGGCTTGATCTACGATTTTATTCAACGGCACCGGGAAGGCATTCAAGCCGAGCATGATATTCCGGACGTGCGGAAGCGGAATGTCCTCGCCTTGGCCCGGCGCTGTCATTCCTCCGAAACCCATGCCCTGCATGTGGCCGCCCTTGCGGTACGCCTCTTCGATCAAACAAAATCGCTGCATGGATATGGACGGCGCGAGCGGGAATGGCTGGAATTTGCCGCGATCCTTCACGACATCGGCTATCTGATCAATCCGCGGCAACATCACAAACATGCCTACTATCTCATCAAGCACAGCGATCTCTCCGGCCTGACGGCGGACGAAGTGGACATCATCGCCAACCTGGCCCGCTATCACCGCCGCGCATTGCCGGCGAAGAAACATGAAGACTACGCGTCCATGCCGGCCGGCTCTCAGCGGATCGTCAAGGTCTTGGGATCGCTGCTTCGCATCGCCGACGCCTTGGATCGCAGTCAGTTCTCCGTCGTGCAGGATCTCGACGTCATCTTGGGCAAGACCGTCACCATCCGGTTGCACCTGGCCGGCGAGGCTGAATTGGAGATTTGGGCGGCGCGAGGACGCGCGAATCTGTTCGAGAGCGTCTTTCAACGTTCCGTGCAGTTCGAAATTGCGGCGCCGAAAGAAGGAGCAGCATGAGCGACGGCGGTCACACCAACCATCCCATTCAGCAACCGCATCCCTATCCCGGCAAACTGATCATCGTCGAAGGAATCGATGGGTCGGGCAAAAGCACGCAGCTGCTTCTCCTGCAAAAATGGCTCGAGTCGCGCGAGCATAAGGTGTTTTTCACGGAGTGGAATTCATCCGAACTTGTGCGGGACACCACTAAGAAAGGCAAAAAGAACAAGAGCCTCACGCCGACGACCTTCAGCCTGCTCCACGCCACGGATTTCGCCAGCCGGCTGTTTCATGAAATCCTGCCGCCGCTCAAGGCCGGCATGGTCGTGCTCGCCGACCGCTATATGTATACGGCATTCGCTCGCGACGTAGTCCGCGGCGTCTCGCCGAGCTGGATCAGAAAGGTCTACGGTTTTGCGATTCGTCCGGACCTGGCGTTTTACTTCAAGGTGCCGATCAATGTCGCCGTGTCGCGGCTGCTCGGCGGAACGAGGGCGCAGCTCAAGTTTTATGAGGCCGGGATGGATATGGGCTTCAGCCAAGACATCAATGACAGCTTTAGAATTTTCCAATCACGCATCCTCACGGAGTACGACAAGATTGTCGATGAATACTCATTGACCGTAATGGATGCGACGCAGGACATCGAAACGCAGCAGAGCGCGATGCGCCAGGTGGTTGAACGGGCCCTGGTGAACTACAAACCGAGACGAGGGACGCATGGTCGGCGGACGTTATTTTGGCGACGGTTTGACATACCTAAATCCGAGTGACCTGAAAGGCCGGTTGATCGCCATTGAAGGCACCGATGGAGTGGGCCGGACAACCCATATTGAATCGCTACAAGAATGGCTTGAGGTTCAAGGCTACGGCGTCGTCACGACCGGATGGACCCGCTCGAATTTGATGTCGAAAACGATCGAGATGGCAAAGCAGGGCAATATATTGGATCGCTGGTCTCTCAGTCTGTTGTATGCCACCGATTTTGCCGATCGCTTGGAACACCAAATCATTCCGGCATTGCGTTCCGGTTTCGTCGTCCTGGCCGACCGCTACATTTATACGGCCTTCGCGAGGGACTATGTCAGGAGCGGAGACCGGAAGTGGATTCGTGAAGTGTTCGGCTATGCGCTGATTCCTGATCTCGTGTGTTACTTGAGGATCGATATTGATACGCTGGCGCTCAGAGTCATCGAGAGCAAGGGAATGAATTATTGGGAGTCCGGAATGGACCTTCGGCTCGGCGCGGACCTCTACGATAGCTTTAAGAAATATCAGGGGCTGCTGATCGAGGAATTCGACAAGATGGCGACCGAATTTCAGTTCGAGGTCATTGACGCGCGCAAGTCGCCGGACGATATCCAGGCGGAACTCCGCTCCAAGATCCAGCCGCTCTTAATGCAAGATAAGACATTGCAGGCGGCCAAGGCCGCTGTCATCCCCTAGACCACTCCGTTGTTCGCATCGTGCCGTTCATGGCTCATATCCGACTTTATCGTTCATTCGTCGTAAAACGTCGGCCGGCTGGAAACAGATAAAGGAATAGGCGCACGTTGACGACAGTCAGCGCATCGCGCGAAGCTGGCCCGACGTCAGCCACCATTCCAATACTCCCCTCCCCGGCCGCGGCGCTTCGGCGAATCGAATCAGGCAAGCTCCCGCTTTTTTGAGCGAGAGGCCGGCGCTCGATTTCCCAAAAATCATCGATCCGGCCGTGTCTCCCAGATGAGGCTCATGTCCCACACAGATCACGCAGGCATCGGGGGGCAGCGACGCCAACAATGGAAACAGTTTATCGGGAGGAGAATCCGGCAACAATTCGTCGGCCAGCCGAACAGTCAGTTTCTGTCGAAACAGATCATGCAGGAGTTTCGCGGTCTCGTGGGCCCGGACGAAGGGACTGGACAGGAGATGCGTCGGCTTGAGCTCGAGTTCAAGTAATCCTTCACCTGCTTGCCTGGCCCTCCGGCCGCCCTTCTCTGTCAACGGCCGATCACTCTCGACTCCGTCCCACTCCTCCCGCTCAACCGCGATGCCGTGCCGAAACAATATGCAATCCATGAGACCACCCTTCTTATAGATGTTGCGAGGCGTCTACGATCCCACGACGCAGGTTCCAGGCCACCTCGTCCAGCTCTCGATTGTTGAGTTTTGCATAGCTTTTAATTTCTTGGCAAGCGGTTTAACCCGATCTTAAGCCCGATGAACACATCTCGCAATGTACGCCCGTTATACGTCACAAGGAGAGCCATGCCCCCTCACCCCAACAAACCGGCCGTGCCGGGCAACCTATCGTGGACCCCGAACCTTCCCCTCGTCTCCGGGTGGTATTGGTGGCGCACGAGCGGCCGATTTCATGATCCGGTGTATTGGGACGTCTACTATGTCAATGGAGCAGGCTACTTAGGAGAATTACAATGCACGGTATCCGCCATAAGAAAGCTTCATCCGAACTGTCAATGGGCAGGGCCGATTGGTCCTCCATCGAGCGTTTAGAAAACGGCCCGTACAGCCGCCGCCGCTTATTTTACGTCTCGTTAACCTATTGCTTATGTCACTGTGCCCGTCACGGCCTACCATGCGTCATGTCCCATTACTTATTAAGAGGTGCCGGAATGGAAATGACCAGCAAACGTAAAGGTCTTCCGTTGAGAAGTCGAACCAGACAGTTTGAGCGTCTACGGAGGGAACTTCAGAAGACCAGAAGCATCCTACTGGATCAAGCATTCAATGTGCCCCAGCGATCGAATGACCAAGCTCCAGCAGCGGATCCTATCGACATCGCGACAGACCTGCGTGAGGAGACCGTCGGCGACATCCTCACAGACCGCGTCTATGTGAAGTTGCAGCAAATTGAGCAGGCGTTGATTCGAATGCGCGACGCCTCCTATGGGATATGCCGCAGTTGCCAGGAAGATATTCCTATTGAACGACTAAAGGTGCAGCCGGAAACGATCTATTGCGTGGAGTGCAAAGGGCGCAATGAGCACTCATCCCGCTTGCGCGGCAAGCAGATCTGGTCGTAGTTCGGAAACCCCGACTCGTTCCTCCCCTATGCCAAGAGGAACGAGTCGCCCTCCGCCTTTATTGGCCGTCCGTTCCTACTGCGTCACGCGAGGGATTCGCCACTAGTATCGATGCTCCCTGCATCGCATGAATGTACAATCGCAGGGCCCGGATCGCAGTCATGCCGCGATCCGCTGTCCGATCATCGACCGGCCGAAAAAATGCCTGGCATAGCGGGATTCAAGTCGCGACAAGGGAAGCAACATCAACAGATCGGCGCTGTTGAACTTCTGATCCCATGCAGGTTTACCGCAGATATAGGCGCCGGCACGAATACAACCATTGACGAGAGGAGGCAGGGTCTTCTTGCCTGATTCTGTCGATGATTCGACAGGAAATGGTTCGTAGGGAACGACTCTCCACTCTTCCGGGCTAAGACAGGTTCTTTGCAGATGCTGATAGACGGTTCTGGCCGTGCCCCCACCATCCTTCGTACTGATGCTCGCGCACCCCATCAGATACGTGAACCCTCTAAGCATGGCGTACCGGGAAAGGCCGGCCCAAAGAAGCGCCAGCACCGCTCCATGCCGATACTCGGGATGGATGCATAACCGGCCTACTTCGACCAACCGGGGGCACAGAGGCATCAGGCTCGACAGGTCGAACTCCGTTTGACTGTAGAAGCCGCCGGCATTCCGCGCCTGGATCGAGGTCAAGATGCGGTATGTGCCGACGATCAAGGCCCGTTCCGCATCCCGAACAATGAGATGGTCGCAAAAGGGATCAAAGTGATCACGATCGATCGGCTCTTCATCCGCCGCCTGGTAAGCCCCGTATTCTTGGGTGAGGACCAAATGACGAAGGCGTTGGGCCTCACGAATCTCTTCATTGGTCTTCGCTATTTCGACCACCAGTGCCTTTCGCTCCATGGTGTCCAGAATCATTATGCCATCCTCCTCTTTGGCTCCGAGGTTGTGGATCGATGATGCAATGCCCCTGAGTGTCCAGGATGGATGTAACAAAGAGATTACTGAGCCTTATGAAAGCTGTTAATTGGCCGGCGTAATCCGGCCTATCTTTGTATTGTTAGGTGTGGGAGCATTCCCATCACCGGGAGAGAATCAATGAGCTTTGACGCCTTGCGCCTACTCACCATTGAAAAGGGAATGTGCTACGCCTTGTTGGTCTACGATATCGGCGCAGCCGTAGATCTGGAGGAGGCGGACCGCCGGATCACCGCCGTAAAGGAACGGCCCCGTATTCGACATAAACTCCGCGCCCCGCAGCACTTGGAATACCGGCCTGCTCCTCTGCGGGTCATCCAAGAAACCTCGGCCCTGTCGCTGGGACAGTACATGAGTTCCAGCTGCGACCTTATGCTGTACGATTTCGGAGCCTTCACCGTGACCTATAAGATCCCCGTGACCGGGTCATTCTCAGGGCTTCTGGAGCTCAGCGAGGTCCTGTACGACAATCAATCCCTTCAATCGGATTCGCAGCAGTGGGTCGAACAGTTTATCGAAGACATTCGCGAAGCCATCGACAAACCGCACGTCGCCGCGGATGTCGAGGACTATGTCATCTTTCATATCGAAGAAACAAACGCAGCGCAACACCATGTCGTGTGGTCCGCGTTCGAACAGGAACTGGCTCAGATCCTGCGGTGCGAACGGGCTCCTCTCTCGGAGCAGGAGACGAGAGATGCCGTCTCGCAACGATTGTCGTTCAGAACCGATGATATTGCGTTTATCGATTGGAATGCGGCATTTCTCTTTGGACCGGATATGGAGGACGTGCGGGCGGTCTTGGAATTTGCAAACGTCGAATTGCTGGAAATGCGCCTTCTGGATCAACAACTCGATCTGGCATTGGATCAGGCGTACGAAGCGCTGGCCAAGAAATCGACCCGTCGATTGTCCCTACCCCAGTCCTATGACGCCCGCTCGGACAGGATCGCTCAGATGCAGGTGGACAGCGCCATCTTGTTCGAGCGAGTGGCCAATACGTTGAAGCTCGTGGGCGATCAGTATCTGGCGCGGGTATATCGACTGATCTCGAGGCGGTTTCACCTGGAAGATTGGGATGCCAGTATTCTCCGAAAGCTCCAGACGCTGGATAGTATTTACGGAAAGACGACAGACCGTGCAGCGACGCTGCGCATGGAGGTGCTGGAATGGATCATCGTCGTGTTGATCGCAGTCTCGATCGCCGTGTCATTTCTCCCCCATTAATCGACTGGATTCCCGTCGGCGCGGGATGACGATTGGAAATTCGATGGCCCGGCACGCGACATTCCGATGCCGGCACAGCAAACTCCGCAGACGCTCGCATTCTTATTTGCCCCGAGCGGCATCAGGCTCACTGCGGACAGGTACGCCGTAGAATTCATAAATGACGACGGACTGAGTCCGGTCACTGAGGTCGGGCCAGTTGTTTTTATCGAATCCGGGCGCCTGCTTTAAGTCCTTCTTGGTGACGTCCAATGTGATCTTCTTTCGGTCGTCCGTCCAAGCGAGGGCGTCCCATGGCACGGCAAAATACTTGTCTCCGATTCCCAGGATGCCCCCGAAATCCAATACGGCATAGTCGATGGATGCATCGGCCGCGTCGATGACCAGATCGAGAATCTGTCCCACATTTTTCCCGTCGGTGCCTTCGACCTCCATCCCTATCAAGTCACTCGCTTTCAATACACCGCTTTTGTCGCGCGCGTCCACCTCATGAGACAGAGCGGCTAGAAACAACACGATCATGACGGCCGGTATTAACCTCAACATGGGGCACCTCCTCTCTGAACAATGAATGGCTTTCTACGGATCCGCGCCGGCCGAACCGTTCGTATAGTTCCCGCGTGACCTCCAGCAGTGCCAACTCGGTATTACATCCGTCCTTCAGGCCTTATGCAAATGTGGTTGCTCTACCACGAGCAACGGGGTGTGACCATCAAGCGGCCGGGAAGCCTGGCCCTCAATACGTGCATTAGTGAATCTCTCTCGCCCTGTATCGTTTCAGATACGATTAAGACCCGATTCGATACACCATTCGCAATGCGCGGGAATGAATCGCTGATCCATCCGCTTGAAAAATCTGCACTGGACTGTCGAAGTGGGCAGGCAAACCGTTTGCTTTACCGAATATGACGACATAGCGGCGTGATCGTGCCCGTCGGGAGTCGTTCTTCGCTGTCCTAAGATAAATCCAACTCCTCGCAGGGAAGGTGTCGGTTATGAGCTATCTGAATCCCAAAGACGGCCCGCTTCCTTTGTCCCAGGTCCTGGAAAAGGAATATGAATTACTCCACGGTCCACTTCCCGAGTCCTACTGTGCGGCGAAGAAGCAAATCCGGAGCAGCCAAGATAAGAAAGCGGGCGAGCAGGATGAGGCCTTGGTCGCCGAGCTTTACAAGCACATTGAAAAACAACAGCCGGCTGCGTTGTGTCTGTCCGGCGGCGGCATCCGAAGCGCGACCTTCGGATTGGGCGTCCTCCAGGGTCTCGCCCGGCGCGGATTGCTCGATCAGTTCCATTATCTCTCGACGGTGTCGGGCGGAGGGTACATCGGCAGTTGGTTGACGTCATGGATATACCGCCAGTCCCACAGCCAACAGAACGGCAATGGCCTGGCTTCGGTAGTGAAGGCGCTGAAAAATGATCAGCCGAAATCAAAGCTCGATCCCGAACCGCAGCCGATCCGCCATTTGCGCGAATACAGTAATTACCTCACCCCGCAATTGGGATTCTTTTCAGCGGATACATGGACGCTGATCGCGACGTATCTGCGCAATCTCCTCGTCAACTGGTTTGTGTGGCTGCCGCTCCTGATTCTCGTCCTCATGCTTCCACGTTTCATCGTAGCGGTGACCACCTTTCGGCCCGATACTGACCTGAAGCTGATATTTGTCGCCCTGCTGTTGGGCGCGGGTTTTCTTTCCGTCTTGTTGGGCCTTGCCTATATATGCCTGAACTTGCCGTCAAGCCGAACGGCCCTGGGAGATTACGAATACCTCTTCCGGCTTCGTAATAATCAAGACAGCTTCCTGAGATGGTGCCTGACGCCTCTGCTCTTTTCAGCCTTCTTTCTGACAACCGCATGGGCGTGGATTCGCAATGTAGCGGATGGGAAGCTGGCGCAGGTTCCGATAATCGGCGACCTTGCCGACGGGTCCCAGCTCTTGGTGTTTCTCTCCATCGGCATCCTTGTGCATGTGCTCGGCTGGGCGGCGGCGATCGGCATTCTTCTTGTGGGGAAGCCGGGCCAACTCGTCTCCAGCCGGGGGAAGGCGATGCGATATTTCGCCGGCTCGTATCATCCGTCTGAATTAGCCGCCATTATCTTGTCCGGCGCGATTGGCGGACTGGCGACATGGGCACTCGCGACACAAATCTTTCCGACGCCGTCGGATGACGCGCATATTCTGTTGTACACATCCTTGGCCGTTCCCTTGTTGTTGGTGTCTTTCCTCATCGGAGGAGCCTTCTATGTCGGATTGGCGAGCCGTTGGACCACCGATGAAGATCGCGAATGGTGGGCCCGATCGAGCGGCTGGATCCTCATCGCCCTTGTAGGCTGGATGGGACTCACCGCGATCGTTCTGTTCTTGCCGCCTTTCGTGCTGGATTGGCCGAAGATACTCGGATCCGTCGGTGGGGCGACCGGATTGATCAGTCTCATATTGGGCTACAGCGCCAAGAGCGCCTCCACATCAGACGAAGCCAAGAAAGGGCGCTGGACGACAGCCGCAGCGACGATAGCCCCGATCGTGGCGGCTCCTGCAGCACTGGTGTTTGTTGCGGTTTTTCTTGCGCTGCTCACAAGTGTCATGATCCAGGCCTGGCCCGGCATGGTGACGGTGCCGGCCGGCTCTTACCCCGAGCCGGATAATTATCGGCTCGTCCTGTACCGGACTGATGGTTGGACGCTATTGCAATGTGCTGCGTTGCTGAGCTTTGCCGCCGTCGCTATGTCCCTCATCATCAACGTGAATAAGTTCTCGATGCATTCGATCTATCGCAACCGGTTGATTCGCGCCTACCTTGGCGCTTCGAACGAAGCCCGCCGGCCGAATTCTTTTACCGGCTTCGATCCTCAGGACAATATTGAAATGCACAGATTGGCCGCTCAGGTGATCCCTTCCACGTCGCCGCATCGACTCTTTCACGTGGTCAACATTGCGCTCAATCTGGTCGGGAAGAAACAGGAGCGACTGGCATGGCAGGAACGGAAGGCGGAATCCTTTACGGTCACCCCCTTGCACGCCGGTAATTGGCGGCTTGGATATCGGCGGGCCGAGGATTACGGCAAGAGCAAGAGCAGAGAAGCCATCAAGCTCGGCACGGCGATCGGTATCTCCGGCGCAGCGGCCAGTCCCAATATGGGGTATCATTCTTCGGCAGCCGTCACGCTCCTCATGACGCTATTCAATGTTCGACTCGGATGGTGGCTCGGCAATCCCGCCGAGGCCGGCGCCAAGACATTCGACACGTCCTGTCCCACCTTTTCGATCATGCCCATGATCTACGAGGCGCTCGGATTCACCGACGACGACTATAAATATGTGTACCTGTCAGACGGCGGGCACTTCGAAAATCTGGGCTTATATGAAATGGCCCTGCGCCATTGCCGATTCATTCTCGCCATCGATGCGGGCCGTGACCCGGAATGCGCGTTCGATGACCTGGGGAACGCCATTCGGAAAATTCGGATCGATCTAGGAATACCCATTACCTTGGAGAAAGTCCGGATCTATCCGCCCGAGGGCACGCGGAAGAAAGCCCTGACCGACATTCCGAAATACTGCGCAATCGGAACCATTCGGTACTCCGAATTGGATCCGGCCGAGACCGATGGGATATTGATCTATATCAAACCGGCACTCTGTGACGACGACGAACCGATGGACGTCTTCAATTACGCCCAAACGAACCCCGGATTTCCACACGACTCGACAGGCGATCAGTGGTTCAGCGAATCACAATTTGAAAGCTATCGTATGCTCGGATCGCACATCATCCAACAGATCTGCCGGAAGGAGGACTGGGATCAAGGGTGGAAGGACTATGTGGAGACGGATAAGAAGACTCCGGTTGAATTGTTCCATATGCAGGTCAGAGCGTATCTGAACCGGAGCACCGAACAGAGTCCTAACGGAAAGGTTTCACCGAATGGCGCGGAATCCCCGGCAGGCCATACTCACATGGTCGGCGCCAACAAAGGAGACGCATAACTTGACTCTCAATACCTCAGGCGCGTCAGACCTCGTAGGTCGATCCGGTCTGGAGGCTTTGCATCGCAAGGAGGCAGGCGCGGGTGACCGCTTCAATTTCTTCGAACGGCATGACGGGCGGAAGCCCCTGCTCGACGGCTTGCACGAACCGGGTCATTTCCTCCTGAAATCCCTTCTCCCGTTTCGCGGTCTTGAAGTGATTGGTGTTGCCGTCGGCGTACATCTGCGTATCCATGAAATCCTGCATCGTCAGCGACTTCCCGTCGGCATGGGCCTCGACATATTCTTTCGGAAGCCCCCGATCGCCTTCCGCCGTGTAGACAATCGTCCCGATAGACCCATCCCCGAACGCCAGTGACAGAACACATTGATCATCGGTGATCCCGGATCCATGCCGGGCGACTCGTCGCGCCGAGACCGATGCCGGAAGCGAGCCGGCCAGCGCCTGCATGTAATCGACAAAATGGCACACCTCGCCGATCAGCCGGCCGCCTCCCACTTCCGGGTCCTGGATCCAATGTTCCTTCGGAATCCGCCCCGCGTTGATGCGATAGAGCATGACGAGCGGATTCTTACGCCCGGCAAAAAATTCCTGCGCCTGCTTTGCATGGGGCGAAAACCGCCGGTTGAACCCCACCATCAACTGAAGTCCGCTCGCCGCTTTCTTTTCATATACCGAACGAATCTCGACCAACTCCTCCTCCGTCAGGCAGAGCGGCTTTTCGACAAACGTATGTTTGTCTGCCAGCAGACTCTTCACCGCGAGCGATCCGTGGCTGTCGTGGCGGGTGCCGATGAGAATCGTATTGATCGCGGCATCATCCAGTATGGCCTGTGCATCGCTGGTGCAATAGCCTGCTTGAATCTTTTCGGCAAGCGACTTGGCCGTGATGCCGGACGCCGTGCAGATGCCGCGGATCGAGACCGCTGCCAAGCTCTGCAGCGGGGGCAGCAGCATGTCTTTGACATGATTGCCCGCACCGATGAACCCAAGCGTGACCGAACGAGCGGCCGGAGCAGGCGCCACCGGAATCGTCGCCGGCAGGGCGCGGGCCGTATCATGAGGATACGTAATGACCATGCCCATATAGGGCACGCCTCCCTCCATCATGAGCGCGTAAGCTTTTTCCGCCTCTTCAATGGGGAAGCGGTGCGTGATGAGCGGTTTGAGCTGAACCTTGCGCTCGGCGACGAGTTCGAGGAACGCCTGCATGTTCCGCGTTTCTGTCCAGCGGACATAGCCATAGGGATAATCGCGGCCCTTTTCTTCAAATTCGCTGTCGTATCGTCCCGGCCCGTAGGACATCGAGAGCCGAAGGTCGAGTTCCTTCTTATAATAGGGCTCCCGCGGCAGGTCCATCCCGACCGCTCCCACGACCACCACCCGACCCTTTTTCCTCGCAATCGCGCCGGCCACCTGCACCGGCCCGTTGTCCTTCGTGCTGGCGGTGATGATGACCGCATCCACACCCTGGCCTGCGGAGAAGACGGACACAGCCTCGATCAATTCGCCGGATGACGCAACGGCATCCGCGCCGAGCCGCTGCGCCAATGTCAGCTTTGAGGGATCGAGATCGGCGCCGATCACGCGGCACCCGCAGGCCTTCAACAGCTGCACGGAGAGCTGTCCCAGCAGGCCGAGACCGATCACCGCGATCCGATCGCCGAGTCTGGGTTCAGCTTGACGAATGCCTTGCAGCGCGATGGCGCCGAGCGTCACAAACGACGCGTCTTCAAAATCCACACCATCCGGAATCTTGACGCAGAGATTTTTCGGTACATAGACCATCTCGGCGTGCGACGCGTAATTCTGCCCGGCGCAAGCCACCTGATCCCCGACGGAGAACCGCCTCGCTTCCTCCCCGACCGCCGCAACCGTCCCGGCGCAGCTGTAGCCCAGCGCAACCGGTGTATCCAACCGGTCGAACACGCGTTTCAGGGTTTCTTTGAGGCCGTCCTTTTGAATGGACGTCAATACCTTCTTCACCATCTCAGGCCGTTCCATCGCCTTGCCGATCAGGGTTTTCTGCGCCACCTGCACGGTCGACTTTTCCGTCCCGGGACTGATTAAGGAGGCCTGATTGAGGACGAGCAGACCCGCGCCGCGCAACGACGGCGGCGGTACGTCGGCGACTTTCAGGGCGCCGGATCGATAACTTTGAATGACTTGCTTCATGGATCTCACATTCAGGAATAATCGTCGAGCTATTCTTACCGGATCACGCGTTGCCCTTCAATAACTGCCGCACTTGTTTCCATGCGCGTTCGAACAAGGTCGGAGCGAAAAACCGTTCCATCAGGTCTTCCGCCGGACTGTAGGCCTTCAATCGTGCGATCCGGACGGTCGCATCTTTAAAGGCGCGGTCGGTGCGTGAAATCCTACGATACTGTTCCAAGGCATCCGGCATCTCGCCCATCTGTTCGAGCGTCCTCGCAAGCATGTAGCGGACACTGAGCCGCTGCTCATGAGACGCGCCCTGATCCGCAAACGCCTTGCGAAACGCGAGAACCGCCTGGTCCGGCTGTCCCAGCGCCCGATAACAAAGACCAATCTGGCCAAACGCCTTTAGATGGTAGGACGGATCTTCTGCAGCGGCGCGTTCAAAGAGTTCAATCGCAGCCTTGAAATCCCGAGACTTCCTGAGCGCAAGGCCGCTTTGATACAAATTCCTCGACGGCCCTGCAGAGCCATTGACGCCGGTTGGGATGGCCGACATCACGGGCGTGGGCTCTTCCGCAAGGATGTCGCCTCGTTTATCTGTACCTTCAGGTTCCTCACCCTCCTCGGGCGCCTGCAGCACGACGAAACAATCTTCCTCCTCCGCAAGGGGAAGAATTTTGTTCTTTCGTCGATCGAGAGCGGCCTGTGCCAACAATTTCGCGCTGATAGAATGAACCTGCTGAGCAAAACCATACGTGAGAGCGATCTCGCACACCTGATTGATAAGCCGAGGGTTTCCCTTGCTCAAGCGATGAGCCAAGCGGGACGCGGACCTGGAAAAGAGCGATCGTGGTGCCCCGGCGACACGGACACGATGTTCGATATACTCAATCGTCTCTTCTTCCGTGAATGGACGGAGGTGATAGTCCACGACAATCCGTTGCGCAAACTGCGTCATGTCGGGGCGTTGGAGCAATTGATGGAGATCGGGCTGACCCGAGAGGATAATCTGAAGCTGGAGGGCTTTGTGCTGATTCATATTGGACATCAGACGCAACTCTTCCAACAGATCAACTCCAAGGCTTTGAGCCTCGTCTACGATCAACAACACTCGCCGATTCTGCTTGGCTTCACTCGCCAGGAACTCGGAAAAGACATGATACGCCTCGACCGGGTCCATTTGCTTCTGACTAAGGCCCAGTGCGAGAAGAATCCAGGGTAAGAGATGCTCCGCATCATAACGGGCATTGGTTACAAACCCGATCGAATAGCTTCTGCGGCGTTCCTCGATAAGCTTCTGAAGCAGCGAGGTCTTGCCCATTCCCGGATCGCCTGTCAGAACCATGAAAGGCGCCTCATTGAGCAAGCCATATTCCATAAGACTGTAGGCGGTCCGGTGGGTGGCTCCGAGATACAGAAAATCGCTGTTCGGCAACAAAGAGAAGGGTTTATCTTTCAGATTGTAGAATGCCTTGTACATCCGATGCCTTTTTGATCAGAGCTTACGACGGCAACAATTTCCTCATGAGGGTCGGCGTCACGGATACTTGTTCGGCCTTGTTCAACACCGTGCCCAGTATATGTGTAGAATTTTTCACCAGCGAGAGCGCACGCTCCACATCCTCGGATTTCGTCCGTCCCTCCTCCACCACCACTAACAATGCATCGATCGACGGCGAAAAGGCCAGGACATCGGAACCGTGGAGCAATGGCGGCAGATCATAAATGATCACCCGTGACTGATAGCGACGCTTGACCTCTTCGACCAAGGAGGTCATTTTGGGGGAGGTCAATGCTTCGGCCGTATTGGGAATGGCCCGGCCGCCCGGTAACACGACAAGACGGTTTATACCGGGATGAACTAACAAGTCTTCAATCGGGACATCATCGAGCAGGTAGTCGGCCAATCCCTCACACTCGCCTAGACCGAGCATGTCATGGACGGTCGGATTCTGCAGGTTTGCATCGACCAGGAGGACGGATCTCGTGATATCCATGGCCAAACTGACGGCCAGGTTCAAAGCCGTCAATGTCTTACCTTCATGCTGTCCGGGGCTGGTGACGCCGACGACATTCCACCCCTTCTCCCGCAGACGATGCATGACCTGTGTGCGAAGAATCTTGAAGGCATCGACATACGGACCCCTCTGAAATCCCGCCAGGATCCGTCGTTCCCGCAAAAACGATTCCGGAATTTCAACGGATCTGGTGCGGGTGTAGACGATGGGTGCCGGAGTGACACGTTTAGCGGCGCCAGGAGTAGGGAGGGAAGGATATCCATCCAGAGGCCGTTCTTGTCGATAGCGTTCGAGCGCAACTTGAAACCATTCCATCTGCATTCCTCTTACATGATCGTTGGGAAGGCGTCGTCCAGTCTCGTGTCTGGTTTAATTTAGACCGATCTTTCTCAGAACCGCAAACCACACGACGTCCAAGGGAAGCCAGAACAAATGAGCCAAAGCCAGAACAGTGGCCACAGCTCCCACTCCGGTCATCCGAAGGATTTTTCGGCGGGTCAACGCCCTGCTCACATCCGACTTATTGGGCATGTATGGGATTACGGCCAACGGAACCATGTGCGTTACTCGAGCGAGCTGCTCTGCGGAATGAATAGCATGGTCGATATTTTCCGCCAGAGCGGCTACGCCTGCTCCTCCAGCCAGCGCCAAAACAGATCCGAGCAGGGCAATGATTTTGCGATTAGGCTTTTCCGGACTCTCCGGCAGCCCCGGCGGATCAATGAGTGAGAACCGCTCGCCTTTCCGTTTGACCTCGAGCCCCTCGGAAACTTTGGCCTCCAGTAAGCGTGATCGAATATCCTGATACTTCACCGTCGACGTATCGCGATCGCGTATAAGAACCAGATACTCGGGCTCGATCTCCGGGGTCCGCTCGATGCGCTTCGCGTAATCCTGCCACCGTCGCTTCAGCGCCGCGCGGCTGGTCTTGAGCGCTTCCAAAGAAGAGGCAGCCGAATTGAGTTGCACCTGAATATTGATATAGGCGGGATTTTCAGGCCGTGGCATCGGCTGTGTAGCATTGTCATCGACGTGTTGGATTTCTTCCTCCAGCGATTTGATGACGCGGCGAGTTTCCAGTACGTCCGGATGATCTATCCCATATCGATCGGTCAGAGCGGCAAGCTTGGCACGGACGTCGACCAGCCGTTTAACGAGCTCTTCGCTTCCTGGATTCGATCCGACCTCCGTAGCCAATGCCGAGATCTCTTGTCTCATCTTCATGACATCCGGATGGTCCGGGGACAAGTTAGCTGCAGCGCTAACATACTCGGCGCGCAAGGCTCGAAGACGCTCCACCGAATCCAAGATTCGTTCGCCGGTGACGGATAGAATCGGCGTGTTCGGCTTGATCGTGGCCAACTCGCCTTCTAGATAGTTCTTACGTTCCTCCAAGGTGCGAATCTGCTGATCCAAGTCCATCAATTCACGTTCCGCCTGGTTCATGAGCTGTAGATTGAGCTGCATCAACTCGGGCAGCGCGGCGCCCGCCGTTTGTTTAAACTGGGCCAGCTTCGCTTCAACTTCTTCGATATGTTTTCCCAGGCTCTCGGCTTCCTGACTCAGAAAGATTGTCGCTTCCTGTGCTTGCCGCTCTCTGAATTTCAGATTTTCGCCCAAGAACAAGCTCGTTAATTCGTTCGCGACTTTCTGCGCCGTTACAGGAGACTGGTTTTCATAGGACACGGTAAAGGCGATAGTGGCCTTCGTCGCGTGCTGTGTCCGCTTGTCGATGACATCGGCGCTGATGACCTCGACTTCAATGTCTTTCGTGAACTGTTTGATAACTTCCTCTGTTGGGCTGTTACGCCGGATATCTGGATAGAGGTTATACTTATCCACCACGCCCCAGAGGCTGCCACGACTCATCACTTGCTGCTTGATCATCTCGATGCGTTGATCGGCATAGCTGGTAATCGTAGAATGCACGAGCTCCAGCGGAATCTCCTGCTCTTCGATCAGGATGGTCGCGGTTGATTTATACGTAGCAGGCCACAGTACCGCTACAGCCATGGCAGCACTGAAAAGCAGCCCTCCGACCAGCATCATGAGTGTCCGCCGTCTCCTCAGTATCGCCAAATAGTCTTGCAGACCGAGGATTGATTCAGTTTCCTGGACATGTTGTTGATTCGTCATCGAGGCATCACTTTCTTGTCAAGAACACAGCCGGAGAGATCTGTCAGCATTCTACCGAGAGATAGCCAGCTTCGGCGGATAATACGTTAGCATCAGTGTCATCATGTTCGCGGTGGCCGAGTCTGGAAAACTTTCCACATCACGCAGCCGATAGCCATAGGAGAACTCGGCTTTCCACCATTCCATGAATTTCCATGTGATCATGGGTGCTGCATAAAATAACTTCTGATCCGGGATGGTCCCACCCCCACTGGCAAGCGAAGTAACGCCGGATGCAATATATCCTGAAGTGTCCAATGACAAAGAGACAGTTTCAGACATGTCGTATGTCGCACGAAATCCTGCGCGATCTGTCTGAATCAAGAGACCAAATCCACTCGGAAACACATCTCGCGTCAGGTTCACTTGCACCGATCCTTGCTCAAACTGTTTCATGAGACTTACGCCATAGACCCACACGGTGCTCGCGCTCTCGACGCTACCGCTGGCTGCGTCCGTGGTAGAATTGACGAACCGCGGCCCGCCATATACTGTTCCTTGGAGCGTTTCGGTAAAGGAGTGAGTCACACTCAACACGGCACCGGGAAACGTCGCCTGCAGCGCAAATGGCGCGTTGCGCGTGTTGAAATCATCATAAGTCCCTGTCAACTGAATGTCATCCTTTTCAGTCGCATGATAGAGAAAGCCGGCGGACGCACCACGCATTTGATAGTCCACCAGTCCAAGACGTATGCCATCTTGATAGCTTGCATCGGAGAACTTAAACCCTCCCTGGAATGCCAGTTTCTCCGACAGATCTCTGGTCCACGTCGGGTTCGCCGTCCAGAGATTTCGTTGAGTGAATTGCAGCACCACGCCGGTATTCAGCAGTTCGCCCATCAGGGTGTTGTCTCTCACGAACCCACCGGTAAAGCCGAATTCATCTCTTTCGGTCCTATAGCGCACCCGTAAAGGCAGATTGATATTGGTGAATCGATTCTGCTGATCTCCATAGTAATCGACAAAATCGAGGGCAGCCCGCCCGCTGATTTCGAATCGCTCCGACCTGGCAGAGAACTCAGTCCCCGGAGAAATCCAATAGCCATAGGTTGCTTCATGCGGGAACGGAGTAAGCAGTAAGTTACTATTGTAATATCCCTTCATGCTGATCGATGGCAGCACCGACCATTCGGCTGCCTGGATGATCGACTCCGATCCCATAATCAGCCACCACAGACCGATCAGAACGGTGCGTATCACGCTGCACGTGAAACGCTTTCTGCCACCTCCCGCGATAGTGATGCCACAGACTAATTTCACTGAACCTACGGCACCATCACGACATCGCCCCGTTGCAAGAGAATATTCTGCTCCAGATCCCTCCCCTTGCGGAGATCGCTGTAGCGGAAAAAGAACACCTGCTGTTGCCCGTTGATCCGTCGAATAATTTTAATATCGTTTTCCGCGGCGAATGGCGTCAGTCCTCCCGCCAGGCTTAAGGCTTGCAAGACGTCGGTATAGTGGCCGACCAAATACTCTCCGGGTTTGGTTACTCGCCCAACGACATAGATCTTGTAACTCAGGACCTTCGTCACGGCGACCGTCACATTGGCATTCGGAATGTACCTAGTCAGCCGTTTTACGAGGTCAGCGCGGACATCCTCCACTGTCCGGCCCTCGGCCTCCAGGTCGCCGACCAACGGAAACGAGATCATCCCATCCGGCCGGATCACCACTTCCCTGGTCAAGTGATCGTCTTTCCAGACCGAAATAAACAGGACATCTTCAGGTCCGAGCAAATACCCGGGACCGGCTGCCGATAACTCGGCCGCTGTGCTCGCACTGCTCATAATGAAGGTCATCGTCGCGCCGATCAAAAGCACGCAGCTGATAAGTCCCCACGTACCTCTATGCCATGCCTGCACCACCCTACGACCTCGCATGAATAACTGCTCCTATCCGCTCGTTTGAGTAAGCAACTCCTCAGCTTCCCGCCGACCATGAAATACTTCGGACGTCTTAAGCGCTCTCATCAGATAGTCCCTCGCCTCCTGTTTCTTGCCCGATTGATAGAGCACCACCCCCAAGTGATAGTTGAGAGTCGGAAGATCCGGTGCCTTGGAGAGCGCTTGCGTAATGAGACGGCGAGCATGTTCAGTATGGCCCATTTTCAGCCGCACCCAGCCCAATGTGTCGAGAAACAGTGGATGGGACGTCTCCTTCTCAAAATCCCTGATCAGAGCAAAAGCCCGTTCCAGGCTCGACACGTCACCTTTGTAGTCGGTGAGCAGAACGGCGAGATTGTTCGCTGAAAACAGGTTGTTGGGGTTGAGACGCAACACTGCCCCGTAGGTTTCAATGGCAGCATCGATCTGACCCTCCCTTGAAATCACTGACGCGAGTAGCATGTGGATCTCTTCACTCGCAGGATTCGCAACCAGACCATCTTTAAGAACTTGGATAGCCAGGTCCGGCTTATGCTGAGTCAAGGAGAGGGTAGCCCAATTCAACCACGGTGTAATCCAGGTCGGATTAACGCGAACGGCTTCCCGAAAGTGAGCGCCTGCATCATCCCGTCGGCCGATGACGACGAACACCTCGCCGAGAAGCCCGTTCGCGTAGGGATGATTGCCACGGGCCGCCAGGATCGTCTCAAGTCGCACACGGGCTCGGTCTGTCCGCTTCTGTGCCAATTCCAGTTTTATCAATGCCAAGAGAGGTTCGAGTGCATCAGGACTTTGGGTGGCCGCCCGTTCGAACGCGGCGGCTGCCTTATCGAACTGCCGTTGCGCTTCGTGGAGTTTTCCTTCTGCCATGATGGCGACGGAACCGTCGCCGACGGCGCTGCGTAAGAGCGCCAGTGTCGCCTTCGCCTGATCCCAATCCTCGGCGGAAAGATCGAGAGCGAACAGCATTTCGAGGGCAAGAAGATGGTCGGAATGGTCCTTTACCAATTCTTGGAGACGTTCTCGCGCACGCCGCGACTGCCCGCTCTGATTATCCAACATGGCCAAGGACAGCTTCGCCTCCACCTGCTGGGGGTAGAGCCAGATGGCCCGTTGAAAGCTTTCGCGCGCCAGTTGCATTTCCCCTGATAACCTATGAGCTTGCCCGAGAAGGAACTGCGCGTAGGCAAGTTCCGGCTGGTCATGCGTGACAATGCGCAGTGCCTGAACCGCTTCTTTTCCGTTCCGTTTGCTCAGCGCAATCTTTCCTTGTAGAGTCAGGCCTTCCGTGGATCGAGGATTTTGCTTCAACACCTCTTCAAGCCGCCGCCGAGCCTCTTCGTCCCGGCCGGCGGCAAAGTCCAGAGCTGCAATCTTGACGTGCGCTTCTTGACCTGCAGGTCTCTTACCGTACTCGTTGATCAAGGCCTCATACACCTCCCGAGCCTTGGCCTCCTCTCTGTGGATCTCACAGAACCTCGCAAGCGCGAAGCGGGTCTTGGTCGAGTAGGGAAGTTGCTGGATCGCTTCTAAGAACGCCATTTCGGCCGTTTCTTTGCCCTTTCTAATGTCGAGAAAATCGACCAGCGCTAACCATGGCTGTTCACCTTGCAAGGCTGCGGTCGCCTCACGTAAGACTGTCTCCGCCTGATCGAATTCCTTATGCTGGTCAAGGAACTGTGCAAGCCTCAACCGGTGATCGAAGATCGTTGGTTCTTCTTCCACCATCTGACGCAACACCCTTTCGGCTCCTTGAACATCCTGACTCTTGAGCAGCACGGTTTTCAGATTATTCAGGAGATCCAGATGATGAGGATGGGCCTCAATGGCTCGACGCAGAACGGATTCTGCATCCTGCAGCCGTTCATCATGGGAGTAGAGCGTAGCGAGCAGCACCGCTACATCGGGCTCTGCGGGATGCTGAACACTCAAAGCTTCCGCTTGCGAGACTACCTGAGCGGTCATATCCCGTTGGGCCGACACAGCAATCTCTAACGCAGCGGCCTGGGGATTCTGCGGATCCTTGGCCAGGACCTTGCTCGCAGCCTGAAGAACCTCTTCGGCCAGATGCGCCTCAAGATAGTATTTCGCGAGCGCGACGAGCGCCTCTTTATGATCCGGCACTAGTTCAAGGACGCGTTGATAGTTCGCGACGGCATTTCGCCAGTTTTTTTCCTTTTCCTCAACTTGCGCGAGGAGATAGTAAGCATCCGGGTCTCTCGGATCGATCTTGAGAACATTCCTGAGCGCAACCCGTGCCTTAGGAAAATTTCCCGCTTGGATAAATTCTTGAGCCTTGTCACGATAATGAGTCTTGCGCTCTTGAGACCCTCCACACGATACCAAAGCCAGCGCGACCCCTACCGTCATCGCCGCCACCACTAGAGCACGTATTCTCATAATGCTCTTACACAAACCTCTGTCCGGTCGCATGTGTTCCTCAGCTCCTCATACTTCATTCCCGATTCACCGTCATATCCATGCCCTGACTCCCAATCCGAACAGAATCCACAGCGAAACGTAACCGAATTGCTTCACGCGCTCGGCAAATGTATGCAGCAGCAGTTCAAACGATAAATACAGCACGATCAGTTTTCCGGCCAGGATGCTGAGGGTCGGCATATCCGCGCGCATTTCAGGAAGCAACGGGATGATCAGTGCAAAAAATACCATGAGATAGTCCAGCGGAGTTGTCTGAAACCGATTGCTGCGGCTGAAACGCATGCTCAGCAGCACAAGGATCGCAATGATCGCGAGGAATGCATTGTGAGTGATCTGGATCGGCGATACCTGCGGTGCACCGGACTGTTCACTCATGTACATCAGAAAGGCACTTCCCACGTAGAGGCCGCCACGGACAAGGAACGAGCTGTACTGTGGAACCCAAAAGAAGCCGGCGAGCAATACAGCGAACAGACCGATCGCGGCATAACTGACATCGGCCGGCACCCGTCCCGGGACGAATACATTCATAATTAAGAACAACGGCACCATGATTGCCAGGAATCGCGGCGCCATCTCGCTCAGCCACGGACCTATGAGCGACAGCTTTGTATCGGACACAAAATGCCCGTCTGTCTCCGAAGAGGGGAGCCGTAGACCACGTTCCGTAGCAAGGTATAGCGCCGCCATACACACGCCGAAACCGAGATACACGGAAAGGATCACCACATCGGATTGCCACCGTAAGAGATAACCGAGGCCCACCATGATTGCCTGAACCGCGTAGATAACGATGACCGCCTCGTAGTGGGAAAATCCAAGCGCGAGGAGTCTGTGATGAATATGATTTCGATCTCCAACGAAAGGGGATCGGCCTTTTGCCAGCCGATGTCCCATAACAGCGATCGTATCCAAGAATGGCAGACCCAAGATCAAGAGTCCTACCGTCGGGTTAAATGGTGTCCGTGATGGATCGCTCAGAAGAATCACGAGGACTCCCATGAAGAACCCGAGCGTCTGACTTCCTGCGTCCCCCATAAAGATACGGGCCGGATAGGTGTTGTAACGCAGGAAACCCAAGAGTCCTCCCAAAAACCCCATCGCGAGAAGGAGTATGGTTGAGTCGTGGGAAAGGAATGCCAGATACCCAATGCCTGCAAAGCTTAGAAACGCGAGCCCACCCGCTAGACCATCCAGGCCATCGGCGAGATTAACGGCATTCGCAGCGCCGACGAGAAAGAATACGGTCAGGGGCACGCTCAGCCAGAGGGGAACATCGTGCTCGAAAAGAAATGGCAACGTGTCCAATCGAACCTGCCCGATCCAGATGACGAGGAACACCGCCGCCAATTGTCCCAACAGCTTGGCTCTATAGTTGAGGCCCACACGATCGTCCCAAATACCGAATCCGAGAATAACCACGCTGCTGAGAAGAACCGGACCTACAATTTGGTCTTGGGGAACCCAGCACACAATTGATAGAAGCGCACCGACTCCGAACGCAATCCCTCCGACCCTCGGAATTGGACTCCTATGGACCCTTCGCCCACCCGGCATGTCCATGATCTGCAAGCGGCCGGCCGCAAGCTGCAACGGCGGGATCATCGCCATGCAGACGACCAGCGACGTGATAAAAGTGAAAAAGACCGCGCTTGTCATGTCAATCAGGCAGATATCTCGACAGTTCAGGCTGAACCTGGCGGGCCAGCTCCACCAGACGGCGCTCGGCGGATTCCTCGCTTTCCCCTGGCTCAATCGCAGAGGCCAATCTGATCAACGCCCCGTCACTCCGGCCTTTCGTGAGTGCATCCCAGAACAAGTACAGTTTCACCAGATACTCGTTCGACAGAAGGCGCTCGCGTTGTTTAAACCAGTACAGAACGAGCTGTTGCTGTCTGTCTTTTTTGATCAGGACGCGATTGACCGGATGAGTGACTCCGTGATCATGATCCTCTACGGACAGGTCCATACTTCGATGCGAATCGATTTCCCAACCACCTCCGGGGATGCAACTTTGCGGAGAGTGTGCAGACCGTCCTTTCTCCTGAGAACCATAATACGCCACGTAGACATTTACCCTTTCTCCATTCACGGATGAGTAATCCGCCAACAGATAATCATCCAACTGAAGGACTGAGAGATATTGTGGCTCCATCGGAAGATGAGTTCCCTGCCACGCCCTCAGGTTCATGGGAAAATCCACAAAGTTGGATCGAACCGGCGCATATTCCTGTTTCTTGCCGATCGCTTCGTCCACGATGGCAAAAGGGATCAACATGGCCACACCGCAGAGATATGCGGTGGGCATCAGTCTGCCTTGTGAAACGAATGTTTCCGGCGGAGGAACCCTCTCCGACACATCCGATCCGTCACGCCACGTAAACCGGTCAAAGAATGACTCGGAGCCGGACACTGGCTGGAATCTGGACAATGCCCACATTTCCAGAACAAGGAGCCCTAAGCTGACCATAAATAGGACCCACCCCTCGAACAAATGGAAGAATCCTTCAGCCGCCTGTGAGCCGTAATGCTCCACGAGAATCCCCACGACGCCGATACGAAACCCGTTGACGACGACCGAAATCGGCAGAGCAGAAAGGACAACCACTATTCGCTTCCAGGTACGATCCCGAAACAGATAGGCGCACAACAATGCAAGCGACGTGAGTGGAAACAGATACCGAATACCACTGCAAGCCTCCACTACATGGAGTTGGATCGGGCCAAGGTCAATGACATTGCCCTCTCGAAACGCCGTCACACCGACTAACTGGAGACATCCAATCCCCAGCGCAGACGACCACAACTGAAGCTGCCCCGAAAGGCCACCATAGAGGAAGACGGGTAACGGGATACAGGTCATCAGGTACAAGAGCGGAAAAGCGATCTCCCGAGTGGCGCGGGGGCCGATGAACGACAAAACCAAGCCGGCGATCACGAGCCATAATGACAGGTGGAGGATAATGTAGAGCGTTGCGTAATTCCCGATGACAAAAAGCAACAACCCGATGAAAATGACCGGCGGTCCCCACCAGCTGGAATGTATGCCGACGCTTGCAAGTCGCGAACGCTTTTGCCAGATCAGGAAGCCGCTGACGAGCGGCACGAAGAACCCATGACTATAATCTTCACTTCCCCACTGACCGACCATGTAGACGAGGCTGTCGGCGTACATGTAGCTCACCAGGCCAACAGCCACTAATACGGTAAATGCCAAGGATTGCCGGAAATTTATACACTCATCCCCTCCCCCGACCGGGGGAGAGGACAAGATGGGCGAGGGTAATAAGCAACACTCTTCACAACAGAAGATTGATCAGGCTGTCGTGCTTCTGCGGGACGGACCCCGCGAACCCAATCCAATTAAAGCAACCAGTCCTGCACCGAACAACCACACGGCCGCGGGCAGAGGAACGAGCGAAGACAATCCGCCTTCGACGCTCCGACCCTTTGCGCCAAAAATCATCCGCCATTGGGCCGAGGCAAACGACGACACACTCGGCGCCAGGGTAGGCAGCGCGGTATTGCTGAAGGCGTTCGCACTTGGGTCCTGCAACTCGAAGTTGAAAATCGTCGGCGTGAACCCCTTCACGGAGTTCCCCAGCAAGCCGTTTATCTGCACTTCATAGAGATCGACAAACGGCCGATCCGTCACGCGGATGAAACTGGTGCCCGGATTGAATGTCGCGGTGTAGTCCCCGATCGTCATCGTCATGTTGGAAATGGCATTGGTGTACTCTCCAACGGCTGGATTTCCACTCGTGTCCGGCGTCAACGAATTAAAGGTGTAGCTTCCGGTCAGCGGCAGTCCGGCCCGGAAACCGTTTGCGCCGGTGCCACCCGCCGTAAACAGGTCGCCGCTGACGTTCGTCACCAATCCAGTGAATTCAAACGTCACGGGGGCAGCTACTCCCGGACGAGGCACCGCCAACAGCAGTAGACCAAGAACGGCGGTGAATGCACCAACTCTCATGAACTTCCGCTCCATACGTTCTCCTTTCTTGCAAGAGTGATCTTGAATGTTTCCACCTTCCCCAAGCCCGTGACTATGCTGCCCTTCCATACATACGTACCATTACCCCCACGTACCCGGTGTGCTGTGCCGGTCCCACTCGCAAACTGTCCAAGGCTGTTATACAGAAAGTCGAGACACTCTGCGCACAGTTTTTTGTACGTATTCATTATACGTATCCCATGAGGCACAATAGCCCTATCGCGGCCCTAGCATTCATCCGAGTGCCGTCTGATATTGCGACAGTGTACCCCCCAACACATTCCCGTCCGGATCGGAACTGATTATCCTGCGGACATCGCTGGGACCGCACATCATCCGAACACCCGCTTTCTGAGGATATGATAGGCAAACAACGGAAGAGCCGACTGTCGCAGAATGCGATTCGGTTGCGCGAGCAAGCGAAAGAACCATTCAAGGTGCAACGCTCTAAATATCGGCGGCGCCCGCTTCACACGACCGGCGATGACATCAAATGTTCCACCGACACCCTGGCACAGTTTCACATTCAGGACGGGGAGATACTTTCTGATCCAGCGCTCCTGCTTTGGGCTGCCCAGCGCGATGAATAACAGATCGGCGTGCGATGCATTGATGTCTGCAATCACGGCGGGCATTTCCTCCGTCTTGACGTATCCATGCCTGGATCCGACAATTTTGATCCCGGGATATCTTTCACACAGAGTCGTCGTCGTCCTCTCATTGACTTCCGGACTCGCACCGAAGAGGAACACTTTGTATCCGTTTTGAGCGGCTCTCTCGCATAGCTTCGGCATGAGTTCAGCGCCAGGCACCCTGCCGGCCTTCCCAAGTCCGAGGAGACGAATGCTAAAGACAACCCCTATGCCATCGGGAATCAGAAGGCTCGTGTTCCGTAGTTGATGGAGCAGGACAGGATCTTTCCTGGCCGTCATGACTTTTTCCGGGTTGACCGCGATCACACCGTGAGCCTTGTCACCGGCCAGCATATCATCGACACGTTGAAGCGCTTGCTCCATCGTCACGCAGTCAACCGGCACGCCAAGGACTTCGACCCGCTTCGGCGTCATGTATCACACCTCCGCATGGTTGAATGCATGTGTTTGCTCCGGCGGTTGCACAGGCCTTTACATATAAGTATTTGTCCGATCATGTTGTATTGTGTCTTGTTTTACTCAAAAGCTGCCGTCGGTGCAAGACGGCGAGGTATCAATAGAGCAAATACACGTGAAGTATTTTGTCCTTATCAGGCCAGAGCAGAACAGCCCTATTACTATGGCCATGGAGACCCATGCCTGCCGCGCGCCCCATGTCTCGTTCTGACACAGGAGCCGGAATCCAATCTGAACAACTGTCTCCGGTAAATAGTATGACGGGGTAAGTGAGTAGAGCGTGGAAGTCGCCTGCGGATTTAGCTCGGGTCGATATCGCCTGTCAAACTTCGTAACAATGCCAGACTTTGAAACGCTGATTCATCCCGTCGCGCCACCACATTAACCCAAAGCCGGGTGCTGAATTCATAGGGAAGCATACCGGTGTAGTGTGTCTGCAATGTGGAAATCGGCTCCTTGATTCCATAGTGGCGAGACCGCCACCCGTTTCTTATTGTCGCGGCAGGGTAAGGCGGACCCATCCCTTCGACAACAAGTGCGAGGCGGCATTCGTCTATCTGAAGAAGATACCTGTCTGATTCCAAGCGTGGTTCGACGCCCAGATGCCAGTTCAACTCCAGCCGATGGTCGCCCGACCCCACCAGCCGATCCCAAATCAACCAGCAGCCGGGCGGTTCAAATATTACAGCCCGCCAGTGTGTGACCCCCACCCGTTTCTTGTATCCATCGTGGCGAGCCAAGAGAATGACCTTGCCCTCCGGCGTTTTTTCCTTGTGGACCAATTCCGCGCGATAAGGATGAGACCACATGAAGGCGGTCTCCTGAACTGCTTGATCGAGATCATCGACAAGCACTGTGTTGTGCGCTCTGGTGCTCCGAAAATACGTTCGCCAATTCTGATCCCCGGTATAAGTATAGGTTCCCGGATCAATCAGTATGTCCTCGTGCCCACGGCTCAGTACGACGGCCAACGCATCCGCATGCCCATGAGCATAGCAGGGCCCCATTCCGAGGGACCCATGATCAAAAATCATCTGCATGTCGTTCGAATGGTCTCGAACAGCGGAATACCCCGTATTCTCGAACAACTGATAACACGATGTGCGCGATCCATCTTCCTGCGAGAAA
>JANRMQ010000014.1:0-89418 GCA_040981125.1 Nitrospira sp.
CCGGGAAAGAGCCGGTTCCCAACTCACCACCCCAGCGGCATATGGGTGGAAGAGCAGCGCGGGGTATCGCTATGGCGGATGTATTTGGCGACCGTGGCCTGGAGCAGGAGCTCGATACAGGTGAGCTTTAGAATGCAGCGGCAGTGATAACGAGGTTTCTTGCCCTTGACGTCGACCTTACGAAAGTTACTGACCCATCGGCGCCCGGCTTCATTGTCGTCCGGAAAGATCTCAAATATGTACGGAACTTGGAACAATTCTCCATTGGGACGGCGGATTTGGATGTGAAGCACATCCAAGTCACGGAATAATTCCTCGATGGCCGTAATCCATCCGGCACTGGATAGATGCGACAGAGAAACGGCTGTGGACCACAGATGGATGTAACATCTGCGACATGAAAGCTGATCCGGTGTCGCCGTAAAGATGACTCGGGGCAATGATTGATTGTTCACATCCCACCTCCTAGGTTTCATGAAACGGAACGGCTGTGCGTGTTCCTATTCCATCAAACCCGGGCTGGGAGAATCTTCGGGAAGGAAACGAAGGCAGACCAAAAACGATTTACCGGTCGATTGGGGTCGATTGGAAATTGGCGCTGTCGGGGAGGGACAGTTTCCAAACTACAGATATAAGTCAGGCCCGACTGATGCCGCTCCGAAAGGGCTATGAGAGATTGAGCGCAGATTACCCCACCACTGGATGGCCAAAGAGTGATTGACTATGATCACAGACGAGTAGATGCTCCGCACAAATAATGGTGAGGTCCTGGAGAGGGCAAAAAAGCAGTCGTTTGAGAATACAGTTCCCACCTTTATTGATCAAAATTTCCTGTGCCTTCATTCGGCGGTGTCTCCATACTTCCTCACCGAAAGCCCTCACGCGGGGACCTAACTCATCGAACACCTCTTCGACATTGCGATTCATATAATTCTCCCGCTTCCCTTTGTACAGGATGATTCCCTGTTTAGCTGACATGGCAACAATCTTACCTAGCGGCATTAAGGCTAGAATCACATCCGGCCAATAGGTGGTGGGAATCACCGGATGTTTGAAGGCCAGCTTTCGGTAATATTCCGCAAATTGCAGATGGTCTAATTTTTTCTGGGTGAAAAACTGACGCCACGTGTCATCTTGGCTGTGTCGGTCAAGATAAGGAATTCTGATCGACGGCCTATGCTCCCGTTTGCGATGAATTGGTCTTGTAAAACGCATGGCGGTTCCTCCCATGGTCACGAAGGGCGCACCAGTTTACCTCTCCTGGGTCGTGTCGTGGAATGATTGTCTTGTGGCATTGACTCAAAGGGTTGATTCATGGCTACGCCAAACGACCTCGCAAGACGTATAATTTGAATAGCCAACACCCGCATCGCTGCCTCAGCCTCCAGCTGTGACTCGCGAATAATCTTCCAATGGGGAAAGGCTTTCATCTGCGCCACCCATTTTCCTTTTTCCTGACGAGAAAATACGCCTAGTTCTTTGGGAATCGTGATGCACCACGCATCGCCGAGTGCATTTTCCGGAAGCTCAGATTCGACGTGCTTAAAGGTATCCGTGGCTTTCTGATCGACAATATTCAACTGAGTGAGGATTCCAGCCCACTCTACCCACGAAGAACCCACCTTCGGAAGGATCTCGTTTAACACCCCCACACCAGGGCCGAAATTTTCTTTTCCCAATCCCCCCAATCTCCAATACCGAACTTCATTCCTCTGTTTTTCAATAAGCTGAGAGAACTGTCCTAAACTCAAATTTCTCTTGGCCATCAGCCAATCGAAAGCTCGCCCCCATAATGTTGTGGCTTGAACATCAGTAGTTGGCAACGTGATTGGATGAAATAAAATCGACTCGCTCATTTTGACCTCCCTCGCAAAAGTTGTGTGCGCGGCAACCCTACTGGTCAGATCACGCACGTTGATCGCCGCGAGTGGGAACACAGAAATCAAGGCTGTATTTTACACCACATAAATGTAGAGTACAACATTCTACATTACAGTATAAAAATATACCCTACATACATTGACAGTCATACTGGTACTTAGCTATAATAACCATATTAAGCATACTTTTTTCTCGAAGTGGCCCAAGGAGCCTCGTGAGAAAAAATCCCATTCTTAAGAACGAGTTGACCCCCGAACAGCTGTTAATTCACATTCCCTTTCTCGCGGATTTAGCGGCCAAAGGAAGCATCACGGCGGTTGCACGTGAACGAAATACGACACCAGAGGCCATAGCCTACCATCTCCATATTCTCAACGCGGCATTAGGTTCGGTCTATGAGGTACGGCGTGGCAGCAAAGCTGAATTGACTGTTCGAGGATGGGAACTTCTCGCTGTCTTCGAGCCTTTGAACCAATCACGCGTGGGCTGCGTGGGCTGGCTTTCCGAACAGATGAGTCTCAAGTCTCACGCGAACTGCGTAAATTCCTTTCCTTCCACGGGTAAAGTGTTTTCTGGGACAGATCGGTTTCCCGACATCAGGCATAGGCGACAGAAGCTTATCATTGAATGTCTGTCCTGCGGACTCAAGGTGATGGTTCTATTAAGGTCGTATGTGAAGCAGTGGCTCAAACTACATGATGCGGAAATCAATGGGCCCCATCCCTTGTTTCGACTTCATTCCATAGGCGATGAACCCACACCTCATTGCTGACCCGAATCCATACTATGCCTTGCCCGTCCACCTAAGATCTGATAGGTATTGCCCCATGACCTAGACTTCCAATCCTAGTGCTAAGAATGCAGACCACTCATGGCTCAGATATTTGAAAAAGACACAGTGGCTCTCGATTACGCCCTTCAGACGGCGTTGATTAGGCGAGATTTTGTTGCCTTGCGCAAGGCCCTCGTGGATTGGGGGTATCCCATTCCGGAAGATGAAAGCGAACCAGACTTGGAGAAGGCTCTGCTCCAATCTTTAGAAATACACGAACACGAACCAGTGGATTTGGATTCCGCAGCACGCACATTTCAAATAGAAGGGCTAATCCGAGATCGAGAAGCAGACCGGTTACACCTACTACTCTTCTTGCTTGGCCATAAGATAGAAAAACCGGAATTCGTTACACGACTTACAGAGAAGGAAGGCCCAGGTCGTTGTGCTGATGAATGTCCTATTTGTTTCCCGCATTGATCTCCCCGATCATTCTCCAATCCCTTTCATGTCTTAGCGTCCTGAGGATAGCTTAGGTTACAGTCGCATCAAGCTCTAGCCGCCTTAATTCCTGTTCCAGATTCTTCCTTGAACATCCAAACTGCTCAGCTATTTCTGCAATCGTCCCCTCCCCCGCCTCAATTCTTGAATGCGCCAGAATCACTTCTTCCAAGAAAGGCTTTCGTGGTCTCCCGATATGTTTGCCACGTAGTTTCGCCGCTGCCATGCCTTCTTTGGTCCGCCTGATGAGCGTTTGTCGTTCAAACTGCGAAAATGCAGCCATGACGGTATAGATCAACTCCCCTGATGGGGTGGCCGTGTCAACGTTCAGGTTGACGATGTGAAATTCAATTTCCCGACGGCGCAGTTTTTCCACTTCGAGCAAGGCGTCTACCGTGCTGCGGAAGGCCCGATCTAAATCCCACACCACCAACGTGTCGCGTGGCTGAAGCCTCTCGATAACCTGTTGATAGATTGGGCGAGTCTTATTGGTTGCTGAAATCTTCTCTACATAGAGTTCATCACATAACGCCTTCAGTCCATCCTCTTGACGATCTTCTTTCTGGCTTTCCGTCGATACACGCAAATATCCAATCTTCATACTAGTCCCCTTTCAGATGAAGCGGGAAACGGCTCCGCTTGCAAAAAGGGAACGTTTTTTCGCCATGTTCAATTTAGGTCTTTTCACCACGACCTGCCATGAGAAATTGCCAAAAGATCGACGTTTTCCACGGTGGTGTTTTCAATATGACATTATCCGGGAAAGGGTTCCCTTTCTTATCAATCTCCCGTCAGATTTCTAGAAAGAAGTGTCTACGCTAACGTTGGGGCCTGGGCACTCATGCTCATGACGATGATCGCTCTCATAAGCCAAGTTAGTCCGAATGGCGGGTATTCTATGGCCTACGCTGCCGACTCGGACAACGCCAAGCCAAACTCGATCTTCAAAAAGCGTGAAGCGTGGATGAATGCTTCAGACTATTCCGCTACGCATCAGGAGGTTGCTTTTGCGGTAAATGGACGCACCCCCGATGCCACAAACAAGCAGATTGCTGAATTTGTCAAAAGTCGCTTTGCGGAGAAGAATATCCCAAGCACCTACTTTACCGGACGGGAAGAAAGTGTAGGTGTCAGCTTTTATTTTTACATTGATGGGCATCAGTATGGTCCCGTCGGCCTCACCAAGTTAGTATCTACAATAGACGAAGTGGCGGGTCATTCTCGCGGACTTCAGCAGTTGCAACCCAACTAGTTGCCACTCTAAATAACAACAAGCCAAGAAAGTTAGCCAGGAAATTTCGGACCTTTGATGGGTGGAATATCTGCAGTAGCAAGCTCTGGTTCTTCGGCGGTCGTAGCCTCAGCAGCCTTTGCGAACGTTGATGTGATGGACTTCAGTTTGCTTTCTATCCCTGATCCAATGCCTGCCTTTTCGGCAAAAGATGCGCCAGCAATCTGGGCAAACATTGTGCCTGCCGCCTGGGCCTCAATAGTTTCGCCGTCACCAGTATTCACAGAGCCCGCGATTTCCTGAACATGCTGAGGTGCTTTATTGTCGCGCCAGACTTCTTGAATACCTGGAGATGTTCCTCTGTCTAAAGCTCCCTTCATCCTCTCAAGCTTTAGATGATCTGGCACGTTCGAACTCTCAATCTCGGCGATCTGTTTTTCTAGATCGTCTCTTTCCTCTATGAGTTTCTCGCGTCTGCGCAGGTAGTCATTCAAATGCTGTTGTTGCACGAGCCACTGCTGGAGAAGCGGGTCATCGGAATCTAAATCGCCTTTCCTTAGTTTTTCCTTCCAATCTTTTCCAAACCGTTTTTCTAGCAATATTTCAGTGGTCTCGATTTCAACTTTGAGCCCTTCGATCCTGTCATTATTTTCCGCTATGAGCCTGTCGAGTTCCTCAAGCCGTCGTTCCAACGCTTCCCGCATCTGCTGGAGCGCCTGTCGCATGAGGCTTTCATATTTCTCGTCTTCCCTCTTTTTCGTCTCAAGAGCTTGCTTGTTGGCAACGGTCGGGCCGATGTTTTGCCGACCGAATTTTTCTCCCAGGTCATGACCGTCTCGCGCACGCTCTAGGTCATGCTCGGTAAGTTCCTTTTCTTTCCGGGCTACTCCCGTCAGCGGGTCGGTGTGTATATTGTCCTTATCTCTGCCCATCACAGCCTGTACGATCCCCCAGTTCGTTTTCGCGTCCTGTGCTTGAATGCTCTATTTTGCCTCGGAAAGGTAAAGACATGGTTAACCTGCCTGTAAAAACCGCGGAAATCCGCCATTCTTAAGAAATTTGTTCAATCATTGGTTATACACTTGGCCACACCTCCGTCGAACGTCACACCGATACATGGCGCTCGATGAATGCCTGCCGGTGGTGAACAAATCCTCCTGACAAGACCATCCTTGCGGGATATAAGTAGTACGGCTAGTATTTGAGTACCGTACTTCCGACAATGGAGAGGGCCGTGTCACACGTCATCGATTGCCGAAGGGATCAGCTAGGCCTTCCCGCTTGCAGAGGATCAACCGCCATGAACAATACTATCCGCCGCTTTTCTCGTCCAATCGCCGCGCTGCTTATCGCCGTATCGCTTATCCCCACCCCCGCATTGGCCGATTGCACCGCTCCCGCCGCTGTTGCAGGCACTCTTGAGTATTTTTCAGTCCAAAACATTTTCAAATATTGCAACGGCACGAACTGGATCGGTTGGGGTGATGGCGGAACCGCTCTGCCTGCGGGTGCGAACACGGAGATTCAGTTTAATGCTTCCGGCGTCATGGGCGCGGATTCAAATTTCGTCTGGGACAATACGAACAAGCGCCTGGGCATTGCCGCAACCCCAACGACTACCCTGGAAGTGGGTTCTGCGCTCTCGGGAGGCGGACAGATCAGAATTAATGCTCCAGCGGGCAATAATGCTTATTTCAATGCGAATGCGCCATCGGGCAGAGAGGCAGGGCTGTTCATCAGCCATGATGGCGGCGGGACGGACAAGGAATGGTGGCTCTTTAGCAAGAATAACAATGGCTCGGATGACTTTCAAATTGCTGAGACCACAACCGGTCCATCATGGCCTCTTCGCTTCATCATTAAAAAAGGCGGCAATGTCGGCATCGGCACCTCCGCACCAGGCTCTCCCCTCGAAGTCTACCAACCCGCTCTGAACAGTAATGCCGCCGCCAGATTCACCGGAGGCTACTCCGGTACATCTGCCGACTTACTCCGGCTTCGCAACACCGACACGACCAATGGAAACGACGCACTTATAAAATTCGTTACGGACGAAGCAGCAGGAGCAACCGACGTAACCGTCGGTCACATCGGCGTTGTTTTCACTTCTCACACTGCTGCGGCGATGAGCGGCGACATGACCTTCGGCACCAGAAATTCCGGAACATTCGCCGAACGCATGCGCATTACAGGTGCGGGAAAGGTTGGTGTCGGCACGACTGATCCGAAGGGTAGCGTGCACATCTCTTCCACGGGGGGAGACCTGGTTTTAACCGATACGGATGAAGCCGTCACGGCAACAGAGCCTGCTCTGCGCCTGCGAGCGGATTCCGATCTTGGCGCAGGCCTTGGTGGTTTTGCATTCCAAACTACCGCTGATTATGCAACCTACACGGACCGCATGGTCATCGATGCTAATGGCTATGTCGGCATCGGCACAGCAACACCGGAATCGAAGCTGCATGTCATGGAGTCTGCAGGCCCGACAATTATGGAACTTGGCAATCCGAATGTAATCGGAAACAATAACTCCGACAGCATCATTTACCTTTACGGAGAACAAGGGGGTGTCGTTTATACAGGTTCCATTTCACAAAGCAGTTCCAATATGTTCATCGACCTGAGTTCTGGCACGGGCTCTATTATGTTCAGCGATCCTCTCAATGCCATTACGGGAACCCCGATCCGTCTACAGGACTCATCTGACACCAAACAAGCGCAACTCATTCATGACGGCAGCGATTTTGTCCTGACCAACAATAACGGGGACATTGTGTTCCCGAGCAATAACGTCGGTATCGGAACGGCGACGCCACAGAGTCCCCTGCATGTGCCGGACGGAAAGTACGCCCAGTTTGAAGACAACAACGCGGGTGCCCCAGCGGCAGGAGACTGCGACAACAACGCCGAGCGAGGCCGCATGAGCATCGACACCACCAACAACCGGCTCTATATCTGCAATGGAGCCACGCGGGGATGGGATTACGTAGCCCTCACCAATTGAGCCATAGGCCCGATAACCATCACTTCAGCACTCATGGCCTGAATCCAGTCTGCTCGTGAATTCCGCAGAAATCCGCCATTCTTTACGGTTCCTTAAATCATCGATTGTATTCTGGAAATAGATACACCTACGTCGAGCGGCAGAAATCCATACGGCTGGTTCGATGAAGGCGATCCCATGCCCACCTTGGTCTCTGTGAGAAACTTGCATGATTTTAATCTGTCTGTTTCCCAGTAGAGAGCTGGAACTCTGATAAACAGATTTATAAATTTTTCTTGCAGTTCAGTTCGATAGCCACTGCTTCATGAAACACCATGCCGTTAGACGTTGAGAAATACAGACACTACGTTGCGGGGTTTAACCTCTCTCCCGAGGAACAGACGGAGCTTATCCGGAATGTTTGGACGGTCTTAGAGGGTTTTGTCGATCAGGCCTACGGGCGGCATCCCCACCAGCGTTGCCGCAGGGGACTGGAATTTCATGATTTACAGGACCCTCTTGACCTCCTAGAATCGCAAGCCAGCAACCCTTTTAATGAAACGCAGTCCCTTAACCCTGATCCGCTTAAGCATTGAGGTCACGGCATGAAAAACATATCGAACTCACGCACTGAATGGGCTCCTCAACCGGGCTCCAAGGCCGTGATCTACTGCCGCGTCTCCAGCGCCGCCCAAGTCAAAAAAGGCGATGGGCTCGGCTCACAGGAAACCCGGTGCCGCCAGCTCGCCCAAAACAAAGGCTATGAAGTGATCAAGGTGTTTCGGGATGAAGGAGCGTCGGGAGGCATGATCGACCGCCCTGGGATGCTGGCCATGCTGCAATTTCTGAAAGCCCAAAAGGGCGGTCAGTGTGTGGTCCTGATTGATGATATTTCACGGCTCGCACGCGGACTAGAAGCTCATATTCAGTTGCGAACGCTCATCAGCGGCATCGGAGCGAAGCTGGCCTCTCCTTCAATCGAGTTCGGTGAAGATTCAGACAGCATGCTGGTGGAGAACCTGTTGGCCAGCGTTTCGCAGCACCAACGGCAGAAGAATGCCGAGCAGACCAAAAACCGTATGAAATCGCGGGTGATGAACGGATACTGGGCTTTCAATCCACCCGTCGGATATCGATTCGACCGTGTGCCGGGACATGTTGGAAAAATGATGGTGGTCGATGAACCGGTGGCGTCAGTCATTCGGGAAGCCTTGGAAGGTTACGCGTCAGGTCGATTTGAAACACAAAACGAAGTGCGGCTTTTTCTTCAGAATTCAGCCCACTATCCCAAAAACAGGGATGGCACTGTCCAATTTCAAAGGGTGACTAATCTGCTGGGCAAAGTCCTCTACGCCGGTTACATGAACATCCCGGAGTGGAACCTGTATCTGCATCCTGCGAAACATGAACCCCTGATCAGCTTCGAGACCTATCAAGCCATCCAGGATCGGTTGCAGGGCAATGCCAAGGCTCCTGCCCGGAAAGACCTTCATGACGATTTCCCGTTGCGCGGGTTTGTCACCTGCGCGGGATGCAGTAGACCTATGACTGCATGCTGGTCCACAGGGAAGTATGCAAAATTCCCCTACTACCTGTGCGCTACGAAGGGCTGTCCTGAGTACCGAAAATCCATAAGGAAGGAAACCTTGGAAGAGAACTTTGAAAGCCTTCTGGGCCAACTCCGCCCGACGCCAAATCTGTTTTACATGGCCAGCGAGATGTTCAAGGAGTTGTGGGACGACCGAAAGCAGTTGGCGAGCGATGAAGCACAAGCCATGAAAGCGCAGCTTCCTGTGCTGGAGCAGCGAATGGAGAAGCTTCTTAACCGACTTGTTGAAACCGACAACCGTACAGCCATTCAGAAATATGAGGCTGAAATTACTCGACTGGAGGAAGAAAAAATTCTTCTGAGAGAAAACATCGACAAATGCGGGCGTCCACTTGAACCCTTCGAAGACTGTTTTCGAACTTCTATGACCTTCTTGGCAAACCCTTGTCGTTATTGGAGTTCCGACCGTCTAGAGGATAAAAGGTTGGTGCTAAGATTGGTCTTTTTAAAGAGATTGGCCTATGACCGCAAAGAGGGTTTTCGAACTCTTAAAAACGATGAATTGTCTCTTCCGTTCAAGTACTTGAGAAATTTAGCTGGTGCGAACTATGAAATGGCGCGCCCGGCTGGAATCGAACCAGCGACCCACAGCTTAGAAGGCTGTTGCTCTATCCGACTGAGCTACGGGCGCATCCCCTTTTGTCAATTACTTCATACTTGACCCCTCGGCTGAAGATAGGTCAAGTGCCATGGCAACCCCATGGGAAGATATCTATCCAACTTTTCCAATGCTTCCGTCAAGCCTGCGTCATCGACAGCCCCGTCTTTGATTTTCTATTGAGAGGATTCAGGGATCGGGCACAGGTTCTTCGACGGCCATGAAATTGTTCGCGGACGGCGATATCCGGCGTTCTAGGCCGCTGCCGAGTATGCGAAATTGCTTTCTTCTTGCCTGAGAGAAAAAGAAGGGGCACTGTGGGATTTAACAAACCGGATCAGCCAGAGATTGCCGATTTGTGATGGATCTCCGGTTCCCCCTGGAGGCCCTCTTAGGCCGAACATGCCGGATCCTATGGTGTGTTGATGTCTGCGGATGACTCGTTTGCGGAGAGAAGAAAGGTCTGACCATGCCGGTTCAACATGTGAAAGCTTCGGTCTTGATACAAAAGTACCCGAATGCGGCTTGCGCGAATTGTAGGCGGGAAGCTTATGACGACTCGGATGAGCGGCTTTGGACGATATGGACCCCGATGATGTACTACTGCCCGACATGCGCTTCCGAAGAAGGCATCGGACCAAGCGACTACTGATCCTCTGACGGCACCATCCTTCGACTACCGCGATCGATCCGCTATCAGGCGGGAGATTGAGACGACGTTGGCTTGTCTAACGGTCTGGCCACCGTTGCTCCGCATTCGCAACATTGCAGCCTGCTCGTGGTGCGGCCGTCTCGATCACGCACATGCTCTAAAAGCCTGGTATGCCTGCAATGCGCAGGATCATTCTTTTCCAGCCGAGCCTCATCATCATCGCTCATCGAATAGATCCTCCTAGCCATAGTGGAGCCCACTAGGATATTTGGCCCATGGTGAGGAAAGGCGTTCATCCTGTCAAGGAGCCATTAGGATTTAGTGTTATCCTCTACGAGTACAGGCTACGTAGTGCACTCAATACATCTGCGACAGGGAGGGAATGTATCGCTCATGAGACCGGGTTACACGGCATGAAAGGTCACTGGAGGGGTTTTCCGATGAAGAGGCGCCGGCTCACACGAAGTGTGGTTTGGTCGGGGCGAGAGGATTTGAACCTCCGACATCCTGCTCCCAAAGCAGGCGCGCTACCGGGCTGCGCTACGCCCCGACTGAATTCCTTTCCGACCGCAACTTCCTGAGCAACTGCTTAGCCTTCCCGAACGCTCTGGCCCGATGGCTGACTCGATTCTTTTCCGCCGGAGACATCTGGGCTAATGTCTTTCCGGATTCCGGAATGAAAAAGACCGGATCATAACCGAATCCCTGAGAGCCGATTTCGCGCTCCGTAATGATTCCCTCCAGCGCGCCTTCCACGGCGGCTGATTGACCGGTGGGAAAGGCAATCGCGGCGACGGTCACGAATCGCGCCCCGCGCCGTTCCCGCGGCACCCCTTCCAGTTCGCGCAGGAGTTTGTCGCAATTGTCCTTGTAGGTGGCGGATTCTCCGGCATATCGGGCTGCATGGACGCCTGGTTGCCCCCCCAAAGCCTCCACCATGAGACCCGTGTCGTCGGCGATGGCCGGAAGACCCGTATGGCGGGCAATTTCCGTCGCTTTCTTGATTGCATTGGCCTCGCAGGTCGCCCCATCTTCGACCACATCCGGCGCCTCCGGAAATTCGGCCAGGGTTCGGATGACGTAGCCCTCGCCGCCTAAGAGCGCCTTGAGTTCTTGTCCCTTGTGCTGATTTCTCGTCGCCAATACGAGTTCGGTAATCATCCCAATGGACCAACCAATGATTTCTGTAGTTCAACCAATTCTTCGATCGCCTTCCATCCCAAATGCAGGAAGTCGTCCATATCTTTCTTATGAAAGGGGGTCCGTTCGGCCGTGCCCTGGATTTCAACGTACCGGCCGGCGCCCGTCATGACGACGTTCATATCCACTTCTGCGAGAGAATCTTCCTCATACGCCAGATCCACCATGACTTCCCCGCCCACTTTTCCTACCGAGATGGCCGCCAAGTAGTCGGTCAGCGGGGTTTTTTTCAGCAAGTCCTTTTTCTTCAATGCGGCGAACGCATCGGCCAGCGCGATGAATGAGCCGGTAATCGAGGCCGTCCTCGTCCCGCCGTCCGCCTGAATGACATCGCAGTCGATCCAGATCGTCCGCTCCCCCATCTGCGACATATCGGTCACCGCCCGCAACGCCCTCCCGACCAGCCGTTGAATTTCCAGCGTCCGGCCGCCTTGTTTGCCTTTGACCGCTTCACGCGGCGATCGATCGTGGGTGGCGCGAGGAAGCATGGCATATTCCGCCGTCACCCACCCCTTGCCCTTGTCACGGAGAAACGGAGGAACCTTCTCCTCGACAGAAGCGGTGCAGATCACCTTCGTGTCGCCCATTTCCATCAAGACGGAGCCTTCAGCATGTTTGGTGAAATTTCTGGTGACTTTGACCGGTCGGATCTGGTCCTTCCGGCGCCCGTCATACCGCATCAAATTCGATCCATTCCGTATCACGCCCACTCTCCTTCCAGCCAATGAAACGGGCAAATTATAGTGAAGGCATGGCGAAAGAGCAAATAGATGGAACACCGGCGGCGCGGCTTTGTGTCAATTCTCTGGCGCGCCGGCTTCATCCCTTCTTGTGGTATGTGAAGCTAAGCCGTGTATAATCCCATCTGTGCGCTGGCTTGCGTTGCAACTTCAAACGGCACAGAAGGTGCAATCTGCTCATCGACTCAGTCGCGGACTCAAGACCTATAGTGATTGTACCGATGAATGATTCAGGCCGCACCCCGCGTCGTACTTCCATTCTCACTCATGATCGTGGTGGAGAGTAATGCAGATCGAAACCGTTCGGTTGACCTGTCACACACTGATCGAGAATAGAAACATCTTAATCGTCGATGACGAAGAGGCGATCCGGCGATTGCTCGGCTTCCTGCTCGAACCCCATGGCTACGCCGTCAGCCTTGCCGCGGACGCACGCGAGGCGCGTCAACAACTTGACCGTCGGCCATTCGCGCTCGTCCTCTGCGATGTCAATATGCCGGGTGAATCCGGCATGGATCTGATTCGCCACATTCGGTCGCTCCATTCACACACGGCCGTCATTATGGTGACGGGACTCGACAGCCCGGTGTTGGCCAACGCCGCGCTCGAGATGGGGGCCTTCGGGTATGTCATTAAGCCGTTTGAATCCAATGAGGTCCTAATCAGCGTGGCGAACGCCCTGCGCCGGCGCAAGCTGGAAATCGAAAACGGCATGCATCGCGAGAATCTCGAAGAAATGGTCAGGACCAGGACCATCGCCTTGCAACAGGCGCTCGAATGGCTCGAACGCAGTGAAAAAGAGTTGCGGCTTTCCCGTGAAGAAACGATTCAGCGCCTGGCCATCGCCGCGGAATTCCGGGACAGCGCGACCGCGCAACACATTCAACGCATGAGTCATTATTGCGAACTGCTCGCGCGCCGCTACGGCATCGCCCCGGACCGGTGTGACCTCATCAGAACGGCCAGTCCAATGCACGATATCGGAAAGATCGGCACCCCCGACCATGTGCTTCTCAAACCGGGAAAATTCACCCCTGAAGAGTTCAATGTCATCGCGCAGCACGCGGAGATCGGCTATCGCATCCTGGTGGGTTCCGACGCCGAGCTGCTGAAAGTAGCCGCACTCATTGCCTGGACACATCACGAACGGTGGGACGGCAGCGGCTACCCGAGAAAGTTGAAGGGCGAAGCCATCCCGGTGGAAGGCCGCATCGCGGCCGTGGCCGACGCGTTCGACGCGTTGACGACGGAGCGGGTCTACAAGCCGGCGTTCCCCTTCGAGCACGCGGTGGAACTCATGACCAAGCATCGGGGCGAGCATTACGATCCGGATCTGCTCGACGTATTCCTGGCATCAATCGATGAGGTAAAGAAAATCCACGATCAATACGCCGATCGCTCCCTAAGAGCGGCGGCGGGCTGAATCGTACACCGTGGGACGCGATGAAAAGGACGATGTATCGAGTATGATGGACCGGGGAATTCAGAAGGGACGGAGAGGATAATCATGGCACGTAGGACACGGAACTGGCTCGCGTATCTCTGTGAAGCTCTCGCCTCAACCGGCATGATGCCCACCTGGGAAGCCGCGACGTATTTGACGGATAATCTGTTCGGAGACAAGCCCAATCCCAGGCTTTTGAAGACCCGAACCCCCTATGAAGAAACGACGCAGCTGCTTCAACGCCTCTATCAACCGTTGGTCGAGGCGGCTTCACGCGACTTGTCATTGCCGTCTCACTCCATGATCCACGTCTTTACAGACGTGAGCCTGACCGGAAATTCGGCCGTCCTCGTCGTGTATTTTCCGGGACACAACCTGCCGCATCAACTCTTAATGCTCGACGCCGCCAAGGCTTGGGATCTCGTCTTTGACGATACGGAGGCTTTCAATCGGTGGGCCGAGGAACGCTACCGCTGGGTCAAATCTTCACTCGCAGCCGTGACGAAGACATCTGCCTTGCCGCTACCCATGCCGGCCGCCGTCGCCGCTGGAAAATCGTAGCAAGCCGGACGCCAACGTCTGATTGGGTAAGTTAGTGAGTTGGCGATGTCTTTCACCTCACGAAATCATAAATCGCAAATCGTACTTCATAATTACGCCGGATCGTAATTCAGATTCGGCGACAACCATCGCTCGACCTCACCGACCGTCATTCCCTTGCGCCGGGCGTACTCTTCCACTTGATCGCGGCCGATCTTGCCCACGGCAAAATATTTGGCCTCCGGGTGAGCGAAGTACAGGCCGCTGACGGAAGCAGCCGGATACATGGCGAACGAATCGGTCAATTGCATCTCCGCGTGCCGTTCGGCCTCCAGCAGATCGAACACCAGTCGCTTCTCCGTATGATCCGGGCAGGCCGGATAGCCGGGCGCCGGGCGAATCCCCCGGTACCGCTCGCGGATCAGATCTTCGCCGGACAGTTGCTCATCCTTTCCGTATCCCCAATCGCCACGGGCCTTCTTGTGCAACCATTCCGCGAAGGCCTCCGCCAATCGGTCCGCCAACGCCTTGGCCATGATAGAATTGTAATCGTCGTGATCCCGCTCAAAATCCCGGCACAAGGACTCCAATCCATGTCCCGCCGTCACCGCAAAGACGCCCAGATGATCCCCTCGGCCGGATTCTCGAGGCGCAATGAAATCCGCCAGCGCGAGGTTCGGTTGGTCATCCGGCTTTTCCAGTTGCTGTCTCAGCGTGTGAATCGTTGAGGCGATCTGATCCCCTGCGCCGGCGTCGGCATAGAGTACGATATCGTCGCCGCTGCTGTTTGCTCGGAAGAATCCGTATACGCCCTTGGCTTGAAGCAATCGCTTGTCGATAATGCGCGCCAGCAGTTTTTGGGCGTCGGCAAAGACTTCCTGCGCCTTGGCTCCGATCTTTGAATCTTCGAGAATCGCCGGATATCTGCCCTTCAGTTCCCAGGCATGGAAGAAGGGGGTCCAATCGATATAGGGGACCAGTTCGGTAAGAGCCAGGTCATCAATCACTCGGATACCGGTGAACGCCGGACTCGGAATATCGACAGCCTGCCAATCCGTTTCGAGACGCCGCGCCCGCGACTCAGACAGCGACCGCAGCTTTTTGACCCCCCGGTCCAAATGCGCCTGCCGGACCTGTTCATAGTCTTTGCGGACTTTATGGACAAAGTCGCCATGCTGCTGCGGGTTCAACAAGGTTCCCACTACCGCGACCGCGCGCGAGGCGTCGAGCACGTGGATCGTCGGATTCGAATAGGAGGGCGCAATCTTCACCGCCGTATGAGCTTTGCTGGTCGTGGCGCCCCCGATGAGCAACGGGAGGCTGAACCCTTCCCGTGTCATCTCCTTCGCGACGTGGATCATTTCGTCCAAGGATGGGGTGATCAACCCGCTCAGACCGATAATATCGACCTTGTGCTCGCGCGCCGTGGACAAGATTTTATCGCAGGGCACCATGACGCCCAGATCCAGGACTTCGTAATTGTTGCACCCCAGCACCACGCCCACGATGTTCTTACCGATATCATGTACGTCGCCCTTCACCGTTGCCAGCAAGACCTTGCCGTTGGCCTTTTGGGTGCCCAGTTTTTCCTTCTCCGCTTCCATGAACGGCATCAAATAGGCGACGGCCTTTTTCATCACCCTGGCGCTCTTGACAACCTGCGGCAAAAACATCTTGCCGGAGCCGAACAGGTCGCCGACGACGTTCATTCCGGCCATCAATGGCCCTTCGATGACGTCGAGCGGCCGCGCGCTCTTGAGCCGGGCCTCCTCCACATCCTGCTCAATGTAGTCGGTGATCCCCTTCACCAGGGCATGGCTCAGCCGGTCTTCCACTGAACCGGTCCGCCAGGCGTCGTCTTTCACGACGGCCTTGCCTTTCTGTTTCACCGTCTCGGCGAAAGCCACCAGGCGCTCGGTGGCGTCGGGCCGGCGATTGAGCAGCACATCTTCGACAAGCCCCAGCAGATCCTTGGGAATTTCCTCATAGACCGCGAGCTGTCCGGCATTGACGATACCCATGTCGAGGCCTGCCTGGATCGCATGGTACAGGAATGCCGCGTGCATCGCTTCCCGCACCACGTTGTTGCCGCGAAACGAAAAGGAGATGTTGCTGACCCCGCCGCTGACTTTCGCGAGGGGCAGATTCTGCTTGATCCAACGGGTCGCTTCGATGAAATCGACCGCGTAGTTGTTATGTTCTTCGATTCCCGTCGCGACAGTCAGGATATTCGGATCGAACACGATGTCCTGCGGCGGGAACGCCGCCTGTTCCGTCAGGAGCCCGTAACACCGGCGGCAGATCTCGATTCTTCGCTCCAGCGTATCCGCCTGACCTCGCTCGTCGAAGGCCATGACGACCGCGGCCGCGCCATACCGGCGAATGAGCCGCGCATAATGGAGGAACTGCGCCTCGCCCTCTTTGAGACTGATGGAATTGACAATGCCCTTTCCCTGCAGATTCTTCAGTCCCGTTTCAATGACTTCCCAGCGGGAACTATCGACCATGACCGGAACGCGGGCGATGTCCGACTCGGCGGCCAGCAGACGGAGGAATTTTTCCATCGCCGCCCTGGAGTCCAGCAGCCCCTCGTCCATATTGATATCAATGATCTGCGCGCCGCCTTCCACCTGCTGGCGTGCCACCGATAAAGCCGCCTCGTAATCTCCGGCCAACACGAGCTTGGCGAAGGCCGGAGACCCGGTGACGTTGGTCCGTTCTCCGATATTGACGAAGTTGGATTCCGGCCGCAGCGTGACGGCCTCGAGCCCGCTCAAACGCGTATAGGGTTCGACCGGCTTCGGCACACGCGGAGGCAGCCGGCGCACGGCTTCCGCAATGCGCGCAATGTGCGCCGGCGTCGTCCCGCAACAGCCGCCGACGATATTGAGCCATCCGTTCTGGGCCCATTCCGCCAATTGAGGAGCCAGTGTCTCCGGTGTTTCTGGAAACCCCGTAGGGAGCAATGGATTGGGCAGCCCGGCATTCGGATGGCTGCTGACATAACACGGCGCGAGCGCGGCCAATTCCTCAATGAGCGGGCGCATTTCCTTGGGGCCGAGGGCGCAGTTCATGCCGACGCTCAACAGCGGCACATGCGAAATGGAGTTCCAGAAGGCCTCCACCGTCTGGCCGGAAAAACCACGATTGCTGCCCGCCTGGATGAACGTCACGGACGCCATGATGGGGACGCGGCGTCCCGCCTCATCAAAGTGTTTCTGAATGGCATAGAACGCGGCCTTGGCATTGAGGGTGTCGAAAATCGTTTCGACCAGCAGCAGATCGACGCCGCCGTCCAGCAGACCTTTGACTTGTTCCTCATACGCCGAAACCAAGGCGTCGAAGGTCGTCGCCCGAGCAGCCGCATCCAGCGGATCCGTCGAGACGGAGGCCGTCTTGGTCGTCGGCCCAATCGCGCCGGCCGCGAAGCAACGCCGGCCGGAATCAGCGGCACAGACCTGTTCGATCGCCCGCCTGGCACATTCAGCCCCTGCTTTCGCCAAGTCATAGCCAAGATCGGCCATGTCGTAATCGGACAGCGAAACCGCCTGGGAATTGAACGTGTTCGTCTCGATGATATCCGCGCCGGCTTCCAGATACTGTCGGTGGATCTCTTCAATGACGGCCGGCTGTGTGAGGTTCAGCAGGTCGTTGTGACCTTTGAGGTCCTTCTTCCACCCCTTAAATCGCTCTCCGCGGAAGGCCGCTTCGTCCAGCTGGTAGCGCTGGATCATCGTGCCCATCGCACCGTCCAGAATCACGATACGGTCACGGAGCAGCTCCGGCAAAAGTGTCGCCGCTTGATATTGTGGCATACTTGTCCTGTCTATTGAGATGGTGGCCTGATCCTACTGAAGAGTCCGGCTTCACGCAAGCTCTTCACAATTCGCGACTCTGCCGAACCATGCACTCCTCCGTCCGGCAACAGAGATCTTACCCTCGCCACAACCGCCGCCATTTCCTCTGAATAATGGCCTCACCCTTCGTCGTTTTCAAGTCAACCTGACCATGCCACCATGTCCGAGAACATGTCCCAGGATGAAGATGAATCGCCTTACCCATGAACATTGACATAGCCCCAAAGGCAATCATAGGATCACAATACTATGCGGCAGGTCACAGGATATCGCCATCTCCTTCATAGTCTTGTCCTGGCGGTCTTCTTGGGCACGTGGCTCATCCCGCTATCCGCCCGAGCGGGAGCCTATTTCGCCGACGGGTATCTTGGTCTTACGCAGGCCGAGCTGCATGACAAACTGGGGCAGCCGCAGGCGGTGCGCGACCGGAAATCCGCGTTGCGCGTCTTTACGTACTACCCGATCGCCGACTGGGAAAAATATTTCAAGAAGTTGGTGTCTCCGGAGAACGGTGAGGACGTCTATACGTTTCGGCGCGATGGAGTCGAAGTCCGGTATTCGTTCGGGTTCGCCGTGGACCTGAACAATCATGAGGAAGACCGCCCGTTATTCGTGCGGCTTGTCGACATCGAATTTTCCCCTCCGGTTCCCCTCTCCAGGATTCCCGACCTCGTGCCGGAATTCCATCCGTCACCGGATCCGAACGCGCCGACCTTCCGCTCCAACGTCATGGTATTGATGTTTCAGGGAGACGCCTCGCCGGATGCCCGCTTCATCGTCCGGGAGAAGGGAAAGGAAAACCTCGACTGGAGCCTCGCGTTCCAGATGTTCTCGCTGCAGGGACTACCTGATCCCCTGACGCCTAAGGCATTGATCGATCGAGTGGAAATCAGCGCGCAAAGTCTGCAACTGGTCAAACAACGCCAGCGGAATACCCACGACCCGATTCTGAATCCCTACTCCAAGGAGTTCGCGCAACAGATCCCTCCGCCCCCGCCGCCGAAGAAAGTGCCTATCCCGAAATACGCCGATTGACCGGCGCCGACCTCACCCAATTAGCCTGTCCGACGAGCGTCAACGTCTCTTCATTCCGGGCCTGCCTCGCTGAGCCGAAGATCGCTGCTGTCTGCCACAGCCAAGTAAGGCTCACCCCATTGATGTGGACTGTCAAGGCTCCAGGCCTCTTCCCGGCCCGTTGGTCTGAATCTGAGGCCGAAGATGCCTCCGTAGACGAGATACGTCCGTCCGGCGCCGGAATCTTCCACAGGGCAACACCAGGCAGGGCAGCAGGGTTGAGCCGGATCATCGCTCCAGCCCGTCACTTCGTACCACTCGCCCTCCGGCCGGCGGTCATAGAGCTTGATCTCCCGGATCAGCCTTGGACGACTCAGTTCCTTGAAGCGTCCGAAGAACCCCTGCTCGGAGTTCGGATTGGCTTCGACTTCAACGATCACCGATCCTGCCTCGCAATCACGTTATCCGTGAGGGCTTCCGACGCGATCGCACCTTCATCACGAAGCGCGGCGCATAATGCGGGCTTGACTCGCCGAAAAGCGATTGTTTAGCATGCAGCCGAACATGTCCACGCCTCCCGCGCTCACTCGATCCGCCATGATGAATGTGCCGGCACACAAAGATTCCACCGCCGTCCCTCCGCCCGAAACGTCGGAGAAGCCGTTTCTCTGCCGACGCCCGGTACGCATCGTCATCTATACGTTTCTCGGCCTCTTTCTACTGGCGATGCTGGCCGCGCGATTCGTCCCGCACTGGCTCGATCCCGACTTCAGCAAGCACATTGAAAGCCATCGGGTCATGGTCGGGATGTCACGCGAGCAGGTGTTGGAATCTTGGGGATCCCCGAACACCATCAATGTCTCTCACACGAGCGATGGCTTGAGGCGAGAGGAGTGGATCTTCGAAGACTGGGAAAGCGCGGCCATCGTCAAGCATCGATATTTGTACTTCGAAGAAGGCCGTCTTATCGGCGGTCATTTCTCCGGCTCCGACCAACGCGATCCCACATTGATTACGCCCGATTTTCCCAAACGTTCGCCGCATCCTCCGAGAACTTAGTCATCCCTTGCCTCTTCCGCCTCTCGGATGTCCAGATGCAATCGACTCAACAGGATCTCCGCTCGGTCGCGTTCTGCTTCATCAACCATGACTCGCCCGCTCAAAAACGGAATTCCCGGATATAAGCTGCTCACGTGTTCATGATGCACCACGTATGGGATGCCGCTGCCTTCCAGCAGACTCTTGATCATGGCCAGTTCTCCCATGTCGCCTGCTTCCCTCAAAACTACCATTCCCATAACGATTATTCTGCCCCCTGTATGCTTCAGAAATTATAACCGGCGTTGTGCGCCGCATGGTGACGGATGAGATATCCGGATGACCGGAAGCGGCTGCTTCATTTCCGGGGAAAAAGGTCCATCACCGAACGGCGTGCCGCAATGTCGTTACGGATGCGCCGATATCGATGCCGTGCCGGCTCGACATGAACTCATGCCGCACGTGAAAGATGTGATTCGTTGCATTTTTCCCGGAGGGTCCCTACACTCAACACAGGCCGGAGCCGTATTCGAGCGCAATCGGAAGCCGTCACGGGGTTTCGGTGATTTGAACTCGCCGATCTTTTCCCAGTCCTCCGGAGACCGTCAAGACTCGTTTCCATTCACGAACTTGGTAGATCGCCCAGGCTTTCGGCTCGCCTTTAAAGTAGGCCTCGGGATCTTCTCCGGAAGCATTCAGATAAATCGGTTCGGTAAATCCCTCGTCCAGGACATAGTCCAGCAGGCAGTCGGTAGTGAATCCTCGGCCGCGCAACGACACATCGGCCAGGAAATTGAGGATGTCATCGGAATTCTGAATCGTGACCGGGTTCATGAGTGAGCTCCACCTGGGCTGATTTTAACGATTGGTCGAGAAGGATGGCAAGCGATGCCAAAGAAAGCCTACACTTCCGAACAGTTTCGTGAGCGTCTGTTGGCCATCATGGACCGCAAACACCACTGGGCTTGGCCCCTGCTGATGGGGCCGGGAATCGCCAAAGATCAGCTCAAGATCCATTACCAGCAGGAATATCATGTCTACGTGCGGGACTTCCCCGTTTTATTGGCGCGGGTCCACGGTCAGAATCCCCCTCCCGACGTGCGCCGCATGTTGGCGGAGAATATTTATGAAGAAGACACGGGCGGCCTGTCGTTCGGTCGCTCGCATCCGGAACTGTTTCACGAGATGATGCAGGGCCTGGGCTTCGATATTGATTCCCTTCAACGCGCGCGGCTTTTTCCCGCCAGCGCAGCTTATCGCAAATGGCTCGATCGCATGACCGCCAGCCGCACATGGGTCATTGGCGCGGCCGTCATGGCGATTTTCGTGGAGGGCAGCATCAAGGACCGCAAAGAAATCCTGGATTCTCCCAAGCCGCCGACTCAAGACGCGATCGAAGCCTATGTGGCGGCCCACCCCCTCGTGCGTCATCATGGAGTTGATGCCCGGCATATGGATCTCATACGGGCTCATCAGAAAGTTGAATCGGGCCATCGCCGGGACGCCTATGATATGGTGATGCATTATGTACCCACGCGACGAGAACAAGACGCCGTAATCGCATGTCTTCATACTTCGCTCAGATTGTGGCTTCGTTATCGCGATGCGGTCGCCCGGGCCTGCAAGATCCGAAAGCCCTGAGTTCCCACCTTGCGGCATGCTTGATGGTTGTCATTTCTTCCTTGGCCCCCCTCGCACAGAGTCTCGCAGACACTTCATCCACCGGCGGGATGGCGCTCGTGCCGCCGGGAGAATTCTTCATGGGGGCTCCTGCCGGCAGCCATGGACTGCCTGATGAACAGCCGGAGCGCCGCGTGTTCGTGTCGGGATTTTGGATCGACCGCTACGAAGTCACGAATGCCGACTATTTGCAGTTCGTTCAAGCGACCGGACACCGCACTCCCGCGAATGCCAACTCCGCTGCGACGCTTTGGGAATCGGGACGTCCCTTACCGGGCATCGACCTTCATCCGGTGGTGAATGTCAGTTGGGATGATGCGGTGGCGTTTTGCCGCTGGCGCGGGAAACGGCTACCCACCGAAGCGGAATGGGAAAAGGCGGCGCGCGGAACCGATCGGCGCATCTACCCATGGGGAGACGAGTGGGATCAAAATCTGGCCAATAGCGCGAGTTATTGGGCCGGCCGCAGAATCGACTTTTCGAACGGTGCCGAATGGGATGAGTTTTGGCTTCGTGGCGAAGGCGCACGCATCTCCAGGGAGCAAGGCCTCAAAGGAGAAGTCCTCACCCTGCCCGTGGGGAGCTTTCCCGCCGGAGTCAGCGCCTATGGCCTGTTTGATATGGCCGGCAATGCCGCCGAATGGGTCGAGGATTGGTACAATCCGAATTACTACAAAAACGCGGCCCTCTCGAATCCCACCGGACCGGATCGGGGCGCCATCAAAGCCATGCGGGGAGGTTCATGGCTGAAACCGGCGGTGAGTCTCCGCACCACCGATCGCGACTGGGGAACGATGGACAGCCGTCCCAGCGGCACCGGCATGCGCTGCGCCAAGGACGCGCTGTAAGTCATGGCGCCACGAGGACATAGTCCACCCGCTCGATCTGCACCACCGGCATGATGAGTCCCTGCCCTTCCTCCTCGTGGGAGAAGTCATAGATGACCGATTCCTCCGCGATCAGATGCCCGGTCATAGCGACGCTAATGGAGATCGCCTCACCGTTCTCGATCCGGCGGATCAGGCGTTCCTGCAGTGATGCGGCTGCGCCGGCCGTCAGGTTCGGAAGATCCGCCGGTTTGAAGCGGACCATACCCCATCCGGTACGCACCAACTCCGGTCCGACCGCGACGGGAAAACCGCCCCGCTCAGGATCCAATTGCGACAACCGCCCCATCCAGAGAAAGGTTACGCGCCATCCCAACGCGGCTTTATCTCGACGCCGCTCATCACGGCTCCGGTTGAATTGAAACAACCGATCATCGAGTTCAGGATCATGGTGTCCCCGGCCGTACAGGACGGTCCAGTCGGGAATCGTCTCTTCCAGCTCCGCCAGAAAACTTTCAATCGGTCCTGATCGTATGAGGAGACGGGAGTCTTGTGGCAGCAGTGTAGCGAACGTGGATTCGTCCGCGACGACCAAAGGACGGACATCGACCGCCGGCTCAGGCGACGCGAAGGCGGCCACACCATCCAGCGCAGAGGTATACCAAGCGAACAATGCGATGAGGAAGAGCGAGATCCGTTTACCGCGCCAAAGACGACAGGCGAGTCCCATAGAACGTCTTCAACTCCACCAGCGCGCCGTGATCCTCCGAAAGGATCCCCGCTTCCACGAGAACGGCCAGCCGCGGAGAAGGATCCAAGCGGATGAGAGCCGCCGCGTCGAATTCATCGCCGGAGAGGACTTGACGATAGGTGGCCAGCCAGGATTCGGTCACCGCGCGCAATCCCGCATCGGTCGGTTTCATCCGCCTGAGCTTGACTTGCTCCAGTAACTTCAGAAGCGGGTCCGATTGGGAGAGCGTGCCGATGGCGCGGCGAAGGGATTCTTCGTGAAGATCGGCCTGTTGATCCATGCCCGTCAGTTCATGGAGCAGGCGCCGGGTCCACGAGGATCCCCGCAGCTTCCGCAAGCGCCGGGTCCGCTCGGGCCGGCCCAGTCCGACGTGGCTCCCACCCCAAACGCCGAAAATTGTTTTTCGAGCGATATCGCCTTGCAAGACGGACAGGCCGGCGCAGTCGAACCTTGAACCAGCAGCTCAAACCGATGGTTGCATTCCCGACATACATATTCGAAGATAGGCATGGCTGTTTATTCCTCCATCTGAGCGACATTATAAGAAACGGCGGCCCCGGTTCGCAATCAGGATGACCAGCACATGCCCCTGGAAGAAAAAAGCTTTGTATTTCGGATCAGTCTTGAAGCCGATTTTCCGGATGACTATGACGGCGACGAGGAGGAATATGCCTGGTTGGGCGACTGGGAGCGGCGTATCAAGCCGGAGCTCATGAAAGCGCTCTTCGAGACCTTACGCCAATATCCGTCGTGGACCGTTCATGTGCGGAATCGCGGCAAATCCCCCGCTGACGAAGTCGAAGTGGCGATGAGCCGGGATTTTTCCAAACCTCAGTTGCCTTGATCCGGTCCTCTATGGAACCACTCTCCGGTAGAGGCTTATATATCCATGTGCCTTTCTGCAGGAGCCGTTGTCACTTTTGCGCCTTCTATCTCGAAATCCATGACAAGGCGAAGGCGGCAGCATATGTCCGCGGTCTCACCCAAGAAATCAGGCTCCATCGCGCAAATCAGACGTTTCGAGATGAGCCCCTCACCTCTGTCTATTTCGGCGGGGGCACACCAACGACCTTGTCCATTGAAGAGCTGCGGTCGATTCTCGTTCTGATTCGAGAATCCTTTACGTTGGATCCGCAAGCGGAACTCTCCATCGAGGCCCACCCCGATACCGTGACTCCGGCAACGCTCGGTGAACTCGTCGAAGTGGGATTCACCCGTATCAGTTTTGGCGCAGAATCAATGAAGAGAGAAGAATTGACTCGCGTGGGAAGACCCGGCTCACCGATGGGAACGGCGGGAGCCGTTGGAGCGGCCAGGCAAGCAGGCTTTTCCAATATTAACCTCGACCTAATGTACGGATTGCCCGGACAGACTGCGGCAAGCTGGCATGCCTCGCTGCAAGCAATCATCGCGCTCAAGCCTTCGCATATCTCTTGTTATGCCCTCACCATGGAGGAAGGCACGAAGCTGGACGACGCTGTCCGAGCAGGCGCAGTCGCCGCGCCTGACGCCGATTTTCAGAACGAACTGGACGAGCTGGCGGAACAAGTGTTGGCCGACGCCGGATTTCATCGCTACGAGATCTCGAATTATCATCGCGGCAATTCGCAGTGCCGCCATAACCTTTTGTATTGGACCGGCGCGTCATACCTCGGACTGGGACCCAGCGCGCAGTCCTACGTCGGCAATAGGCGATACGGCAATGTCGCCGACCTTGAACGGTATTCCGACCTGCTGAACGCGGGCCAATTCCCTCATGGCGAAATCGAATATCTCTCACCTGTCCAGCGCGCGCGGGAAGCGGTCATTTTCGGCCTGCGGAAAACCGCCGGAATACCAGTGGACTTGCTGCACCTCAATCAGTCGCCGGACTGGGCCGGTATCGTCCGCCGATTGATCGAGGAGCATTACCTGGAGCAATCCGACCAATCGGTACGGTTGACCGCCCGTGGGAGGCGATACGCCGACGAGGTATCCGTGCAATTATTGTAGCCTAATTTTTTTCAACGCCGCTTATCCCGCCGTCACGCATGACGCAGCCGGAGATTCATAGCAGCCTGGACGTCATCACCGTGAAAACATTCACGGCATTGACATTCAACTCGAGGCGGTAGGAAACTACAGTTGAACTCAAAGGGAGTCGTATATGCCGGTCAACATGGACCCAGGTAAACGCAAACAAAAACGGGCCGCTTCTCAGGAAACGTCCGATCAATCGGCGCCCGGAGCCGAGGATACTGCAAAGAGACAATTCGGCGAGGAAACCGAATTGGATCGTGAGAAAGCCATTGCTGAAGCCGAGTGGAAGAATCTCTGGGACGCAACCGAAGTTATCGACATGGACAAGTGGTGACACAGCGCAGATGGTAAATTCTGAATTCCCGAATCCTAAGTTGCATCGCTGAAGACGGACTATTCATCAGGCGATGAAAAGTTATCTTTGCTCCTTCCAACCAGTGCGGCTCTCCATCGGTTGAAGCAAATCCGGCGATCAACACCGACATCGTGACGGCCGCCGCCTCGAACGGGTAAAGATCAGATCAAACTGTTTGCCCAGCCAAGGTTGTCGCAGCGGCGAATCCGTGATTGCAGCAGAAGCGTTCATGAATAATGTGGGCTAGCACGGCCGTTGCACCTCGTCGATGAAATGACCGACCACGGAAACGCTCTCTACTACCCGTTCCATCTCTGTTCCGAGCAGACCCTCACGCTACTGCTGAAGCACTTTCACGCATTGCACTTTCGCGATTACATGGCGCTTCAACTCACGCCGTTCTTCGGTACGACCGCCTTTCAGGATCGCATGGGTGACGCACACCCGGACCTCGTGGCCGCAGGCCGCCTTGTTCAAGGCCATCACACGAGCGGTCCGTTGGATAGGGAGCTTGAAGCAGCCGTCGATCGAGATGTGACAGACCCGATCTGGCGGACATTGTTTCATCGAGTCTTCACGGAGCAACGGAGATTTCAGCGGGGTTTATTTGATCCCTCGCATGGGATGATAATCGGAACGACGGTCGTCCCGGGACCGGCGGCTTTGTTATCCTTAATGGACGGCTCCCGCGCTGCTCATCCCTATACGGTACAGACCGTGCGGAGCTTGAGTTCGTTGCGACAAACGCTTGAGGCAGGATACGAATTCGAATATGGATTGGCATTAATCAAAACCGCGGCCTCCGGTATATGGACCCGGCGGCTCGCGCTTCGCCATCATTTGGCCGTGGTGACGGATTCTCCCGGGCATCACCTGCTCTTGAGGCAATCCAATGATCGTGACGGAACGGACCTCGCCGATCATCTTCTCGTGAACGGAGTTCTTCGAACAAGCCGGCAGAATTACGTCTTGGACGAGGGCGGCGGGCTAGGGGGATTACAAGAACGCTTCGACTTGGACGGTTGGATGCTCAGATGCTCAGATGATTGAAACCGTAATTCCTGATACCGACGAGATCACCGACGTGGGGACGGGAGATGACCTGGAAGCCAAGGTCATCGTCTTCAATTGCGATTGCCATACCTACCAACAGGTGATCATGCTCTTTTGCCGAATCATTCCCGGGATGAGTTCATCCCGCGCATTTGAACTAGCCTGGAAAATCGACCATGAGGGTCAAGCCACGGTCTATGCGGGCAACCGGAAGGAGGCGGAGCATATAGGAACGCGGTTGGCCGGCGGGGGGCTCAAAGTCGCCGTTCAATGAAAGAAGTGGCAATTACTCGAAGCGATCAACGTCCGCCTTTGCTTTTGGCGGATTGGGCTTTAGATGTTCTCGGAGATTTCTCTCCTGGCGTATGTCCGCTCTTCCGGCTGCCATGAGCCACTTTCTCCCCCTTGCCGGATTTGGAGGCCCCGCTGCTCGGAGCGTTTTTTTGCTGGCTGGCGGACTTATAATAGGCGCGGTTCATTTTGTTCAGCATATCGCCGCTCAATACACGCACCTGATAGAGTTCGAACAGTTTGCTGATGGCCTTAGCATCGCCTTTCCTGGCCAAACTGAGCAGGCGGCGCCGTTGGTTCATCTCTTCCTCTTCGGTGTGTGAAGCTGCCCGTCGCTCCATACCGCTACCACTCCTTCTGGGTGCCTGGGACCCCATCGCCGACCAATGTGGAGGTTTGATCTGTAAGTATACAGGAACAAACGGCGCATTTCCAAGAAGAAAAGGAGCGAGTCCACAGGAAAACAGCCTGCTTCGTCGTTTATTTCAAGCGTCACTTTAAGTGGATCTTTCTAGGAGAATGACCGACTCTCTTCATTTCTTCCATTGTGCAAGGAGAGAAGCGCCCGTATAATCAGCCCTTTTCCACTGTTCCATAAAGGAGATCACGATATGGAAAGTTCTACGTCCCAGCGCGAACAAACAGCAGTTGCGGATGATCCGGCGGCGCGGGCACTCTTGCGTCAAGCCTTTGACAATACCGCCCGTTGGCAACCGGATTTTCGCGGCTTCTCCGCCGACCTGACCGTGAATACGGGAGGGAAAGAAATGTCAGGATTGGTGACCGTCAAGGGCCCGCGTGACGTCAGCGTCACATTGCCGGATGCCGACCTCCAAAAGTGGGCCCATGACCAGCTTGGAATGATCGCGGTTCATCGTGGACCCCGGAGTTTTGAAGAGTCGGACGGAAAGTATACTCTGACCCTCGAAGATGACGGGCATCCGTTCGGGCCGAAGCTGATCATTCACGGATCGAATTCATTTTATCGCCTCAAGGACAACCGCATTACTCAGATTAATCGCAAGATGGCGCATCCCGGCATGCAGCCGTTTGCTTTTACGATTAACGTCGAAGAGAGCGCGTTGACCCAAGACAAGAAAAATTTGACGACGAAGTACACCGTCTACTACTACGCCCCGGACAATGGAAAACTGAACAACGTCGAAAGCTTCACGGACACGCATGTCCGCGTCGGTGCGTCTGATCTGCCCGAAACGAGGCGGATCATCTCCTATGAAAACGGACAGGTCGTAGTTCGAACGCTGACCTTCCGCAATCATAAGATGTTGTAATGGATTTGCGCAGACAGTCTCCGCGTAGCCCGCGTGAAAGCCTCGCGGGCTACGTGCATCTCCCACGCATGCTGGATAAATGCCGGGCGACGATCCACGGCACCCAGGGCGAATATGTCTATCCCTGTCCGATGGACCAACTCTTATTGGACTTTACCGGAATTACGGCGGGACAGCTCAAAGAGGCCGCGAAGTCATACTCCTCAGATGAAGACATGGCGGAATGGTTTCAAAGCGTCTCTGTGCCCCACAGCGAAGCGGAAGTGGCCGAGTTCAACGAGATGCTGCTGAGGCGCGGCCCGGACACCCCTGAAAAACAGGCGTCTTTCAAGAAGACGCGAGAGACAATTGATCCCTCCCGCAGCGACATCACCAGCTGGGCAGATTTGCTGGACTTAGAAGAAGGCCGAGCGGTACCGCGCCGGCAGTAGCAGCTGTGAGAAATCTTCGCGACCGCTTTCCACCCACCTGTTCCAACAGACTACCGCTGGCTGATCTTGGGATGACTCCGTATGCGGGTGACGAACGGCGCGCGGGTTCTTGTCCAGCAGCCATTTAACTTTGAGAACTGGAGCGGATGGGACGGCGAGACCTGCATTGCGACTTGCGCAGAGACGAGGGTACTCGCGCTTGTCGAGTTCGGTGCGGTCGCCTTGGCGACGGCGAGCATTGTTCGCAGTTTCCGTTATTCGTCAAGACGCTGTTGTGCGGCGGGCGACCTTGCCGGAGGAACGGGGACCCACCGAGGCTTGGCCGAGAAGGAAAGCTGGAACTGACTGAAGCACTGCGATCACATGATCGCAGCTGAGGGAATTCCAGAAGGATTCCGCTCGGCGAAGCCCGGAAGGGTCGTTCTGAGAGGTGGGGAGCAGAGCACGCACGACAGCGGCCGTCATTGCTTAGCGCGGTCGAGACGAAGCGCGGAGCAGGCAGGCTTCACCGTCCCGTGTCCCTCATTATTGTTAACTCGGTCCGCGCGCTCACTTCAATCCCTCCCCGCTCATTCCTCCACCGAAGCCGCCGAAGTTCCCTCCAAATCCTCCCTGCCCGCTGCCCCAGTACTCGCCGCGCCTGAGACGGCCGTATGGATGGCGCAGGTCCGGCCTGCTCAACCACCAGAGGAAGCTCAACGCACCCACGGCGGTGAAGAGCGTCAACCAGAAGCCAAGCCCCTTAAAATGTTTCTTCGCGAGAATACCGACGCGGATATCCTGAGCCACCGTGGCCAAGGCAACCGACGTTCGATACAATCCCTCGCCGAAATGTCCGTTCCGAATGGCCGGATCCAGATAATCGGCGCCTATTTTCCGCACGGCCTCACCGGTAGTCACCGGCAACATTCGGCGGCCCACTGTCACCGCCGCCTGCCGTTCCTGAACCGACAACAGCACGAGAATGCCATGCTCGTCTTGAGCGGTCCCGATTCCCCACCGCTGATATAGCGCCGTCGCATATTCGTCCGCCGTCTTGAACGGCTTCAGAGACGGAACGGTCACGACAATCATTTCCACGCCGGTCTTTCGCTCAAGATCTTGACAGACCGATCGGATCCTGGCCTTCCAATCCGGATCAATGATGGCCGCATGGTCGCTGACATAGCCCAGCGGTTCGGGCAAAGAAACCTTTTCATAGGGCCCGGCCTGCGCCGCTCCTTCAAGCGACAATAATACGAGCAGGCTCATGCACAGGAACGCCGAGAATCCCCGCCTCACTCTCATGTTCCACTCTTCCGGGACGACTCAACCCGGTGAATCAAGGCCTCAAGAGCGGCCGTGTAGCGATCGTACAGCCGCGGGACCTCGACCGGCCCGGGAGTAATAAGACCGCGCTTCAGATGTAGAACGTCCAAAAAACCCGAACAGTCCGTCTCTGTCACCTCCTGCCATTCGAGCAACAGTTGCTCCGCCGATCCGGAGGTTTTGCGTTGCGCCAGACGCTGAAGGCCCCGAATGCAGGGAAGAACGGCCGTCAAAGAGAGCGGGAGCAGAATCGTGATTGCTTCTTCCGTTCCGCCCCCTTCTACGAAGCGTTGCCGCAGTCTCAGCAAATTGGCCCGCAAATTTTGTCGGATCTGGAGATCCAAACCGGCAAAATCGATGTGCAACCCGATGAACGGATCACGGCCCGTCAGCAGGCGATGCTGTTCCTGGATCTCGATGTATTCCAAAGGAAACAAAGCGACGGAAGCGGTGAGTTCGGTTTCCGTCAGCAATAATGGGACAATGACTTGCTGGCGCGCCCACTTCTTGTGAAGTTTGGCATAGGCGGCGAGTTTGGGTCGATCATGCGCAGCCAGCAACAACAAGAAGTTTAAATTGGACCGGCCCGGCAGAAAGTCCCCGCGAACGGCGCTGCCGTACAGAATGGCGCCTTCCAGCAGCGTGCCGAACAAGTTGCCGACCTCTTTGGTATAGGATCGGATTGTGCTTTGTGTTTCGGAGGGCAACCCCTCAAAGACCGCAAAACTTGCCATGTCGGTATCTCCGCGTGACGAACATTAGCCGCCCGTGTCGTGCGAGGGCGCCACACGGGCATTGGGATCCGGCCATAACCCTGCCGCGATAACGCGATCCACGAGCGAAAAAGGCGGAGCGGTCCGCAAGCCGGCGGTGGTCGACAGCACGCGATAGCGCAACCGTGCGTTCCGGTCCAGAGTACGGAACACACGGTCCCGCAGAAAAGCCAAGATGGGATTCCCCGTGTTCCACCACATCACTTGCTCGTCGGCCAGGCGCTGTAACATTTCTACCTGCGGCCGCCTCGCACGCTCATAGGCCTTCAAGCGATCGGCAGACCAGTCGCCCGATTGGAGGCATGAGGGAATCAGATCGGCCAGCGTCACCGCATCCACCATCGCCTGCATCCGGCCTTGGGACGCATGCGGATTCATGGCGTGGGCGGCGTCTCCCAATAATGCGGCGCCGTCCGCCACCCAGGTTCGGGTCTTCACCCGTCCGGTCGGCATGTAGGCCGTCTGCGTCCAATCAACGAGGCTGTTGAACAGCTCTTCCTCCGACGGCGCGATGGCCGTCCATGCTTGCCGCAAGGACTCCAACCCTTGGGCCTTGATCTGATCGAACGATCCGGCGGGAATCATATAAAACAGATACACTTTTTGCCCGGCCGCCGGAAAGAGACCAAGGATCGTCCGCTGTCCGACGAAATATCTCGCTTCGGTCTCAACACGGGGACTGTCCAGGATCGCGATCAAATAGCCTTCGGAATAGAGATGCATGTCGGCCTCGATCCGAAGAGATTGGCGCACCTTCGAGAAGGCGCCGTCGGCGCCGATGACGATCTTCGCCGTGACCTCCGTCGGTTCTCCATTTCGTTCAGCTTGCAAGCCGGCAACGCGCCGATTGTGATATCGCAGGCCGGTAAACTGGGCGCCGTACCAGAACCCCGAGGAGTTGGCCGCCTCCAGCTCGTTCAAAATGGCATGATGCGCCACATTGGGCAAGGTGACCAGCGCGCGGTTATAGGGCGCCGGCAGATCACCGTAATCGACCGTGCAGAGTCGCTCCCCGCCGGCCCGACAGAAATGAAACAGCCGCACAGCTTTCACGGCATCTGCGGGGAGCTTACCGAGCAAGCCGAGTCGATCCAATACGCGTTGCCCGTTGGGCTGAAGGATTTCCCCGCGCAGCCCGGTCGGAGGGCCGGCGCTTCGCTCCAATACGATGGAACGGACTCCGCGCTGGGCCAGCATCAAGGCCAGCACGGCGCCACCCCCGCCCGCGCCGACGATCGCCACATCCGTTTCAAACTTGGCGTGAGCCGTCATGGTCGCATCACTTCCAATCGGAATAACGCGCGGCATCCGTCCACATGGACAAAAATTTCTGCCGCGCCCGCGCCGTCACCCGCGCATCGGTGATCACATCCAGGCGTTCATCATTGTATCGGTTGCCGCTGGTCGTGTGGTTCATCGATCCGCTTGCGTTGATCTCCTCGTCGATCACGACCTGTTTGAGATGCATCAACCCGTCGTGACGGCTGATCTTGACCGGCACGCCGGCGAGCCGCAATGTCCTCAACGCTGTTTTTTGCTTGGGTTCGTCGAGTCTGCCGCTGTCCGTGATGACCCGGACGTCCACCCCGCGCTTCTTGGCTTCAATTAGCGCCTTGACCATGGACGGCGCGGTCATGCCATAGACCGAGACATAGATGGAGCGCTTGGCCTTTCCGTAAAGCTGAAGGAGTCGATCCAACGGCCGATCTTCCGGCGCATAATAGACTTGGATATCGGCTGCTGCATCGGCATCAGGGCCCGTGATGAATGAAATCGGCGAGAGGGCGCCCAACACAATGGCGAGGGCAAGCAGGCGCATGGGCTGGGATGCGGGATCAATCACTCGGGATCGAACAGAGCTCGGAAATGCTCGTCCGATTCCGTCCAGGCGGCCGGCCCCTCACGGCTCAACCAGTCCCGCAGGTACGCTTTCTGCCCCGGCGTCAGCATCTGCTTGATCTGATGCGTTCGGCCTTGCAGCGGTTGAAGAAACCCGGCCCGGCGACCGAAATCCAACGTGGCCGTTCGCACATAAAGATTCGTGTACAAGGTCGGCTTCTCATCGTCACCTTCTCCCTGCACCCACACCGATAAAAACTTTTCGAGATGGAGTCCCGCGCTGTCCAGGGCCGGTTCGGTATCATGAAACAGTTCGTTCTCCGATTCCTTCAACGGAGCGGATTCCTGCGCGCGGAAGAGGAAATTTTTTTTCCACATGGGAGTATCTCCAGTCGTTTGCATACTGAAAGGGGCGAACAACGAAAGTCAAGAAAGCAGTGGCCGGGACAAGATGCGGGCGGGCGCATCGAGTCGAGATCATGGCGCGCGTCGCCAACCTTGACAAGGATTCATCCTCTTTGCTAACGTCTTGAAATTCTTTTAAAACTCTTAGCGGTCGGCAGGAGCCTGCATGCAAGTCACGATAAACGGCAAGGCGGAGGAGGTCATTGGAGACAGCGTCCTCGATCTCCTGAAAGCCAAGAACATTGAACCGCAAATGGTCGCCGTCGAAATCAACGATCACATGGTCGAACGTGCGCATTTTGAAACCACTCACTTGAAAGAGGGTGACCAGGTGGAATTTATGTTCTATATGGGCGGTGGCCAGTGACCATGATCGCCCATAAGGAGATCACGGAACTCATCGGCAAGACCCCGCTCGTTCGGCTTAATCGACTCAGCAAACCGGGCAGCGCGGGCATCTATGCCAAAGTGGAGTCCTATAATCCGGGCGGCAGCGTCAAGGACCGCGCCTGCCTCAATATGATCAATGAGGCCGAACGGCAAGGCAAACTCAAGCCGGGCGGAACGATTGTCGAATCAACGAGCGGAAACACCGGCATCGGCCTCGCGCTCGTCGCGGCGGTTCGCGGATATAAATTGATTCTGGTCATGCCTGAAAGCATGAGCATGGAGCGGGCGAGTCTTCTCTCTTCTTACGGAGCTCAGCTGGTTCTGACCGCCGCATGGGAGGGCATGAAGGGCTCGATCAAGGAAGCGGAGAGCATTATTGCGCAAAACCCGTCCTATTTTATGCCGGATCAGTTCTCCAACGAGGCGAATCCGGCGATCCACCGGACGACCACAGGACCTGAAATTCTCGAAGCCCTTGACGGAAAAGTGGATGCGTTTGTGGCGGCCGTCGGGACGGGCGGCACGATCACCGGCTGCGGCGAAACGATTAAGGCCCGGAATCCTAAAGCCAAGGTGATCGCGGTGGAGCCGGCGGGATCTCCGGTCCTCTCCGGCGGAGAACCGGGACCGCACAAAATTCAAGGTATCGGCGCCGGGTTCATTCCCAAAGTGTTGAACCGGAAGATTCTCGATCGTGTGATTACCGTCACGGACGATGAGGCCTATCAGACAACCAAGCTGCTGGCGAAAAAGGAGGGCTTGTTGGTCGGTATCTCATCGGGCGCCAATGTGTTCGCCGCGCAAAAAGTGGCGGAGGAACTCGGCCCGGATCAAACCGTCGTGACGATTTTGTGCGATACTGGAGAGCGCTATATCAGCATCGAGAAGTACTTCAATATTTGAAACCGTATCGACACTCAAGAGGAGTAGGATGCTCAAAAAGATCATCCAACGAGGCCGCAGGCAAGATTGAACCGCAGGCGTGCTCCCCTCAGGCACGTTGAGGATTCGATCTTGCCGAGAACAAAGTTGGTGATCTTTTTCAGCATCCGTTGACCAATGGACTTTACTGAATCCCAGATAACCCGTTACAGCCGTCACATTTTGCTTCCCGAAGTCGGCGGCAAAGGTCAAAAAAAGCTTGCAAAGGGCCGCATTCTTTTGGTCGGAGCCGGCGGCTTAGGATCACCGGCCGCCTTGTATCTTGCGGCGGCGGGAATCGGGACCATCGGCCTCATCGATAGCGACGTCGTCGATCTATCCAATCTTCAGCGGCAGGTTCTGCATCATACGAGCGATGTCGGTCGCCCCAAGGTCATATCGGGAAAAGAGAAGGTGCAGGCCATTAATCCCGACGTCCAGGTACGGCTTTATGAAGAGCGGCTCAACGCGTCGAACGCTCTCGCAATTTTCGCCGACTATGATGTCATCATCGACGGGGTGGACAATTTTCCCGGCAAGTTCTTGATTAACGACGCCTGCTTCTTCGCCGACAAGCCGTTGGTTCATGGCGGCATTCTGCGTTTCGACGGACGGCTCACGACGATCATCCCCAAGAAATCGGCCTGTTATCGGTGCATCTTTAAGGCCCCTCCCCCGCCGGGTCTGGTGGCCTCGTGCCAAGAAGCGGGCGTAATCGGCGTCCTGGCCGGCATTATCGGCACCCTCCAGGCCACCGAAGCGTTGAAACTGCTCCTGGGAATCGGCCGCCCGCTCACCGACCGCCTGCTTGATTTCGATGCGCGGCGCACCCATTTTCGGGAAATCAGGGTCAAAAGGAATCCTGACTGTCCCCTGTGCGGCGAGCGCCCGACGATCACCGAGTTGATCGAAGACGGCGATATCAATCCCAGTTGTTCGATGCCGGCCCACAGTCATTAATAGGTGGTGTTTGTATGGCTAAGATGAGAGCCCTTGTATGCCGGGAGTGCGGGAAAGAATATCCCGTGAAGGCCATTCATGTGTGCGAGATGTGTTTCGGCCCTCTCGAAGTGAAGTACAACTACGACGAGATCAAGAAAAGCATCTCCAGGAAGAAGATCGAGGACGGCCCGCTGAGCATGTGGCGTTATATCGATCTGCTCCCGGTCGAAGGAAGCAGCCTGGTTGGTCCCCACGCCGGGCTGACTCCGATGGTTCGCGCCAAGAATTTAGGCGCCTACCTGGGCTTGGACGAGCTCTATATCAAGAACGACACGGTGAATCACCCCACCCTTTCGTTCAAGGACCGCGTGGTGTCCGTGGCTCTGACCAGGGCGCGCGAACTGGGATTCGAAACGGTCGCCTGCGCCTCGACAGGGAATCTCGCCAATTCGGTCGCGGCGCACGCGGCCGCATCGGGCATGCAGTGCTATGTGTTTATCCCCGCCGATCTGGAAGCGGCGAAGGTATTGGGCAATCTCATTTACAAGCCGAATGTCGTCGAAGTCGAAGGCAACTATGACGATGTCAATCGTCTCTGCAGCGAAATTGCGGCGGAACAGGGATGGGCTTTCGTGAATATCAACATCCGGCCGTATTATGCCGAAGGTTCCAAAACCCTGGCCTTTGAAACCGCGGAGCAATTGGGCTGGCGGAGTCCGGACCAAGTGGTCATTCCCATGGCGTCGGGCTCGCTCCTGACCAAAATCTGGAAAGGGCTGCACGAGTTGCAGGCATTGGGACTCATCGAAAGCGTCCGCACGAAGATCAACGGCGCCCAGGCGGAAGGCTGCTCCCCGATCGCCACGGCCTATAAAGAGGGTCGGGACTTTTTCAAGCCGGTCAAGCCCAAGACGATCGCCAAATCGCTCGCAATCGGCAATCCGGCAGACGGCTATTACGCGTTGAAGGCGACGGCCGAGAGCAAGGGGGCGATGGACTCCGTTTCGGACGACGACGTCGTGGAAGGGATCAAGTTGCTGGCGCAGACCGAAGGGATCTTCGCCGAGACGGCGGGCGGCGTGACCATCGGCGTCCTCCGCAAGCTGGTGAAGCAAGGGCAGATCAAGAAGTCCGACGTGACGGTGGTCTACATCACCGGCAACGGCCTCAAGACGCAGGAGGCCGTAGTGGATGCCGTCGGCCGTCCGTTCCGCATCCAGCCGAGTCTGGTGAGTTTTCAGAAAACGTTCGCGATGGGAAAACATGGTGGTGGTGACGCATGATCAAGGTTCGAATTCCAACGCCCCTCCGTCCGCTGACCAAGGGGCAAGGCGAAGTTGAAGCGAAAGCGGCGAGCATTGCGGATATGATCGGCTCATTGGATGCAACTTATCCGGGCCTGAAAGATCGGCTGTGCGACGACAAGGGCGAGTTGCGCCGGTTCGTCAACATCTATGTCAATGAAGAGGACATCCGGTTCCTCCAAGGGAAGGACACCTCATTGAAGGACGGCGACGAGGTGTCGATCGTGCCCGCCATTGCGGGAGGATCACGATGACAAGCCTACGATTCCATATCCGGTTTCCGGAGAACAAAATCAAGGAACCGATCATTTATGAGATCGGTCATGAATACAAGGTCGTCACCAACGTCAGGCGGGCGGATGTGCGCGAGACGACGGGGTGGATGGATCTCGAACTGACCGGCGACACGGAAGAAATCGAACGGGCGATCCAGGGCATCCGCACGAAAGGCTGCGTCGTGGACCCGATCGAATTGAACGTGGTCGAGTAACACGTAGCCCGCTCTTACTGAGCGCATCCGTTCTGCGTATGTGCGCTTCACGTTTCACGAGCAACGAGAGACGAATTTATGGAATTTACCGATCAACAGATTCAACGGTACAGCCGGCATCTCATTCTCAATGAGATCGGCGGCAAGGGCCAAAAGAAACTCTCCCACGCGAAGGTGCTGATCATCGGCGCGGGTGGATTGGGTTCTCCCGCAGGGTTGTACCTTGCTGCAGCCGGTATTGGCACAATCGGGCTCGTGGACGGCGATGTCGTGGATCTCTCGAATCTTCAGCGGCAAATCCTCCACTCCACCGCGACCGTCGGCAAGCCGAAAGTGGAATCGGGCCAGCAGACTCTCACGGCGGTGAATCCCGATGTCACCATCAAGACCTATCAGTATCACGTAGACGGCTCGAACATTCTGGGGCTGATTCAGGACTACGATATCGTCCTAGATGGATCGGATAACTTCACCACCCGCTTTCTCGTCAACGACGCCTGTTTTTTCGGGAAACGGACGTTGATCTCCGGCAGCATCTTCCGTTTTGAGGGACAGCTGACGACCATCAAGCCGCACGAAGGATTCCCCTGCTACCGATGCCTGTATCCGGAACCCCCTCCGGCGGGCTTGGTCCCGAATTGTCAGGAAGCGGGCGTGCTCGGCGTGCTCGCCGGTACGATCGGCGTGCTTCAGGCGTCGGAAGCCGTCAAGGAGATCCTGGGGATCGGAGAAACGCTGGCGGATAAACTGCTCATCTATGACGCGTTGGAAATGAAGTTCCGAAAGCTCTCGCGTCCGAAAGATCCGGACTGCCCTCTCTGCGGCAACCACCCGACCATTACCGACCTGGGCGGCGACTACCAAGTCAGCTGCGCGATCTGACGTGCCGGACCTGACGATTCCCCGACACATCGTGGACGGCATGATTGCGCACGCGCGTGAATTGGCGCCGCACGAGTGCTGCGGCCTGCTGGCCGGACGGGCGAAACAGGTGACGCACCTGTATCGCATCAGGAATATCGTCGCGATGGACGGCATCGAAAAGCAGTCGCCGTTTGATCCCGACAAGGCGGCGCACCTGGAACGGCTCTCGCCGGAAGAGCGGGCTGAAATCGCGTTTGTCATGGACATGCAGGAATTTTCGTACGCGAAGAAAGACATCCGGAAGCAAGGACTCGACTTCCAAGTCGTCTACCATTCTCATCCGAAAGATCCCGCGAGGCCTTCAGTCACCGACATCAAGATCGCGACCGATTACGAAGACATCTGGCAGCAGATCAACCTTCCCATCCCCGCCTATCTTCTCGTGTCATTGATGAACGCCGATCACCCGGATGTCCGGACTTACTGGATCAAGAACGGCCGCGTCACGACGGCCGATGTGGTCATCGAATAGACCCGCTGTCCGTCCTCGCAGAAACCCTCTACCAATCATGCACGGACGGTGCCATAATGCGCCGTCACCCTCAACCATAAGGGAGTGTGCACATGAGACCGTTTATCGCCGCCGCGTTTATCGCCCTCATGTTCTTCATGGTTTGCGCACCACTTCATGTTTCAGCCGAGGAAAAAGCCTACTACAGTCCGGTCATCTATGTGGACAAGGAAAATAGCCGGATTTTGATCTCCACGTTGGGATCGGTCTTTTGGGTGGATGTTCCGGACGCAGCCAAACCCCATCTGGACACATTACCGGTGTCCGGGTTGGCGGATTTTGTGGTGGAAATGAGGCCGGGACAAGCGCCCCTGTTGAAAACGTGGAAGTTCGCCTCGGGGGAGACGTCCTGCAAATATTTCGACGGACAGACCTGCAAGTAACCGCGTTCGGCACGCCGAGCGGCGCGAAGAGACCGTTATTCCGAGCTTCCCAGCATGTCGTCGATCAGCGGACGATTGATGTCGAGACATCCGGGACAGATCACGTCGAACAGGGTCTCGTAGTCCGCCACGAAGTTGCGATGATCGACGATTTTGTCGTGCATGACTTCGTCATAGCAGGTGTCGCAGAGCATCATGAGCCCGCGCATGACCGATATCGTTCGCCGCCCCGTGCTTCCCATGGCTTCGCTCCCTAGACCGACCCTTTTTGGCGCGCGATCCAAAAATCTTCGCGCTCGAGTTCGACTCCGCAAGCCGGACATTCATAGGGCCGGTCTTCCGGGGGCAGCATAAGCTCATTCCGATCGATCCGCCCCCTGCAAACATGATAGAAGCGCCCCCTCGCATCCTCGGAGTCCAAGGGGTCGTTTTCATATACCAACACCATCGTGCCGCCTCTCCTATTGTCGCCGACCGATCGATGGCGCGCAATCCGTCATGACGACGAGTCCCTGTTGAGCCGGCCGGATCGGCTTAGATCTCGAATTGAGCTTCATACAATCCGGCATAGAGCCCGCCGTCGCGCATGAGCTGCTCGTGCGCGCCTTCTTCCACAATACGTCCCTTTTCGACGACGATGATCCGATCGACATCATGCAGTGTAGCAAGCCGGTGCGCGATAATGAAAGTCGTTCGTCCTTCCGTCAGTTCATGGACCGCCTCGCGAATCTTCTGCTCATTTTCCGTGTCAATGTTCGAAGTCGCTTCATCAAAAATGACAATCGGCGGATCCTTGAGCAGCACGCGGGCGATCGACAGGCGCTGCTTTTGACCGACGGACAATTTCACGCCCCGTTCCCCGATCCACGTATCATAGCCCTCGGGAAGATCAATGATGAAGTCATGCGCGCGCGCGGCCCGCGCGGCCGCTTCGATCCGGGTCTGATCGGCGCCCCGATCGCTGTAGATGATATTCTCCTTCACGGTGCCGTTGAACAGGAACGGTTCCTGCTGCACCAGGCCGATCCGGCTCCTGAGAAAGCTCAATGGAAGATCACGCACGTCGTGGCCGTCGATCAAGAGCTGCCCCGACCGGACATCGTAAAAGCGGAGCAAGAGCTTTAACAGAGAGCTCTTTCCCGCTCCGCTCGGGCCCACCAGGGCGATCCGCTCACCGGCCCGGACCGCCAAATTGATATCGGACAGCACCGCCGTTTCGTCGCGGTACCCGAAGGACACCCCGCGAAACTCCACGGCGCCTCGTAGCGGCTCGGCGGGAACAGCCGCGCCCGGATGGTCCTGCACATCGGGGGTCGCGTCGAGAATTTCGAACACGCGCTCGCTGGCGGCCAGGGCGTGCTGCAGCATGTGATTGACCGAATGGATCTGATTGATCGGCGTATAGAACAACGTCAAATACGAAAGAAACATGACAAGTTCTCCGACGCTCAACTGTCCGGACAGCACCTCTCCCGCTCCATACCAGACGATCAAGAGCGTACCGACGCTGCCCACAAAGACCATGCCGGGCCAATAGACCGACCACAGAAACATCGCGCGAAGATTGCTCGCGCTGTAATCCTGGCTGAGCCGGGCAAACCGCTCCCGTTCATAATCATGCTGGCCGAATCCGATCGTCTCTTTGATGCCCGAGAGCGCGTCCTGAAGATAGGCGTTCAGGCTCGCCCCGCTTTGCCTGATGTCGTGGTAGTAGCCGTGCACGCGCCTGGTGAACCAGGACGCGGAGAGAATAAGCACCGGGATCGGCACCATCGAGAGCAGCGCCAATTTCCAATTGAGAAGAAACAGCATTACGGTGATTCCGGCCAAGGTCAACAAAGCCGTGAGCAACCCTTCGAGCCCATCTACGAAAATGCGCTCCACGTGCTCCGTGTCGCTCGTGACACGGCTCATGATTTCTCCGGTCGAGCGGTTTTCAAAATAGCTGAGCGATAATCGCTGCAGAGCGCCGAAGACTTGCGTCCTGAGCGTATGGACCGCTTTTTGTTCCAACGCATTATTGAACCGCACGCGCAGGCTGGTGCAGATATTTCGCAGCAGGTACGCGGCAAAGAGCGCAGCCAGGACCCACCACAGCAACTCCGGCCGCTTGGCTTCGATGACGTCATCAATGACGATCTTCAACAAATAGGGAGGGACCAATTCCAGCGCGGTCGCGAGCCCGGCGAATGAGAAGGTCAACGCCGCGAGCCCGCGAAACGGCTTGAGATAGGACAGTACGCGAAGAAGGGATGTCACTGGAAACCGGTGAGAACCGTCAATTTAGATCACGCTGGCCGGTTGCTTCTGCCAGAATTTTTCAAATTCTTCCAAGTGGGTCAAGGTGGACAAATCCGTCATGCGATCGAGAAACACCTTTCCGATCAAATGATCGACTTCATGCTGGATGCACACGGCATAGAGGCCGGTCGCCTCAAGATCCACCGGCTTCCCGTCGCGATCCAACGCTTGGACGCGCACCAGCGAGGGACGCGTGACCTTTCCACGCAAGCCGTCCACGCTGAGACAGCCTTCCCAGGATTCGACTTGCTCGGGCCCATAGAACACGATCGTGGGATTGATAAGGACCGTGGCCGGAAACCCACCCTCGCCGGGACAATCCATCACCACCAATTGCTGCGAACGCGCGACTTGGGGAGCCGCCAGGCCGATCCCCGGCTCGTCATACATCGTTTCAAACATATCGTCGATCACCTGCTGGAACGCCGGTTTGCGGATCTCGGCCGGATCGACGGGCAGCGCACGCTGCCGGAGAAGCGGATGCCCGAGCTTAATGACCTTTAAGAGCGCCACTGATATCCTCGATCAAAGTGTGAGTCCATCGTTTCCTCATGCTTGTGTATCTAACACACCGTTTCAACCGGTCGCAAGGATGCGGCGCCGGCTTCAGTCATGCCGCATTAAGAAGCGCGGCGCCGCTTGATTTCCGGAATCTCAAATCCGTCCTTTGCGGCATTCCACCACTCGGTCCATTCTTGCGACCAAGCTTGGCGGTCTTCTTTGGATGAAATCTCCCAATCATGAAATTCGGTTTCGTGTCTCGTCAACATCCAGAGCGATTGCACCGCCGAAATGGCCACATATCGTTCATCATCGGCAATGAGATCGATCAGCGGTTGGATCACGCCTTTACTGCGGACATACCGGGCCTCGAACGCGGCCGTTTTGCGGATGGCGGAGTTCGGGTCCTTCGCCATGACCTCGATCGCGGCGGGAGCCGAGGAAGAGTCGAGCCTGATGGCCACGCGCAAAGCATGTTCACGAATCCGCGGCAATTCACCGGGTTGTTTCGCGGTTTCCAGCAGGGCCGGCACGGCCACCGGGGACTTCAGCATCGAGAGGGTCTCGATGGCGTTGTAGCGGATGCGAGGGCCCGGCATCGTCAACGCTTTGGTCACCACCGGCACGACCGGCTCTCCGAGATGGACGAATTCTCCCATGGCCCAAAATTCTTGTTTGCCTTCGAGAAGCGGAAGCAGCGCTTCGGCCCGTTGCAATTCCTCGGGCGACAGCGGTTGCGTATTCGGCGGCACCGCCACGTCAGGCACAGGCACCGCCATCTCCGGAGGAGCTTCGTAGGGCATCTGGGCGAGAAAGAGATGATCCCCGGCTTGTCCCGCAGCCCATTCAGAGGCGAACTCAATCGAACCCACCAACATGAAGAGACAGATTGTCGCCGACTTCAAGCGCATCACCATGACCATGCTTCCTTTCTTGCTCGACCCATCATCATTCGAATGGATCAGTATACATGACGCATCAGTTTTCTTGCTCGGCCCCGGATTGCCGGGCGGCGCGTCGATGCACGACTTCATACAGCACCGGCAGGACGACGAGGATCATGACCGCCGCCGTCAGCATCCCGCCGACCACGACCTGGGCGAGCGGCTTCTGAGCCTGCGAGCCGATTCCGGTCGCCACGGCCGCCGGAAACAGCCCGATGGCGGCCGCCAATGTGGCCATGAGAATCGGCCGCATCTGGACGTCGGCGCCCTTCAAAATAGCCTCGCGCATGGCCAACCCGCCGGTGCGATAGTCTTCAATACGGGAAATCAACAAGACCCCGCCTAAAATCGCCACTCCGAGAGTGGAAATCACTCCGACCGCCGCTGAGATGCTGAAATGGGTACCGGTCAGCGTCAGGGCCAGAACGCCGCCGATCAATGCGAACGGTACGGTCACGAGCACCAACAACGCATTTTTGAGCGAATTAAAGGTCGTATACAACAGAAACACGATCAACACCAAGCTGAGAGGGACGATTTTGACCAGGCGCGCCTGTTCCTCCTTCAATTGATCATACTGCCCTGCCCATTTCATGCGATAGCGCTCCGGCAATTTCACGGCCTGGGTCAATTTCGTCTGCGCCTCGGTCACGGTGCTTTCCAGATCCCGCTCCCGCACGCTGAATTTGATGGGGATATAGCGTTCGTTGTTTTCGCGATAGATGATAAAGGCGCCGGTCTGGGTGGTAATGGCCGCCAACTGCTTCAAGGGGATCCGGGCGCCGTTGGGCGTATTGACCAGAATATTGCCGATGGCTTCGGGGTCTCGCCGATACTCGGGAAGGAACCGCACGACCAGATCGAACAGGCGCTCGCCTTCGTACACCTGCGTCACGGCTTGTCCTCCGATGGCGGCTTGGACAACGGCATTCACGTCCGAGACTTGCAGGCCGTACCGGGCGCTTGCTTCGCGATTCACTGAGATCAATAGATTAGGTTGCCCCATGAGACGCAGGATGCCCAGATCCTTGACCCCGGGAATGCCCTTCATGACCTTTTCGATTTCAACCGCTTTGGCTTCCATCAGTTTCAGATCGTTGCCGAACAGCTTGATCGAGTTCTCTCCTTTGACGCCGGACATGGCTTCTTCCACATTGTCCTGAATCACCTGGGAAAAATTGAAAATGACGCCGGGCACCGATTTGAGCCGCCCCTCGATTTCTTCGATCAAGCGCTCCTTCGTCAGTCCCGGACGCCACTCACTCGCCGGTTTCAGGTTGGCCAGGAATTCCGCGTTGAAGAAACTGGTCGGATCCGTCCCGTCATCGGGCCGTCCCAACTGCGACACGATCGTAGAGATTTCCGGGGACTGCCGGAACATGCCCCGGATTTCTCCCGAGAGCCGCGCAGCTTGATCAAAGGAAATGTCCACCGGCATCGTCGCCCGCACCCAGAGATTCCCCTCCTCCAACGCCGGCATGAATTCTCCGCCGATGAACTGCAACGCCATGACCGTGAGCAGCATAGCCGCGACGGAGACGCCGATGACGATCGTTTTATTCTTGAGCGCCCATTCCAGCGTGTACCGATAGAGGCTCCGGATAAGACGGACCAGCCTCGTATCCTCTTCCTTCAACGGGCCCGTCAGCAGAAAGGAGCATAAGACTGGCGCCAGTGTGAACGCCATGAGCAGCGCCCCAAGCAAGGCGAATCCGTAGGTGATCGACATCGGCGCGAATATCTTCCCCGGCACACCGGTCATCGTAAACAGAGGAATGAACGCCACGACGATAATCGCGGTCGAGAACAGGATCGGCTGTCCCACGTGGCGCGCGGATCGGACGATCTGCTGATGAATTGTGAGTCCCGAGCGGCGGTCATGCGCCAGATGGAAGAAAATGCTTTCGACCATGACGAGCGTGGCGTCCACGATGATGCCGAAGTCGATGGCGCCCAGCGAGATGAGATTGGCCGACTGGCCGGCCAACACCATCATGGAAAAGGTGAACAACAGCGAGAGCGGGATAGTCAGGGCCACGATCATCGCCGCGCGAAAATGGCCGAGAAAGAGATAGAGGATGACGAAAACCAGAATCATGCCGCTGATCAGAATGTCCCGCACGGTCTCGACCGTCGTGTGAATCAGGGCGGTCCGATCATAGAAGGTCTTGAGCTTGATCCCGTCCGGCAACTTCCAGTTGTTCAACTCCGCCGCTTTGTCCCGGACGGCGTCGAGCACGGGCAGCGCCTTGTACCCGCGCTGGAGCAAAATCACCCCTTCGACCACATCGTCCCGATCGTCGATTCCGACTTTGCCGAGCCGGACGCGATTGCCGACCGTCACCTTCCCCAGCGTCCTGATAAAAATCGGGGTTCCTTCTTTCTCGGCCACCATCACATGCTCGATATCCTCGAGACTGTTGATAAGTCCCAGGCCGCGGATATTGTAGTTTTGAGCGCCTACAGTGAGGTAGTTGCCGCCGACGTTCGCATTGCTGTTGCTCAGCGCGTCCATCACCTGCGAGAGGCTGACTCCATAGCTGATCAGTTTCCCGGGATCGATATCGACGTGGTATTCCTTGGTAGTCCCGCCGAATGCCGTCACATCGATGACCCCGGGCACACGCCGAAACTCCCGCCGCACCTGCCAATCCTGCGCCGTCTTCAGATCGGTCAGAGTGACCTGTTCCTCACCGGTCAGCTCATATCGATAGATTTCCGCGATGGCCCACCAGGGCGAGAGGGTCGGAGCGGCGGCAGGTGGAAGGGCGACGGTGGCCAGGCGATTGACCACTTCTTGTCGATCGCGAAAATAATCCGTCCCGAAGTCAAAATAGATTTTGATGTCGCTGAGTCCGAAAATCGATAAGGAGCGAATGTCGCTCAGTCCCACCATGCCGTTCAGGGCGACTTCGATGGGAATGGTGATCTGGCGTTCGATTTCTTCAGCCGACCACCCGGGAAACTGGGTAATGACCTCGACCATCGGCGGCGAGGGGTCGGGATAGGCGACGATATCGAGCAGATTGAATGCGTAAAGACCGCCGAATAGGAGCGCAACGCCGAGTGAGCACAGAAGAAACCGCTGGACGAGGGAAATTTCGACGATGCGGGCGATCATCGGCGTGGATGGAAGCCTCTGATCCGGCTACACCCGGCTCTTGCATCCCGAACGAGGCTCACCCTTTGACCTCTTGGCCCTTGACCAAGACCGCTCCCTTGGTGACGATGCGCTGGCCCGGAGACAATCCTTGCAGCACGCGCACCATATCGTTGGAGACGTTCGAAACACGCACTTCGCGCTTGATATATTTATCGGGCCCTTCGACCACATAGACGAAATATTTGCCGTCCACCTCCACGACCGCCTCTTTGGGAATCGCCAGGAACGGGTTCGCGTCCCCGATATCGAGCCGGAGCCGGGCGAACATTTCAGGTTTCAATCGGTGATCTTGATTATCGACCCATGCCCGTACCTTGATCGTGCGTGAATTGGGGTCCACCACATCGCCGATTGCCGCCACGACGGCGGCGAAATCCGAATCCGGATAGGCCTCGACATTGACGCGCGCCACCTGACTGACTTTAACCAGGGCCAAATCCCGCTCATAGACGTCGGCGACCACCTGCAGCCGGTCCAAATCCGCCACCGTAAACAAGACTTGTCCCGCGTCCGCGCTGACCGACTGGCCGGGGGTCACGGTCCGTTCCACGACCGTGCCGGTCAGCGGGCTCTTCATATCGAATCGCGAAGTGATGCGTTGCTGCGCCAATGGTTTGTCGAGTTCGACGCTGGGGACACGGAGTGACAAGAGCCGCTCCTTCGCCCGATGGAACTCCGCTCTGGCCTTAATGAGATCGTTTTCCGCCTGCTTGAGGTCTTTGAGGGCCAGCGCCTTGGTCTGATAGAGCTCCTTCGCGAGCTCATAGCCGCGCGTGGCAAACTCCAGTTCCGACGCCTCCTTGACGAACTCCGAATACGCCTGCGTAATGTCCGGGCTGTCGATGATGAGCAGCGTATCGCCGGCTTTGACACGGTCTCCCAGATGCGCGCGCACTTCCATGACACGTCCCTGTAATGGAGACGAGACTTTTGAATACCGGTCTTCGCCGTACGCCACCTTGCCCGCCAGAATCAATTCCGGCTGCACCGATTTCACATCGATGACCGCCGTCTCGATCTGGCTGAATTGGGCAATCCGTTCGGCCTGCGGCTCGGCGACCGACGTGGCTGCGTCCGAAGGGGCCGGCTCCTGGGCTCTTCCACAGGCTGCCAGGCTCAGACAGGCTATGCCCAGTATCACCGCGCCCCGCATGAGCTTCATGACGCAATCTCCTGCCCGACCGCGCTTTCGAGCTGAAACAAATTGTGTTGGTATGTAAACAGGGCTTCAATGTAGTTTTGCTGGATGGCGCGCGAGGTTCTGGCGGCATCCAAGAGATCCAGGATCGTCGCTCCGCCCCGCTCATAGGCCCGCTCGACGATCGTGAAGGTCGATCGGGCGTCATCGAGCACACCGGCCAGATAGGCTTCCACCAAGCGGCGGCTCTGTAGCAGATTGTGATAGGCCACGTCGACCTGATTCTCCACCTGGTTCACGGTCTTGTCCAAATCCGCCTGGGCCGACTGAGCCGCGACTTCCGCCTGGACCACGCCGCCCTGGTTCCGATTGAACAGTGGCAGCGGCACGCCCAAGTTCAACACCCCCATTTGTTGGTTGTCCGGCCCCCGAGGACCCTGCACGGCATAGCCGGCGCCGATGGTGACGTCCGGATACCGATAGGCCTTGGCCAGTTTCAAATCGGCTTCACGCTGCGAGTAGGCGGCCCGCTTTCCGCGCAAATCCGGCCGCGCCTCAAGCGCCACCGACCGTAACTTCCCGATGTCGGGATCAACCCGGCGGAAATCCAGATCCGTCGTCAATTCCAGCTTGGTCAGCGGCGAGAGGCGGAGGAGCTGGCGCAAATCCGCTCGGGCGGACTCCGCTTCCTGAATCGCTTCGATGACCTGAGACTGAAAATCCACGACCTGCAGGCGAATGCGGATCAGATCGACTTCGGCGATGTAGCCCTTCTTGAACCGGATGGTGTTCACTTCCATGATGCGTGAAAACCGATCCCGGTTCTCCTCGGCCAACGCCAGGCGCCGTTGCGCCAATTGCACGCGATAGTACGCATCCTTCAAGGTAAAACTGAGTTGCCGAACGGCATCTTCAAAATTCGCCTCAGCCGATTGGGCGCCGAAGGACGCGCTTTCGATTCGATATCCCCGCTTGCCCGCGATTTCAAAGAGTTGCTGCACCTGCGTCAGAATCTCGCCGCTTCTGGTGACCGTATTGCCTTGGGTCCAGGAACTCAATGTGCCGACCGAGAGGAATGGATTGGGAAACAGCTTCGCGGTGATCTGTTGTCCCTTACTGTATTCAATGCCGTACTTGGCAATCAGGAGATCAAGATTCTGTTTCAGGAAGAGCGATAAGGCTTCCGGAAGGCTCACCCTGACGCTGGCCGGTGTGTGAGAGACGGCTTTGGACGGTTGATCCGATGACGGGACGGCTGACGCGGCATCCTTCACGGAGAGCGACGCCAGAAGAAGACAGCACAGTACGGAGACGGCTCGCGCACGTCTCCATCTATGCTCCAAGTCACACTCCGCAATCACCATGCGCCGCGCTCGCTTGGATCGGAACAACTCCGGCGGTTATCCATGTGTAAGGCCGCCGTATTATACTGATTCTCCGTACCTTTTAAAACTAAGTCTACCACCGGCTATTTTCACCGCATCTTGAGCTCGGTCCAGGCCCGGTCATAGGCGCGCACAGCCTCGCCGACATCCTTCATCCACTCCATCCGATCGAAGACTTCATCGGGCGGATATACCGCGGGATTGTCTCGAATATCGTGGGGCACCAATCCCTTGGCGACCGCCGGCGCTGCGGCAAAAAGCAGGCGTTCGGACGTGCGTGCCGCGACCTGGGGATCGAGCAAGTAATTGATAAAGCGCATGGCGAGTTCCTTGTGCGGGGCGGTTTTGAGCACGACCAGGCAATCGGCCCAAACGGTGCCGCCTTCCTTCGGCACCACATATCGGATCGACGGTCGCTCCCGCATAGCCCGTGCGATAGGACCGCCCCACCCGTGCGCCAACACGACTTCGCCCGTGGCCAGCAATTGGTCATAGTGATCGCTCGTATAGGTCTTCACCAGCGGCTTCTGGTCGATCAATTTTGCTTTGGCGGCTTCAATCACCGCCTGGTTCTGGCTGTTCAATGACTGTCCCATCCACCGGAGCGTCGCGCCGAACACTTCCCGCTGATCGTTGAGCATGCTGATGCGTCCTTTGTACCGAGGGTCCCACAGGATCGCCCAACTATCGGGCGGAGTCTTGATGACGTTGGAATCATAGCCGATCCCTACCGTGCCCCAGAGATAGGGAATGGAGTATCGCTGCGCCGGGTCGAACGGCAGCCGTTGAAGATGCGGGTTCAGAGCCTTTGCGTTCGGGATGGCCGCATGGTCCAGTTCCTCCAGCAATCCCAGTTGCATGGCAATGGCCACCATGAAATCGGATGGCACCGCGACGTCATACCCGGTCGCCCCGCTTTGCAGCTTCGCCAACAGTTCTTCATTGCTACTGAACAGATCGACCACGACTCGCGCCTGTTCACGCCGCTCGAACTCGGCCAGAATCTCCGGGCCGACATAATCGGACCAGGTGAAGTAATGGAGCGTCGGCCGTGATCCCTGATTCTGCGCCTCGCGCGAGTTCTCCGGGTCCTGGGTGCACGCGGCGGCCAGCGCGAGGATTCCCACGCAGATCCCGACGGCAGGCAGGCGCTTCGTTTTCATGAGGAGGATCGACGCTGGATCAGAAGAGAGACGGTGATCAGCCCCATGGAGGCGAGTACCATGACCGCGGATAAGGCGTTGATCTCCGGCGAGATGCCGGCCTTGATCATGGAATACACTTTCAGGGGCAGCGTGGCGGCACCGGGGCCGGCCAGGAAGAATGTGACCATGAAGTCATCGAGCGAGACGGTCAACGCCATCAGGCCCGCCCCGATCACGGCCGGTCGGATCATGGGCTCGGTTACTCGCCGGAAAACCTGCCACGTGCCGGCTCCCAAGTCCCGGGCCGCCTCACTGAGCTGGGGATCCAGCTTCCGCAGTCGCGCCCTCACGATGACCATGACCAACGGAAGGTTAAAGACCACATGGCCGATCACCACCGTGAGCAAGCTCAACGGCAGCTTGATGGTGACGAACAACAGCATCAAGGCGACGCCCATCATGATCTCAGGAATGATCAAGGGCAACAGGATCACCCCATCAACGGTTGTCTGATAGCGGGCGGCCAGCCGTTCGATGCCCAACGCCCCCATGACGCCTAATATCAGAGACATGACGGTGGAGACACCGGCCACGAGAAGGCTATTGAACGTTGCCTCCAGCAGAGCCTGATCGGTCAGCAACAGCCGATACCACTCCAACGTCAACCCCTGCCACGTCGCCGACAGTCGGGATGCATTAAACGAAAATACAATCAGGACGGCAATCGGCAGGTAGAGAAAGAGGACATTGCCGGCCGTGGCGAGCTTCAGCCAGAAACCGCCCCGAGTCATTGGGACACCTGCGGCAGACTCAAGCGCCGATCGACGCGAAAATACCCTCTCAACAACAGGATGACGAGGGCCATCAGGATAAAGGACAGAGCCGACCCCAAGGGCCAGTCCCGGACGACCAGATATTCATGCTGGATCAGATTCCCGATCATCATCGTACGGGCGCCTCCCAGCAAATCAGGCGTGATAAAGGCGCCGACCGCCGGAATAAAGACAAGAAGCGAGCCGGCCACGACCCCCGGCTTGACGAGCGGCCAGATGACCCGGCGGAACGTCGCCATGCGTCCCGCATACAGATCGCGCGCGGCATCGATCAGGGTGGGGTCGAGCCGTTCGCACGCCACGTAGAGCGGCAAGACCATAAAGGGAAGATATCCGTACACCAGGCCGATCAACACGGCAACGGGCTGGTAAAGCATTTGTATGGGCTCGTCGATCAGGCCCCAGTGGAGCAGCCATCCGTTGAACAACCCCTCGGCGCGCAATAAGAACATCCAGGCATAGGTCCGGACGAGAAAATTGGTCCAGAACGGCACAAGAATCACGAGGAGCCAGATTGACTGGAGATGCCGGGGCGCTCTGGCAATGAAATAGGCGAACGGAAAGCCGATCACCAGGCAAAGACACGTAGTGACGGCCGCATACGCGAGCGACTGGACGAAAATGACAATGTAGATCGGATGCAGCAACTCGCCGTAATTGGCGAGGGTGAATTGCCAAACCACCCCGCCATGGACACCTCGTGTCGCGAAACTTACCAGCAGGACGATCAGCAATGGAACCAGAAAAAAACAGCCTCCCCATAGGGCGGCCGGCGCCAAGAGCCACCCGGAGGAATCGAGCGGCGATCCCGGTCGCGCAGGTTGTGAGGATGCCGAGGGATGGTTCTTCACTCGGGAAAGACTATTCCATCGTCGGCGTGCCATCCGACCAATATCTGTTCGCCCGGCGCAAAGGATTTGTCGTCCCCGCGCGGAGTGGACGTCACGACTTTCCAGCACGCCTCTTCGCCGACCCGAACCATATAATGCGTTTCATGACCGCCGTACAGAACCTTTTCGATACGGCCCGGCAGCCTATTATCATAGGAGTCGGGCAAGTTTTCGCGCAGAATCCGGAGGTGCTCTGGCCGGAGCAAAAGAACAATCGGGTCATCATGCGGCCCGGACTCGCTTGGACCACGGACTTTGATCGCCGCTGATCCTATTCGGGACGAGTCCAACGTTCCATACCCGCCACCGATAGCACGGAACCGTCCCTGGAGTTCGTTGGATTCCCCGATGAAGCGGGCGACCGAGAGGTTCGCCGGCTGCTCGTAAACATCACGGGGCGCGCCGACTTGGACCAAGCGACCCTGTCGCATCACTCCCACCCGGTCCGACATGGCCAGGGCTTCCTGCTGATGATGGGTCACACAGACAAATGTGATGCCGACCTGCTCTTGGATCGACTTCAATTCGACCTGCATCTCCTGCCGGAGTTGTTGATCGAGCGCGGATAACGGCTCATCGAGCAGCAAGACGGCGGGCCGGTTGACCAACGCGCGGGCCAGCGCGACCCGTTGTTGTTCGCCACCGGATAGTTCGTGAGGCCATCGACGCTCTATTCCGGACAACTTCACCATCGCAAGAATATCACCGACCCGCTGGAGGACTTCACGGCGGGGCAGCCGCTTCATCTCAAGGCCGAAGGCGATATTCTCGCCGACTCTCAGATGTGGGAACAGAGCATATGACTGGAAGACGAGGTTCACCGGCCGCCGGTGCGCCGGCACGTCCGCCATCGACTGATCTTCAATCCTCAAAGAACCTGCATCGGGAGATTCGAAACCGGCAAGCATGCGCAGGACCGACGTCTTCCCCGCTCCACTCGGACCCAGAAGGGAAAAGAACTCGCCTGGACGGATGCGCAGGCTCACGTCATCGACGGCAAGGACGGCCCCATAGCGCTTGACGAGATGCTCGGCTTCAATACTGAATCGGCCGGGAGATACGCCTGAAGAAGAAGGACGATCGGTAGACAATGACTCCGGCATCAAAAACACAAACGGTTACATAAGAGAAAGACGCGTTCAGCTTTCCGCCCCGTTCTTCCAACTCACATCACGCAAATGCCGACGCACGCGAACCTTCTGCTCGTGCTTGCGCAGCAGCGAACGACGAATCACATCACGGTCCTCGGCAACGATCCGCACCAGCCGGTCAATATCTTCCGCATGATCTCTGACCAGCTCGGACAGCTTTTGCACCTGTCGCTCCAACCGCTCGAGCCGCCAGATGATGTCTTTCATGGGATTGGCGGTCCCCGCGCTTTTCACCACCGATCGAACCACGGCTTGACGTTTCATAGACGCTCCTTGTCGCGGCGTCCCGGGATGAGCTGATTTCCGGAACACGCGCCCGGTTCTAGTATTATCTCCATCGGCGGCGAAGTCAACGTTTCCTCTTCCTTTCCATTTGTCTATGGTCCTGTTACAATCGCGTCGTGAATAAAATCTTTACCATGGTGCTGGCCGGCGGAAAAGGGGAACGGCTCTATCCCCTCACGGAACAGCGGGCCAAGCCCGCCGTTCCGTTTGGAGGCAAGTACCGGATCATCGATTTCACACTCAGCAACTGTCTGAACTCCGGCCTCCGGCAGATCGCTGTCCTCATCCAATACAAGTCTCATTCACTGGACCGCCATATCAGGCGCGGCTGGAATATTCTCAATCCGGAGCTCGGCGAATATATCGCTTCCGTCCCTCCCCAGCAGCGCATCAGTGAAGACTGGTACAAAGGCACGGCCGACGCGGTCTATCAGAATTTGTTCCTGCTGGACCAGGAGCGCCCGGATTTTCTGTTGATCCTGGCCGGGGACCATATTTACAAGATGAATTATGCCGACATGTATCACTTCCTGCTGTCCAAGCAAGCCGACGCCGTCGTGGGCGCCATCGAGACACCCCTCCAGGACGCCAGCCGGTTCGGAGTCATCAGCGTGGACGAAGACTGCCGGATTTTACGCTTTGACGAGAAGCCGGCGAATCCCAGCCCCATGCCGGGTGACCCGACTCAAGCGTTCGTGTCGATGGGCATCTATCTGTTCCGCACCGAGGTGGTCCGCGAAGAACTGATCCGGGACGCCAAGGAAGGCACCAAACATGATTTCGGCAAAAATATCATCCCCCGCATGATCGAAGAACAAAAGGTATACGCCTTCAAGTTTCAGGACGAAAACAAAAAGGCCGTGAAATACTGGCGCGACATCGGCACGCTCGACGCGTATTGGGAAGCCAATATGGATCTGGTCGCCGTGGATCCGCTGTTCAATCTCTATGATCAGGAATGGGCCATCCGCACGTACCAAGGCCAGTTTCCTCCGGCCAAATTCGTATTTGCGCAGGACTATCAGGGAGGGCGAATGGGAGTCGCCCTCGACTCCATCGTCTGCGGCGGCTGCATTATTTCGGGCGGCCGCGTCCAAAACTCGGTGCTTTCCCCCGATGTCATCGTGCATGACCACGCCGACGTGCGGGAATCGGTGGTCATGGAAAACGTCGTCATCGGTGACCGCGCCAGGATCAGGCGCGCGATCATCGATAAGGATGTCGTGATTCCGCCGAACACTGTAATCGGGTATGACTCCGCTGCGGACCGCCAACGCTTCCAGGTCACTGAATCCGGACTCGTGGTCATCTCGAAGGGTATGAAGCTCGATGCCTCCCTCCATTCATCCGGTTGATCTCATCGCCACGCTTCGGAACAAACATCTGACTCCGGCCATCGTGTTTCTGACCTCGCGGCGTGCGTGCGATGAGGCCATGCAGGCGTTCGAACACAGCCAGGTCGTGCTGCCGGCAACCAGACAACAACGCATCGCCGACGTACTGGCCCACGTCATCGAGCAATTTCCCAGTATCGCGGAACATCCGCTCATTGCCACCGTTCAGCAGATCGGGGTGGCCGCTCATCACGCCGGCCACCTTCCGTCATGGAAAATCGCCGTGGAGGAACTGATGCGCCATGGCTGCCTTGACGCCGTGTTCGCGACGACGACCTTGGCGGCCGGCGTCGATTTTCCGGCTCGCACCGTCGTGGTGACGCAATCGAGCATTCGTAAGGCGCGCGACTTTACCGATCTGACGGTCAGCGAGATCCAACAGCTCGCCGGTCGCGCGGGACGGCGCGGCAAGGATCTGGTGGGCTTCGCCGTCGTCACACCCTCGCCCTATATCGATTTGACGGCGATTGCCAAAGGGCTCACGGGACAGCCGGAACCCATCGACAGCCAATTTGTCATCACCTATCCGATGGTCTTGAACCTGCTCAAAGCGCACCCGCTGGAGCAAATCCAATCCATCCTTGCCAAGAGCTTCGCGCAGTTCCAGTTGAATCGGCGCGCGGAAGCGCTCGAGCAGAAGCTCGACGGCCTCCGCAAAGACATGGAGCCCTATGGACCCCGGGTCTGTTCCGACTGGATTACCCAATGGCAAGTCTTCGACCATGCCCGCAAGCACAAATCGCATCGGAACCACGCGAAGGCGCCCGAATCACCGGCATTGGCCGCGCGCCTGCATTTTCTGACTCCGGGCCGGGTAGTGGGTCTGCCGAAAGGCCGTGGCATCGTCCTCCGCCAGTACCGGAGTAAAGGCCAACGCAGCCCTATGGTGACGTTATTGCGGCCCGGCGGCGGCATCACGGAATGCCCCGCCACTCACGTGGCTTCGATCTTTGACCGGACCTTCGAGTGCGCCGAATCGCCCACCTATCCCTGGTGCACGCAGGAAAGTCTGGGACACCTCGTCCATGAACTCTCGGAGCTACCCCCTCGCCTGCCGCTGCTTCCGATCCTTACGTCCAAGGAAGCGGACGAAGTCATCGACGGGTCGATCGTGCAGACGCTGGGCGACTTTCCCTGCCCCACCTGTCCATCGCGATACGCCTGCCAGAAGGATTACGCGGCCGCGCATCGTATCAGGCAGGATATTCACCGCCACACGAAAGCCATTCAGGCGCTGCATACGAGTATCTGGCATCGCTTTCAGGAACGGATGGAGGTGCTGCAGCAATTCGGCTACCTCACGGCCACCGCCCATTTGACGGACGACGGCGATTGGGCCCGGCTCATCCGCATCGACCATTCGCTCTTGATCACGGAACTGATCCGCGCCGATGCGTTTGCCGGAGCGGACCCTGCGCTGTTGGCGGGCATCATGGCCAGCATCGCCCATGACGACGATCGCCCCGGCTCGTTTCCCCGCGGCAGCGCCGGATTGCTCACGCTGCTGTTTCAAGTTCGGAAGCTGGCCGAATCCCTCGCGCCTCACGAAGAGTCTCCGCTCCTGCGCGCCGACGTCGCCTCGCTCACCGAACGGTGGGTGAACGACCAATCGCTGACATGGATCGGTCTGGCCCGCGTCACGTCGATGGCGGAGGGAGATATGTACCGATTATTCGCCCGCACGCTCGAATTCCTCTCGCAACTCCAGTCGCTCAGATCCAGCCACCCGTCCCTGGCGGAAACGGCGGAACGCGCCACGCAGGCGATGCGTCGCGGGGTGCTGGAAGAACTGCCCTAGACAATTATGAATGAGGAATTGTAAGGATGGGATCTCGGAACGAGGAATGATGGAATGAAGAATCGGAACACACGAACGACGAGCAATGAGAACACGAGGCCCGATGACGACCGAGGAACTTGAACGTCTGCTGGCTCAACAACCCGTGTCGCTGCTGCACCGACTCGCCCGGGGACGTGTGCCCCGGCACTTTCGAACAGGAAAACGCCGGCTGATCGATCTGCTTCTGAGGCATTCCAATCAAAATCGTCCCGGCCTGGAATCCGATCTTGTCACCCTCATCCAAGAACGCCAGGACCGGCAGCCCGGTCCGTCCGATGCGCGCCCCAAGATCCACCATGCACGGCCTGCCGCCCGACCGGCGCCGGAACGGCGGGAGCATCGGCAAGCGGAGCCCGAGCACCATAGTCCACCGGTTTCGCTTCATGCCTGGTTGGAAGGTCTCGGCGTGCCGCCTGCCCAACCATTTGTTCCGGACGCGTGGCAGACGGAGGCGCTGGCCTGCCTGGCCGAGACCGACGTGATCGTGAGCGTCCCGACCGGGAGCGGCAAGACGTATGTCGCCATCGAGGCAGCGCGTCGGGCTATGGAGGACAACCGCACCGTCATCTATACTTCGCCGTTGAAGGCGCTCTCGAACACCAAGTATACGGAATTTTCAAAGTTGTTCGGGCCGGAGCGCGTCGGCATTCTGACGGGAGACCGCCGCGAAAATGCTCAGGCGCCCCTCTTGATCATGACGACCGAGATCCTGCGGAATCTTCTCTATGACGCGGCCGGCGGTGAGATCGATCTCAGACTGGATACGATGGGGCTGGTTATTCTCGATGAATCACAATACCTGGCCGACCCGGAACGCGGAGTCGTCTGGGAGGAAACCCTGATTTTTTGTCCCAGCCAGGCCCGTCTGCTTCTGCTCTCCGCTTCCATCGGCAATCCACAGGATATCGCCGATTGGTTGAGTTCAATACGCTCGACGCCGTGCCATCTGGTTCGACATGCCCGCCGGTCGGTGCCGCTCCGAGCGGGTTATCTGCATCCGAACGGCAAATTGACCCCACTGTTCCGAACGGTGGGTATTCCACAGGGGCAGCCCCACCTGCTGCATCCGGAAGCGCGGCGCTTATTTGCGGAGTATGAAGAGGAAACGTTGCCGTCGCGCGGACGATGAGAGGTGCGCCGCGGGGTTTTGACCTTCAGAACACGTATGTCAGGCCGACCGTCGGGCCGTGGCGCAGCGTTTCAAATTCATTGAGATTCGCGCCGGCGCTCGACCCGGTCGCTCCATAAATTTGCCAATCCCCGTCGGTAACCTTAGTCCACCAGACACGGTAGCCGCCAGTCAGATAGAGCCTCTGCAGCAGCATCACCCTGACGTTGACGTCGGCATTCGTGCCGATTCCCACCCCGGTCATTTTGAAGCTGGGATTCTGCGCCAGATCGCTGCGCAGATGATGCACGTCTTCATTATTCAACCATGTGATGAGAAAGGCGGCTTTGGCGTCAATATCGACCCGCGGCCAGAGCCGGTAGCGGATCGCGCTGCCCAACACCTTCAAGGAAGTCCAGTGCACGGTATTGGTGATGACCGTCTGGCCCTTGAATTGGCTCGTTCCGGGGGGAGAACAGCCGAAGGAAGGGTTCGGAGACGACGCGGTGGTGCACTCCACCTGGAGCAGGCCGTTCGCAACCTGCTTCTCCCTCCAATATTGAAATCCGACAAACAGGTCCAGAAAACCCTTATTGTGGCGGAACTCGTGCGCCAGGAATCCGATGTCGGCGTTGACGTACCACATGTCGTCGCCGCCGATATCGCTGAAAGTCCGGGAAAAGCGCTGGGCACCCGGACTGCTCGCTCCGTTATTGGCGGCGCCTTGCGCGCTGAGATAGTCGTCGTCGGTTAACCGGCCACCGCCGATCTCTGCAAAACCAAAGTTCCCCTGCAGGAAAACCCGGTTCTTGAACCGGACCTTTCCCGCCAACTCCACGACATTGGTGCCCACGTCCTCGTATTTCAATTTTGAGGTGGGATTCCCAAGATCCGGATCCAAGTGGGACGCATCATGACTCCAGTCGGTTTTACCTTGGGTAAACCATCCGGTCACGCCGACTTCTACGCTTTTCACCAGCGGATCGTTGGCTTCCGGCGTCTCCGCCCAAACCGGGTCGATCCAACCCGGCCATGCCGCGGCAAGGAACACCCCGATCATCGCCCGGCGCCGTGAACTCGTCGTCATCGCGTCAGCCTTCCTCGGTTGCAAGCCGGGTTTCAGAATCACCACCGGTCGCACGCCGGCGTCGGGAGCGCCATATTCTAGCATTTGTACTTAGTACATCACGGCGCTCTGCGCCTCTCAGATACCTGATCTGTCCGATCGGGTCAACAATTATTTTCGCTGTGCTTCCCGATCGTGCGGAATATCTCTTCCCTCAGTCGAACTTCTTAGGAAATCTTTGCCGAGCATCACTTTTGTACAGCCGTGTGCCGGCCGCCTACACATATCCAGCGGTGAAAGGAATCATTTGGCGACGGTGAACCTCGTCGCCGTTTTTACATTCCTTCGAACAATATTTCTTGACCGCGGCGTCCATGATCAACTATGGTGCGGCCTCGCAAACCCTCTAAGAAGGATTTCCTCGGTGCGATTCTATGTCGCATCGAGCGTGATCGCGTGCTCGCAACCAAGCAACCGCCGTGATGGCATGGCAGTTGCTCATGGACTGCTTTGCTCTGGCAACGTCGATCACTTCAATTGGAGGAGCCGGTTCATGAGTGCACGTCTCTCTCACCACGAGCTGCGCCGAATTACACATTGCCGTGTGCCGCAATCCGGCGGAAGAGTCTTCACGCGCATTTGCATCGTGACCCTCGCGTTGATCGGCCTTTTCGCCACATCGGCGCTTGCGCAGAATATCCAGGTGTCGCCCGCCGCCCTTTCTGCAACCGTGGTCAAAGGGCAGACAACGACTCTGACGCTCAACCTCCAAAAGACCGGTGCCGCCCAGAACTTTTGGGAGCCCAAGAGCAGCGTCACGTGGATTTCGCTGTCTCCCACCTACGGCAGCAGCAATACCATTACGACGGAAGTCGACCAGGTGCGGGTGACCATCAACAGCGCGACCATGACGATCGGTTCGAACTTCGGCCTCGTTTACATCACGCAGTCAGGCCCGGGCATTTCGTATATGGCGTCAATCCCGGTAACGGTGACCGTCACGCAGTCCGGCACCACTACGCCGCCTCCTCCCGCGTCACCGCCGCCGGCATCACCCCCTCCCGCGTCACCGCCGCCGGCCTCACCACCCCCGGCGTCGCCATCCCCTGCTTCACCCCCGCCAAGTTCGTTGAACTCGACTATTACGGCCTGGCCCACCTCGCTCTCGGCGACTGTGGTTAAAGGACAGACCACCACGCTCACGCTCAATCTCCAGAAGAACGGCACTGCGCAGCATTTCTGGGAACCGAAGGCCAGCGTCGGATGGGCGGCGCTGTCGCCGACTTATGGCAGCAGCAACACCATCACGACCGAACTCGATAGTTTGCGGATCACGGTCAACAGCAGCAGCTTGGCGATAGGTATGAATTCCGGGTTGATCTATGTGTGGGAATCCGGTCCCGGCATCTCGCGCCTGATCCAGGTCCCCATAACCATCACGGTGGCACAAACGGGCACGACCACGCCGCCTCCGCCGGCGTCCCCTCCCCCCGCATCACCGCCCCCGTCGTCCCCACCGCCTGCCTCGCCGCCGCCCGCCTCACCGCCTCCGGCCTCACCGCCTCCGAGTTCGCTGAACTCGACTATTACGGCCTGGCCCGCCTCGTTCTCGGCGAATGTCGTCAAGGGACAAACTACTACGCTCACGCTCAATCTCCAGAAGAGCGGCACGACACAGCATTTCTGGGAACCGAAGACCAGCGTCACGTGGGCATCACTTTCACCGACCTACGGCAGCAGTAACAGCATTACGACGGAGTTGGACAGAGTGCAGGTCACGATCAATAGTTCTGCCATGCCGCTGGGGACAAATTCCGGATTGATCTATATCACCGAATCGGGGCCGGGTGTCTCCCGTCTCATCCAGGTCCCAATTACAGTAAACGTCCAGCAAACAGGCACGACGACACCGCCGTCCCCGCCGCCGCCCGTCGGCGGCATCACACCTCCGCCTCCGCCGCCTCCACCGCCGTCGCCAGCGAACGGGACGGCGACGGTGACATGGTCGCCGAACACCGAAGCCGATCTCGCCGGCTATAAACTCTATGTCGGGACATCGTCCGGCATCTATAGCCGCACGGTGGATGTAGGGAAGGTGACATCCTATGTCATCAGCTTGCCGAAGGGTGTGACATATTTCTTTGTTCTGACGGCCTATGACAGGTCCGGCAATGAAAGCGGGCGCTCTGCCGAGTTGAGCAGAAGTCTCTTCTAATCGTGGGACGTCACGACTTGACCGCTTTCCTCCAAGACCTGTATAACGAGCGCTGCCTTGCTGCTTTGCCTATGGGAGCAGCAAGCGCCTCGCGCCCGTAGCTCAATGGATAGAGCACCAGACTACGGATCTGGGGGTTACAGGTTCAAGTCCTGTCGGGCGCGCCAGAGAATCAACGACTTACTATCCTGCCCGCCACTTCATTCCATCGATGTAGGCTCAGTGTAGATGAGAAGCTGGGCACAATGGTTCATCTGAAGAGGATTTGCTGAAGTCAGCTCCGCTAACGGAGCTTACGTAGATGGCCTTCCAACCCGGTGTCCGAGAGGTGGGTAAGCACTCGAACCGACTCTTCAAGCTGGCCGGTTCTTACTCGCTTCGATCGAATATATTGCAGCATGAAGCGACTTTCAGGAATCGCATAGTCCCGTACCCGATTACCCCCTTCCGAGAGACATTTCCGCGAGAAGAAGACGGACCGCGGTAGAAGAGTCTTGCCTGCCTAGAATAAGGCGCGATATGCTGGATTCTTTCCTACACACAGGTAAGGAGATCAACTTGTTATGCGACTTACACCTATCTTTTTGGCGGGACTTCTTTTTCTTTCCGGCTGCGCCTATGCGCCCGTTGCACTCCAACCCTCAACCAAACCGCTGGCACCTGGAGGTTACACCCCGATTGGAAAAGTCAGCGGCGAAGACTGCGCTTACTATGCCCTCGGTCTCATCCCCGTCACGAATGGGAATGAATTGCATGAAGCCATAGCAAATGCCATGAAAGCCAAGCCGCTCGGTGATGCCATGGTCGAAGTCACCGTCGATTACTATTTCCAATGGTGGATTCTCTTCAGCCGAGCCTGTACGCAAGTGCATGGGACGGCGGTGCAGAGCAAATGAGACTTGCGCATTGTGACAAGACGGGCAGATCGATCAGGCCCGCATGGAGCAAGGTGGCGGGCCCGGATGGGTCATTCGTTGGCAATAGGAAGACCGGCTGACATGCCCTGGTGCGATTCGCAGCAAGCTCCATCAGCCGACTCGCTGTCGAAGAGCGTGGCCTGCCCCACGAGGAGGGGTGGTTCCGCCGGCTTCACGATTACTCTGCTGATGTTGATGAACAAGATTTCTTAAGAAATGCCGTGATGTCCTCGCGTTTCTCTCGTCTGACCTGTTCTTCCTCATGCTGTCCCTGCTCCTGTAATGCAACGATCTCGAAGTCCAGGCGGGAGATATTCGTACGAGCCTCCGCGCACCGCCGTTCCATGCGAGCCTGAAGGTATTGATTCAGAATCTGATGCTGCTTGGCATGGGCCTGTTCTCGAACCGTTCGCACTCCCGCCGTCATATCTAACTCCTTGGTCACCTCCACAACTTCAGCTGGAATGGCCTCACCCTCAAATAATCGATCTATTTCCTCAAGGCTATGGGCAGCCGCGTCGGTCTGGACCAGCAGGAATGCCATACATGAGAGGACGACAATGACCGAATACTGCATGACCTTCCGGTGCCCCGGGTCACGATATAACGTATGGACGTAGAAAGTGTCTCTCGTCCGAATTGACGGCAAGAAGGAATCGGCCCATGAAGAAGAGAACTGTGTACAGAGCGCCCGCACCGCACTTTTCCAATTCGTAGACCTATCATCAATGGCAGTGTACCGGCGAAGTGCGATTGGTGTACGAGCAGGTGCTCTGCTATGATAGCAGCCGGGAATGCACGAATCGTGATGCCTGTTCCTATCGTAACTGCGCTTAGACAATTGCACGACCGCCGATGAATTCGGGCTTGTCGCGCTTCCGAACGACTCGCTGACCACACTGCCGGCAGATCCACAAGTCTGGAATACATTGCCCATCCACTCGCGCCACTTCAAATTGGTGTTCGCACATGACGTGTGGGGCACCGGAGTCCCCCCGAACAAATCTCGTGCGACTCGTTGGTTGATTCTGTGGCATGATGCACCTCTTTAAGCTGTCTCTGATTCACTCTGATAAGAGTTCTACATCCAGCTCCTCTCTTTAACAAGCCAGGGAAACTCCTTGTAATAGAGCCCATGTTCCCTAGCTATTACAACCCAGATGTAGATCCGTGATTCCGTCTTTGCCGCTGAGCATCAATAAAAGGAGCGGCCGTCGGAGTTTCAGCGCCGAAACTTAGGCTTCCGCGGTGAGTAATTGGCGCGAGGATAAGGGGGGATTAGCAAGCTTGTTTCGCAAGCACTTGATTCGCAAAATAATACTGGCAGAAACGCGACAGATCCTCGCTGGTCGTCAAATCAACACTCCCGTTCCTTTGCCGGCCGACCAAGACCCATTCGCTGACGTGCCTCGCCAACTCATCCGCAGTCAGGCCCTCTCTTTGAAACATATGGATGGCCGCCGTGGACAACGTGACGCAGACGGTGGTCTTCGCCTCATTATCTACGAAGACATATTCATTCCCGCCACGGAACACGAGAAGTATGTGAGTGAAACTGCCCGCCCGCATGCTGATCCTCCACTGATCCGCCATGACGCAAGATACATTCGGCTGCCTGCCCGATCGTTGCCATGACTGTTGTGGTGAGTCGAGAAGTAATCGGCGATAAGGTTGTTTACCCGATGGATACATATAACCGTGTTGAAGCAAACACCGTGCCGTCATGGGCATAATCATCTATGTATTTGAAAAGAGCGGGTGCCGGGGATAAACCAATGATCAACGGCCTATACGGTTTGGCTCGAATCGCGTATCCAAAACTCCATAGATGTATCTTTTTGGGCAGATGGTATTACGGCGATTTCCTAGGCCCGCATTATTCATGAGCGTTTCTACTGCAATGCCGCTTCCCTACGACGACGAGCCTGCACACACGGAGTCGGTCTCACGCTAGCCTCAGCAGGACCGATTCTTATTACTTATTGTTACGGGATAGATTCCCCTGGCGGTCGCCGGAATAGCTGCCGGCGCGCATCGACAAATGGCTGCACACAAGGAACAATCGAGCCATACGCCGATGCCGAGTATCCGGCTTGACGCGCATAGTCTCGATGATAAGCTTCGACTGGAATCACATAGGCATCACCGGTATCTCACCGGAGTGACGAGGGCTACATCGTGACGAGATCGGAAGGGTGAAACACATGCATGCAAGGCGCAAGCGTGAGCCGACCAGCCAACCAATCGGTCGTCGTTTGCCAAAGAAGTCGTTGGTCCTTCTCAAGCCGGATTGGTCCACTGCGTGGCGGCAAGTGGCAAGGGTGACCTACGGCATTTCAGGAGAAGACCCGCGCTTCGGTCAGGTCATGAAAATGCTGAATGCGTGTGACGAGGCGTACGTGGCGAACGACTGGGCCACATTTCAGAGGAACGCAAAGCTGATCGTCCGGCTCGTAGCCAAATAACGGATTGCGGGCCGCTTGTCTGCTTCAGCAGAACAAGACTCATGAACCTCCCACGGGATATGCCTACCGAACTACGGTCACGTGCACATTGCCGGGTGTTGAAGGCCGACCATCCTTAGGAGGAGGAGCAGGAGCAGGGCGGGAGGTGGCGTCGCAGGGCAACGGGCAATTAGGCGCACTGATGTGGAGCTGATCGATATACTGATGAACGTCCACGGTCCGTCCTAATGCATTGCTGTGTCCGTCCCAGGTCTGAGCCCACACCCATTCATTCACGACCTTTGTGCCATAATTGAGATTGGTATAGTTGCCGGCCAATTGTCCATCCACCCACCAACGTACGATCCCGTTTCGACAGGTCGGACAATTGCTCGCGCGCACATAGGCTTCGATGCGGTGCCAGCGCCCAAAATAGATATTTCCGCTTCCGACATTGGGATAGCAGACCAAACCCATATCGGAACTACAGGCGTGGCTATTGTCCACGGAACCCGTATTGTGACTCCATATGAGTTGCATGGGATTCCCGTAGCCGTGCACCGCCCAGTTGCCGTTCGTTCGGCTGCCGCCTTGCAGATCGTTGTCGGCGCGGAGAAAAAATATCTTGTTGGTTCCGACGCTGTTCTGTTGCCACTCCTTATTGACCTTGAACCAAAACCCGGCATACATCTCCTGCAGCGGCGCTCGCTTCATATAGACCAGCACAATCCCGCCGTGCGTGTTTGGATAAATGAGGCTGGCACGACCCACCTTCGTCGGCGAACCGGGCGCGCTCTCATCATCGACGATGTCCCCTGATTTATACACGTTCAACAACTGGCCGCCGCAGTCGAGCGTGTCGAATGGACAATCCAGCAGAACTGTGGAACCGGGCGGCTCATTCGGCCAGTCCGCCGACGCACGAACATTCCCGGACCATACCGTCATGATCAACAGGAGGATCAACGCACACGAGTGCCGCATAGGAATCCTCGCATCAAGTGGTGAATCAAACAGCATCGAGTCAGACCGTAGCGATTGACGAGTAGCCCATTATAATCCCGGTGCTTTCGTTCTTGGCGACTTTATTTGAACGGCGCGGAAGACTGCAATCCTGAGTGCGCCACATGCAATGATCCCGGCCGCCTCCATACGGCGATAGATCCCTATAGCCGAACCGAGGTGCTGAATAAAGGATCAGCGCGAGCGATCTATCCAATCGTCGCATTTGCATCTTTGCTAGACAGACCGTATCCCGACAGGTAAGCTTCTCTTGCGTGTATGGATCGAGACCATTACAGGGTCCGTTCAACACCGTGGTCATGGTCGTGACGAAGGGATATTCTATGGCTACTATTCTGGTTATCGACGACGAAACTTCAATCCGCACTCTTCTTCGAGGTGTCCTTGAACAGGCGGGCCATCGCGTCGTGGAAGCGCATGACGGTCGAGAAGCCATGACGCAATATCAAACACATCGGCCCGATCTGGTCATCATGGATCTGTTGATGCCGGAGGTCGACGGCCTCGAAGCCACGCTGCAACTCAGTCGCGAATATGTCGATACGAAAATTATCGCAATGACCGGCGCCCAAGGGGATCGCAATTTTTTGGATGTCGCGCAGTTATTCGGCGCCTGCCGAACGTTCGAGAAGCCGTTCGACCTCCAGCACATGCTTCAAGCGGTGCACGAAGAGCTGGCGACCACCGGTTCCCGTTGAGTCCTTCCCTCGTATCAATTCGATGCCGATATCCGCTCTCCAACCGGCATGTCCTTCATGCTGACCCGGCCGCGTCATTGTACGGTCGGACAGGCGATGCTTGCCCGAGATAAATTATTGATGCGCGACAGATAGTCCTGGAAAGGGTTGGACAGGTTCTGCGACAATTACCGTTTGTTCACGGAGAGCAGGGACCGGGGCTGCATTCTCATCGAGACGCTGATGTCATCCAAATGGTCTGTCATGTGGGTATCGTGGACTCTGGTCATCCTCATGGCCGGGCTGCTTCCGCTCGGCAATTTCGTCGGACACTCCCATTGGGAATACATCAGATGGGTGCCCACCGTTGAACAGTTGATGTCCCCTCTTACGCTCCTGGATCTGACCCTTGACGCCATCGCCAATATTCTGTTGTTCGTGCCGTTCGGCTTTTTTTACGCCGGTCGCGCTCAACCAAAAGGCGTCTCACCTCTCCTCCTGATCCTCCTCGCCTTCGCGTTATCCTGCGGCATTGAGCTGTATCAAGTGTACTGCCACAATCGAAGCACTTCGCTCCTTGACGTGATCGACAATGTCGCAGGAGCCTATGTGGGCCTCCGACTCGGCCGGCGATTCTTTGAAAAGCCTCTGTCGGTGGAAGCACGCCATATTGCCACTATTCCCAGCCCATAGGTTCGTAGCCCCGCTCCCGCAGGCATCGCTCGACCACACGGGTATAGGCGCCGCTGGGTCGTGACTTCCTGAAGAGCCCTCGCAAGAATCCGGCGGTACCGCCACTGGCTGCGCCGACCTTCGCCCCGCGTGCTGGGTTTCCAACCACCGCTCCTCCGACCGCGCCGGCCGCCGCCCCGATCGCTCCACCGGCCACGGTACTCGTTCCAACTTGAGCGGTTTTCCCTTGGGTTGGCGACGCGCCGGCCGATTCCGCCAACGCCCGGCATGCTTGGATATCCGACTCCACCACCTCGGGACCGGCTTGCTGATAATGGTGATTCGGATAAAGAATGGGCTTTGACGCACTACAGCCGCTCACCATCATCCCCATGGCCAGAAGGAGCACGACCAGCCGCAGGCCTGGCCCGTTTACACTGTAATGGGATGCCACTGGTTCTCCATCAAAGACCAGCCTAGATTCCAAAGACCAGCCTAGATTCCAAAGACCAGCCTAGATTCGGCCGCCAAGTTCCTTTCTCCGGAGCCCGCGCATCATCGCGACATCGCTATAGCCGACTTCACTGAGCGCATCCATGAGGTGCAGCCCTTTGGTCGAGACCAATTCCTTGGCTTTCGCATATTGCTTGCTGTTGAATCTGGCCACCGCCGGCTGTCCGTTGACGATCTGGCAGGCCAGCACGTCCCCTTCAATCTCCAACGTCCCGCCTTCTTCAATGAGGGTTTTGGCCTTGGCGATCGGAATGCCATGCAAGGCGGCAAACTCAGGCAACCCGCCCGTTTCTACCAGGCGCCCATCCGGCATGATGCACAGCCGCTTGAAGTGTGGAGACCAATCCTTTCGAAAATCGATATATTTAATGTCGCCGCCTTTTGCCACCGCGCGATCCAGCGTGCGATAGTCGAGGCCGAGATTCTTCTGCTCGAGCTTGCGCTGCAATTCTTCCGGGAGCGTCCGCTTGAATACGTCAAAGACGGCGTCTTCCAACGAACGGGACTGCGCGCGCGCCAATTGTTCGGCTTCGGCGAATTGCATGAGATCCAACACCCACGTTTGCTTCGGCGCGCCGCCGGCCGCATCGATCCGGCAGGCAAAGAGTCCTCGCGTGACGATTCCACCGACTTGCGGATAGACGTAGACACCGCCGTCGTTCAGCAACCCGGTCATTACATCCAATGGAATGTCATAGCTTTCAGAAAGAATCCTGGCGTGAGCCGGCCCATTCTCCTGAAGCGTCATGGCGCAGACGGTCACGTTCCCGGGCGCGTCAAATTCCGAGTAATCTTCGATAATGTTGTACAGAGCCGGGGGCTTCGCCGCGGCTGTCTTTTTCTTAATTTTGAACATAGTCTATTTTGGAATAATAAGGATAAGGCCCGAGTTAAGACTGATACGTCTAAGTTAGGAATGTGCCTCGCCGTGTCTCACGAACGGGCCGTGATATGGTGATAGGGTGACAAGGTTTGCAGCCTGATATCGTCCACCGCTCCGCCGATCGTGAAATGGTACAAGGACTGCAAAGTCAGCCCCTTGATATTGACGATCTCGTGGACCGGATCATCGAAGAAACATCCGATTCCGGTTCCTCGCACACCGGCCGCCTCGGCTTCGAGATAGAGAACTTGCCCGACCAATCCGGCTTCCCAGAATAGGCGTGGATACCACCATGCGCCTCTCCCGCGCAAGAGTCCTTCGCATTCGGCCAGCATACCCAGTGAAAACGCACTGTCACCGGCAATGTCCTGATGGCAGCTCACCTGGGCCGCGAGTTTCCTGGCGTCTCCCTGGAGTAACCAGTACAGCGGCAAATCGGGTGGACAATCAGGCGTGAGGGTCCATTCCAATTCCGGGTTCATCGCTTGTTGCAAGAGTGTAACCTTCCGCGGATCACGAGCCAGCACATAGAGACCCGGCATCAGGCCCTCGACTCGATGCACGAATAATAGGAGATGAATCGCCGGATCCCAGGGAAGCGCATCCCAAGGCATTGGACGCTCAAGATAGGAATACTCGGCCGAGGGCATGACGCGGAGCATTATCCGAAAGAACGTAGCCGCCGTAATGGATGTCTTCCCGTCAAACGCCACGGCGCTTCGCCGCTGGCGGATGATGACGCCGGCAGATAGATCCGTGCCGTTCGCGAAACGCGATGTGTCGCTCTCGGATAACCGCCCGGCCTGTTCGTCACGAGACCCTACGACCGAATGATGTTCGATCGTATTCTTCCAGCTCGCCGACGCGGCATCGTCGATAATCTCCCAGGGCACAGAGCTTTCCCGGCTCAGACGGTTCGCACGACCATACCATGCCGCCTCTGAAACATCCTTCACCAAGACAGGATCAATCCATAATGGAATGGAACGCGTTGTCACATCACGGCTCGCGGCGTCCATCCTCTTCCTCACGCCTTCGTCGGGCCAGACCAATGCCACGCAATCGGGATGTTCCGGTTCCGCGTTCGCAAAGTCCTCTCGACGATCGACACCCAATAGTGCCGCGACCGTCCGTTGATCCGTCCCGTCCAGCAGGATCAGATTCCACCCCAGTGTGGCGGCGGCGATCCTCGCGCTTCCGATCGCATGGCCGACATCATGGTTGCAGTACCGGAAAGCCCGTTCTCCATACTTCCATGATTCGCGCCAATGAACCGACGTCAAACCGAACAGAAAGGACGAAGAAGGAAACGAATGGAACAGACCGGCCGCCTGCTCCACTGAAAACTCCGCCCGGCGTTCCAGTCCATGTTCCTTGGGCGCATAGTGATAGAGCCCGGCGGGCAACTCGAACCGGTCCAACGTCGGAAGGATGAGATAGCCTTCGGTCGGATGCAGGTTCCCCGACGACGGATTGTTGCGCAACGCCCATTCCGTATCCCCGGCCCGCTTCCAAGCCGACAACGCCAATGCCAACTCAAGAAAGCGCGACAAGGCCGCAATGGTTACCGGCCGGCCTGATACCGCTCCTCTGCGATAGATCGCATCATACGAGGGGGACCGTGGCTCATCCTCCGGATTGAGTAAGGGCAGCGGGGTCAGCGGCGCTCCTTCAAATCTCCGAAAAGGGTCGGGCTGATTGGCCCAGTCCAGAAACCCCAGCGAGCGCGCATAGCGGTTGAAATGATGTTTGGTTCGGACATGATAGCGCAGGACACGATCGACCGGATCGGACGAGGCTGCTTCAGTCGGCATGGGGGAAAACGGCTGGTGAGTGCTCATTCCCGCAGTCTAGCGAGGGTAAAGAAGAAAAGTAAATGCGGCTCTATTGACCCGCTTTCCTGTGCCCGCGTATGGTTGAACACATGGCCCGGCCTACTGATCTGACACCGGGACACTTTCACCGCGTAGAGGAAATCTCATGGCCGATATGCATTTCGATCCAGCACTTGCCGCACAGGAGGCGTTCAGTTTGGCCGGAGCGGGGAATGAACTCGGCGCCGACTGGGACGAAGCGGTTGAGCTGGAAGATACTTTTTCATCCAATGCCGGCGCGACGGCGAGAGATGCCTATGAGCGATTGCTCGCGCTCGGGGCGCGTTACCCACAGGCCTCCGCCTTCCAGGCTTTCTGCATCTACATCACCTGGCAACAGGTTACGGAAGAAACGATCTCGCGCCATTTCCGGACCGGCGTGAAACTTTGCGAAACCTTCCTAGCCTCAAGGGACGGAAAACCTGTTCAAGAGCTCGAGCGGATCACCGAGCTTTACGGATCATTCCGTGATGGATTGGGATTGGACGAGGAGGATGACACGCAACAGGAGTTTCGTCGCGATACCGTGAAAGGAGGAGACTGATCCAATCTCTTCCGCTGTCAAAGCCCGATCGCCAGACGAATCGGGCCGGCCGATTCCTGAATGCCGAACCGAATCTCCGGGCCTGCGACTTCAGGATCGGCATAGGTGCCGAACAGACGATCCCAGAAGGTGAAGACGACGCCGAAGTTTCGCATATAGAACCGCGGATCGTCGCCGTGATGAACATGATGATAACGCGGGGTGACGAATATCCATTCGAGCCGGCGAGACCGCCATGTGACATTCATGTGCATCCAATTATTGGTGACGATCAAATAGACCGAATACAAGATAAAGAACAGCGGGGGGACCGGCTTCAGGAGAGGCAACCAGATCACGAACGGGATCGCGGCCATGATCACCTGCGGCAAACTGGCCCGGATCCCGGCAAGCCAATACATGTAGGTCGGCGAATGATGCCACTGATGAATCCGCCAGAGCCAGGCTGTATGCCATAAACGATGCAGCCAATAGGCGCTGCAGTCGATCACCAAAACAAAGAACACCACCTTGACCGCGAACGGCAATGATTGAAACCGCCATGGCACATAGTTCGGGATTGCGATGCGATCGGTGACGAAGACGGTGGCCAGAAAAAAAAGGTTGTAGGTGCCCAGGGCGAGCAAATCTTTGATGAAGACGAGCCGGTACTGAACCGGCCTCGCAGGATATCGCCATTCAGCGAGAAAAAACGCGGCGCCGATGCTCCAGTATATGAGAAATGGTGTGTAATCAAAATCCATACGGCCACCGCCTCATGTTCGACAGCCTACCATAAGCCGCGTAACAGGCCAGCCGATTGTGAGTTACGACGATGTCCGACCATGATAAACACCGGGCCCGCATCTTTCTCCATCGCGGGGATCTTCGTCAGGCGCGAGCCGCATGGGAAGCGGCCGTCGCGGATGATCGGGCCGCCGGCAACCTCAAGGACCTGTCGAACAGCCTCGGCAATCTGGGAAACGCATGGGCCTTGTCGGGTGAATTCGAGCAGGCGGATGCCTGTTATAAGGAAGTGCTCTCCATTCAACGAACCGAACAGGATGACCATGCCATCGCACATACCTTGGTCAATCTCGGCAACTTGTATGTCGCCGCCGACCGGAATGAGACGGCCCGTGCCTATTACCTTGAAGCATTGGACCTGCTTCAACCCCTGAACGACCATCGGGCGCTCGGCATCCTGTATCATAATCTCGCAATGGACGAGGCCCGGCAACGCCATTGGGATGAAGCGGTTCACCTGTTTGGGCAAGCCTTGGACTCCCATCGAAAAGTCGGCAGCGAGGACGGGCTCGCGGCGACCTACAGCCAACTCGGACGAACGTTTCTCGACAGCGGCCATGGCACGGAGGCCGAACGTTGCTTCAGCAACGCGTCGGAACATTTCATCAAACTCGGCAACCCGGTCGGCGAAGCGGCCGTCCTGCGCGAGTTGGCGGATCTGTACGAAGGGCGGAATGACCGCCTTTCGGCAATCAGATGCATTGAACGGGTGCACCACCTGGCATTGGGCACCGGAACAGCCCCTTCAGCCGCCGACCGCGAACGTCTAAAGAGGCTCCGGACCACGGGTAGCTGAATGAGCGGCGCTGGTGGTAGAATCCGCCGCGATCAATCCCACACGCATCATTGGAAGAGGAGATCGATGGATATCAACGCCTTTCGACAAATGGTCGAGAAGAATCCCAAGGGATTTCTGGGACGCTATGGCCTTGGAAACAAAATCCTCCAGGAAGGAGGAAGTCTTGAAGAGGCCGCCGAGCATCTCACTGTGGCGACGGAACTCGATCCGACGCACGTGGCATCTCATCTCGCCCTGGGACGCGCGTTGGTTTCTTTAGGAAAGAAAGAGAAGGCGCGATCTGTTTTGAAAGCCGGCATCGACGCGGCGCTTTCCGGCCGGTCGAACGGAGGCATGGACCTGGTTCCGGAAATGCAACACTTGATGAGCACGCTGGGATAGAATGCGACAGGGAGGCCGGCTATGAATCTTGAGGACGCGAAACAGCGCATTGAATCGGCGATGACACAATACGGCCAGCATGCCGCCGCGGCCATCGACCTGGTTATCAACGAAGTCCGGTCCGATCTGGGCCGTGAGGCCGCCAATGAACTGATCGAGGAATTCGACCTCGAACTCCAATATAACATTGCTCCTTCGGAGTCGGACTTTTCCAACAGTTAAAGGCTGACGCGTCTTGCCGTTGATCTGGTGCTCCATCTCCGGCCATGGATTCGGCCATGCCGCCCAAGTAGTTCCCGTCCTCAACCACCTCGGCCGGTGTGTCTCGGACATCACCGCCACACTCAATACATCGGTCCCCGCCTCGTTCTTTGAACCACGTCTCACAATTCCTTGGCGGCTCAATTCAACGCCGCAAGATATCGGTTGTGTGCAGGACGGACCCCTGCGCATCGATGTACCGGCCACATGGGAGGCCCACCGGCGGTTCCATATGGACTGGGACAGCAGAATTCAAGCGGAAGCGGCCCTCATCAAACAGTCTTCTTCGGCCCTGGTCCTGTCGGATATTTCTCATATGGCGGTGGCGGCCGGGGCATCGGCCGGCATCCCGACCATCGCGCTCTGTTCTCTATCGTGGGACGCCGTGCTTGCACTCTACGAGCGGCCGGGGGTCGCCTCAGAGCAGAATATCGTGCAACACATTCGCCGCGCCTACGGCGGAGCCGACTGCCTCATTCGTCCGACGCCCGGCATTCCGGTTACGGCATTTCGACGAGTGGTGGATGTGGGACCCATCTGCGAGCCTCATCGCCCGCGAACTCGAGAGCTTCGCGCGATGCTGGGGGCGCCGGACGAAGACTGCCTCGTCCTGGTCGGATTCGGCGGCATTGCGCAGAAAGCGTTTCCGTTCGCCGCGCTGGAATCCATGGCGCCGTTCCGCTTTATCATTGATGCCGATGTGCCGCCGAACCTCACACGGGTGATTGCCACAAAGGATCTCGCCTGGCCGTTTCATACCCTCCTGGCCTCAGTCGATATCATTATGACGAAGCCGGGATACGGAACGATCGTGGAAGCCGTCGCCCTACGAAAGCCCGTGGTCTACGTGCGCCGCTACCATTTCGTCGATGAACAGTCCCTCGTGGACTATGTGCACCGCTACGGCCGGGCGGTCGAATTGAATAAGGATGCGTTTGTCGCCGGCGCATGGCTGGAATCCCTGATGGCCGCCCGAGCATTGCCGCCTTCGCTCCTCCCCTCGCCTGCACCGACCGGCGGCGCGGACGCCGCTTCGCATCTCTTGCGCTACCTTAAGTAGATCCCAGGGCCTCGTCCTCATTGTTTCGGCATCCTCCATGTGGCGCCTTGCTCTCAAACTCACATCTCTTTGGCGAAAGATCCCGTTGAGTGATATAGTTGGGCCTGCATCGAGACGTAAGGTAGTGACAGAATCCGCACGACACGCCTGATGGAAGCTGCTTCACGACAGGCCGCCGCAATCATCGATCCAAAACTCCTTTCACGCACCGCGAAAGGAGACCTCGAAGCATTCAGCCAACTCTACGATCAATCCAACGTGCTGCTCTTCACGCTGGCCTCTCGTATTCTCGGCAATCCCGATGATGCGGCATGGCTGCTTCAAGAGGTGTATCTCGAAGTGTGGAAGAAGGTCGCGCGCTATGATGTCGGGCGCGGCACGCCGGTTTCATGGCTGGTCACGTTGACGCGGAGCAGAGCCATCGAGCGGCTTCGCTCGGGAGTATCGCGGGGACCTGCTTCCGCCGCCGATGGTCTCAATGGTGCGTCAAGCCTTTCCCTCCGAGACCCGATTTCGGCCGGTTCGGCAATGGAGGGCGAATTCAAACGGCTGCTGAGCCAAGCGATCGCCGAGTTACCTGTCGCCCAGCAGGAGGCGGTTGAGATGGCGTACTATCAAGGACTCTCACATGCGGAAATCGCCGCAAAACAGAATCAGCCTCTCGGAACGGTGAAGACACGAATCAAGCTGGCAATGGTCAAATTGCGCGCCGTGCTCCCTGCGACGCCGGATCAGCATCATCTATGGTAACGCACGAAGAACTGGAGGAGGCGGTACCGCTCTATGCCGTCGGCGCACTGGAGCGTGCGGAGCGCCAGGCTCTGGAAGCCCATCTCTTGTCCGGTTGCGCGACATGCCACGCCTCGTTGAAGGATTACCAGGGAGTCGCGGCGCTCCTGCCGTTGACCCTCCCTCCGATGTCGCCTCCCACCGACCTCAAAGCGAAGATTCTCGCCGCCTGCAATCCTTCCCCTGCTCCGATTGAAGAGACCAAACAAAGCACCAAGCCGAGCCTCGAGCCGGGAGAATGGATGAACCATCTGTTCCCTCCCATTACCCCCGCTCGCTCATGGCCCTTTCAGGTTGCCTTCGGACTCCTGAGCCTGACGCTCTTCGCCGGCGCCGGCTATTTGGCATGGACGGCACACGACCGCTCGACCCGTGAGACCGAACAAACCAACGAACTCCGAGGCGTGCTTGAACAAGAGACTTCGAAAACGACGGCTCTTCAACGGGACATCAGCGAACGCGAGAGCGCCATCAAGCAATTGCGCGATGAACTGGACGTCCGGCGAACCGATCTCACCGAATTGAGGGACCAAGTGATCCAGCGCGACGCTGAACTGGACGACCTTCGCAGTCAACTGGGGCAACGTGCCGTCCGCCAGCAAGATGAGTTTGCCGGTCTGATGAAAAGCCCCTCCTCCAAGGTCATCGCCTTGTCCGGGACGGAGCAAGCCAAGCAGGCCGGCGCGTTCTTCCTCTTGGATCCGACCGGGAAGAGAGCCTGGCTCTACGCATTTGATCTCCCCGATTTGCCGGCCGGCGCCGTCTATCAACTCTGGGCGATCGACGAGAACCCGGTCAGCCTGGGTGTCTTCACCCTTGACACCGGTCGGAAGGGGCGATTACTCGTCAAAGGAATGCGGAACGTGTCAAAGCTCAAGCAGATTGCGATCAGCATCGAGCCGGCCGGAGGCCGGCCTCAACCCACGGGCGTCGTCTATCTTCTCAGTCGGGCCTCATGAAGGCCGATATGGCCGTTGACGCCGCTACCGAGCATCACGAACCGTCGATTCGCCACCCTGGACCCAGTGGAGGTCTTGCCCTACTTGCCCGCTGACGCCGAACCGAGTCTTATGCCACAGGATATGGAATTCATGCAGGCGGCGCTGGCTCTTGCCAAGCGAGCGGCAGCCGAGGGAGAAGTGCCGGTGGGGGCCCTGGTGGTGGCCGATGATGTTGTGGTGTCCGAAGCCTACAATCGGCGTGAGCAATGGCAGGATCCCACCGCTCATGCGGAACTGATCGCGATTCGGGAAGCGGCCGCTCGACTCGGCACGTGGAGGCTGACGGAGACGACTCTCTATGTCACCCTCGAACCCTGCGTCATGTGTATCGGAGCGATTATTCTCTCGCGGACCGCACGGCTCGTGTACGGGGCCCGAGATCCCAAAGCAGGAGCTTGTGGTTCCGTGTTTGATATCCCGCCTGAACCGCGATTGAATCACCGTGTCGAGGTGCGAGGGGGAGTGGGCGAAGAGGAGAGCCAATCATTGCTCCAGGAGTTTTTTCGAAGATTGCGCAAAAATGCTGAACTCGATACCACCCTGTAGCAAATTATTGTACGTCGAGCCTCTGAGCGCCGCAGAACAAAGCTGGAGGACTTTTTCAGTATCCTGCCTCGCCGCGCGGCGGGGCATAGTGAGAGACGGACACCTCCCAGGCGGTCCCTTGCGCCGCGATTGCGGCGGTCACCTCCTGTCCAAACCGCACTTCCTTGATGGCCCACCGGGCATCTCGACTGCCGATATCATCCTCCTTGTCACTAAGGCTGATCAATCCGTCTGCTCCGAAGCTGAGTTCGATCCGTTTCAGGCCGCTTGACAGTCCCAGTCCGCGCGCCTTGAGATAGGCTTCCTTGCACGTCCAATAGCGATAGAACAACGCGCGTCGATTCTCCTTCGGCGCTTGCCGTAGGTCCTCGTATTCCCGCCCTGCGAAGAACCGTTCGGCCAGATCGAGGTACTCGACATCCGATCGCATCACTTCGATATCGACCCCTACCTCACGGCTCATCGCAAACGCGCACAGACAATAGTCTCCGGAATGAGACACATTGAAACACAGGGATTCGGAACCATTCTCATGCGCATTCAACAGAGGCTTACCGTACTCACCATACCGAAACGTCACGCCGGCCGGGTCTTGATTCAGATACTGCCCCAATAGAATGCGAAGAATTCCATGCGTCAGGACGAATCGCTGTCGATCCTGCTCAAAGACAAACCGTGCCGCCCGCCGGCTTTCCTCGCCCGACAGGAGAGCCTGCAGCGATTCCAAATTGTCCCGGACATGACGCAGAGAGACGCCCCAGACCTCCACCAAGCGCGGAGATAGGCGGCCGACGGGAAAGTGCGGAAGGTTCACGGGAAGTGATGAAACAAAAACGGCGTGGGAGGATCACTCATCAAACACCGGCAATCTTGGGCCGTACCAGCGCCGGCCGTTCAGTAGGCAATGCCTTCTCATGCTGGGGAGACCAGGTTTGCTCCGCCATACGGCCGTCTTCCAGCTTCAACACCCGATCTCCCAGATGGAAATACCGATCGTCGTGCGTCACGACGACTACTCCTTTGCCCCGCTGGCGAAGAGCGGGCAACAGATGCCCGTAAAATATCTCTTTATACTGCGGATCCTGGTCAGCCGCCCATTCGTCGAACACATAAAACGGTCGGTCGTCCAGAAGCGCCGCGACCAGCGCCAAGCGTTTCCTTTGCCCCTGTGACAGATCCACGGTAGAAAAACTGTCGCCTTCGATCCGGACCTTATGATCGATCTGTAACAGCCTCAGGCAGTCTTGAGCCGATTGTCCCAGAACAGCGGGATCAATACCAAGCAGTTTTTTAAAGAGAAAGAAATCGGAGAACACCACCGAAAAGTGCTGGCGATACCAGTCCTGCGTGGCGGTTGAAATGACTTCTCCGTTGAGCCTGACAACTCCGGATTGCGGCGGATAGAGGCCCACCAACATTTTCACGAATGTCGATTTGCCGCTGCCGTTCCCGCCGATGACAAACACCACCTCTCCGGATTCGACGGAAGCCGTAATCGGACCCAACGCAAATCGCCTGTCTTGAACGGACTCGCCGTCATATTGGAATGACGCGTCCACGAGGTCAACCCGCAGGGGAGCTGTGGCCGGCGGGCGCAACGATTGAGCGGATTCTTCCTGCTTCGTTCCCTCGTCCAATTGAAGACCCAGCTCATCCAACTTTGCGAGCGCCACCTGTCCCCGGCTTAAACTCGGCAACATGCCGATGAGCGCCCACATGGGACTCACCATGTACAACATCGCGAAGACGTAGCCGCGCAGTGATTCACCCGACAGCGTCAGAACTTCCGGAAAGATGAGGAGGATGACGCCGATCAAGCCATAGAATAACGTTTGGGTCCAGGCTTCCGCCGCCAGATACTGTCGAGTCGCGAAAAAATTGTGATCCCGCAAAATTCGGGCGGTTCCCTCGATTTCCCCCGATACAAATCCATCGCGCCGGGAACGATGCAGCATCAACTCCTTCATCCCTTCGGTCAAGGCCCGGAAATGACCATACAGGGCCGCCCGACTCTCCCGCACCGCCTGATTCGATTTCAGAAATCGTCGATAGAGGCGCCTATAGCCGGCGAAGCCGACAAAACTCAAAGCCAGGACGCCGATAAACGCCGGCCATGACAACCAGGCGAGATACAGCGAACAGCCGGCAAGCGTGGCGACGTTGATCGCCAAGGCCGGGAGCGATTGCAGCGACCAAGCCAAGGCGCCGGTATCATCGGTAAGCGTGGCCAGGACCTGCGGCGTGCCATGCCGTTCCAAGACGCGGAGCGGTGCCCGGGTCACCTTGCGGCACAGACGAATCCCGATGTTCAAGATCGCTTCTTGAGCGAACTTGACCAGGAGAATCTGCGACAGCCAATTGGTGAAGACCTTCACCAGCACGAGTCCGATAAACCCGGCCGCCAAGACGGGCGGCACCGATGCGGGCTGACTGAGAATGCGATTAATAATTGCGAGGAGGCCCACGCTCGAGAGGCCGGCCACAAGCCCAGTGACGGCCATAAGGAAGACCATGGGCCTGGCGCCTTCGAGCAGAAACATGAGAAAACGGGACGTCTTCATGATCGGAACGTATGCACTGGAATCTCTTACGCCGCTCGAGAAGGTTCCCCGCCGGGCGCGGCCGGGACGGGATCATCGGAACGGCGGTCGCCGTTCAGGAAGGTAGACAGATGTCCCGCCAGGACTTGAACATGCGGCGAGACAAACAGCCGCCCCGAATCTTCGGCCGGCACCGTGACGGTTCGGCTGCCTTCGGCAGCGGCATCGGTGAATGCCAGCCGCGTATCCAGGCTCGGATCGGCCAAAGGCCGGCTTGATGCCACTACGTTGAGCAACCGTCCTCGGTACGGTTTGAAGTCATAGCGGGCCGCGGCATGGAATGTGGCATAGGTGACATAGTCCCGGTACGGGAGCGACTCGGGCCGGGATGTATCGTCCACTTCCCATAACGTATGCCACAAGGCGCGGAACTTCTTCCACCCGTACGTGGGCCAATCCCGTAAGGAGTGGCCTTTGAGCAGGCGAAGATAGGCGGCAACTTTTCGAACAATGAATACCGCCGGCCATACCAGCCGCGGCGGACGGCGCCAATGATGCCGGTATGAGCGGGGGTGCCAGGATTCCATGATAGCTAACTGGACTTCCTCCCCTTCGCCCGCCAATTGCTGCGCCATTTCATAGGCGACCAGCCCTCCGGTACAGGTGCCGCCGAGTTGATAGGGCCCGTTCGCCTGAACCGTACGGATTTCAGCGATATAGTGCCGAGCCATGTCCTCGATCCGTGCAAAAGGCTTCGCCTTGCCGTCAAGGCCTTGAGCTTGAAGCCCGTAGAAGGGTTGGTCCTCTCCAAGCAGCCGCGACAAGCGGGCAAACACCAACACATTACCGCCGACTCCGGGGACGACGAAGAAGGGCCGCCTTGTTCCATGTGCCTGAATCGCCACCAGCGATCTCCAGCGGACGGAGCAGCCTCCATTGCGAAGGACATCGGCTAGTTGTTCGATGGTGGGAGCCTGAAACAGCATAGCCATAGGCAACCGTGTGCCGAAAATCTGCTCGATGGCGCTGAACATCCGTAAGGCCAACAAGGAGTAGCCCCCGAGGTCAAAGAAATTATCTCGGACTCCGACTTGGCTGATGCCCAGCACCTGTTCCCACACAGCCACGAGCTGAAGCTCCACTCCATCACGCGGCGCCACCGGTTCTTTGGGATTCGGATGCACGCCGTCAGCCGGCGCCGGAAGGGCGCGGCGGTCTATTTTTCCGTTGGGAGTCAATGGAAAACTCTCCATACGGACAATGGCCGACGGAACCATATAGTCCGGCACGCGATCCCGCAAAAACCTCCGTATGTCGAGAGCGTCGAAGGAGGCCTGGCCTTTCAGCGTAACGTACGCGACAAGATGTGGCTCTTCATTCATTTCTCGAACAATAGTCACCGCCTGGCTTACGGCCGGATACTGCGCCAACACCGTTTCAATTTCGCCCAATTCGATCCGGAACCCACGAAGCTTAATCTGAAAATCCATGCGCCCGATGAATTCAAGCCGGCCGTCCGGCAGCCATTTTACGGCGTCACCCGTCCGGTAGAGGCGCGCCCCTTCCTCAAAAGGACTGGAGATGAATCGCTCGGCGGTCAACTGCGGATTGCCCCGATATCCTCTGGCTACACCGGCGCCGCCGATATAGAGTTCACCGGGAATGCCGATCGGCACAGGTTCACGATACGCGTCCAGCACATACACCTGTGTGTTGGCAATGGGACGGCCGAGTGAAACGGTGCGGTCGATCTGTTGTACGCGCTCGATCGTGGACCAAATGGTCGTCTCGGTCGGGCCATAAAGATTCCACAGGGCGTCGGCACGGACGAGTAATTCATGCGCCAGATCAGCGGACAGCGCTTCGCCGCCGCACAGGGCCGCGATCTTGCGAGCTCCTCGCCACCCCGCCTGCACGACCATCCGCCAGGTGGCGGGAGTGGCCTGCATGATGGTCGCCTCTCCTTCGTCCAGCTGAGTCCGCAACCAGACGCCGTCCACCGCGCGACGGCGGCCGGCCACATGAAGACTCGCACCCGTGATCAACGGGAGATAGAGCTCAAGGCCCGCAATATCAAACGACAACGGTGTCACAGACAGCAGCACATCATGCTCGGCGAGGCCGGGGCGCTGATGCATCGACAGGAGAAAGTTCGTCAGGCTGCGGTGTTCAATCTCGACGCCCTTCGGGAGGCCCGTGGACCCGCTCGTAAAGAGCAGGTACGCCAGATTTCCGGGACCGGCCGTTTGCGGAAGATTCTCGGGGCTCAGCCGCCCGATCGCCTCCGATGTTTCTGTCGCATCAATCACCACCACCGGAATCTGCTGCGACGGGACGGCCGGCGCCAAGGCGCCGGTGGTCACCAAACAACCGGCCTGGGCCGTTTCGAGCATCACGGCCATTCGCTTGGCCGGCAATCCCGGCACCAGAGGCAGATAGGCCCCGCCCGCTTTCATGATGCCCAAGAGGCACGCCAAGAGATCCGGCGAGCGCTCCATGTGAACCGCGACGACGATGTCCGGCCCGATTCCCCGTTCTTGAAGGTAACGGGCGATTTGGTTGGCGCGCCTGTTCAATGCCTCGTAGGAACGCACGCCTGACTCATCGATGACGGCCGCTTTCGTGGGCAATCGCTCGGCTTGCGCCTCGAACAGTTCAGACAGGGTGCGATTGTCTTCGAATGTCGTGGCAGTCGTATTCCAGCCACGCGTGATGAGTCGCCTCTCGGCGGGCCGCAAAAGCGGCAATCGGCTGATCGGCTCGGACGGCGCATCCACCATGGCTTCCAACAGCGTGAGATAGTGCTGCACCCACCGCTCGGCGGTCTGCTTATCGAACAGGTCCGTATTAAACTCCAAGTACACTTTGCGGGAAGCCATCGGATCGATCGATAGCGTCAGATCGAACTGCGCGGCGCCGCGGCTGATTTCATAGGGACTCCACGATACGTGCTTAAAGTCCGTCCGCGCAAACGGCGTATTGGTAAAGTTGAACAGCACCTGAACAATCGGCAAGACGCCTTGGCTTCGATCCGGCTGCAACGCTTCGACGAGCTTTTCAAACGGCAGGTCTTGATGCGCATAGGCGTCCAAACTGACTTCCCGCACCGATCTCAGGATCTGCCGGAAGTCCATCTCACCCGAGATATCCGTGCGAAGCACGAGAGTATTGACGAAGGTGCCGACCATGTCCTCGACTGGCAGCCAATTTCGATTGGCGATCGGCGTCCCGATTACCAGATCGCGTTGCCCACTCAGCCGATGCAGCAGCCCGAAAAATCCCGCCAGGAACCCCATATACAACGTCGCGCCCTCGGAGACCGTGACCTGCTTTAACCGGCGCACAAAAGACCAGGGCACTTCAATCGAAACATGGTCGCCTCGGAATGAATGGCGGGCCGGTCGTGGACGGTCGGAAGGAAGCGTGAGCGTGGGAAGATTGAGCAGGCGACTCTTCCAGAATGCAAGCTGCTCATCGAGGACGGAGCCGCTCAGCCATGTCCGCTGCCATTGCGCGAAGTCGGCGTACTGGAATTCAGGATCCGCTTGAAGCGGCCGCAGCGTGCCTTCGCAATAGGCATTGTACTGGGCGACCAATTCCCGCGCGATGACGCCATAAGACCATTGATCAGAAATAATATGGTGGGTCGTCAAGACCAGGACATGCTGTTCCTCTTCCAATTGCAGCAGCAACACCCGCAACAGCGGCCCGGTCAGGAGATCGAACGGTCGCCGGGCTTCTTCGGTGGCCCATTCCGCCGCAACCCGCTCACGGCCGCCGTGCGGTTCGGTGCGCAGATCCTGTTCCTCCCACATCGGTTCCAGCGTCGCATGGATTTGCTGGACCGGCCGGCCGGCGACTTCCTTGAACGTCGTACGCAATGATTCGTGCCGCCGCATCAAGTCCGCCACGCCGCGGCGGAGCGCATCTTTGTTGAGCGGGCCCTGGAGTCGCACGCTGGCAGGAATGTTGTAAGCGGAGCTGTCGGGAGCGAGCTGATGGAGGAACCACATCCGTTCTTGCGCAAATGACAGGGCGAGGAGTCCTGTTCGCGCAAGGCGCGCCATGGGAGGCACATCCATCTTCGAATCGGACACCTCCCTCATGCCGATAAGCCGGGAGAGATTGGCGATCGTGGGATCCTCAAAGATCAGCCGCAGCGGCACATCCTGCTGGAACAACCGCCTGATCCGGGAAACCAGTTGGGTCGCCAGAAGAGAATTCCCGCCGAGCTCAAAGAAATTGTCATGGATGCCCACGTCACGCACATAGAGAATCTCGCTCCAGATCTGGGCCAGCATTTCTTCAGTGGCATTGCGCGGCGCCACGTAGGAAGACGTCAAATCAAAATGGCTCGCCCGGCTGTCTCGCTCGGCATGGAGGGCACGCCGGTCCAGTTTGCCGTGTTCCGTGCGAGGGAGCGCAGTCATTTCCACGAAGGCCGACGGCAGCATGTATTGAGGCAGCGTGTGTTTTAAATCTTGCGTCAGCCTGCCGATGGTCAGGTTGCTGCCTGGACGCGGGACGATGAAGGCCACCAGCCGCCTATCCCCCGGCATGTCCTCCCGTACCTCAACCGCCGCCTGCAGCAGGTCCGGATGGGAACCGAGGACGGATTCGATCTCTTCAAGCTCGATCCGATATCCGCGGATTTTCACCTGACGATCCGCTCGTCCTCGAAATTCGAGCGAACCGTCTGCCTGCCATCTTGCACAGTCGCCGGTGCGATACAGCTTGGTCTGTACCGGCAGATCCGGCGGCGCTTTGATGAACTGCGCTTCCATCAGATCCGGTCTGCCGGCGTATCCGCGCGCGAGCCCGATCCCACCGACGTACAGTTCCCCGGTAATTCCAATAGGGACCGGCTGCAAATTGCCGTCAAGCACGAAGACCTGCGCCCCCGGGATCGGCCGTCCGATGGAAACCTCCCGTGAAGCGTCGTTCGTTGTTTTCGCAGGCCGCACATCGCCGATCGTTGCGGCAATCGTGCACTCGGTCGGCCCATAGGTGTTCACCAACCGCACCTCGGGCCGTACCATGGCGGCCCATCGCGCGGCAGATGAGGGTAGCGCGCGTTCTCCGCCGATAATGACGATTCTGACCGTCGGAGGCAGTTCCAATTTGTCCTGGTCCATCCGTGCAACGAGCTCATGCCAGAGAGCGGTCGGCAAGTCCAGGACGCTGATGTCCCAGCGCCGGCAATTCTCAAGAAACTGCGCGATCGAATCCATCATAGAGCCGGTACGCAGCACCAGTGTCGCCCCGGCAGCCAGACAGGGAAAGATTTCTTCGGCTGCGGCATCAAAGCCGACCGATGCAAACTGCAGAACGCGATCGCCGGCAACCAGTCCGACGTGACGCGTAAAGGCCCCAACATAGTTGGCAAGGGAACCGTCCTCCACCATGACGCCTTTGGGCCGGCCCGTCGTACCGGAGGTATACAGCACATAAGCAAGCTGATGGGGTGGCCTTTCTTCGGATGGCGGGCCATCAGGCAGACGAGCTATGGCCGGCCATTCGGAATCCAGACAGATCGTATGAGGATGCGCCGACGGTAATCGCGTCAGTAAAGCGGCATGGGTCAGCAGCACCCTGATTTCCGCGTCCATTAACATCTGTTCAAGGCGCTTCGTGGGGTATTCCGGATCGAGCGGAAGGTAGGCGCCTCCGGCTTTCATCACCGCGACCATGCTGACGATCAGATCGATGGATCGGTCGAGACAGATGCCGACCACGACCTCAGGCCCGACCCCGCGTCCCCGGAGATATCGGGCCAGCCGATTCGCCCGGCCCTCCAAGTCCCGATATGAGAGATGCTGCCCGCCATGAGCGATCGCGACGGCATCAGGTGTCTGTTGCGCCACATATTCGATCCGACGCACGAGGCTCGGAACCGGCGTGGGAGCAACGGACGGTTGATTGAAATCCCCAACAAGCCGCTGCCGCTCAACCTCGTCCATCAGCGACAATGTTTCGATTGGACGATTGAGATCGTCCAACATTCCTTCAATGATCCGGCAGTAATGCTTCTGCATGCGGGCAATCGTGTCCCCGTCAAACAGCTCGGGATCGTATTCAAAGCATCCGCTCAGATCCGCGGCCGCCTCCGATATTTCAATACTCAGCGGAAATTGTCCTCCCTGCTGCGGAATGACGTAGCAGTCTTCGCCGAATCCATCCGGTTGAACCGGGAAAGAGCCGCCACGCGCCATTTGCCGATCCGCATCCGACAACAGCCGGAACCGTTGAAGGGCGAAGAGCACGTTGACGGCGGATGATTGATCGGCGGCCTTTCTTCCTTTGTGGTCCTTCATCGCAAGCGCAAAGGGATAGTCTTGATGCTCCAAGGCGCCCACAATTCTCCGCCAGGTCTGTTGAAACAGAGCATGAACGGGCATTTCCCCGCCGAGATGTTGCCGCAGGAGGACAATGTTGACACAATCTCCCACGGTTTCCGCGAACTGCGCCCGTCGCCTACCCGACACAGGAGAGCCGATGACGATATCGTTTTCCCCGGTGTAGCGATACAACAGTATTTGGAGGGCGCACACAAGCAGGGCGTACAAGGTCACTCCATGAACCCGCGCCGCATCCCGCAATCGCCGGCCGATCGTGGCGTCGATCGTGAAGGCTTGCCAGGTATACCGCCTGACATCACGTGACCCGCTCGGCCGGTCATACAGTTCTTCGTAGCCGGGCCAATCATCCACCAGTTGTTGCCGCCAATAGGAGGCCAGCGCGACCCCTTGCTCACCGGCCAGCATCTCGCGTTGCCATGACGCAAACGAACGGTACGGGGCCGACCTTGATGTGGGCGCGTCCACTTCTCCTGATCGCATGGCGCGATAGAGCTCTCGTAGTTCTTTGACCAAGACGGCCATCGAACTCCCGTCGGCTGCGATATGGTGCGCGGCGAGCAGCAGTACACTTCGTTCTCGCCCGTGGAACAAACAGGCGCGCCATACCGGACCCAGCTTGAGATCAAACGGCGTCGCGGCCGACGCCGTCGCTTTTGCACGAATCTCATTCCATGTCCACTCCGACGCCTCGATCACGTGCCGGTCAGGAGGAAGCGTGTCATGCTCTCGCTGCAAGGGTCCGTCGGGCCCTGATTCATATGTCGTCCGCAGAATAGGATGGCGCCGTCCCAGTTCGATCAGGGCGGCTTGCAAGGTTTGTTGATCCAATTCCGGCGCAAGGGGCAGCAGCGCCGCCACATTCGCGGCCGCGCTCAGCTGGTCCAACTCATGATGAACCCACAACGCCCATTGATTGTAAGAGACCGGATGACAGGCGGAGTGGGGCTGATCCGCCGTCACAGGTCCCGGCTGGACCTGCGGCTCGCTCGTAAGTCCGGCCAGAATCTCGGCGCTCAGTTCCGCCACGTTGCCTTCGCCCAATACTGAAGAAAGCGGGACCAGGGCGCCGAAGCGAGTTTCAAGATGATGCAGCAATTCAACCGCTTTCAATGAATCAATCCCGAGGCGATTGAGAGGTTGGACGCCGATCAAGCTCTCTTCGCGGCCAAGCAGCGCGGCGATGGTTTTGGTCAGATAAGACTCCAGCCATGCTCTCCGTTCCTTATCCGGTAACGACACGAGGTCCGCGATCGATACCATGTCGGAAACAGAACGCGCAGGCGGCGGATGGATCCGGCTCACACCGACATATGGAAGATTTCCCGCAAGGAACGCCTGCCGGCAGGCGCCGCGTTGAATTTTTCCGCTGGAGGTCTTGGGGATGGATCCCGACTTCACCAAGACGACGGTCATGACCTCAAGATCATGCTGATCGGCGACCGCCCGGCGAATGAAGCCGGCTACTTCCTCCGGATCCGCACCGTTCGTCTCCCGTTCAATTTCCTGAACCACAACCAGCGCCTCTTCCTGTTCGACCACGACCGAGAACGCGACGCCGCTGTCTTTTCTGAGAGACGGGTGGCATTGCTGCACGGTCTGCTCAATATCCTGCGGGTAATGATTTCGCCCCCGGATGATAATGAGGTCCTTCAGCCTGCCGGTGACATACAGTTCTCCGTCACGGACGAATCCCAGATCGCCGGTTCTGAGAAATGGTCCTTCCCCGGTGCCGTCGATCACGGCATGGAAGATGTCTTCCGTCTCCTGCGGTCTGTTCCAGTATCCCTGGGTAACGCTCTGTCCGGCGAGCCAAATCTCCCCCACCTGATCCTCGCGGCACCGTTGCTTCGTCACCGGATCGACAATCGCCGCAACCGTGTCACCGACGGGACGGCCGCAGCTGACCACCGCCCGCGCCACCGTCCTCGCGGCCGTTGCCGGCCGCACCACCCCCTGTTCAAGAGCACGAGCATCAATCGACCAAACATGCGGCCGTTCGCCGGCCGGTTTTAACGAGATCAGCAAAGTATATTCGGCCATGCCATAGGCCGGGTAGAACGCCTCGGCCGTGAATCCGGCCGGCGCGAATGCCGTGATGAAATCCTCCATCGTCTGGTGAAAAATCGGCTCGGCGCCGCAGCTCGCCACCCGCCAAGCGGACAAGTCCAGCTGCACTCGGTCCTCCGGCGTCGTCATGGCAATACAATGACGGTAGGCGAAGTTCGGCCCTCCGCTATGGGTCACCCGATAGCGTTGGATCGCTTGCAACCAACGAAACGGACGTTTGAGGAATGTGACGGCCGACATGAGATAGGCCGGCCGGCCGATCGACATGGGATGAAGGATACCCTTCACCAACCCGTAGTCATGATAGTGCGGCATCCAAGACAGCGTCACCGCGGCCTCATCGTACCCGCCCGCCCTGGTGATATACCGGCATTGATGCATCAGGTTGCCATGGCTCACCATCGCGCCTTTCGGCAGGGCCGTCGAGCCGGACGTGTATTGAAGGTAGGCCAGATCCGATCCCTCGCGAGCGGGAGGGCGCCAGGAATCTGCATCCGCACTATCCAGCGCCTCCGTGGCAATCCATTGATCGGAATCACCCAGTAGCCCCTGATGGCGGGTCTCCCGGCACAATGCGATCGTATCCTGAACCGTCAGGAGACCGGCTGCCTGGGCGTCCTGATCTACTGCGGTCAGTCGGCCGGCGCTCTGTTTGATGCGAAAGGTATCGGGCGGAGGAATGGGAATTCCGACCATTCCTGCATACAAGCATCCCCAGAAGGCCGTGACGAATTCGAGGCCGGGAGGGTACATCAGAAGCAGGCGGGACTTTTCGCGAAATCGTCGGCTTAGAAAAACCGCAAGTGAGCGCGCGCGCCGGTCTAATTCGGCATACGTCAGGGTATGATCGGGACTGATTCCGTCCTTAAGAAAGACATAGGCCGGCTTCTCCGGTTCCTCCGATGCCCGGGATCGGAGCACATCAATGAGGGTCTGGCGCGATGGTAGATTGGGACTCGACGGTGTCGTCACAGCGGCTTTGGGATGATCGCGTTATCCAATGGCGCGGGGTTCTGATCAGTCTGGTTCGTCCACCAGAGTCTAAGGCAGCATCGGATCATCACAAAATGTAATCGTTTTTTTCTCCTTCCATTTTAGATACGCCGCTCTACCATCAATAGGGTTCCATCTCAGATTTTCGTTTGAAAATTCATACCTCGTCACGTTAAGCTTGCGCGCCGAATGTTTAACCCGGAGGAGAGGTGCGAGAGCGGCCGAATCGGGCGGTCTCGAAAACCGTTGTCCCGTAAGGGACCGTGGGTTCGAATCCCACCCTCTCCGCCATTTTTTTCAATAGCTTGTGAGGCAGCAGTAGTATCACTTTTCTGGGTATTACTCGCGACTGTAACCGTATTTGTAACTTTTGCTGACGAATGTGCTCGTCTTGCTTCATCGCAGCCGCTTGCAAGTCCTCCTGTGACGTGACCGCTTCAGATACCCCAGCTCGTACCAGGTTCCTGTCCGGCAGTTGCTCCTATAGTATCCCTGGCAACTTGGATTTCTTATCGATGGAATCGAGAGTTTGATGCTGTGGGAACTTTCAACTATGTATTGTCAGATAGCATCTATAACGCCCACTTCGCCTTGCGGCCAGTTGTATACTCGCTCAACGTAAGGCGAGTTAAGTAATAGACCCAAATCAGGCCGTGTCAGACCTTGCCTATGTGTCACTCATGAATGGAAAAGTCTATAGCGACTGGCGAGAATGCAAAGAATCGCGGTAACCCCCTACCACTCCAACCGTTTAGGCCTCCTCAGAGACCAAAGGCAGAATAGGACACATCGCTTGTACCTATGGTACGTGTAGCAGCAGAGCTAATGGAGTGGATTACTAACCGGTCCCTCTCATGAAACAATCCCATGTAGTAAATATCGCCAGTATAAATGCAACTATTCTAGCAATCAGTATAGGCACGCTTGGAATCATGATCTCTATGCTAGGCGACAAGACATTGACTGTCTTTCAAGAAATACTGGAAAAACAGCCTAGTGTCATCTTATCCCCCGGAGAAGTGGACTATCGCAGCTTTATGATTCTCGATAAAAACGATCCAAAATTAAACACAGCAGATGAGGTTACCCGTAAGAACATCATCACATCAATTTTTCAAGCTGCTACGCAAAACAATTGTTTGTCTTTGCCAAAGTGTCCTACCCCGGCTGAATCAGGCAACACGATAGTCACTGGTCTTTCAGCACTAATATTTCACTATCCTTTCACGCTAAATTCTGAAGCGCGGCTACATTCAGTAGCATTGCTACTCAAATGGCAAGAGGATGTTCATGCTACTCTGTCTGGATTGGCCTATTTAAACGGTTACCGTGGTCAGCTATTGTGGATGGTAGACAAATACCAAGAGACTGTCCCGTTCCCACCAAAGGATGTTATGGAGGACCTATACAAACAACTCCATGATGAGGAGAAAGCATTAGAAGCAGCAAGAACACTTCCCGATTCAACTGAGAAGACGGAACTTCTGGTGAAACATGAAAGAATGGTACTGTTCCTACGCGACAGTCTCTCTACTGGACTGCCAAATTTCAATGTCGTCGTCAATCAGATCCTAAACTACTTGGATCGGGCGAGAGCCAAATCACAAGAAACCATGCCAAAGGCGCGTGCTCTGAGACATTACCAAGACCTATATTTATCCTGGCCCAGCCTTACTATTTTTGTCTCACTATTCGTTACATCTATATTTGGCATAATCTTACCTCTGAGCCATCAATTGTTGCCCAACGTAAGCACGTTGCAAAGAGGCCTTCGTTTTCCCAGATTAATCGGCACTATCTCTCCATACTCTGCCTATATGTTTTATATAGCAGTTCCAATGTGTGGACATTTCAGAGTTATAGTCGGAAGTTGTGGAACGTCGATGAAAAGGTGGCGTACCTTTCCGGGTGAACACAACCCGAAGACACCGGCTGGCAGGCCGGGGGAAAGGCACGCCGATGATGACGATAGTTCAATCGA
>JANRMQ010000015.1:0-84800 GCA_040981125.1 Nitrospira sp.
TGTCCTCATCGTCGTTGTGGGAGACATCGCGCTTCCGGACGAAAGGCTGGAAGTTGCTGCCGAACTTCACGCCGTAGGGCGGGTCCATATAGATCATCTGGACCTGGCCGCCGAGGCCTTCGTAATGCAGCAGCGAGTTTATCACGACCAGCGAATCGCCGAGCATTATCCGATTCGTCCAGTTGTCCTGATACTCATAAGCTTTCAGCACCTGATCAGTGATCGATCGTTGCGGATCGCCGAAGAGTTCGAACATCGACTGCTGCTGATCGCGCTTGTGCCCGGCCAATGTCTCGATAATGGCTTTGGTCGAGAGCCGCTCGTGGATAAACAAAGGCAAGGTCGGGACGTCAAACGAAAGCCGCTCGGCCTTTCCGGTCCAGTTGAGGAAGGGTTTGCTTAAGGCCTTGAGCTTAGACGCTGCTGCTTTCGCCTCTTCCAGGCTTTTTGCATCGAGTACCTGCTTGATCAGCGCCTCGCCCTGCTCACGGGCCGAGTTCTTGGCATCCCAATCGAGGGCGGGCGAGATAGACGAGTCGTATTGATAAGTTTTCGGGGCTTTCTTCTTCTTGAACTGCGCCTGCGTGCCCACTTCCGGCCGCATGAGGGCCGTTGCGTCGGAATGCTTGTACGGCGCCGTCTGCTGACTCTTCTTCGCCGGTTTCGGCTTCGATCTTTTCGGCATAGTGGAGGCCTGGGATGAATTTCCCGGCAGTCTAGCGAATTTCTGGCGTGAAAGCTACGTAGGACGGCCGGCCAAGTCCATGACGGCAGCGGTGACGGCGTTCGTCACATTGGCCAGAAATTCAAGGTTCAATGTCTCGATCGTATCGGTCGGCCGGTGATAGTGCGGATTCCGGAAGTTCGCCGTGTCGGTGAGCATGACGGCGGGATAATCTTGGTCCCAGAAGGCCGCGTGGTCGCTGCGCCGCGTATCCGGCAATTGCTCGCCTCGTCCCGGCACCACGAGCGGAATCATTGTGAGAGACGGCACGGTCCGGCCGCCAGCCGATATCACTGCTGTGACCAATTCACGAGACTGCTCATTGGCCACGACCGCGAGGAAATCTCCGGCGGACGGCACGTCGATCGGCACATGAGGTGGCCGCTGTTGTGTGCCCGGTTCATTCCTCGCGTAGCCGACGCATTCGAGGATGATTGCTCCGCAAATCTCTTCACCCTTTCGATGGAGATCATCGACATAGGCACGACTCCCGAGCCGGTTCTCCTCTTCTAAATTAAACGCGATGAACCGAACCGGCCGCGCGAGGGCTTGCGCGTGAATCAGCCGGGCGACTTCCAAGAGCGCTGCCAGTCCGCTGGCATTGTCATCGGCTCCGGGGGACTGTTCCACCGTGTCGAAATGGGCGGCGACGATGAGCGGCGGCGCCTGCCGGTGGGCCGCCAGGGTGGCCACGACATTGTGATAGGTCCCGCTGAGCGCATGGAATGAATGCAGCTCAATGGTCGCGCCCGTCCTATGGAACTGCTCGCTGAGATAGGTTTGGACGTGAAGGAGGTGGTTGGGAGCAGAAAAAGGATGCCGTTCGCCGACGAGCGTTTGCAGATGAGCTGTCAGACGGTTTGTGATATCTGACACAGGTTAGGCGACGATTTCCGTTCCGATGCCCTTGTGGGTGAAGATTTCGAGCAGCACGGCATGGGGCACCCGGCCGTCGATGATATGCGCTTTGCTGACGCCGCCTTCCAGCGCATCGAGGCAGGCGTGTACTTTGGGCAACATCCCTTCGCCGATCACGCCCTTCTTGACCATGCGCTGCACGTCTTTGCGGGAGACCGTGGAGAGATGCCGGTTATTGGCGTCGCGAATCCCTTTGACGTCGGTCAGCATGAGCAATTTTTCAGACCGTAGAGCTCCCGCAATCGCACCGGCGACCAGATCGGCATTGATGTTATACGTATTGCCCTCGCAATCCGTTCCGATCGGCGCAATGATCGGAATGTAGTGATCCTCCTGCAGATTCCGCAATAGGCTGGGATCGACCGACTCGATATCGCCCACGAGCCCGAAATCCTCTTCGCCGTCTTCAGCGCCGAGATCCTTCTCCAAACTCTGGGCCCAGGCCTTGGCGGTCAACGGCTTGCTCCTGATCAATCCACCGTCTTTGCCGCTCAATCCGACGGCTTTGCCCCCATGCCGGTTGATCAAATCGGTAATCTCCATGTTGATCTGCCCGGCCAGGACCATTTCCACGATCTCCATGGTCGCTTCATCAGTCACCCGGACTCCGTGGCGAAACTTGGCCTGGATGCCGAGCCGATGCAACATTTTGTCGATCTGGGGTCCGCCGCCATGAATAATCACCGGATTCAACCCGACGTACTTGAGCAGCACGATGTCCTGCGCGAATCGCTCCTTCAAGGAGTTTTCCGTCATGGCATTGCCGCCGTACTTAATGACGATCGTCTTGCCGCGGAAGGTGCGGATGTAGGGCAGTGCCTCGATGAGGACATTGGCCTTCTTAATGAGTTTGTTCATGCCTGTTCTCCCGGTAGATGCTTGGCTGGATCAATCATCATCAGCGGAAACGATGTCGAGATCGGCAGGATGTAAAAAAGTACGCAGCACCTCTTCGCCGGCTATAGCTTTTCAACAAGTTGGGCCGGCGAGCTAGAGAATGTACCGGCTCAGATCCTGATCCTTGACGATGTCCTTGAGCCGCTGATCTACATAGTGGGCGTCGATCACGACTTTCTTTTCCGGCAGTTCCGGCCCTTCGAACGAGATCTGCTCCAGCAATCGCTCCATGATCGTGAAGAGCCGGCGCGCCCCGATGTTTTCGGTTCGTTCGTTGACCTGCACCGCTGTGGCGGCGATCGCATCCAACCCGTCGGCCCGGAACTCCAGGCTGATGCCCTCGGTATCGAGCAACGCATGGTACTGCCGCGTGAGCGCGCCCTTTGGCTCCGTCAGGATTCTGACAAAATCGTCCTTGGTGAGCGGGGCCAATTCTACCCGAATCGGGAACCGGCCCTGCAATTCCGGGATCAGGTCGGACGGTTTGGCGACGTGGAACGCTCCGGCGGCAATGAACAGGATATGATCCGTGTGCACCGGTCCATGTTTCGTCGTCACCGTGGACCCTTCGACGATCGGCAACAGATCGCGCTGGACGCCTTCCCGGGACACATCCGGTCCCATGGTTCGTTCGCGACCGGCGATCTTATCGATTTCATCCAGAAACACGATCCCGGTTTGCTCGACCTTGGCGATGGCTTCTCGGATCACCTCATCCATGTCGATGAGCTTTTGCGCCTCCTCCTGCGTCAACTGTTTGAGGGCGTCGGGCACCTTCATCATCCGGCGTTTTTTCTTACCTTGAAATAATCCCCCCAGCATGTCGCGCAGGTTGCTTTCGATGTCCTCCATGCCCCCGACATTGGAAATGACGCCGACGGGCAGATTGCGCTCTTTCACTTCAAGTTCGACTGATCGGTGATCCAACTTGCCTTGCCGCAATTGAAGCCGGAGTTTTGACCTGGTCGCTTCCTGGGATTCGGCCGCAGCCGAGCTTTCGACGGATTCATTCGAGCTGTCGGTAAACCCGGCGGCAGCTCTGGGACCGGATGGCGGCAACAACAGATCGAGCAGGCGATCTTCTCCGAGATGTTCGGCCTTTTGCTGGACCTCTTCCAAATGCTTCGCCTTGACCATGTTTACCGCCAGTTCGGTCAGGTCGCGAATGATGGATTCCACATCCCGCCCGACGTATCCGACCTCGGTGAATTTGGAGGCCTCCACCTTGATGAACGGCGCCTCCGCCAACCGGGCCAGACGCCGGGCGATCTCGGTTTTCCCGACTCCCGTAGGACCGATCATGATGATGTTCTTGGGCATCACCTCGTCCCGCAGGTCGGCGGGCAGTTGTTGCCGCCGCCAGCGATTGCGCAAGGCGATCGCGACCATGCGTTTGGCTTCACGCTGTCCGATGACGTAGCGGTCGAGTTCTTCCACGATTTGCCGTGGCGTCAGGCTGTTTACATTCAACAGGGGCGCGGACGGTTCCATGCTCATGAGACGGTTCCTTGCGGCAATTCTTCGATGATGATGTGTTCGTTGGTGTAGATATCAATGGTACCCGCGATCGACAAGGCTTCCCGGACAATCGATTTGGCGTTCAATGTGGAATGGGCCAGCAGAGCCCGCGCTGCCGACAGCGCATAAGGGCCGCCGGAGCCGATGGCCAGGATGCCGTCTTCCGGTTCCACCACATCACCCGTACCGGAAATCAGCAGGGAATTCTGCTCGTCCGCCACCGACAGCAAGGCTTCCAGCCTCCGCAACACGCGGTCGGTTCTCCAATCCTTGGCCAATTCCACCGCCGCCCTGGTGAGATTCCCTCGGTACTCCTCCAACTTGGCCTCGAACTTTTCGAATAGGGTGAAGGCATCGGCAGTCGCCCCGGCAAACCCGGCCAAGACCCGATTTCCATGGAGCCGGCGCACCTTCTTGGCGTTCCGTTTCATCACCGTCGTGCCGACCGTGACTTGCCCGTCGCTTCCCATAGCGACGCGGTCGCCTCGCCTCACGCAGAGGACTGTCGTGGATCGAATCCTCATGGCTTGATCTTCCCGATTCCCCGTTTGCGGCCCGCCTCACCGGCGGCGCGCGGATGGGCCTGATCATAAACCGCCAGCAATTGATCCGCCGCCAGATGCGTATATTTTTGCGTGGTATTCAATGATGCATGCCCCAGCATTTCCTGGATGGCGCGCAGATCGGCCCCTTCGTCCAGCAGGTGCGTGGCAAACGAGTGGCGCAACGCATGAGGACTCACCGCTCCGCCGGGAAGCCGGCGCGAATATTTGGCGACGATCCTCGCCACCGTTCTTGTCGTAAGACGCCGTCCGGCGGAGTTTGTAAAGACCGCCCGATCGGATGATTTCATCAGGGGCGAGTCACGCCGGATCGCGGACCGCCGCGCATGGTACGCTCTGATGGCATCGAGTGCAACCGTTCCGATCGGGACGATGCGTTCCTTGCGGCCTTTTCCCCTGAGACGAACCACTCCCTCCGCGGGTACCACGTCCCCCGCATCGAGCGCCACCAATTCACTGACGCGAGCGCCCGTTGAATACAGGACCTCCAGAATGGCTCGATCTCGCAACGCCGACACGGTCTCGCCCTCCGGAAATTCCATGAGCGCGTTGGCATCGTCCTTCGAGAGGACACGAGGGAGGTACCGCGGCAATCTGGGCATGCGGACATCCTGCGCCGGGTTATACGACGCTCTGCCGGTACGCACCAGAAACCGATAGAAACTCCGCAATGCGGCGAGCTTTCTAGCGAGCGAGCTGCTCTTTTCCCCCGCGCCGGCCAGCCCCGCGAGATATTCCCGTATCAGCGATGCGTCCGGCGCAGCCGTATCCGGTTGTTGTCCATGCGCGCGATTCTCGGCAAAATCCCGGAACTGGCGCAGATCGGATCGATAGCTTCGCACCGTTTCCGGAGACGCATCCTGCTGCACTTCCAGAAATGTCATGAAAGCGCCGATCGCGTCATCCATGCGTCGAAATCCTTGAGGGCGCGCTCCTGGTAGAGCCGCCGTTTCTGTTCTTTGTCGCGAACGCGCGTCGGCAGCGGCGGGAACAGTCCGAAATTGGTGTTCATCGGCTGAAAATACCGCGGATCGCTGGACGAGATATGGGAGATCAGGCATCCATGAGCCGTCGTGGGCACAGGCGTTACGAGCGGCAAGCCGGCGAGGCCTCGCGCGGCGTTGATGCCGGCAAGTCCGCCCATGGCCGCCGATTCCGTGTATCCTTCCACGCCGACCAGCTGACCGGCAAAGAAGACCGTGCCGCGGCTCTTGAGCTGCAGCGTGCTGCGCAACAGTTGGGGCGAATTGATAAATGTATTCCGGTGAAGGCTCCCGTACCGGAGAAACTCCGCCTGTTCCAGGCCGGGGATCATGCGAAAGACGCGGCGCTGCTCCGGATAGGTCAATTTCGTCTGAAACCCGACCAGGTTGTAACAGGAGCGGTGGACATTCTCGGCCCGCAATTGGACGACGGCATAGGGGCGTGTTCCGGTCCGGGGATCGCTCAGTCCCACCGGCTTGAGAGGGCCGAATTGCATGGTTTGCCGCCCTCGTTCTGCCATGACTTCAATAGGAATACAACTTTCAAAATAGGCGATCTTCTCGAATTCTTTCGGCTGGACCTTCTCCGCCGCCACCATCGCTTCATAGAATGTCTGATAGGCCGGTTCGTCCATCGGACAATTCAAATAGTCGTCGCCGCCCTTTCCGTATCGCGATGCCCGGAACGCCACGTCCATATTGATGGAGTCGGCGTCCACGATCGGTGAAATCGCGTCGAAGAAATACAAGTGCTTTTCGTGCGTCAATTGGGCGATGGCGGCCGACAGTTTGTCCGAGGTCAACGGACCGGTGGCAATAATCGTGATCGCGTCGGCAGGAATGTCCGTCACTTCTTCCCGCGAAATCCGGATGTTGGGATGCCCTTCCAGTTCTTGGGTAATCCGCGCGGCGAATTGATCCCGATCAACGGCCAGGGCGGAGCCGGCCGGCACACGAGTCCCGTCGGCCACACGGATAATCAACGACCCAAGGCGCCGCATCTCTTCTTTGAGAATGCCGGGCGCGTTTAGCGTATCCGCCGAACCCAGGCTATTGGAACAAACGAGCTCAGCCAGGTACCCGGTCTTATGGGCTTTGGTCATTTCCTTGGGACGCATTTCGTAGAGGGTCACCTTGGCCCCTCGATTGGCTGCCTGCCACGCTGCTTCACTTCCTGCCAGCCCGCCTCCGACGATCACGATATCCGGTCGCATTGCTTGAAACCTCACGTTCAAAAAGGAAAGAAGTGATTGTAAGAATCGCTTTTTCAAGATGTCAAGGAAATGGCTCCGACCGACATCCGGTAGTGGGCCAGGTTGCCCCTGGAAGCACTGAAGGCTGTCACCTTGATCAAGCAGTGGATGTCCGCCTTCGCGGGCCTGACGCGAAAGGAAACTGACCCACTCCCCGACATCCTCCTCGGTTGATCCGTTTCAAGGGGCCGTGCTACACTTCGCTCGCAGGGGGCGATTAGCTCAGGGGGAGAGCGCTTCCTTCACACGGAAGAGGCCACTGGTTCGATACCAGTATCGCCCACCATCCTGTTTCTTAAGGGGTTTTCCTGCTCCACGTCTCAGATACTTTTCTTCGCCCGCCGGACTCGGCCGATACTGGACAGAATGGGCTCCCTCAGCTACACTCTCCATGTGAGTTTTTTCTGTCTCGTCTAGAAGATTAAACGAAAGAGAGGCGCCTATGCGTGGCTTAGCCTGGTCATCACTGATCGTGGTGGTTCTACTCGTCACGGGTTGTTCAAGTACCCGCCAAGTCGCCGCAATCGAGCAGGATTATGCCGCGCCCATGAGCATCTATAGTGTGATGGATGCTACGTCTCTTGTTTATACCGATCCCACAGCCGCCGCGCCTATGAATGACGAACCGCGTCGATGGCTCGGTTTCGCGCTTCATCCGGTGGGACAGCTGGTGGATTACACGATTAACCGTCCGTTACGCGGCCTTGCTTCATCGATGCCCTACTTGTTCGGCTATACAGCGGAAGATGCCATGGTCGATTCCCAGCGACGTTGATTGCGTTTAGGTAGGATGCGCGAAGGGCTCGCTGCCGACGGGTAGCGGGCCCTTTCTGTTTCCGCTCCATTCCATTTCTTGACTTCGACTTCGCCGGGCGTTTGGTGTATCCTGCCGATCTGTTGTTCGCTTCCGGCCGATAGATGCGCTATTCCTGTTATACCCGTGTACTCGCGATGCTGGCGTTGCTGGCTTTTGCCGGTGCGTGTGAAACACCGCCGCCACGGCCGCCCTTGCCGCCTTCCGAGAGCGATTTAGACCTATTGCGATCGACCAAACTATGCGACCAGCAGGAGTCCTTCCTGAAACGCCATCCGTCTCTGAGTTTTGAACGACGTCCCTGGGGGACAGGAAAAGAGTTTCGCCTGCCCTCGGCACAGAGTTCTCTCAAAGGCGATGAGTCGTATTTTTTTGACGAAGACGGCACGCTGGTCGGCGCCCTGTTCGTATTTCCCGCAGGGCTCGACTTGGCGCCGTACCGGACGCTCCGCCATACCCTGTCGCAACTGAAACCCGCTTTGGAATTCTACCTGACCGTGGCGAAACTTGCCGATCGGGCCAGTATGGAGGCCAGCACGCTGTATCAGACAGGAGATGAGAAAACGACCACTCAGTACCTGGTGCTGGGAAATTTGGACGCGCCTTTTCTCCTTGAAGCTTCCTTTACTATCGATCCGTATGTCCAGTTGTTCTCGCCGTACCGGAAGGACTTCCTGGATCGACTGAGAGAGACCGGCAATGGATCGGCGGATCACCGTTTGGACAGCCAGGGTGCCGAAGATAAAGAACCCTTTGTCTCGCTCCAACAGTTTGCGCGGGGACAGACTGCGCAGCTCTCGTACTGCGGGACTCGGAACGATGCCGTGGCGCTTGACGCCTACAAGAAAGCCGGTGCCAGCGGGTTTTCCAACAAGGTCTGGCAGGCGGAACTGCACCATCGGTTGGGAATGGCGTTGGACGCCAAGGGAGAGACCGACAAAGCGAAAGCCGAACTCCTCCAGTCCCTTGCCATTCGACCGAACAGCCCTGAAGTCTTGAACAATCTTGGCACCGTCTACAAGACACTGGGCGACAAGGCTAATGCGATGACGTCTTTTGAAAAGGCCGTGTCGGTTCGGCCGAATTACGCCATGGCGCGCTACAACTTGGCGCAGCTGTTTGAAGCGACGGATCGCAAACGCGCCATCACGGAATACGAAACCTATATCGCGCTGGTAGACGGCATCCCCGAAGAAGCGGATCGTATCCTGCTCGCTAAACAGCGGGTGAAAGACCTCAAACGATAGCGATGGCAACGCAATGCTTGGGATGTCGGGTCAGGACCGACCTTACCGGCGGGACTTTTCTTGCTCTTCCTGACTGGTCTTGCACTCGATGCACAAGGTCGTCACGGGCCTCGCCTTCAGCCGTTTATAAGGAATCTCATTTCCACAGCTTTCGCAGATTCCATACGTATGGCTCGCTAGACGGCCCAACGCTTCGTCGATTTTCTTCAGTAGTTTTTGCTCTCGTTCCCTGATCCGAAGCGAGAAATTTTGATCGGTTTCAGCGGAGGCCTGATCGCTGACGTCGGGAAAGCTCTCCGTTCCCTTTCGATTTGTCAGGACATCTTCCACTTCCTGCAGGATGGCCGCCCGCTGGCGCTCAAGATCAAGCTGAATGTCCGCGTACTTCTCACCGTTGCCGGCGGCGGCGGAAACAGCATCATGGCTACGGGATTTTTTTGGCTGAGAACGTGAGGAGCGTCGCGAGGCTGGCTGGCCTATCTTCATCTGTGAAGCGCCTCCCAGGAAGTAAGAATATAACAGCCGGAAAGTTCGCGGTCAATGCCGGATGCAGGCATTTCACCGTCGCGGGCATAGCTCTACCGCAATACGCAGCGCCGGTCGCCTTAGAGGTCGCGTCGGCCTTCAATCGATTTGACCAATGTCACCTCATCGGCATACTCGATGTCCATCCCGACCGGAATCCCATAGGCGATTCGCGATACCCGGACCTGTAACGGCTTGAGCATCTTGGTCAGATAAATGGCCGTGGCCTCCCCTTCGATCGTCGGGTTCGTAGCCAGGATGACTTCGGTCACCCCGCCTTTCTTTACACGATCGATCAGCTCATCGGCGCGGATATCCGAAGGTCCCACCCCATCCAGTGGAGACAGCACCCCCAGCAAGACGTGATACATCCCCCGATAGCCGCCGGCTCGCTCAATCGCATAGAGGGGACTGGGCTCTTCCACCACGAGAATTTTGGACCGGTCCCGCTTGGGGTCACGGCAGAATTCACAGAGTTCGCCTTCCGCGATGTTCCGGCATTCAATGCAAAAGGAAACTCCGTCCTTGACCGCTCGAATGGCGTCCGATAATCGAAGCGCGTCCTCACGTTCAGTCTTCAAGAGATGAAATGCCAACCGTTGCGCGCTCTTGCGGCCGATCCCCGGCAATCGGACGAGTTCCCGCACCAATTGAGCGAGCAACCCCTGTTGATCGATACTCACCGTCGCCCTTTACTTGCCCATCGGCGCTCCATCATCAGAAGAGACCTGGAATCTTCAATCCTCCGGTGACCGCTTTCATTTCTTCCGCCATCATTTCATGCGCTTTGCGAAGGGCGTCATTCGAGGCGGCGACGACCAGATCCTGCAACATCTCGACATCGCCGGATTTCACGACTTCCGGATCAAACGTGACACTGACAATCTGCATGGCGCCGTTGGCCGTCACGGTCACGATCCCGCCCCCGGCCGTGCCCGACACGGTTTTTGCCGAGGCTTGTTCTTGGACTTTGGCCATCTGTTCCTGCATCGCCTGCGCCTGTTTCATGATATTCGACATGTTCCCAAATGGATTCTTCATTCCTGGACCTCCTGTGGCAAGGACTTGGGGGAGACTTCAGCCAGTTCTCCCCCGAACAGCTCCAGCGCCTGCTTGACCAACGGATGGGCGCGAGCTTGCTGAAATAACAGCATACGCTCCTCCGCTTCCTTGGCGGCGCGCAATTCTCTCATCGTCGGTCCGGCATTCTCTCCTTCCGACACTTCGATAATGCGGATCTGGAGAGGGCGCCCCACCAGCCGCTCGCCCAGCCGGGCCAGGGCGTGGATGTTATCCGGTTTCTCCAGCATGGCCCGTCCAACCGTGCCCTGCTTTGCAAATCCAATGAGCACTTGATTGCCTTGAAGGCCGAGAAATCGTCCCATTTCGAGAAATGGCGCAATGTTCGGATGTTCCGACGAGACCGCCTCTTGAAACGTCTGCCAGTCCAGCGGAGCAGGCACAGCGGGCGGAATAGTAGGGCGTTCCGGATCAGGCCCAGACGGTTCCACAGAGGCTGTTGTCGCCGGTTTCTCTCGATCGCTGCACGCCGGCTCTTTACGGGCACTACCGGACGGTCCTGTCTTGGCAGTCTCGATGGTCGGCGGATCCGAGGACCGTGCGCTTGGGGGTTGTTCGGTGGAGGCATTGCTGTTGGAAGCGCTCTGGCCGCCCGGTCGCTTGTCATTCGAGCTTCGATTGTCGCCCGGTCGTGCGGCGCCTGTGATCGGCGGGGAAGGCGCGATCCGTTCTTGTTTGCGCGGATCGGCGACAGCCGGACCAGGTGCCTCCGCACGAAATTTGGACGCCGGGGTGTCGGCTGTCGCCGGCTCTGTTGGCACAGCGAGTCGGGTTGCGCGAACTGCCGCCGCTTCCAACACATACCGAGGATGCGCGCTGTTTCGGACCGCATCTTCCGCTTGGGTGAAAATGCGCAAGACTTCCTGCAGTTGATCCGGCGTGACTCGGGCCGCGTCGGTCTTGAACCGGCGGATGTCCTCTTCGGCGCCTTCGATCAGCCCTTTGACCTCGTCCTGCGACGGCACGACCGCGGCGACCAGGAGGTTTCTGACGTACTCGACCACGTCCGCGCAGTACGTCCGGATATCATGTCCTTGATCGAGAACCTCCCGGATCGTATGGAGGGCTTTGGCGCTGTGTTGCCCCAGCACGGCGTCGGCCATCGCATGGACCAATTCCTGGGGGACCGCTCCCAGCAGTGTTTCCAGATCCGCATGGTTGACGGAGGAGCCTCCGAAGGCGACCACTTGATCCAGTAGGCTCAATCCATCTCTCATGCTGCCTTCGCTCGCGCGCGCCAGGGCCAGCAAGCTCCGGTCTTCGATCTGCAGGTGGTCACGCTCGGCCACCAATCTCAAGCGGGCCGCGATTTCCGTCTTCGAGATGCGCCGGAAGTTATAGTGCTGGCAGCGGGAGAGAATGGTCGCGGGGATTTTGTGAATCTCCGTCGTCGCAAAAATGAAAATGACATGAGCCGGCGGCTCTTCCAGCGTTTTCAACAACGCATTGAACGCCGAATTGGACAGCATGTGCACTTCATCGATGATGTACACGCGATAGTGCCCGCGGAAGGGAGTGAATTTCACGTTTTCGCGGATTTCCCGCACATCGTCCACGCTCGTGTTCGATGCGCCGTCGATCTCGATCACATCAACCGAGCTTCCTTGAGCAATTTCGCGGCAGCTTGCGCAGGTATTGCACGGAGTGCCGGTGGGACCCTGCTCACAGTTCAAAGATTTCGCCAGGATGCGCGCGACGGTCGTTTTTCCCACCCCGCGCGTGCCGGAAAAGAGGAAGGCATGGGCTACACGCTTGGATGAGATCGCGTTGACGAGGGTCTGCACCACATGAGGTTGGCCGATCACCTCATCGAACGTGCCCGGGCGGTATTTTCTGGCGGAGACTTGGTAATCCACGAGAGTCGCTACACTTGTTTGGGCGTTAGCGGGGCCAGGTGATCCTGCGGCACACAGAATTGACCGTTTACCGTTGCTTCCTTCCGGACCTGGCGGGATTCACAGGATTCTGTTGCACAGGGCCCGACCCCTAATACCGTCAGTTAAAGAGTTGATGAGTTCTGAGTTCCGCATTGGCTTCGCTGGCGGAGAGGGTGGGATTCGAACCCACGGAACCGTTGCCAGTTCACGTGCTCTCCAGGCACGCCGATTCGTCCACTCTCGCACCTCTCCGCACCATGCGAATTGCTAAAGGGCAGCATCTTATCATGTGACCCTATGGGCGGCAAGGCGAGGGATGCATGAGCAGAAAAGCAGGCCGGCATTGACCGTCTTCATTCCTCTACTTATACTGCACCGTACAGGACGCTCTTATGAAAGTGTTCTTCGGCATCGCAATCATCGTTCTGCTTCTCCTTGGTGTCGGCATCTCCCTCCCCTTTTTAGTCGATCTCAATAAGTATCAAGACCGTTATCGTCCTCTAATAGAAGACGCGTTGAACCGCAAGGTCGTTCTTCAGGATATTCGTTTGACGGTCTGGCCGCGGATTGGAGCCAGGGTAGCCGGATTCACCGTCCAGGACGATCCCTCGTTCCGTGCCGGTCCCTTTGCCTCCCTGTCCTCGTTGGATGTCGGAGTGAAACTTTGGCCCTTGCTCAGTGGACGGGTGGAAGTGGAGGAAATTACGTTACGCGATCCTCTGATTGTGGTTTTTAAGAATAAGGCGGGCGTCCTGAATGTTTCGACCCTCGGCGCGCAAGCACCCGCCGCTCCTAAACCGACGACGCCGCCCGGCGAACCGGCCGGAGGTCCATTGCGCGCGCTCGCTCTGCTGGCCGTGGATAAAATTTCGATTGACGGCGGCAAACTGATCTATCGGGATGAGGCGAAACCGGTACCCGTCGAATACACGGTCCATGATCTCGAATTTCTTTTGACCTCGGTTCATCTCGGTGATACGGCTCAATTGCATGCCGCTGCCGCTCTTCAGCCATACAACCTGCCGATCAAAATAGATGGGACATTCGGGCCGCTGACGGAGACATTGGACCTCAAGCATTTCGACGTTGCTCTCGGTCTTGGGAGAATTCCGATCTCGGTGAAAGGCGGGGCGGCGGGAGGAGATCTGGATATCACAGTCAGCTCTTCCCTCATCGACACAGCGGAAATTCCGGTCGCTCTGCCTCTAACCAAACCCGTTCAGATCAAAAACCTCCACCTCACGGCTCACGCGGATTATGGCCGGGCCACCACCGGCTCTCTCTTGGATACCGCCGAGGTCAAGGATCTTGGATTGGCGCTTACGATGGGACAGTCCGTCGTGAACATAAAAGGCACCGCGGCGCGAGGCGTGGCGCACATCACTGCCGCCTCATCCAATATTAACTCGGGCGATCTGCCTCTTGCGCTTCCGCTGGCCAAGCCGGTGGACATCAAGAACTTTCACATGAGCGCGCGGGCCCCCTATCCGCCGAAGGAAGGAGCCCGCCCGTTGGAACTGGCGGATGTCACGGATCTCGGTTTCATTGCAGTGATGGGAAATTCGACCGCCGACGTGCAGGGAACGCTCGCCGCCGGAACGGCCAAGGCGAGCCTGGTTTCGAAAGGGATCAATACCGCCGACCTGCCGATTGTCCTCCCACTGAAGAATCCTGTTCAAATCACCGGGCTCCATGCGACGGCGGAGATGCGGGGGCAGGACGTACGTTTGAATAATTTGGTCTTCGAGATATTCAATGGATCGGTCAAAGGGCAGGCAAGCGCCGGACTCGGTTCGGGCGCGCCGCCTTTCCATGCGGCGCTGACCGCCGAAGGTCTGCAACTGCGACCGTTGGCCAATGCGGCCGGGCTCACGGCCGCATCCGTCAGTGGAACGGCTGCGACCACGTTTAGGATCGGAGGACGGGGAACCACCAGGGCCGATCTCACCAAAACGCTCGAGGGAGCCGGGACTGTCGCCATCAAGGATGGAAAACTCGAAGGTCTTAATCTCATGCAGGAAGTGACGTCGCTGCTGAAGGTGGCCGGACTCTCCGCCGAGGGGGTGAAGGCGACGGTATTCTCTACCATAAGCAGCGACTTGACCGTGAATCAGGGGCTCATCACCGTCCAGCGCCTGCTCATGGATAGTCATGACTTTCAGGCCACCGGTAAAGGAACGGTGGGATTCGACCAGACGGTATTCTTGCGCCTGAATATGAATCTGTCCCAGTCGTTAAGCCAGCGCATTGCGGCCGCATCGCCGATTGCAAAGGTGGCCCTATCAGGCGGGCGCCTATCTCTGCCGCTCCTCGTCACCGGAACCGTCCAGGCCCCGTCATATAGCCTCGACACAAAGATGTTCGCGGAAAAGGCTCAGGAACAGGCGAAGCAGAAGGTGAGAGAGACCGTGAACGACTTGCTGCAGGGCAACCGCACACCGGAGGATCTTCGGAAACAGGGCAAAAGCTTGTTGAAAGATCTGCTGGGGAGGTAACCGTGGAGGAAATGATGTCCTTGCCCAATCTTATCCTCGGATACGTGGTCCGGTATGGATTTCAAGTGCTGGGCGCCGTCGTTATCCTCGCCGTCGGGGCATTCCTCGCGCGTTGGGTGGGCGCGTTCACGCAACAATGGCTTGATCGTCATGAACTGGAGCCTCCGATCAAGCTGCTCTTGGTTCGCGTGGTCAAATTGGTCGTGGTCGCCTTCGCGCTCCTGGTCGCGCTGGATCAACTGGGCTTCCAAATCGCTCCATTGATTGCAGGCCTTGGTGTTGCCGGGATCGGAGTCGGTTTGGCTCTTCAGGGGGTCCTCAGCAATGTCGTCGCCGGCTTATCGATCATTTTTACCAAGCCCTATCGCGTCGGCGAACATATCGCCATACTGGGGGTTCACGGCGACGTCGTGAAGATCGATATCTTCACGACGACGCTCATGCATCCCGACCGGTCGCGCATTGTAATCCCAAATCGCAAAATCGTCGGAGAGATCCTGCACAATTTCGGGAACATCCGCCGGCTCGACCTCTCGGTCCGCGTGTCGTACGATGCGGACATCACGAAGACGCTGGCGGCGGTCCGTGACCTTCTGGCCCGCCATCCGCACGTGCTCAAGGAGCCGGAACCGCTCATCGGCGTCACCGGCTTCGCCGAGTCGGCCGTGACCGTCTCGATCAGGCCGTGGGTCCAAGTCTCCCAATTCGAGTCGACCCAGGCTGAGTTGAATCAAGCCATTCTGGAACGGTTCAGACGGGACGATATTTTGATACCGTTTCCTCAGCATGACGTTCGGCTGTTGAATACGGCTTGACCACGGCTGGACGGCGACGGGTAATCACCTAAGCATTGGCGCTATGGACGGTCCGTGACGGCCGCCTGATCGGAAGCCACGCCGGCCGGTTCCGAGGTCTTTGCGTGGGCCTCCGTAGAATCCATCGTCAAGAACCCGCTTTATATTGCTTTCATACGCATTCTCATTTATATGAGAATCGCTCACTGAGGTGGAGCATCGATGCAACCTCGTACTATCATCTATGGGAGAATTCATGGCGGCTTTCAGAATGTTGCTCGTAATCGCGCTCTTCGCGGGAATGACTGGTCTTACGTATGCCGAAGATCCGGCCCCATCCGAAATCGATGCATCCGCTGCGAGTTCTCCGACTCTCGACATGGTCACGCTCAAGGATGGATCAGTCGTCTATGGCCGCGTGCTCGGGATGGTCGCCGACGAACTCCATATCAAGACCGCCTTCGGGGTTGGAGACGATATCGTCAAGATCATGTGGCCGAACGTGGCCAAACTCGTCGTGAATCGCCCGGTGCCGTTCAAACTCAAGGAGGGAACCGTCATCGTGGGAACCGCGCAGCCCGGCGAGCCGGGGACGCTCTTGCTGAACGCCCTTCCTACCGGAACCGCCATGGCCGTTCCGCTGGATTCCATCGTCGGCGTCAATCAACCATCGGTTATCTATATGGGCGCCATCCAGGCGGGATTCTCTCAAGCGGCGGGGAACAGCCATCTCCGCAACGGCAGCCTTATAGGAGAACTGACCGCCCGGGGGGAATCGCTGAGATTGACTCTGCTCGGCCGCTACATTTATGGAGATGATCAAGGGAACCTGCTGGTGCGGAACAGCCGGGGAACCATCAAGCTGGATTTCTTTCTGACCAAGCGACTGTATTGGTTTGCGTCCGCCTACTTTGAACAGGATACGTTTCAGGATTTGAAACTCCGCACCTCGCTCGCCAGCGGGCCGGGGTACCAATTTCTGGATCGCGGCGACCTCGACGGTATTTACAAGGACATGACGCTCTGGGCCGAGGTCGGCGGCGCCTACTTTAATGAAGATTTTAAAGTGGCCGATGACAAGACCAGCACCAGAGCCCGATGGGCGGTCAAATGGAACTGGCCGCTGTACGGGGGCGATCAAGTCTCGCTCTATCATTTTCAAGAGGGATTTCAATCCCTGCAAAATTCGCAGGATCTCTACTGGACGGCGGACACCGGATTGCGCTTCAAGCTGATCGGCGGGCTGGTCAGTGGATTGCAGTGGACCGTCCGGTATAACAAAACGCCCCCTCCCGGCGTTTCCGACACGGATAACCTGTATTTGATCACGCTTGGATATAGTTTCGATACGAGCCGCAAACAATGATATAAGGCCGTTCGCTCGGCAATCTAGCCACCAAGGAGGAACGTCCATGAGCATGATGAGCGAATTCAAAGAATTTGCGATGAAAGGGAACGTGATGGATATGGCTGTCGGCGTGATCATCGGCGGCGCATTCGGCAAGATCGTGTCATCCCTCGTCAGTGATGTGTTGATGCCGCCCATCGGCCTGCTCATGGGGCAGGTCGATTTCTCCAGCCTGTTCATTCCGCTGTCTCAGGAAGCTGCCGGCAAGTCGCTCGCCGCCGCCAAGGCCGCCGGCGCCCCCACGATCAACTACGGAGTGTTCCTGCAGACCGTGCTGGATTTCGTCATTCTTGCCTTTGTCATCTTTATGGTCGTGAAACAGATCAATCGGCTGCGGACGCAGCCTCCGCCCGGCCCTCCGCCGGCGCCGCCGAAGGAAGAGGTGCTGCTGGCCGAAATCCGCGACATTCTTAAGAATCAGCGGCCATGATGACCGTCGCACACCGTGCAAGAGGACGATGGGATGGACCATTGGGCGGCGGAACAATCGACGCATGGACATCATCGTGAAGAACTAGTCGCGTCCGATGTCCGATGGCGGAAGAAAGAATGGGGGGTGGTTGCATCTTCGAACGGAAGACGCTAGTCTAGCCTCCTGAATATTCCGTAAGGCGAGAGGAGGACCCCATCTCTAGGACCGCCTTCATCGCGGCGCAGGCTGCGATGCTTGAATCTCGCCTGCGCGGTTCGTTGTTTCTCTCTGTATCCACCGTCCGCATCTCATGCATGCACACGCACTCTCATCGTGTCGAGGGGAGAGCATATGAAAACCAACCCGTTCCTGGTTCTGTTGCTTGGAGCCGTCGCGGTCGGCTGCGCCGCTCCCGCTCCCCGTTCCCCTCATGAGAACGGGTCCACGGGCGGCCCATCCGCCGCTTCTCCTCAGAATTCTCAGCCATCGAGCGCTGATGCTCTGCAAGTTGTGGCGCTCCAACAGGAACGGCAACAATTGCTCGCCACATTAGACGAGTTCCATGAGCGAATTCGGGACTTGGAAAGCAGGCTTGCCGACCGTGAGGGGAAACCCATTGCGAAATCCTACGACGAACTCCTCGCCATTAAGGAAGCGGAGGTGCAGGAGCTCCGGCAGACGTCCGCCGAACATGTCGCGGTCGTCGCGCAGCGTGATGCGGCAGCGGCGGAACTCACTCAAGCCAAGCAGCGTCTGAGCGCGCTCGATCAACAGCTCGTGAAAAAAGAGCAGGAGGTGGCCTCACTTCGAGGCCTTGCCGTCACGGCCGCTGAATTGGATGCGGCGAAGCGCCGCGTCACTGAACTGGAAGCAACCCTCATACAGCGGGATACGGACATCCGTGCGCTTCGGGCTGCCGCCGCGGAACGGGGTACTCTGGTTACCCAGTTGCAAACTGCGACCGTCACGCTGAACCATACAAAAGAACGCCTTGCCGGCATCGAGAAGCAATTCGTCCAAAAGGATCAGGATCTTCGAACGAACGTGGCCGAGAAGCAACGTTTGTCGGCGGAATCGACGGGTTATGCCAACGATCTCAAGCTGGCCCGGCAGCGCATCGCCCTGCTTGAACAGCAAGCGACCGACAGCGAGCAACAATTTCAGATCATGAAGCGAAACAGCGGCGACCGGGATAGGGTGGCAGGCCAACTCGCCGCGTCCAACATGGATCTGACCCAAATAAAGCAGCGCGCTTCCCAATTGGAACGGCAATTGGCGGCAAAGATGCAGGAAACGGAAACGCTTCGCTCACTCGTCACTGAGAAGGACGCATTGCTCCGCCGCACAGGGCTCCCGAAGGAGGCCGCACGCCGGCCTTCTGCCGCGATATCCTCTCTCGCACCGAACGCCGGAAGCCAAGTAGCGGCATTCAACAGAACGCCGAGTTTAAGGTCGCCCGGTCCAGGAGCCGACGGCAGACCCGCTCCCGACCCGGCGCCTTCCCGGTCAGCCGACCAGCCGTACGCCAAATTGAGTCAGACCAAAGACGAACTCGCGCGAACCTTCCAGAACGATATGGCGAGAGGGACCATTACCTTGAAGCAAGAGGGGAATCAATTGTCGGTTTCATTGTCTTCTTCAGTGCTCTTTGCTTCGGAAGATGTAAATCTGAAGCCCGATGCGACGATCGCACTGCAGCGAATCGGACAGATTATCGGCCAGGCATCCAATAGAGCGGTCCAGGTAACGGGCCACACCGACAATCAGGCGATCAGCAAAGAATTGAGGAAGACGTTTCCCGACAACAGAGCCCTCTCATGGGCGAGAGCGGATAGCGCCCGAAAAGCGCTGATCAGCGGCGGTACGCCACCGGAGCATATCAGGGCGATCGGACTGGCCGGCAAGAAGCCGTTAGCGAGCAACACGACCGAAGCCGGCCGGGAGAAAAACCGCCGTATCGAGATCGTTGTCACGCAATTTTCCACCCCCGCACGTACCATGACGACGGGATCCGCCGGAAAAGGGCCGAGCATGGCCGCGCTCTCAGCGCCGGGCCCGCATGAGATTCCATGATCCGTGTCATTGTACCGATCCTTCAGACGCACTCTCGATATGCCGTGTCTGGGGATTCTGTGGATAAGGCCGTGGGCAATCGAACCCGCCTCTGATCAGCGCTGAAGCATAGACAAAGCAATTCAAGGACCTACACCGGGCATTCCGGTCAGGCGGCGGCACGTTTGATTTTCGGACCATGCTCAAGTGACAATGAACAGAGCTTGCCGGATGCGTCCTGACGTGCCGCGGACATTCGGCCGCATCGATTACAGATTTGAACAGCGCTTGAAGACCGGCTGCGAGGAAGCGGCGGGCAGGGCAAAGTATGGACACTGTGCATTGGTTGTGGATGTGGTGTGAATTCACTGTGCAACGGCCATCAATCACTCAGGATGGCGCAACCGTTCGATGCTATTGCAGTGAGCCTGATTACGAACGGCGTCAGCAAGACTATCCACGCACGTGGCTGCGATTCGTCCCATGAGTGACCCGACTGAATTGCTCGTTACGGCGGGCGAGGGCACGAAGCGGTTGGATATGTTTCTGGCCAACCGGGATGCGTTTTTCTCGCGGGCTGCCATTCAACGCCTGATCAAGGAAGGCCGCATTCGTGTCAATGGAGAGCCCGTGCGTGCTTCCCGTAAGATCAAGCCCGGTGATCGCATCGCCTTGGATGTCCCCCGGCCGATTCCGCTGGAATTGAAGCCGGAAGCGATCGAGATCGATGTGCTTCACGAGGACGACGACCTCCTGGTTCTCAATAAAGCTGTGGGCATGGTGGTTCACCCGGCGCCGGGCAACTGGTGCGGCACGTTGGTCAATGCGCTACTGCACCATTTTGCCTCGACCGGTTGTCCGATTCCGGCGATCGGGGGAAAAGAGCGCCCCGGGCTTGTCCATCGGCTGGACAAGGAGACCTCCGGAGTGATGGTCATCGCCAAGACCGATCAGGCTCATCGCGGCCTCGCCGCCCAATTCAAGCAACACAGCATCAGCCGGGTCTATGAAGCGCTCGTGTGGCGTGTCCCGCGGAAAGGCCGTGGGACGATCGAATTGGCAATCGGCCGGGATCAGCGGGAACGGAAGAAGTTTTCAGCCAGGACGGCGCGGCCCAAGGACTCCATCACCGAATTTCATGTCAACCGGCGTTACGGCGCAGAAGCCGCGCACGTCTTGCTGTACCCGAAGACGGGCCGGACCCATCAGCTGAGAGTCCATTTGAATGCGATCGGACATCCGATCCTCGGCGATCATACCTACGGCGGAGGGCGGGTTCGTGAAATCGGCGACATTGCTTTCTGTCGGGTGATGTTGCATGCCCGCACATTGGGTTTTACACATCCGGCCACGGGCCTGTTTCAGGAGTATCACGTGGCGGCTCCGTCGGATTTTGCTTCGGCTGAAGCAGCGCTGCAATCGCGTGCGGCCGATCAGCGCGGCCTCGTCTTGACAAGCCGGTACGCGGGGCGTATCAGTCCTTTACCGCAGGAAACGAACCATGGAAACTACTGAAGTTCTCGATATCTTAGGAAGCGTGATTTCCCAGTTGAAAATCTACGCCGCGAAATTGCCGCCGGTGGTGCATTTATCGGTGGCTCCCGCCGGAATCAGGCCCAAACCGGAGGCCGTTGAAATCTTCGAGCAGGCGCTGGCGCGGTTCCGTTCCCAGAGCGCCGGGACGGCGCTCCGCGTGATGAATGAATATCTTGTGGAGTCGTTGGAAGCCTTCGAGGCGGGAAAGCTGCTGGCAGCAGTCCAGCCTCTTCTTGCGGTGCTGGACCATCTGGATCGCATGCGGCGGGATAACGAGATCAAAGTCAACCAGGCCGACGAAAAGCGGTTGGCGGAGTATCGAACGGCGCTGACGAAGATCTTGCCGGGGAGCCAGCCCGAACTGGAAGGAGCGGGACGGGGAATGTAGCCGTTAGTGTCCCATCTTCGGGCCGGCGGCGTTGGCTCCCTCGGTCACGAGTTTCAGCCGGACGAGTTGATCGCAGTGCGGGCATCGCGCGCGAACCGTGTTTTCATCGAGAAATTCGAATTGGTCCTCTTTAAGCCACATGAGTCGAAAACATTTCGGACAGCTTCGGACTTGCGTTCCCATACTATTCCTCTTACACTCCTTCCGATGTCCTATCCTGATGAAGGGAGACTAATTTAGTACAAGATGCCGTCCCCTCTCAAGAGCGTCAAACACGCGATCTCCTTTTCGGACCGGAAAGACATCGACCTCTCTCAACTCCTTCGTCTCTACCACCAGGCCCCTTGGACGAAAGGCCGTACGGCCGAGCAGGCGCAACGGATGTTGGGCCATACCGATCTCGTCGTGTCCGCCTGGGCCGGCGATCGGCTCGTCGGGTTTGGTCGCGTCTTAACCGACTATGTGTTCCGGGCTTCGATTTGGGACATTATCGTCGATAAAGGATACCAAAGCCGCGGCATCGGCACTCATCTCGTCCGGCACATCCTCGACCATCCCACGCTTCAGCATGTCGAACTGTTCTGGCTCTGCACGCGCATGCCGGGCTTCTATGAACGGCTCGGCTTCAGCGCCAAAGAACAAGCCGGCATGGTCTGGACGCGAGCCAAGCAAGCCGGGCAGGAATAGCTTTGGTCAGGCATGCTGATGTCTGAGTAATCGCTTCGGCGAGAACAGGACCGACAGAAAGAAGACGGCCGTGGCGAGCAGTACGATGGCCGGCCCCGACGGCAGATCGAATGTATAGGACAGGAGAACTCCTCCGACCGCGCACAGGATGCCGATGGTCGCGGAGTAGACCGTCATCTGGGCCAGGCTGTGCGTGAGTTGATAGGCGGTTGAAGCCGGAATGAGGATCATGGCGAATACGAGGATGGCGCCGACCGTCTTGAGCGCGATCACGACGGTGAGCGCAACTAACGAAAGAAGCAGGTAGAAGATCTGCCGAGCCGGGACGCCGGACGCTTCGGCCATTTCCTGATCGAACGCGATAAAATACAACTCTTTCGAGAGCAGCAGAATGGTCCCCAATACCAGAACGCTCAATCCTCCAATGACGAGCAGTTCTTCGGTCGTCACGGACAGGACGCTGCCGAACAGGTATCCATACACCTCGGGATTGTAGCTTTTCATGAGTCCAAGAAAGAGGATCGCGAGGGCCATGGTCGTGGTATAGAGGATTCCGATCGAGACGTCTAACTTCATCCGTCCCTTTTCCTCCACCCATCCGGTGATCCAGACCGTCGCCAATCCGAAGACGATGGCCAGGCCCATCGGTGACCAACCCAACAGATATGCGAGGGTAACTCCGGCAAAAGCCGCATGGGCCGTTCCCGCCCCGGCAAATGCCAGGCCTCGCAGCACGACGAAGACGCCGATGACCGAGCAGAGCAGTCCCACCAGCGCCGCAGCAAGCAGCGACCGTTGCATGAAGTCGTATGCCAGCATCTCTAGCATGAGGTGATTGGATGATCTGGGGATGTGAAAAGTGCACGCGTCAAATGCATGATCTTCTGCGGCTCTGGATAACGAAATGACTCACTCACCCAATTGCCACATGCCAACTCATCACATATTTCAATGCCGATGATAATCTTCCACCAAAATGAAGTCTTTGTCCGTAATCACCAACTCCTTGCCGTACACCTGGCTCAAAATGTCCGCCTTCAAGACTTCTTCGGGACGGCCGGAGGCATAGAGCTTCGTCTTGAGCAACACCAAACGGTCCACGCGGGAACGGATCATATTGATGTCATGCGTAATCAACAGAATGGTCAGCCCCAGTTCCTTATGAAGCTGTTGAATCAGTTCGACCACGCTGTGTTGCGTGGTGATGTCGAGCCCGGTGGTGGGCTCGTCCAACAAAAGAATCTGCGGCTGTTGCGCCAATGCGCGCGCGATGAAGACTCGTTGCTGCTGGCCTCCAGACAATTCCCCCAGCGCGGTATGTTGATGCGTCTCCATACCGACATGACTCAGGGCCTCCAGCGCGATGTCCCGATCCCGGACGGAGGGGCGCGTGAAAAGTCCCAAGGCGCCGTAGCGGCCCATCATGACCGCCTCGAGAACCGTCACAGGGAAGTGCCGCTCGATCATTCCCTTTTGAGGTAGATATCCGATGCGGGCGCGGTGGTGGCAGCGCAGTTCTTCACAGGCGCAATCGAACACCCGCAAGGCGCCATCCAGCGGCGCCATCAAGCCCAACACGGCGCGGCAGAGGGTCGTCTTTCCCGAGCCGTTAGGCCCGATGACCCCGACAAACTCTCCTTGCATGATCTCCAGCGAGATATCTTCCAAGGCCACGACTCCGGGAAACCCCAGCGTGGCATGGTCGAAGCGGATGATGGGCATGTTCGTCATGGAGCGATTCGAATCGAACGTGATGGCGTGCTATGGATGGGACCCGCGTTCCGTCGGCTTCTCCAGCGCGTCGGCCAATTGGAGCACATTATAACGGAGCATGTCGAGGTAGGTCTCCGTGCCGGGAAGGGCTCCCGGAAGTGTCGTCAATACCACCACGCGCGCGCCCGTTTCGCGGGCCAGCACTTGCGGAAGCTTCTGATTCAATTGCGCCTCCGATACGATGACCCGGATTCCAGCCTGCTTGATGGTCGTCACCATCGCTTGAATCCGGCGGGCGGAGGGCTCAGCGCCCGGTTGCGTCAATAGCGTGCCTGCGACGATGAGTCCGAAGTAGCGGGCAAAATAGGGCCAGGCCGGGTGATGCACGACGATGCGGCGGTCTGACACCGTCTCCAAACGGAGACGAAGCGCCTCGCCCGTCCGGTGGAGTTGCGAGAGATAGGCCGCCGCGTTCGCTTCGTACTGTTCCCGATGGGCCGGATCGGCGGCGATGAACGCATCGGCGATCTGCCGGACCATCACCGAGGCGCCGCCAGGGTCCAACCAGACATGCGGATTGCCGTGAGAATGGGAATGGGGCGAACCAGCGCCGGCCTGCATCCCTGGGGCGTCGTCATGATCTTCGAGTAATTCGATGCCGCGTGAGGCCGTGACCGTCTGCAAACGGGGATTTCCCGCGTTCTTTACCAAGGTCGAGACCCAGACTTCCAGCCCCGCGCCGACCTCGATCAAGATCTGCGCCTTCCGGACCGCCACGAGGTCGCTTGGCTTTGGAGAATAGGTATGTTCGCTTTCGTAACCGGTCATGAGGGAGGTCACGCCGACATGCGGACCTCCGATTTGCTGGGCCCAATCTTTGAGGACAGGGAGCGTGACGACGACATTGAGCGGCTGCGATCCATAGGCCGGCGCAACCGCCCAATGAAGAGCAGGGCACAGCAATACGAGAAAGAAAAACAGGAAATAGCGCGGGCTGTGAAACACGGAGCGGACGGTAACACTCGATCTGGGCATTGTCAACGAAGGGGGACGAACGAAGAAATATCCGACGGCGATCTTCAAACCCTTGACCCGGCCGTGAAGTTCGATTAGCGTAGCGAGCCCATTAGAGAGAGTTCTGCATTCTATGCGTCCCTGGGAGGATCATGAAAGTCATCGGGCTCATGTCCGGAACATCGGCCGACGGTGTCGATGCGGCGCTGATCGATATTCGCGGGCGCGGAGAAGCGCTCAAGGTCAAGATGTTGGCCTACCTGTCGCGTCCCTATTCGCGCAATCTTCAACAACGGGTGCTTGATGCGTCGCTGAAGGGGACAGTGGCCGATGTCTGTCATTTGAACGTCCTGCTCGGAGAGCTGTTCGCGCAAGCGGCGATCCGCGTGATCGCGCGGGCCGGACTCAAGCCGGCCGACGTGGCGCTCATCGGATCGCACGGCCAAACCATCCATCATTTGCCGGTCGGAACCAAGGAAGCGGGTGTCGGCGTCATTCGTTCGACGTTGCAAATCGCGGAGCCCGCGGTGATCGCCGAGCGCACGGGCGTCACGACCATCGCGAATTTTCGATCCCGCGATATGGCCGCCGGCGGGGAAGGCGCTCCGCTGACTCCGTACGCCCACTATGTGTTGTTGCGGCACCCTCGCCGTGGCAGGTTGATCGTGAACCTCGGCGGCATCAGCAACGTGACGTTTCTACCCAAGCAAGGGAGCGCCGAGAAAGTCGCCGCGTTCGACACAGGCCCGGCAAATATGGTTCTCGATGCGCTCGTGCAACGGGTGTCGGACGGCCGGATGCCGTTTGATCGGGGAGGGAAGCAGGCGGCGGCCGGCACGATTCATCGGGGGTTCCTGGCGGAATTGATGGCGCACCCGTTTCTCAAGCGCCGGCCGCCGAAATCCACCGGACGCGAGGAATTCGGCGAACGATTTGTCGATCAAGTCCTCGCGCGATCGCGCGCTCACCGCCTCAGGCCCGAGGATCTTCTGGCCACCTGCGCCTACTGGACGGCCGCCGCGGTCGGATCCGCGCGACGTTGGATCAGCAGCGGCATCGACGAAGTGGTGGTGGGCGGAGGCGGCGTCTATAACGAAACGGTGATGCGCCATTTGCGATCCGTCTTCCGAAATGTGCCGGTGAAGACGTTTGACGACCTGGGATGGAAAAGCAAAGCCTTTGAGGCGGTCGCTTTTGCGGTGCTGGCCTATCAAACCGCCTCGGGTGAATGTACGAATCTTCCCCAGGTCACGGGCGCTCGGCATCCCGTTATCCTTGGCGCGATCGTCCCAGGGGCGGGAAAGCGGCCGGCCGGTTCATCCTTCATTCCTCGATCCCGGCGCCGATAGATGGACCCCGTTTATCTGCTGGTCGGCGTCGGTGTAGCCCTGATATCAGCCGTGATCGGTTGGGGCGTAGGGATGAGGCGGTCCGCCGGCCGGCGAACATCCGTCCAACTGGATCTCGGCAAATCGATTACCCTGAAACCGGTCCTCAGCGAAGCCGAGGCCCGTTTCTATAATCTGCTCAGAATGGCGGTAGAGGACCGGTATCTGATTTTCGCTCATGTCCCGCTCTGGTGCCTGGTGGATGTGCCAATGCCGGAGGCCGGCTCGCGGGTGCCGCTATTGAGCCAGCTTGCGCTGAAACGCGCGACGTTCGTTCTCGTACATCCCGGGACTAGGCAAGCTGAAAAGGTGGTGGACTGGAAAGATGACAACGAGAGTGACGCATCGGAGGACCGTCCGGACTCTCTTCTTGAAACGGTGTTGAAGCCGGCCGGGGTGCAACTCGTCACGATCAACGCCCGGGGGGCTTATACGGTGGCCGAATTGGCCACGCTCTTTGATACTGCGGATCCCGATTCATGAAGGTGTTCCGTCGGAATGAAGCGTCAAGGAACGAAACAGACCGTTTCACCCCGGCAGGCCGCAAGGCAGCCTATTCCGGAGTGACGGGCTCGTTCTTGACGCCATACAAATCCAACGCGCGACGCGCCACTTCGGCCTCAGTCATGTCGGGATACTGATCGACGACTCGTTCATACATCATTCTGGCCTTTTCCTTGTCGCCGAGCTTCGTATAGGCTTGTCCGATTTTGAGCGTCGAAGCGGGAAGTTTCGGACTAAGCGGGTAGTACGATAGGACGGTATAGAACGAGTCGAGCGCGTCCTTGTATCGCCCAAGTCGATACTGGCATTCACCGATCCAATATTGGGCGTTGCTGGCCAGCGCTGACTGTCCATGGAGCTCCAAGAAAAACCGAAAGCCGGACAAGGCGGCTTCATAATCTCTCTGGCGGAATTCATCCATCACCCGGTCATACAGATGACGAGCCACATGCTGCGTGGAATCGGCTGCAGCGGCAAGATGACCCGCAACGGAGAGACAGCCGGTCATCACGATGATGATGAGGCAAGATCGCAAGTGACGGGCGGCTCGCACGAACCGATTCATCATCGATTCCTCCCTTGCTCTTCAATACCCAACCATAAATGAAGCAAGCGCTGTACCCATTCGAGTTTGCGGCTGCCTGGCCCGATGGTAACCGCATGAAAGGTTGGACGATTCGCTCCAGCGACCTCACTTGCGGACTTCGCGCGACAAGGCGGTTCGTCCCCGCAGTCGCTCCAAAACGAACGATTCTGTACGGAACGGTCTGTTTCCTCCCACACTTCATTCGACTCGATGGGGTCGGCTGTGGTTCAATTGTCGCCGTTGTTGAAGGAGACTCGTCGGCTGATGGACTCTCATGAAGCCGGTCCGCGCGGGATCGGCAACGCGATCGTGCTGGAGCCGCCGCCCAATCCCAGAGGCGGCCGCACGCTGATCGTGGACGGGCATGATCCCGCCGCCTATGTCACTCCCAGCGCGGCCCTGAAGGATGCGCTGGACAACGACCAGGTGTTCGTCCGGCCCGGCGTCTATGAAGACAAACTTTTCATATCCGCGCGTCCGGTGTTGCTGGTGGGGGCAGGACGAGACCATGTGACGGTGTTTTGCCGCCGCGGCGGGCCGTTGTACCTTCAACGCGTCCCTGCCGGACTGGTGAGCGGACTCACGTTTCGCTATGTCGGCAGCGATCAACACTCGGCGATGAATATCCTCGATTCGACTGTCACGATCACGCAATGCCGCGCCGTTGACGGCCTCCTGTCCGGTGTCGTGATCTACGGTCCGGAATGCCGTCCCAATTTCCATGACAATGAAGTGTGCGGGAATCGCGAATCCGGGATCTTTGTCTTCGCCGGGGCGCAGCCGCGGGTAGCGCACAATCTCTGTGCGGGCAATCATCATTTCGGCATCGCGGTGCGCGATCCCGGAAGCCATCCGGAATTAGTCCGCAATGTCTGCCGGGAAAATATGCTGAGCGGGATGTTGCTGTTTCATCATGCCGAAGCGCTGCTTCTCGATAACGATTGCCGGGAGAACCGGCAGTGGGGCCTCGTCATGACGCCGGACTGTAAGCCTGTGCCGGGTCCGGATGAACTGGCATCGAGCAATCTCCTCACCCCGAATCCCAGAGGCGCCATTCAGGTCACGGAACAGCCATTGAGCGAGATTGGACGATGACCGGAGGCGGATGACCTGACGAAGCGGGAGAAAAGGTAGAGGAACGGCGTTACGAAGCAGGATCAGAATCAGGTGTGCCGCTATTGGTTACGGAATGAAATTCAAAGGCGTTGCCGCCTCGTTGTTTGGCCCGGTACATCGCCGCGTCCGCATGTTTCAGCAGCCCGTCGATATTTTGATCGTCCGATGGATAGAGCGTCACGCCGATGCTGGCGCCGACCGACACGCGGTGGGGCCCCAAAGCAAACGGCGCGCCGAGCGAGTCGATAATGCGCTTGGCGACGACCGCGACATCCGCGTCGCCCGACACACCTTCTAAGATCGCGGTGAACTCATCGCCTCCCATCCGGGCGATCGTATCGACTTCTCGGACGCAACTTTTCAACCGTTCCGCGACAGCTTGCAGGAGGCTGTCGCCCACGCCATGCCCCAACGTATCGTTGACGGACTTGAACCGATCGAGATCCAGCAGCATGACTCCCAACGGTTGGTCTTTTCGTTTGCTGCGGGCCATGGCATGGACCAGCCGATCGCGGAACAACGTCCGATTCACAAGCCCGGTCAATTGATCGTATTGGGCAAGGTAGGTCAGTCGTTCCTGGGCCCGCTTTCGCTCGATGGCATAGAGAATCGCGCGCGCCAGCACATCGGATCCCCCTTGGCCTTTGACCAGATAATCCTGGGCGCCGTGCTGGATCGCCTGCAGCGCCAAATTATGATCATCATGCCCGCTCAGGACCACGACCGGAATCCCGGTGCTGGTGCTCAGCACCTGCGTCACGGTGCTCAGGCCGAACGTGTCGGGCAACGACAGATCCAGCAACACCACGTCGAAGCGATCCCGGCTTAGCCGGACAAGGCCTTCGGATAAGGTGGAGACCTGCACGAGCTCGAACCGGTCGGGCTGCCATTCGTTAAGCAGATCCTGCGTCAGCTGCGCATCGACGGGATTGTCTTCTATCAGCAGCACTTTCATCGATCGACACGTCATCCAGGTATTGCCGGCTGAAGATCGAGGACATTGCGTTGGGCGTCACAAGATAGGCCAGTCCAAGTATAGCGTAACCTACCGGATCAACAAGGGGGAACGGCGGTTTGGCTCATGCCTGAGAGCCGGAGGCAGCGGGGTCTGGGCTAAAGGAGTGTGAGTGATTGTCAATCGGAGCCGACAGCAGCCTGCCTTGGAAACGCGTGCTTGTTCATCATCAGGCAGCGGGCTTTTCGGCGATGGACTCCAGATACGTCCACAGAAGCTTGGCTTCTTCTTCACTCAAGACAATAGGGGTATTGTTGGCGGCTCCTGAAAAATAGATCTTGAGAGTCGTGGAATCATGCCAGATCTGACATTCGCAATGCGTCATGCTATCCAAATTCAACGCGCGATTGCCGATCTTGACGAAGTGCACGGTTTCATCCTCCTCTGGCAGCGGCAAATTTCACTCGCCCGCAAGATTCAGTGTAGCATCTTATGCCGACCCGGCAAGAAGAAGCGTCCGCGCAGCAGGGGAAACTGGCCGGACCATTGGAGCCTCCACAGCGGATACGGAAAGATCTCCCATTTTAACCCTACACCGAAATTGTTGGTCCGGCGGAACCCGCGCTTCCCCACCTCCGGAGCGGCCCTTCCGGGGCTTGCCGGGCGGAATCCTTCCGGAATTCCCGTGCCTGTGGTCATGGACCACAGTGGCGTGGTCAGTTCCGGCTTTCCTGCCCCGCAAACCTGCGGTGGGCGCCCCGCTCCTCTCGGCAATGGTCGCGCTTGGTCCGCCGGACCTCTCCTGATAATTTTCAGCTTAGGGTTGCTTTATCACTTCTTCCGGCAATTGATATGTCCTTTTGCTCTAAAATAATTCAACAAGCGTATCCGCTTTTACTGCACCACGCTGCAAGGTGAGATCTAAGTGTCTCTCTCTCCTGCCATCGTTTTGCCGCTTTTTGTCAAACATGTTGCCCGTCCTCTGCGTAGGAAGCCGCTATTGTTTTGGCAATTTCTTCGTCAATCTCATTAAGATGAGATCTCTCGGCAGCGGGCATGGTACACCTGGTTGCTCAAGCCGGTGCCGTAGATTGGCGCATCATGGCGCGACTGAACGGCGTCCATCTTACCCACCCACCCGCGCGAACCGAGACTTGCGCTTTTCTCAGGTCGCCACCCGCCTACGCCAGCGCGTTAAGCGGATCTCGTTACGCTCCATATTCCGACAAACTAAACTTTCGCGCAGATCACTGCACCGGCTAATCGCCGTAGACAATCTCCCGCCCGGTGACTTGAACCGGTTCTTCGAACGGAAGGCCTTCTTCGTCGAGCGGATTGACGGCTCGGATGATCGTGCGTCTGGTCCAATTGCCTCGTTGGTCGTATTCGTAGGTCGTGATCTCGGTCTTATCTCGTGCTGAGTCGCGTAGATGGGTCTCTATAAAGATAATCACATTGCTGTGCTCATCGTACCGATAGAGCCGTCTGACGATGGAGCCATCCGGCTGTTCGGATACCGCGGTTGTGACACGACCGGCGTCGTCGTACGTGTAGCGGGTCATGGCCATCAGCTTGCCGTTGCGATGCATGACGACGCGCCCGATTTGTCCTTTTGGATCATACTCAAGTTCCCGCCTCGTCAATCGCCGGCTTTCAAACTGCACATCCTCGATGACTCGATTGTTTTCGTCTGATCTGTAGACATGGAGCGACGAAAACGTGCGGCACATGTGATAGGCCGCCTCCGCCGCGACCTCGTGCCGCGCATTGTAAGCATAGAGCCGTAGCGGCACGACTTCTCCATCGGGATCCGCCACATACTCGCCGAGTCTTCGTCCTTCCGGATCATAGCGATACAGGATTGTTTCGCCTGGGTCATCGGACGTGTCGGCGCGATTCCGAGTGACCTTCTCGGTGAGAGCCCCGGTCGGCGACAGATGGAGCGTCGTAATGGAATCCTTCGTGATAACGGTCATCTGCCGCACCGGCCCCTGTACGCGATCCAGTTCATTTCCCTGATGATTCGTAAAGAAGGGTTCAATGGCTTCTCCATGAGCCGGCCAGGCAAGCGGCCAGAGGCCGAGAAGCAAAGTCATGGTGATCTTTGGAAGAAAACAAAAACGGTTCTCAACCTTCATGGCCGGCCGACCTCCATTGAGGCGTTCTTTTTTTGTTATAACAACGTTTGAAGGATATCATGCGGGAATCATGCGATTTGCGATCAAAATCGGGATAGCCCTCATCGTGCTCGCCGGTCTGGTATACCTCTATTACACCGAAGTCAAACCGGTTGTAATCTTCGGCCTCCGTTCCGACTATGCCCAAGCCATCCCATTTCAGAAAGTTCCGGAAGGGCTCACGAGCCTGAAAGCCGAATCCTGCGGGCAATGTCATCGCGAGATCTATGAGGAATGGAGAACCAGTATTCACTCGCAGGCCTATCAGGATCCGTTCTTCCATGCCTACTGGACCAAGGACAAGCATATCTGGGTTTGTCTGAACTGCCATGCGCCGCTTGAGAATCAGCAACCGACTCTCGTGAAGGACATCCCCCGCGGCCGGGTCGAAAAGGCACATCAAGACCCCAACCCAGATTTCGATGCCGAATATCAGAAGGAAGGCGTCACCTGCGCCGCCTGTCATGTGCGCGACGGTTCCATACTTGGTCCGTTCGACGATTCCGCGGCTCCGCATCCCACGAAATTCGACCCGTCCTTTCGAACGACCGAGATCTGCTACCGATGCCACAATGTGGTGTCGGGTCCGGCCCAGTTCTATAACGTCGGCCCTTGTGGCACCTATGCCGAGTATGAGGGCAAGTTCTTCATGAAGGAACGGGGATTCATTTGCCAGAGCTGCCATATGCCGGAGATCGACCGGCCGGTGGCGAAAAGCGGCCCCATCAGACGAGGCCGGCAGCATCTGTGGAGAGGCGGACACGATCCGGAGATGGTGAAGCGGGCAGTCGCGATTCAGGTGGCGGCGACTCCATCCGTCCCGACGCCGGGAGAAGATTTAAGCGTGACCCTGACGTTGGTGAACGCAGGCGCCGGGCATAAGATTCCCACCGGCGATCCGGATCGGCACTTTACAGTGGAATTTGAAGTGGTGGACCGGAACGGCGCCCGGATTGCTCAACAGCAAGACACGATGGGGCGGTGGATCATGTGGCAACCGGCAATCGTGGAACTCTATGATAATCGGTTGCTGCCCCTCGCCGGCCGGGACTATTCTTTTACCACTCGTCTCCCGGAGGAGATCGACGGACTGCGTCTCATCGCCCGCGTTCGCTACCACATTCAATCCGAACGGCAACATCGGATGTTGATCAACAAATATGGCTTGACGGCGGAAGATCCCTATCACTTCACCGTGTATGAACGAGACGTGCCGCTGGCGGCGGACATCGCATCGGCTTTGAACGATGCGCCTGATCCGAGGTTGGGATGCGCCGTGCCTCCTGCGGACGAAGCAAGGAAGCAAAGCGCGCCGGCGGGTTAAAGCGCCGGGGCCAGGCAGCGCCGCGGAAGGAGGAGACATTCGTTCCGCTCGTTACTGAACGCGCGCGACCCCGCAGGCAGAACCGGGCATCGCTTCCATAAACTTGCCTTGGACGCTCACGATGTCTTTGATCGTAGGCAGAGGCAGCGTCATCCTGATCTTCCAGTTGCTCCGGCCCTCTTCCATCGATACAAATTCTCCGTCGGCCTGGAACTTGGTCAAATGGGTCGGCACATAGCACACCCGGCGGTCTCCATTCCGTAACAAGACCTCCAGGACGAACCAGACGTTCGCGAGCCGCCGTTCGAATTTCCGATAGGAGGCATTGTTCAATTCGCCGCCCGATGAGGCCAGTGCCTCCTTGATCTTGCCGCGCATGGCCCGATTCCCGGTGATCGAAACCGGAAAATAGAGATCCGCTTGTCCCTTCTCCTCAAGCCGCGCCTTGACCTCCGGCTCTCCGACGCTGATGTCATGTCCATGTTGGGCAATCTCATCAACCAATGAGGAGACGGTCATGCTCTTCCGTTTCACGCGATCCCGTTCGTCCGTGAGCTGCTGCTCCGCTTTCGCATGGAGATCTTCACCGGTGAGAAGCCGCTCACGCAAGGCGTGCTCCCGTTTTTGAATTTTCGCCAGCGACTGTTCTTTTTCACGCAAGCGGCGCTGCGCGGCATCTCGATCGGCTGCGGATCCACCTCCTGAGCCTCCGGAATTCTTCGGCCGAGTCAGGTCCTTGGCGAACGCCGCATACTCCTCTTGCAACTTCTTGTATTCCTGGGTCAAGGCCCTGCCCTTGATCCGGCCGGCCAGTTCTTCCATGCGCTCCGTCGTAAGCGTGGCGGTGAGTTTCACGGCGAACCGGAGCGTCTCGTCCACCAACGTCCTGGTTCGCTCCAGGCCTTCCACCCGCAAGGCGGCGCCGGCGATCACCTGGATCTCTTCGATCGTGAGGCGGGGATGCTTCGCCTTTGTGGCTTCCGCGACATAGGTGACGGCCTCCTTTATCGCTGACTGTTTTGCGAGCTGGAGCACCATGGCTTCGGCGAACAACGGCGTTTCGCCGTCATCCATCATGTAGGAGGCCTGCGCTTCGATGACCTTGATTTCGGCGGACGCAGCAGCGCTGGAGAGAATACAGGCCAGGAGAATAAGGAATGGAAGCATGACCGAATTTTACCATTCTGACCGCGTCGCTCCCAGCCGGCGATCGTCATTTGACCGGCCTGACTGCCATCCGAGGTGAGCGTCCGCGCCCATTTCAAGAAGTATTGTTCGCGATGATCATTCGCAACCGTTCTCAGCGGCGAATTCGTCGATGGAGGGCATCGCGTGTGGGGCCGGAGTTATCGCGCTGCTCGGGCCAAACGAGGGAAAACAATCCATAGACCAATGAAGATGACGGCCAGTATGGCGGTGATGGCGAGACTCCCCTCCCGGTTTCCAAGGATCATTGTGGAGATCACATGAAAATCGAGGCAAATGCCGAGCATCAGAGGAAACATGCTGAACAACAACAGCCGCGACGAGATCGCAATGAACCTTCGGCTGATACAGTTCTGATGAACTTGCCGATGATAGGCGGCCGGCGTCATGACGAGGGCGATGGCCACGGTCACAAGAGTGATCGCAAAGAGATGGATCATGCGATCGGCGGACGGCAGCTCCCAGAATGTTCCGTTGAAGACCGCGATCAGTTGAAAGCCAAAGAGAGCCTGAATGCCGGGGAGTACCATCCGGCATTCTTCCAAGAGGTGCGAGGCGACCTCAGCCAGCGATTCTTGCTCCTCCAGGCTCGGCTTGCTGTGCCATATACGCGCGATCATCGGTTGTTCCGGTTGCCGGTCCGTTCCGGCCGAGACAGCGGCTCTCTTCAGGTAATGGTTACCGTCAGCTCTTATTGTGCTCCGCGATGGTCGAAGACATAACCGGGAATATCCCCAGCTGTATCCGGCATCGCGGCCTCCTCACGTGAGAGGGGCGCATTCGGTGAGACACAAGTGGTCGCGCGGTCATGGAAGAAGGAGTGCCTGTCCTCCGGAGCGGCGGCTCTCGCAGGTTCAGGTTGTGCGCCCTGGGGGATTGGTGGCCAGTTATCGGCGCTCGACTATGGTGGGGGAGGGGTGGAGGAGCATTCCATTTTTCACCGCGATCACGACGGCGTTCACGAGGTCGTCGGTGTAAAGTTTTCTCTTGATGTGCTGCAGATGCATTCTGACCGTCCGGCCCGTGATTCCTTCTGCGTGGGCTATCTGTTTGATGATCTGTCCCATTACACGGTGCTCAAGGATAGCGGTTTCCCGCTTCGTGAGGAGTGCGCGGGGGCAGGCACGCTGGAGCGCTTGGACGAGTACCGGCACGACTAATTCGAACCGGTCTCGGTAGGCGCGGCATCTTTCGTCCGATCCCATGGACATGGAAACAAAGATCCACAGGTCTTTGGTCTTTACGCCTCCGCCGAGTACACCATTCACATTGAACCGTCTCGCCCGCTCCAAAAGTTCGGGATCGATTTGATTTGCCAGGCGCCGGATGATATCCGCCGAGGTTTGGGGCCTATTCGTCCGAAGCCACTCCCGAAACATGGGGCCCTGCCACAGGAGGCCTTTCGTGAGATACCAGCGCACAAACTCAATGGGAAACCCATGATTAAAGATAAAGCGGATCGTTTCACGTGACGGATAACCCCAAATACAGATGAGATGTTGGAATGGGAGAATGGTCTGAATGTCGCCGAGCAACTGACGGAACTGAGCCGGAGTGTGACACTTTCGCGCTTTCGCTCTTAGATCTGCAAGGACGGCCGAATCGTCAGAGGAAAGTATAGGTTTCCTTCGAGGGACGACCTGGGACGCAAATTGAGCGCGTCGCTTGTCACTTGGAAGAGGCGAGATAGAGGCGGAAGTCATCTAGAACTTTCCCGGTGCGCGGAAAGCATACCTCTATTTTGTCAGATTGTCACCTGTGAATGAGGCGAGATAACGGTGCATGCTATGGCGGGTGGTGTTTCTCGGCGTCCGATATACCGGTATTCCGTTGCTCCTGCACATGGATCTTGCGCGTGTTCATACGGCCAATGTCGTGATCTACATTGCAGAGTGATTCTAGGTTGGTATCTGGAGCGGCCCTACCCATTCTGCGGCGACCAGCTCATTCAAGGAACCAGCCCATTCCGTCCCCGGGACGTACATGAGCAATTCTGTGCTCGCCGCGGCGACCAATTCGACAACAATCGGATAGGGCTCGTGCCAGGCGCCTGATCCATTGCGGAAGACGGCTCTGCGGACCCAATACCAACCTGCGATGGTAGGTGGCTCACATGTCCATGACATCAACATCTGCCTATAAAGAACGGCTCCGTAAAGATCGTGGATTCGCGACAGGACGTCGTTATTGACTGTAACTTCCGGGAAGATTCCTGATTATTTCAGGCAAAGTGATGGCACAGTATTTGGGAAAGGATGCCGAAGCTCCGGCCGCCAACATTTTCTCATGTATGATTGGATGATCCATGGCAGACATGCCGATTACGCATACACGAGGAAGGCCGGTCCTAATACGCCTGGTCGCCTCAATACCATTGAGTCCCGGCATCTGAACATCCATCACAATAATATCGGGACGCAATGCAAGCGCCATCTCGACTCCCGAAATTCCATCGGCTGCCTCTCCGATTAGGACGAGAGATGGAAATGGATGAAGTATCCGCTCCACCATACGTCTGAAGGGAGCGGAATCGTCCACGAGCAAAATGCGAAGCCGCGGGACAGCCTCCGGTGTGACTGCGACGTTGATGGGCGAATGTTTCGGCGGCATGCGGCCTTTCTGATCGCGGTGATGGCGAAAGAAGTAGAATCGACCAATGTCTTATGAGGAAGCCGGGGATTGAACGTCAGGCGGACGCCGGGCCAAAATATCGTAAGCATTTTTCCAGCAGCAGTTGGGTGTTGATAGGCTTTAACAGGTAGTCTCGGGCGCCTCTTCGGATTGCCTCTTCCAATTCCTCAGAATTCGATCCGGAAGATATGACAATCACAGGGATATCGATGTGCTGTTCCTGAAGTCTCTCCAGAACCGCTATTCCGCAATGATCCCGCATGTCGAGATTCATGATGATGCCGCCGAACTCGGCCCTCTTGAGCCATTGATCGGTCAGGATAGCCAGAACATTGACCCATACGACATCAAATCCGATCGGGGTGAGCTTCTCGCGCAAAGGTCCTGGAATCTCGAATTCATTGTCGATCATTAAGATGAGGTGGCGCATCGCCGGCTGCTTCCGGACGAAATTATGTGGCTCTACACTCATGAATTGCCCGCCGGACTGTCTGCTCTTGGCGAGACCATATACGACCCAATCACAAAGTCATATCTGTCAAAAGAGGTTGTATCGGTGCCACGGTGTTCATTCCCTAGGAGCTTCGTCGGATTTCCTATGTTGCGGCATCCCGGTTGGCCTTTCGACTGTACAGGTGGGCAAAGCGGTGCTCACGGCCGTCTTACCGAGAACCGCCCATGTGTGTAGAACGGAGACTACGCCGTGATGACCGGCTCGTTCATCGAAGGCGCCATGACGATCATCACATCTATCGGCAGGGAATCCCTTTGGAAATTCAACCGTGCCGTATCCGGCGTGGAAGTGACATGCCGGACGGACGGCGGTGCCTTTTACTTCTTTTGGCTGCGGCGGAGTTCGGCCTCAATTTCGGACGCTCTCGCGGCTGCCTGCTGATGACCATTCTGCGCCGCGAGCCTGTAAAATTTGAGGGCTTTCGTGAGGTCCTTCAGACCGCCCAGGCGGCCCGATTCAAGAGCTTCACCCATGCGGTATGCAGCATCGGGATCTCCGTCGGCGGCTTTCTCTGAGTCGGACGCATACTCTTGGGCGGCTTTGGGATTGAGCGGTTGTGACCCTTGCGCCTCTACCTCCACTGGACCACCGACTACTGAAACGCATAGAGCTACAAGCATGACGCTTCCGACGTTCGTCATGGCAGCCTCCATCGATCTCCTCTAAAATTTGAGCATACATTATTGGATCTATTCAAGCCCGGCGCGGTTGAGGTAGCGGGCCAGTTTCTTTTTCGTCATGCCCTCGAAGGCGGGCATCCACTCATTGAGCGAGGTGACAGACTTCAGTGAATTCTCATGGCAAACTGGCCCACTACAGCAGTTTAACGGATCCAATCGGACCGTCGATTGGAGTTCCAGGCCTGGTTGCTGGTTTGATGATGATCTCCATAAGATCGGAGTAAAACAGGACATTGCAGCCGTCAGTCGGGCACTAATCCATATCAAATCCAGTGCACTCCTGCGGCAAAGAAGCCAGGTCGAATTTCTCCAATGCGTGCACCACGCCGGCATTGTCTCTCACTGTCAACGTATAGACCGAATCCTTGGTCCGAATGGTGCTGAGTGGCATGTTCTTTACCATCCATACTGTGACGCCGGATCGTTTCTCCTGTTTCTGAAGTGCTTGTTCGTTCTTCGCATCCAAGTATTCGTTTCTTGAAATCGTGATCGCCCCATCCTGACATTGGATATGCATCGGCTTTTGAACCGGCCATCTCTGCGGTTTAATAATGGTATTGTCTGGAAGGGCGATGCTCAGTTCCCAGTTCGCAAGAGTTGTGGGGGAACCATTGTTCTCAATATGTGCAAAGACCAGAATCCCCATTGTGGTTGCCATATCATCGGCGGGTGTCCGAGGCGCTGACCGGCGCTGCCAAGGAAATAATCTCACCTTGCCGATCTTGCCTACTATGTGCGGTTGTTCTCTCAGTTCATTGCGGACTTCTTCGGTCTTACGTTTTAATTGTTCGGCCAGTATAAAAGATTTCTTAGCGGCATCTTTTACAAGGTGTTCTTGTTTCTGAATCTCCTTCTTCGCGTCCTCAAGCATATGTTCCAGTTGCCCGATCTTAGCTCGGTCTTCTCCTTTTTCTTTGGCGTCAAAATAGGTCAGCACGGCTCCAGAAATAATGAAGCACCCAAATCCAATAGAGATAGGTATTCTCAGGTGAGAATAGCTCTGCATTAACAGGGGATATCCGGCACATATGAGAATCGTGGCTAAATAGAACGAAAGTTCACCGACCATGTCACCTTCTCATCGAGATCGGTTCAGATGTGCGTCAAATGACGGCACGGAATCGCACGCTACGCCCGGAGCATATTGGGGGCGATTCATTTCGAGGATCCCTCAATGAATGAAACGCCTGGCGGCACGCCGCCGGGCTCATTCGCGGCTTCAAAGATCGCAACATCCGGTGGAGAAAAGGGGAGTCGCTCGGCAAATTATTGCCGGTCTGTTTCAATTGATCAATGGACGGTATCCCTCACTCTTTGCCATCATCTCCTCTTGGGTGCTCGGTTTCTAAGTAGCCTTTATTATCTTCGCCTTGGACTTGTTCTCGTAGGTGAAGCTGGCTATGCTTGCCCGGCTCAGTGAGTTACGGTGCGTCCTCCACAACCGCTGACGGTGGCGCCGCATCCGAGCGAGGTCGCTGATGATGACAATAGGTTCGTCGAGTCCTTCAAGAGCCGGCTCGCGATGCGAGGCATGCTTGGCCGCGCGCCGCGCGCTTGGTGATACCCACGCAGGATCACATCAAATCGGCGAACTCTCCACCCATATCAGCGGTATCTCAACCCGCGCAAGCCAGGAGGCACATACCATGCTCAGCGTTCGGACGCTCGCCGAGACCTTGATCGACGACCATGAAAAGAACCGCAAATCCCACACCGACAAGGCAAAGCAGTGATGGGAAATGCCAAATCGTTCGACAAACATTTCCTCGAAATCGAACCGACAGTGGAGTCTCTTGTGAGCTCGGTCGCCGCGTTGGTCCGTTCTATCCCGAGCCTGGGAATGACCGCGACCGTGCTCTCCGGCCGTATGGCTCTCGGTGTAGTGATCGGGGGGCTCTTGTGGGCCGCGGCTACGCCGGCTCCGGCACAGGGGTTGCCGCAACATATGGTGGCCTACATGACTCAGCCGGGACAGACCGAATGTCCCAACAACTGGACCGAGGCGGCCTATGCGCAGGGACGGTTGATCCTCGGCACGATCCATGGCTCGAAGGTTCAGGCTCAGGCAGGCGCTCCGGCGAGCGATGCTCAGCTGCCTCAGCACGTCCACACGTTCACGGTGAACGGAACTGTCGCCGCCGGGTCAAACTCTTCATTGCCTACTTCCGGCCGCGGCGTGGACATCCCAAGGGCTGGAGGGGGCGAGGTCAACAGCAGCGGGATCACTGACGGAACGTCCCTGCCATTGCCCTTTATCCAATTCCTGGTGTGCGAGCAGACGGCGATGGAATCTCCGGATTCGGCGCCTTACGGAACGGTGGCCTTTTTCAACGCGTCGGCCTGTCCGAACAATTGGGCGCCGCTCAGTCAAGCCGATGGTCGCTTTCTCTTGCCGGCATTCGCGGGCGGCGCGCCCGGCTATGCAACCTCGACTGCCTGGGACCCGGCCAATCCTCCGACCCACACCCATGGGCTGCAGGCATCGTTCAACACCCAGTCGCAAACGTATGAGGCCTTTCCGTCGAACTGGGTCGAGTTTGCCAACCCAGGAACATACAGGGTGGCCGGAACTACAAACCCCGCGGGGCCCGTGCTGCCGTTCGTGAGCCTGCTGGTGTGCGAGAAAGCCGCCGTCGGCAATAGCAAGGGCGTCCCGCTCGGCACGGCGATCTTCTTCGGGGCCGAGAACTGTCCGGACGGGTGGGGTGTCACGATCGGCGCCAACGGCCGGTTCGTCATGGGCATCGGCGGCAACGGCACGCAAGGGGCGACCTTCGGATCCGCTCCGATCAGCCAAGGCGAGACATCAGTCCGGCACGACCACGGGTTCTCGGGTGTGGTCTCCCCTCCGGCCTCGGCTTTTCCCGGCGGGCCGAAGGTTCCGAACTATGGGTTTCAGTCCTACGTCACGACCGCCGGCGCCGGATATGGTGGCACTTCCAGCGCAGCGACGACCGAGCTGCCCTATCTGGTCATGCAGTCGTGCACCTACATGGCGGGTCAGCTGAAACGTCCTGGTAATCGATAAGCGCGCGACAGTCCTTTTGAGCTCGAATGGGGGAGGCGCGAGATAGCCATGCAAGCGACGCAGATCCAATACAACTCCGACATGATTGAAGACTATGCGCTCACCGTCTGGCCGCCGGTCGCCCAAAACGTTCAGGGCTCGTTCCTGACGTTACAAAACGGGACGAATGGAACGCCGGTGACCGAACTCCTCACGGTCAGCGATCAGAACCAACTCCTGCACTTTTTCCGTGACTCGAGCGCGCACTCCGGCTGGGGGCAGCTGCCGACAGCGCGGGTGGCTAAGGGCGATTCCGGCCCTTTTGCCGACCTGATCGACATGATTCAGAACCAGGTGGCCGGCCTGCAGGCCAGCACGGCCAAGCTGCAAGCCCTGCTGCAGATTCAAACCAGCGATCCGACGAAGCTGTTCGACCTCGCCGCCGCCGGTTTCATCCAAGCCGCCGCCGACGTGATCAGCTTTGTCCTCGACGTCATCGAGGATCTCGCCGTCGCGCTCCTCGATCTGGTCGGCGGGGCGATCACCGCGCTTCAGGATGCGCTGAACGCCGATCTCGATATCCCGATCATCTCATGGCTCTACAAGTACGTGATCACGGGCACAATCGTAGACCCGGGGGACGACCTCACGATCCTCGATCTGCTCTGCCTGATCCTCGCCATCCCGGCCACCATCCTCTACAAGGTCCTGTTCGGCGGGGCCAGCGCGTCACCGCCGTTTACCTCCGCGCAGGTCGGTGCGGTTACGAGCAACCCCATCCCATGGCCGACCCTCTCGTCCGCCGGCGTGCGGGCGGCGCCGGGCACGGTGACGCCGACACAGGAGATATTGCTCGCACTCGGCGGCATCACGTACTTCCTCTACGCGTTCTGCGATATGGGAATTGATGCGTATGCCGCGGCGGAAGAAGGCGAAGGGGACCCGTTCGCGACGTTCCTGTCCTGGACAGGCATCGTCCTCGGCGCGGTGATTCTCGGGCTCACCGTGCCGTACACGGTCCTGGCAAAGTCCGAGTCCGACTGGTCCGAAGCCGACAAGGCCACGCTCACCTACTGGGCGTTCGGCTTCGGGCCCATCCTGCTCAACATCGCGTTCACGATCTTATCGAGCGTGAAGGCGGAGTCGAGATTCCTCCCGATCGCAGGACCGATCGCCTCCTCCATCTTCGGCGCCATGGTGCTGGGCATCGGCGTGTGGACCACGGTGGAGCAGGCTCTGGATTCGAGCTACCAGAACGGGTGGACCGAGGCCGGGAATATCATCGCCCCGATCCCTGCGAGCTGTGCTTGGCTCCTCCCCTTGACAGACGCGACCGACGGCATCTCCGCCGGGTTTCTCGTGGGGATTGCTGCGGTGTGTGATTTCGGAACCCTGGTGACCACAGTGGCCGGAGACGCGACCGCCTCGTGACGGGTCGTCTCGGCCGGAGCGATTTCGGAAGCAAGCAGGCAGGCAATCGCCAAGATCATGGCCGAAGGGAGGCGTAGGAACGAAGCCACCAGAGCCCTCCATACCAAGCGTCGCTTGACCCACCGGGCTCGATCAACGCGCGGCGGAGAGGTGTTCGGCAGTCTGGCTTGAGCTTACAGGCGAGTCAGGGCGCATGTGGATATTGACCAGGGCGACATCCGAACAATGCCGTTACCCGATGGCTCGTTCGATCGCTTCGCGCGGCGTTACCGGCGACGCGGCGCAGCTCGCGGCGGTGGACAGAGTGAATCAGGCCATCAAAGTCATGTCCGACCAATTAGGCATGGACTAAGTGTTGGGCCTAAAGTTGCCCGCCCTGATGCAAAGAAAGGGAGCGAATGGGCTGATTGTGGAGAATGATGCTCCGCTGTCTGCCGGTGGATCCGCCATGCCGGCGATTATGAAAATGTCTGCGGTGCAATTGCGAGGGAAGTATCTGGCGACAGGAGTCGTGACCGAGCAGGATCTCGACGAGTACTGTCGCTTCGCCGATGATTCGAGAACGGGGGCCGTCTATTACGCCACTGTGGCCGTGAGAAGCCGTAAGTCCGGATGATCACCGCGTCCAGGCGGCATGTCCCATCTCCGGAAAGATTTGTCGAGAATGAACGAGGATACGACCAAAGAAGTCCGTGAGTCGGTGGACCGCGTCTACCGTTCGGAATCGCGCCGGGTCCTTGCCACGTTGATTCGGCTGCTCGGTGATTTTGAGGCAGCCGAAGAAGCCCTGCACGATGCCTTTGCCGCGGCGGTTGAGCAATGGGCGAGGGATGGTGTCCCGGCCAATCCCAGGGCTTGGCTCGTGTCAGCCGGACGGTTCAAAGCCATCGACGGCATGCGCCGGCGCGCGCGCTACGACTCTTCGCTGGCCGAGCTCGCCAAACAATTGGAGGCCGGTACCGGCGAGACCGAGGAATGGAACGACGAGACGGTCGATGACGACCGGTTGCGACTGATCTTTACCTGTTGTCATCCGGCCTTGCAGGTCGATGCGCAAATCGCCATGACCCTGCGCGAAGTCTGCGGACTCACCACCGACGAGATCGCGCGGGCATTCCTGACGAAACCCCCTACCGTTGCCCAGCGAATTGTGCGCGCCAAGGCGAAGATCCGCGACGCGCGCATCCCGTATGAAGTGCCGGCAGAGAAGGAGCTACCCGACAGGCTGGATGCCGTTCTGCGCGTGGTGTACCTCGTCTTCAACGAGGGGTATAGCGCGTCGGCCGGTACGTCGCTCACGCGACATGCTCTCTCGGCAGAAGCGATTCGTCTTGGACGCTTGCTGACCGCATTACTCCCGGAAGCTGAAGCGATGGGTCTCCTGGCGCTTATGTTGTTGCAAGACTCAAGGCGTGCGGCGCGCGCCACGCCCACGGGAGATTTGATTCTCCTGGAAGAGCAGGATCGCGCCCTCTGGAATCAGGAGCAAATCACAGAGGGAGCTTCACTGGTGGAGCGGGCGTTGAGTTCCTCCGAGATCGGCGCGTATACGATCCAGGCGGCCATCGCGGCAGTGCATGCCCAAGCGCCCACTTCAACCGACACCGATTGGGCTCAGATCGTCGAGCTCTATGGCTTGCTCATGCGCGCTGAACCGTCCCCCATAGTGGAGCTGAACCGAGCGGCGGCGGTCGCGATGCGCGACGGGCCGTTGGCCGGTCTCACTCTTATTGAAGCCATTCTCGCGCGAGGCGAGCTGGCGAACTATCATCTCGCGCATGCGGCGCGGGCGGACCTCTGCCGGCGCTTGGGAAGGACGGCGGACGCGCGAACGTCCTATGAGCGAGCGCTAAGCCTTACGCAGCAAGAGCCGGAGCAGAGATATCTCACGCGGCGACTGAGGGAGTTGGAGCGATCGGCAGGCGAGCAGCCATTCCCGGATTGATGCCCGCACAGCCGCAAGGGTGGATGGGGTCAGGCGGGCTATGCGCATACCCCGTGGAATACTTCGGCGCGCACCACCAGACTATTCCCATCAAAGGTGAGATTCTCTGAGATCCGCTTCCTTCGTCCATCGATCTCGGACATATAGATAATCGCTAATTCCCTCGTGCCCGGGTCCCATACAACCCGATCGACCACAAATCGCAGTGAGCCGACCTGCGCGACCGCTTTATTCCAGTATTCACGCAGCGCCGGCTTGCCACGAACGGTTCCGACCCCGACGACTGTTAGTGCCGTCGGACTTGTGAATGAGACATTCTCATCAAAATGGGCCAGGATTCGTTCGACGGCGAGATCATTCCATGCCGCAGCCCATTCCGTTGCAAACGCCAACGCCTCGCCATGTGTCATCCTACTCTCCATTCTCCCGCTGTCCTCGTATTCGCCTCATGCCGGCGCTGTTAATGGCCGAAACGAGCGTTACAGATAGTGACTGTCGCCTCGTGCACTATAGAAGCGGCGGTGCAGAGCGTGTACCTCTTCCGCGAGTCCGGGAATCGGACCCTCCACGATGAGACTCGGGACAATCTCTTGGATCGGCAGAGGACGCACCGGGGAGGCAGGAACTCCCAGCTCGTTGAGCCAGGCGACCAGTTGCTCGGAAGAGCTCACATAGACGATACGGCCGAGCCCGACCCAGCCATGCGCCGCCGCGCACATCGGGCAATGTTCACCCGAAGTGTAGACGGTGGCAGCCGCTCTCTCCCGAGGGGCCATGTTCGCCGCGGCCCAGCGCGCCAGCTCAAACTCGGGATGACGGGTTCGGTCGCCGGAGCTCACGCGGTTGTAATCCTCGGCGAGCATGGTTCCATCCTCAGCGACGAGCACAGAGCCGAAGGGCTCGTCTCCCTGCTCCAGGGCGGTAGCCGCCAACTCTATGCAGCGGCGAAGGTGCTTCAGCTCAGCTTCGTTGGACATGTTGTCTCCTGCTTTCATCTCGGTTTTCTTCCGGGGCCTGGACTGCGTAGAGCTCACCTGAGGCCGGAAAAAAGACCGGCGGGCCTTATGTGTATGACCGTCATTATGCAACCACGTGGTCTCATGTCAACGACTGATATGAGCGCTCCAATGTGTAGGCCGGACGATTCGGCACGATGTGTCGGGTTCTGAAGCAGGCGCCGGCCGCGGATGTTCCGCTTCTCCGGCCTATGGTTGATGGTGAGTCTCTTCGGTGCGGGAAATCGCCCTGCGGGGCTTGCTTATACACACGTTTGTCGGCATCATCCTAACCCGCGGAAGTTCACATCAACGGCAAAGCGGAACAAGCCGTCGGAAGGAAAACGACCCTGAGGGCGACTCAGAGCGCAGGCCTCGGATGCGGTTTCTCCCATATAGTCGTCTTGATTCGCTTCCCAATATCATCGTCGATGGCGCGCCGGCACGGCATACGGTTCTGACGCTGTCGCATTGGCCAAAGAGCGGCACGCCTGCCGAACTCAAGGCAGACACGTCGGCGGAAATCGTCTTCAACTATCTCGACACGCCGCGATTTCATGTTGACGCCGATATCGTGTCGAACAACCACTTCGACGAAGACGGCCTCGTAGGAATCTTCGCCATGCTGCAGCCGGTTTTGGCTGGGCGCCATCGCGACCTTCTGATCGATGTGGCTCAGGCCGGGGACTTTGGGGTGTTTGCGGATCGCCGAGCGGCACGGATCGCACTCACGATTTCCGCCTATGCCGACGCAGACACGTCCCCTTTGTCGGGCAGTCTTTTTACCAAGCCATACGTCGAGCGGGCCGGCGAATTGTATGTCCGGCTTCTTGATATCCTGCCCCGGCTTCTGACCAATCCGGAGGAGTATCGTCCGCTGTGGGAGAGCGAAGATCAGAAGCTGTCGGCGAGCGAGAAACTCATTGAGCAGGGGATCGTCACGATTGAAGAATGGGCTGACATTGAATTAGCCGTCGTCCGCATGCCCGAGGAGCTGATGCCGGCCGACTGCCACCCGTTTGCGATCCATAACAGGACCGCCTGCAGCAGACTGCTTATTCTCCGGGGCCGCCGCGTTGAGTTCCAGTATCGGTATGAAAGCTGGGTTCAAATGAAATCGCGGAAGCCGGCGCCGCGTGTAGATCTATCCGCGCTGGCCGATGAATTGAATCAGGAAGAAGGCTCCAGCGGACAGTGGGTCTTTGACGGGGTCGATCAGATCACGCCCAGGCTTCATTTGGAGGGTAGTGAGGACAGCTCCATTCCGGTCGATGCCATTGTGAAATGCATCGCGCATCACTTGCAGACCGGGCGGCCTGCTTGGAATCCGTACGACTGACGCAAGGTCACCATTCTATGCTCTCCTTTGGCCGACGACGGACACCCATGCCTGGGCGAACATGCCGTCGTTGCGACTCCAAGTCCTAAAGGTTTCCGCCGACCGTTCATCGCCGGCTCGCTCAAGTTGAACCGCAAGGTACTCAGCAATGAGCGGCAGCGAAGGGTAGCACTCGTACCGTGCCGACATGTGTATGATTCCAAAACCGGCTACGGCGAGGTGCCCGGCGAGTTTGCGGCCCGCTTGAGTGTCACCTCCATTTCTGTTTTGCAGCGTTGTATAGGCCGTGATGGCGCGGGTCAATTCGGGTGACGGCGGCGACAATATGAACCCGTTCCAATCCGGGCTGCACACTCCGAGGACTCCACCGGGCTTGAGAACACGATGAAAGTCTCTCAGGGCGAGAACAGGGTCGGATAGATGCTCGAGCAGGGCATGGCTGAAGATGCGATCGAAGCTGTCGTCAGCAAACGGAAGCTGATAGCAGTCGGCAGGTTGGAACGTGACATTGGCTATAGAGTGGGAGGCGGCCATGTTGCAGGCTCGTGCGACCTGTGACATGCTGAGGTCGATGCCGACCACGCGACCAGGGTAGACGCGCTCCGCTATCCCAAACGTGATGGATCCGGGGCCACATCCGCAATCCAACACCGAGACCCCTGCCGCAAGATACGCAGAAAAAAACTCGCCGTGCGAATCCAAAGACCTCTTCGACATGAAGTCGACGGCATTCCCGCTATATCCCGGCGTGTAAAACTCGGCGTTCACTGTGAAGCTCTATCGCTCGTGCTTGCTGATGAAGTCGGTGATCATCTCGACGTAGGTGTCCGGATGCGTGGCGTGTGGGATATGTCCGGCGCCGTGAAAGGTAAGACATCATGGACTCAGTATAACTCAGCCATTCATGGATTCAATCCCTCGTGTAAGAGGAGCAGCGGCTGAGATGTGGCTCATCGTGCCGGAATGTGGAGTGTCCGGTCATCGAAACGCGATCGTGATTTTGATGCTTCGTCCATAAAGACGAGTTCTTCCGGCCGAGGAAGGAGGTCAGGAACGGTCTTGAGGTCGCCGAGAGGTTCTTCGGTGTAATTCATCGCGCATAACCCTGGCTTCTGGAAGGGCCCGATCATGACATTAGGGCCTTGTTTGCCACAGTACTAGATCAAGCATCTTTATCGCCGTAATGGTTGCTTCCGGGTACACACTTCTAAAGCGTTGGAGAAGATATGCTCCATTGTCCGTCGTGAGAAACTCCTTGAAGCAACAAAGTAGGTTGTTGTGGACGTCGCATATGCGAATCGGGACTATGATTCAAGTGGTCTCTTTACGACAGCTCTATTGTCCAAGAAATCCGTGTTGGCTAACCTGTTCGTGTCAATTTCGGGCGCTTCGGATTTGAACGTGATGCTTGCGGTCGCGAATGATGCTCTGCATAGGTATCAAGCAGCCGCCGGATCATGCGCTGATACTGTGTATGATGTTTCCGTGCCTGGCCCTTGAAGAATTCAACGCTTCTTCGGCTCAACGAAATGGTAACTTTGATTCCTTCGTCCCGAAAGATGAGGTCTTCCGGCCGAGGAAGGAAGTCAGGAACGACCTTGAGATCGCCGAGAGGTTCGTCGGTGTACTTGATTTTCTCGCTCATCAATAACCTGCCTTTCCGCCCAGTAGCCGGCTGTTGACTACAGAGTTCTCAAAGACCCTCAGGCGAGCGCGGTGAGTTGAAGTATTCGAATCAATGTCGCTTTAGCGCTGAAATTCTGCCACAGCGAAGCAGTCTTCGCAAATTGGCAAGTGCTCAAGAAAAGGCTGCCGCTACCTTTTCGCGTGATTCATGCATATGTTCGTGTTAACGAAGATGGTCGTCGCGATCTTGCTGTTGTATTAGGAGATAGCCATAAACCCACCCAGAACCAAACCTGTTCTTTGGGTCTGGCTTTGAGCCAGAGATATAGTAGAAACGTTCATCAGGATTAAACCCGGTCACTACTTTATCAATAGTGTAATCGTAGTCGGACTGTATGCGGTGAACGATGGGCGATCCTTGGGAAGCCCTCTCATATACTGGGGCTTCGATGTAGATTGTAGGTGGGTCAAAAGGCATCTCTCGACGCGGCCAGCGCTTTGCCCGCATATGCTGCTGCTTGCGTAAAAGAACCGAAATCGCACGGTCGAGGCAATATCGTGCATTTGCCAAAGTGGCCTCATTTGCCGGAAATGCCATATCGTACTTAATGTGCCAGGGGCTTCCTTTTTCAGATCGAAAAACTTCCGGCGTAAGCCGCCGCAGATTCTCGAGTTCGGCAGTGTTTACTCCCCATTCCATACCATCAAGACGAAGACGCTCATGATCTATCTGCACGTAGTCTATTGGATTTCTGACATTCTTCTCAATCCACTCCCTATTTCGTGTCCAGTAAGGCGCCTTGTGCCCACCTCTGCCTAAGCTGATCAATCCCATTGGTTCATTTGGCTCGGCATCCGTCCATCTGTTAATCGCATACTCGTACTCAACCTCAACGAACATTGCTTTTCTTACAGCGATGAGAGCCTCTAAGGGCTTATCCTGATCGAGCAGCGCAGCTGCCTCATTCAGGAAATCCCGCGCTTCATTTTCATCCAAGAGATCTGAGAGGAATATGTCTCGGAAGCTCTTGCCAAGAACTTGCGGAAGGATGCTAGAGACCGCTGCATCGGCAGACTGAGCATAGCCTCGAACCGTTACAGGTTCTGCGAGTTGGCCATAGTGCTTAGTTATAACTCGCTGCTTGTTCATGGCCTTAAGCGTGCCAGATTTTGGTACGTTGACGCCCGCTTGTCGAAGCTCACCGATAAGTTCATCGAAGGTCTTGGACTCTAACGCCTTTTGCTCATCAATATTTTTTTCAGTCAACATCGCGAGGAAGATTATTTCAAGCGCGTCCTGGAGCATTATAAGTCCTGCCGAACACATATGGCGATCACTTGAGTCAATAAGCCTTATTGCTTCATCGTAAAGCGTACGCGCCGTAAGTAGCGAATGTACGGTGGATGGTTTCATCGGAGATCAGAGCTCATGAATATTGATAGTGGGTGTACCAGGCATTGTTTGATCAAAGCGGCTTCTTCATAGAAAATATTTCAGTATTTGGACGTCATGAGCTTCTCTAAAAAGCAACCTGATGGCGGCACAGGCGGTGGAAGATATCCCAATGCCGCTCGCCCGGCGCAAGCGTCCCCGCGTTGGGATGATTGCGCAATGACTCAGCGAATTGCATGGCGAGGTCAAGCGAGTGGGATCGCCAAAGATGCGCGGATGGCTCACCACTCGGAGAAAGCTGATCAGGGATTCCGAATGCCGTATCGGAATTGAGCACTTGGTTCAGCCAATCCAAGTAGTCGGAGTGGTGACTAGAATCCTCCCGATGAGCATAGACCAACACATTAACGTCCGGCAGGATCATCAGAAGACTCCATCAGATCAAGCATAGAGGCAGTATCGTCGATATCCACGCCCGGAAGAAGTCCTCGCTTTCCGTACGTTTTCAACATCACATGATCACGCCGGCCGATTTTGCGGCGCCTGGCGAGCGCCTCGCGTAGCGCCTCTTCAATGATGGCAGTCACCGTTGAGTTCGATGTGGTGGCGAGCTTCTTGATTTGAGCGAGGAGCTCATCCGGCAGGTTGATCGTTGTTCTCATACATCAAGCATGCCGCCGAGGCATAGTGATGTCAATTGCGACGTTATGGCTCTAGCTCCGGTGCATGACAGCCAGGTGTCCTCAAAGCCTCGTTCCCTCACCTTTCCTCATATCCCTTAGTCTCGCCACGGGCGGCCCGGTTCGATTCAGCGTCCTGTCAGAGGAAAGGAGAGAGCCCTTCGCCCGACTGTCCAACTGCGCTAAAACTTTTGGAAATCCTGCACCGCCCTCATGAAAACGGAGGCAGCGACGACATGTGCCGGGACCCTGTCGATTTTCGCCTTCCCGCACGACTATTTGACAACAGCGGCGATCACATCCGCATGGGAGGACCGAGCCATGAAATTCATGCTCATGTGCTGCGGCGAGGAAAAGAAATTTGCCGACATGCCCAAAACCGAAGTCGATACCATCATGGAGGAGACGTCGACCTACTGCGAGGCGCTCCACAAGAACGGCACACTGATTACGGCCGAGGCCCTGGAGCCCGTCGATATGGCCGCCACCGTTCGGGTACGAAGCGGCAAACTATCCACGACCGACGGCCCCTTTGCCGAAACGAAGGAGCAGTTCGGTGGGTTCTTTCTCATCAACGCCAGAGATCTCAATGAGGCCATCCAGGTGGCCTCGAAATTTCCGTCGGCGCGCATCGGCAGCATGGAAGTGCGGCCGGTTAGGGAGCTGCAGCGGCAGTAGCGGGCTTTTAGGACAGCGGAGCAAGGCGGAGCATCCGACGGTCGTCTCGCGTGTTGAGTGGTTGTCTGCGCGCAAGGGTCTTGCCCGTGAAGGAGGAAGAGATCACCTGCCGTGGAGACGGGGTTCAGACAAGTATCAATGAGGGTCCGACCGGTGCCGGTAGATAATCCTTATCAATGGTGTGGCCGCTCTCAGCATGGGTCAACGCGTCGCAATGGAGGAATCTATGTTGAAGATTATTGCTCTTGTGGTGGTGGGTCTTCTTGTTGCGCTACTAGTCTATGCCGCGACCAAATCCGACACTTTCCTTGTCCAGCGGTCGGCCAGCATCAATGCGCCGCCAGAGAAGATCTTCCCACTTCTCAACGATTTTCACAGTTGGAGCGTATGGTCCCCCTATGAGAAGCTCGATCCTGAAATGAAGCGGACCTACAGCGGTTCGCCGAACGGCAAAGGGGCTCGGTATGAATGGGAAAGCAGCGGCAAGGCGGGCGTGGGTCGCATGGAAATCTCGAACACGGCACCACCTTCCCAGGTCTCTCTCACGTTGGATCTCGTGAAGCCGTTTGAAACCCACAACGTCGTTGATTTCACGTTGCAGCCGATGGGCGGCTCTACGAACGTCACATGGGCCATGCGCGGTCGTAGCCCCTACCTCGCTAAAGTGATGCATGTATTTTTCGATATGGATAGCATAGTGGGAAAGGACTTTGAGGCGGGCCTGGTAAATTTGAAAGGAATAGCCGAGCAATCAGCGGCGGCCGCGATGACATTGAGGCCCGCCTCTACTAGGTAAGGAGGCATTCCTTTATTCATGGAGGGATTCACGTGAAATATCTGTTGCTGATCTATGGAGACGAGCAGGCATTGAACGACACGGAGCGGCAAGACTGCTACAAGGAATCCACGCAACTCGCGCACGAACTCCGCGCGAACGGGCACTATCTGGCGGCGAATCCATTGCAGCCGACTGCGATGGCGACCAGCGTCCGGGTGCGCGACGGGAAACGGCTCGTGACCGATGGCCCCTTCGCGGAGACGCGGGAGCAATTGGGCGGGTACTTCCTCATCGACGCCAAGAATCTCGATGAGGCGTTGGCGATCGCGGCGCGGATCCCCATGGCTCGAAAGGGAACAGTCGAAGTGAGGCCTGTCTTGGAAATTTCAGGTCTGCCGTGAATCGAACAGCGGCGTGAGTACGGGTCGGCGCTCTTCAGGCACGCGTTGGATCGCATTGATCGTGAGGGCCATATCGCCTGCTGGAAGTCCACGAATACAACTAATATCCCGCTCTACCAACGCCATGGCTTCGAAGCCGTGGGAACCATCCAAGTGGACGAAGTTCCGCCCTTCTTACTGCCAATGGTGCGTCGGCCGCGCTGACCGTTGCGGTCAGCAATCAAGCCCGTGACGGCGGGACATCCGTCATCATGATGTGGGGCTTGTGCAAGAGCGGCGGTGTGGTCAAGGTATAGGCGTAGGCCTGACTCGAGCCTTTGGGGCCGAGCCTACTCGGCATGCCGGTCCCGGTACGCTAAAAGGCCTTTGTCGATTTTGGCACCGCCGTAACGACTATCTGTAGCCGATGGACGTTGCGAGTAAGAAGGGAACTGAGCAACGCGGCGGCTGCATCCTAAGGAGTTCATTTGTCCGACACCCTTTCCAACGGTGGTACTGATTGCGGCTGGTGAAACATCAGACGCGAAACCCCCTCCACAACAAGAGGAGCGTGACGATGCAAAAGATTACCCCTTGCCTATGGTTTGACGATCGGGCCGAAGAGGCGGCAAAATTCTATGTATCAATATTCAAGAATTCTAAGCTCGGTGCCATTACTCGCTATGGAGAGGCGGGGGCGGAAGCGTCCGGCAGACCCAGAGGCTCGGTCATGACCGTGACCTTCGAGATTGAGGGGCAGGAATTCCTGGCGTTGAACGGCGGCCCGATCTTCAAATTCACCGAAGCCGTCTCCTTCATGGTGCAATGTACGAGTCAGGAGGAGATGGACGAGATGTGGGGGAAATTGTCCCAGGGCGGAGAAGAAGGGCCGTGCGGCTGGCTAAAGGATAAATACGGACTGTCGTGGCAAATCATCACCCCAGGGTGGGACGAGATGATCACGAACAAAGATGCCGCAAAAACCGAGCGGGTCATGAAGGCGATCCTCACTATGAAAAAGCCGGATCTCAAGGCGATCCAGCAGGCGTATGAAGGATCGGTGCGGCCATGAAGTTTCTATTGCTGGTTCATCATAGCGAAGAGAACTTCTCGAAGTTCAGCGAGGCGACCAGGCGCGACATGCTTGCAGAATCCGTCCGGCTCACGCACCAACTCCACGAAAACGGACAATACGTGCATGCCTCGCCTCTGCATCCGACGCCGACGACGGTTCTGGTGCGGGTACGTGATGGGAAATCCGTTGTAACAGACGGGCCGTTTGCTGAAACGCGGGAGCAGCTTGCCGGCTATTTCCTCGTCAATGCCAAGGACCGCGATGAAGCCGTCGCGATTGCAAGCCGGATTCCGGGTGCGCGTATTGGAACAGTCGAAGTGAGACCGGTGCGGGACATCGAAGGTCTGCCCGGTGAATGAAGAGCATATTTACAGCAAGTTGTGTCTGACCGGCCATACGCTATACGTGTTTATCTCGCATGTCGATTTGTAGAGCGGCGGCCGACTAATAGATACAGTGACCCGGATCGAGAGGAGCTCGCATGAGACTCTCACCCTCACCTAAGTAAGGAGACATCGCATGCGATTCATGATTTTCGTCAAAGCGACCAAGAATTCGGAAGCCGGCGTGATGCCGAACCAGGAACTCTTCACCGCCATGATGAACTACAATGAGGAACTGGTGAAGGCCGGCGTGATGCTGGGCGGCGACGGGCTCCAACCCAGTTCGAAAGGCGCCCGCGTCAAGTTCTCGGGAAGCAAGCGAACTGTGACGGACGGGCCTTTCACCGAAACGAAGGAACTCGTCGCCGGGTTTTGGCTCTGGCAGTGCAAATCGAAAGAAGAAGCGATCGAGTGGGTCAAGCGCTGTCCCAATCCAATGCCCGGGGAAGAGTCCGAGATTGAGATTCGCCAAATCTTCGAGGCGGATGACTTCGGCGCCGAGTTCACGCCGGCGCTCCGAGAGCAAGAGGAGCGTCTACGCGCGCAGGCCGAGCAGATTAAGCTTCCGTGAAAGGTTACTTGGGGCAGCCGGCTGGAAAGGATTGTCGATTTCTGGATCCTCGTTCGACCAAGAGAGAGAGCCGGTTCTCTCAAGGCTCACAGAAAACTCACGGTTAGGAAAAGGAGTTCAGTAAGCTTCAAATGACAACCGCCGCCGGCATAGCTGACATAGAAGGGAGTGGACAATGAATTCGATACGGCTGCTCGTTGGGACACGGAAGGGCGCGTTTATTCTTACGTCCGATGGCAAGCGGAAACAGTGGGACGTCAGCGGCCCGTACTTTGCGGGTTGGGAAATGTACCACCTCAAGGGATCGCCGGCCGACTCTGATCGACTCTATGCGTCGCAAACCAGCGGTTGGTTCGGTCAGATTATTCAGCGCTCGGATGACGGCGGCAAGACCTGGTATCAGCCTGGAACTCCTCCCGGTGAGCCGACCACGGCTCCAGATGGTACGCCGAAGGGCGAGAGTAATAAATTCGTGTACGACACGTCCCCGGAAACCGGCAAACCGCTCACGACGCACCAGCACTATGACGGCACGCAACGTCCCTGGGAGTTCAAGCGGGTCTGGCATCTCGAGCCATCGCTCACGGATCCCAATACCGTCTACGCCGGTGTGGAAGATGCGGCCTTGTTTCGGTCGACGGACGGCGGGCAGACCTGGCAGGAGCTTGCCGGACTTCGCAGCGCAAAAGGTAACCTCTGGCAACCGGGCGCCGGCGGGATGTGTCTGCACACGATCATGTTGGATCAAAAGCATCCGGGACGAATCTTTATCGCGATCTCCGCGGCCGGGGTCTTCAGGACCGATGACGGCGGGCAGACCTGGCGGCCGGTGAACAAGGGGCTGAAGTCCCAATATGAGCTGCCGGACGCGGATGCCGAAGTCGGCCACTGCGTGCACCGAATCGCGATGCATCCATCGCGCCCGGACGTTCTCTTCATGCAAAAGCACTGGGATGTCATGCGCAGCGACGACGCCGGCGAATCGTGGCACGAGGTTAGCGGCAATTTGCCGACCGATTTCGGCTTTCCGATCGCCGTCCATGCGCATCAGCCGGACACGATCTACGTGGTTCCTATCAAGAGCGACTCCGAACATTTTCCGCCGGATGGGAAGCTGCGGGTCTATCGAAGCCGGACAGGGGGGAATGAATGGGAAGCGCTTACGAAGGGCCTGCCGCAAGAAAACTGCTACGTCAATGTCTTGCGCGATTCAATGGCCGTGGATTCCCTCGATCCATGCGGCCTGTATTTCGGGACGACCGGCGGACAGATCTATGGATCGGCCGACGGCGGTGATACGTGGAATCCGATCGTCCGAGACTTGCCGGCGGTCCTCTCCGTCGAAGTCCAGATGCTTTGACGTGTCCATTTGAGGCAGACGAATGATGATTCGAGTCGTGCTTCCCGCACATTTGCGGACTCTAGCGCGTGTCACCGGTGAGGTGACGGTCGATGTCAAGGGACAGGTGACACAGGATTCGGTCCTCAATGCGCTCGAGACTCGGTATCCGATGCTACGAGGGACAATCCGCGATCACGTGACGCGCAAGCGGCGCCCGTTCATCAGATTCTTCGCTTGCGAACAAGATCTGTCGCATGAAGCACCGGACTGCCCCCTGCCTCCCTCGGTCGCGACGGGAGCCGAGCCGTTTCTGATTGTCGGCGCCATGGCGGGGGGGTAAGAGACAGCCGATGTGGCAGCCGTTAGAACAACAACCACCAACCACCGAGGGTGATCGCATGAGCACACAAACACAAACGCAATCCCAGAATCCACAAGACTCTCGTCCCGCCTCGAGCATCTGCTGGTTTGAGATCCCGGCGGATAATCCCGAACGGGCGAAGAGTTTTTACGGCTCGTTGTTCGGCTGGAAAATCGAATTGTTTCCGGGGATGACGGATTACTGGCACATCGATACCGGCGGCAGCGATGAGACGCTCGATGGCGGGTTGATCACGCGTAAGCATCCGAACCAACCCGTCACGAACTACATCGCCGTGTCTTCGGTGGACGAATCTGCCGCGAAGGTCGAGGAGCTTGGCGGCACAATTTGCAAGCCCAAGACGGCAGTCCCGCAAATGGGCTTCTTCGTCATTTGCCGGGATACGGAAGGAAACGAGTTCGCCTTGTGGGAAAAGAATGAGCGTGCGAAGTAGGGGCTCCAAGAATCTCATTGTTGCTGAACCGGATTGAAACTCAGCCAAGCGCGCTGACAGAAGGTTGGATCATATTCGTCACCACCTCAACTGCAAGGAGGCATCGATGCGTTCCACACTGACTCTACTCACTTGTTTCTGTCTCATGATGACGGCGGTATCGGCGTCGGCCGAAGACAAGAAGCCAGCCAAAGAGATGGACCCGCAGGCGATGATGGAGGAGTATAAGAAGCTCGCCACCCCCGGCGAGCCCCATAAGCAGCTCGCGAGCTTGGCCGGCAGCTGGACCACGAAGACCAAAGAGTGGATGGAACCAGGCAAGCCGCCAATGGAGTCGTCCGGGTCCGTTGAGATGAAGACCTTGTTGGACGGACGGTTTATTCAGCAGGAGTTCACCGGCGATATGATGGGGCAGCCCTACAACGGCATAGGGACCACCGGATACGACAATCTTCGCAAGCGTTATGTCTCGACCTGGATGGATTCCATGGGCACCGGGATCTTCACGATGGAAGGGAAGGCGAGTGCCGACGGCAAGACCATCACGTTGAAGGGCCAGCACGCCGAGCTTGGCGGAGGGCAGATGTCGCACCGTGCCGTCTGGACCCTGGTGGACCCGAATACGCAAACATTTGTGATGTATGGCTCACACGGTCACGGCAAGGAACAGGGCAAGGAAATGAAGATGATGGAGATCACCTACACGAGGAAACAGTAAAGGATCGGACAAAAAGAGCGCAGGTGGGAGCCGACAGGTGATCTGCGTCACTGGAGCGGGCGGAACAGTCGGAGGCGAGCTGATCAAGCATCTCCACTCGGCGCATGTGCCGTTTCGCGCGGCGTATTTCTCGCCAGGGAAAGCGGAAGCGGCGCGTGCTCGAGGGATGGAGGCCGCCGTCATCGATTACCACCGCCCAGAGACGCTTCGAGCGGCATTTCAGGGCTGTGACAAACTGTTTCTCTTGGGGCCAAACGCACAGAATCAAACAGAGCTCGAACTCAATGCCGTTGAAGCGGCAGAGCGGGTCGGAATACGGCACATCGTGAAGCTGTCCGTCATGGGTGCCGACGCCGAGGCATACGCCATCGCCTTGCTGCATCGCCCCGTCGAGAAGGCGATCGCATCGAGCGGCATCCCCTGGACCTTTCTCCGCCCAAACAGCTTCATGCAAAATGTCGTGACCTACATGAGCGGCACGATCAAGGCCGAGGCGGCATTTTACAGCGCCAGCGGCGAGGGAAAGATCAGTCACGTAGACGTGCGCGACATCGTCGCCGTAGCGGTGGAAGCGCTCACCGGGTCTAACCACGTCGGCAAAGCATATACACTCACGGGACCCCAGGCGCTGACCTATGACGAGCTTGCAAACGAATTGTCGAACGCCGTCGGGCGTCCGATCAGGCACATCAATCTTCCACCTGCCGACCTGAAGAATGCGATGATCGCCGAGGGCATGCCCGAGGCGATCGCCGATCGAATGCTCGACCTGGAGCGGTACTATCGGGAGGGGCAGGCCGGCCTTATCACTCAAGACATCAAACAAATGACGGGGCGCGATCCGAGACGTTTTGCGGACTACGCGCGGCACGTTGCCTCTGCGCTGACATAGAAGACAGGAGCGAATCATGAAAAACAAGGCAGCAGCGTCGATGTTCGCTTAGCAAAAGTCATCCAACATCAAGGACATACCATGCCGCTCAAGAAAGCCACCGTCCTCATCGTCGGCGGAAGCTCGGGCATCGGACTTCGAAGTGGGCCGAAGCCATATTCAAAGGAAGTGGCAGGCCATATGCTTGTCTATGCACAGCCCTGCTTTAACCAGCTCATCAAGGGGAACAACTGATGGCCAAGATCAAACAAAAGATTCAGACATTTCTCTGGTACGACCACGAGGCTGAAGAGGCGGCGAATTACTACGTGTCCGTGTTCCCGGACAGCAGGATTATCTCGATCAGCCGCTACAACTCCGCCATACCGGACAAGAAAGGCTCGGTCATGATGTGCAAGTTCCAGCTTGCCGGGCAAGAATTTCTTGCGCTCAACGGAGGCTCGCAGGAGAAGTTCAATGATTCCATTTCACTGCTCGTAGAGTGCGAGACACAGGCGGAGATCGATGAACTCTGGAGCACGCTCACCGAAGGCGGTTCCGAGCGACCATGCGGCTGGCTGACCGACAAGTTCGGATTATCCTGGCAGATCGCTCCCACGAGGCTTCTCGAGCTTGTGCAAGATCCGGATGACACGAAGGCGTCGCAGGCGATGCAAGCCATGTTCTCGATGAAGAAGATCATCATCGCTGACATCGAGCGCGCGGTTCGGACTTAACGGCTTTGTGGGCAAGCATGTCGAATCACCGGACCAATGCCGCCGGCATCGCGGTGAGGCCTGGGACGCTGGTCGAAGCACTTGGCGGTTGAATAGGCGACGTCAGTGCGGCATGGTTTGATAGAGAACAGGAATCGACTTGAAACGTTGAAGTGAAGTGTACGAGCAACGACAACCACGACCACCTCGCACACGAGAGGGAAAAGGCCATGAAGAACAAAGTCGTGTTGTTTGAAATCCCTGCCTGCGTCGGCTTTTAAGAAACAAAAGAATTCTAGGAAAGGCCTTCGACAAGCTCAGGGTGAACGGGTTATCAACGAAATTTGTGGGACGCAACACTAGGAATACTGAAATAATGCATGACCCCGCAATAGAGATCCAGACATGAAGAAATCGCTGGCGGGCAAGGTGGCCTTAGTCGCTGGAGCGACGAGGGGCGCGGGTCGAGGGATCGCAATCGAACTGGGTGCCGCAGGCGCGACAGTCTACGTAACGGGACGAACGACGCGGGACCAACCATCCGAATATGCTCGTCCGGAAACCATAGAGGAAACGGCGGAGCTTGTGTCGGCATCCGGCGGCGCAGGCATCGCGGTCCGAGTCGATCATCTGGTCCCAGACGAGGTTGAGGCGTTGGGCCATCGCATCCGAACCGAGCAAGGTCGCCTCGACGTAATCGTGAATGATATTTGGGGCGGAGAGAACCTCAAGGAATGGGACACACCCGTCTGGAAGCATAATCTCCCGAATGGGTTGCGCTTGCTGAGGCTCGGTATCGAGACGCATCTGATCACGGCCCACCATGCCTTGCCGCTCCTGATCGAGCAACCAGGGGGGCTCCTTGTCGAGGTGACGGACGGTACGGCCGAGTATAACGAGCAACATTACAGGATCAACCCGTTCTATGACCTGGCGAAGGTCGCTGTGACGCGTATGGCGTGGGCGCACGCCAAGGACCTCGCGCCGTACGGCGCGACCTCGGTCTCCATCACGCCAGGCTGGTTGCGGTCGGAGATCATGCTGGAGGCGTTTGGCGTGACTGAAGAAAATTGGCGGGATGCAACAGTAACGGTGCCGCATTTCGCGATTTCCGAGACTCCCCGGTTCATCGGCCGCGCCGTGGCGGCCCTTGCGGCTGATCCGAACCATTCGCGCTGGAACGGACAATCGCTTTCCAGCGGACAATTGGCGCAGGTCTACGGCTTCACCGATCTCGACTGCAGCCGGCCCGATGCGTGGAGGTACCTCGTCGAAGTTCAGGACGCAGGCAAACCCGCTGATGTCACAGGCTATCGCTGACAGAGGTGGAAAATGAGGCCGCGCCACCGGCGGACGGGCCTGCGACGCGAAGTTTGATCCGCTCGTGGGACACCGGACGAGATGGCATCTGTGCCGTTGTCGATTCGGCGGTTCTTACTCGACTATAGAGTAAGAACCAAAGAGTAAGAACCGAGAAGAGGGACGCTCACATACAAAGAGCAACCACATTCGATTCATGGTCGTGGTCACAGCCACGAGAACAAGAAAGGGATTGAACATGAAAAACAAAGTCTGTTTTTTTGAGATCCCGGCATCGGATGTCAACAAGGCCAAAACGTTTTATGAAACGGTGTTCGACTGGAAGGTGGAGTTGGAGGGCAACGAAGGCGCCATGGCGCTCACCACGGCGGCCGACAAAAATTACAATCCAACCGAGCCTGGCGGTATCAATGGAGGCTTTTATACACGCAAATCCAAAGATGACCATCCATCAATGGGCGTTGAAACTGATTCGATCGACAACACGCTCAAGGCCATCCACAAAGCAGGCGGGAAAGTAGTGACGCCGAAACATTCCATCGGGGAATGGGGCTTTATGGCGGACTTTGCGGATCCGGAGGACAATGTGATGACTCTCTGGGAAAAGCCGAGGAAATGAATCTCAAGATCTAAATGAAGCGGTCAAATATGAGCACTCTCGCCAATCGAAGGAGACGTAGTCATGGGAACCAACACGATTCGACTTCACCGCGTATTTCGTACGACGCCGGAGAAGATTTATCGGGCATTCCTCGATGCGGACGCGATGACAAAGTGGCTGCCGCCAAACGGATTCACGGGCAAGGTTCATCACATGGATGCCAAAGTTGGGGGAACCTTCAAGATGTCGTTTGCCAATTTCACCACAGGTAAAAGCCACTCCTTTGGCGGTGAGTATCTCGAACTCGTGCCGCATGAACGGATTCGCTATACGGACAACTTCGACGACCCGAACCTCCCGGGAGAAATGCGCGTGACGGTCATGTTGAAGAACGTATCGAGTGGGACGGAAGTGAACATCGTGCAAGAAGATGTGCCCGACGTCATTCCAGCCGAGGCGTGCTATCTCGGCTGGCAAGAATCGTTGATCCTGCTGGGGAAACTCGTCGAAGCGGAGATTCCGGACTAACACCGTCAGTCGCAAATCGTTCTGGCTGCGAACAAGCAAATGCAGAGGCGTCATTTGTCATAGTAGAAGGGATGCTTGACGGTGTAGAGGTCAAGAGAGGCGCCCATGTTGAAACAGATTGCCGCCTTTAGCCTGCTTGCCGTCGCCTTCTGCATGAGTGCCGTCGCCTTGTCGGGTCGAAACACCCGCGCCGAGGAGCTGCTCGATGACCCCATCGCGTATATCGGCCATGGCGGGATGTTTGATCGAACTGGCAACCGGATCGAGCCGACGCGCGAGTTTATCGCAGATGCGCAGCGCTTCTATATGGAGTTTTTATCTGAGCGGCTTCTCGATCAACAGCGCCAATCATTCAAGAGTAAGCGCGAAAGGCTCTTTGCCGGCCCTGAACTTGACGAGCAGAGTCGCCTCGTCGCGAACTCAGCACTGATCGATTGGCAGATCCAGAATGTCGATGCTGCTCGTGTTGAGGACGTGCATAGGCTCGCCGGCAAGAACCACTTCTTAAAATGGCTGCTACAGTCCCACGTGGCCGTCGATCAACCGACCAAGGAGTCCCATACCTTCACCATGCCGGATCCACTGCAAAACCGCCTCAATGAAGCGGGTCTGAGCGTCGCAGTGGCTCGATCGACGTCCCAGAGCCGCGACGGTTACATAGAAGAGTGCCGGAATGCCGGCGTGCCGATCCCTCCGGACTGGGGATCAACGAAGTGGAAGTCCAAGGGATTTCTCACCACCAATTTTGTCGGCGGTCCCGCGGAGGTGTTCATCGCGTTGAGCTCGTCTCCGACCGGCGTCAGTATCGCGTTGCCGCGCTATGTGGGCGACATCATCGATCAGCTCGGGATCATCAGCCTCGGCCAAGCCAGCAGCAAGGCATGCTTCTGGGACAACCACAAGAACATCCCAAAAGGAAGTCCCCTTTCCTTGAGCGAGTTCGCAGGCGGCGCTGAATTGGCTGATGGTTTCGGAGGGCGTTGCACCGCTTGCCATGCCGGTGAAAATCCCTTCGTCATTCACCCGAACACCAATCTCGGGTTGCCGAATCTCAATGGGGTACCTCTGTTTCCCAACAATTGGTATCAACCACTGGTCCATCCTGGGTGGCCACAAAACCCAGGCCCCTTGGGAGGGACCACAGGAGCGTGCAATGCGTGTCACACGGCAGGCGGCGAAGGTGGCCGCTTTCCCGACATGTCCCCAACGATCGGGGAATACTGTGGGACCGTGCTCGGGAACGCGATTGATTTCACCATGCCTCCTGGAAATCCTGGGAATCAGAATTTCGCGGAACACGCCAATGCGCTGAAGATGTTGTGCGCTGGAACCGGCATCGCAGAGGTGATGGACTCCATTCTACTGCCGTTGCGTTAGGATCCTATTCGAAAAATGAGCGTCGTAGGATCATAGAATCCTAAAAGGAGGGCCATCCCATGATGAGCATTCGATTGTCCGTCGCGCGCTCTCGGCGTCTGTATGCAATGGCCATTGCCGTGATGGTGAGTCTCATGTCCCTCTCGCCGGCCGCTCCAGTATTCGGAGCCGAGAAGTTCTTCGCGTGTACCCCCGCGAATGTGGCCGCCTTTCCCAACAGTCGCATCCATGTCAAGTGTTCGCCAGGTGACGGAGCCATTACATTCTTTGCCTTTGGTGTCAAAGATGACGGAGAAGCGAACCGACTATTGAGTCTTCTCACGACGGCGTTGGTGACGAAGAAGCGATTGGACATATTGTATGATCCAAACGACCTCGACGGCGCCAAGATCGGTTGCCTCAACAAAGATTGTCGCCTTATTCGAGGTGCTATGATGTTCTAGCCAAGACAGCGGTGTGGTTCCCATGAGGAACCGAACTGCCATGCAATTCGAGCTGTCGGCGAAGGCATCCTGTGTTCAATTGCGGCTAAAGTGCGGAGTGGAAGCGTTCGGCGAAAGGTGATGACCGTAGTCGCCAAGAAGGTTTTCGACAAATGTGTCGGTTGCATGGCAATATCGGTGATGTTTCATTAAAGTCAGTTAGTCATTACGAAACGCGCTGCCGGACTTGATATGCCAAGAAAGACGGAGCCCTCTCGCTGCCCGTGGGTGGACCTGACCAAGCCGGATTACGTCGCCTATCATGACGACGAATGGGGCGTACCGGTGCACGATGACAAATTGTTATTTGAATTTCTGATCCTGGAAGGCGCGCAGGCGGGGCTGAGCTGGTATACGGTCCTACGCAAGCGAGACAATTACCGCAAGGCATTCGACCGCTTCGATCCCGCAAAAGTGGCCCGATATGGCGACCGCAAGGTCCAGGAGCTGCTCGGCAATGCCGGCATCATCCGAAACAAAGCAAAGGTCCTTGCCGCCGTCAACAACGCGCGCAAATTCTTAGAGGTCCAGGAGGAGTTCGGCAGCTTCACTGCGTACAGTTGGAAATTCGTGAACGGCAAGCCGATCGTGCATCAGATCAAGGACTTGAAAGGGTGTCCGGCGACCAGTCGCGAGTCCGACGCGATGAGCAAGGATCTCCGGCGGCGAGGTTTCCAATTCGTGGGATCGACGATTTGCTATGCGCATATGCAGGCGACGGGGATGGTGAACGACCATGTCCTCACCTGTTCCAGGAGACAGGAGATCATTAAAGGGTACTCGTCCCACTCATCTCGACGAACCAAAACGCCGGGAGACTGACGTGAAGCTTCCGGCTCATGTCTTTCACCTTGCCGAAGAACCGAACGTTCGGTCGATTCAACAGCACGGGTTACTCAGCGCGAGCGCCCTCCTTGACCTGGCGGGAATCGAAGGCGAAGAACGCGCTCAGTTCGAACGACAACAGCGTCCGGTCCATATCAGCTTACCGAACGGCGTGCATCTTCGTGACCAGCAACCGATGCCATCGCAGGCGCTGGCACATTGCCTGATCGGCATGGACCCGGCAGGCTGGTATGGATTGATCAATTCCAAAGTGTTCTTTTGGCTGGACCCGGATCGATTGAACCGGCAAAGGCATGCCTGTGAGCCACGGCCGCAGATCGTGCTGACGCTCGATACCAAACGGCTGTTGGACCGTCATGGGGACGCGGTGTCGCTGTCACCCATCAATAGCGGCAACGCGCGCCGCAAGCCGGCCCTGCGCGGGCTGAGCACCTTCGTGCCGTACGCGCAGTGGCTGGAATCGGGATGGGACAGTGAAGCCGCCGGCTTGGGCACCCGGACGCGGTCCCGCGGTCATCGGCCGGTGGAGTTGACCGTCAAGGGCGCAGTGCCGGACATCATGAGTTTAGTGGTCGGTTTGTGCCGCCTGGGATCGGGCGAATCATTTTGTGGTTCAAGCTGCTAAGTCATCGTTTATCGCTTCTTCCCTTTGCGCCGACGGAATAACGGCCCTCGACCCGTGCTCATGTCCGTGGGTATGTCCGGATGCAATAGGTCATCAGGCCGCCCGCCACCGCTCCTATTGACGCACCGACAATTCCAATTACCGACGCGATAAGGATTTCCAGTGGCCAGAGGTTGTGCGAGGTCGGATCTCTCAATCCGTCGATCAACACTCGCGAAAGCACGACGGTTGGGACAGTGGCTGCTTGCACGAACGTGACCGTCCAGAACCGAGCCACGCGTCGGACGTAGAGCAGAAAAGCCGAGACGGCAACAAGGAGAAGGCCCGGTATCATCAAAGAATCAGGCAGCGAAACGTCACTGTATGGAATCGTCCAATAGGAGCGCCCCATCGCGATGACGTTCGCGAAGAAGGCGATCAGCAACCAGGCCGAATTTCGATTCAGGCGTGTGCCGGAATAGATCGGGCAATTCCGAAAGCGGCCACGTGTACTATCCAGCCGTGCGGCCACTGCGCCGCGAGAAACCGCGATCCGCTCCTTTGTTTTGATATGCCGTGCGCAGAGGAGCCGGCATCGATGCCGGGCTAGGCCCGAAGGAGAAATCTGTCAAACGATGAGGTAAATTCAGGCGAGTGAACCCGTCTCATGCAGATTGTTGTAAGATAGCCGTTATTCAGACAAGCGTTGTCCCAATCTCGTCCTTCTCATGTTGGATATTCGACTGTGGGAAGCTTGGGGCCAACATATCCAATAATCAGTTGCCGCCTTTCTGAGTCCGGGAAAAAATAAATTCTCCACGAACCCGGAGTCAGTCTTACATGCCAGCTAAAGAGCCGGCTTTGGCCATCGGGACACAAAAATGTCCGGTGGCTTCCATAACTATTAAGCGTATTCGTACTTTCGGGTGTAGCCTTAGACGTGATCTTATGGGCATCAAAGGGACCATCACTCCAATCGCGCGTGTATTTGTCTAGTTCCATCAGACGTTTAATTGTTGGGCTGAGAAAGGTCTTTTCTATACCGCACAGTTGTTGCTCGGCTGATGAGCAAAATCTTAGACCAGGGAAAAAAGCTTCCTTGCGGGTCCATATATCTGCTCCTGTTTTCATCTCAAGTTTGACACGATTCTTGATCCAAACTTCGTTTTCGATGACGTGCTTCACTTCAGATGCATGACGGACGCTTTCATCCCGATGCTCTACGATTCCATGCTCATTGAGTAATTCAACCTGGACGCTTAAGAGATTTTGTTGCCAGCGACTATGGAGATTGAAACTAATGCCTAGATTATCACTATGGCAGGCAAATCCAAGCCCTTGTGCTAACTGACCTGCACATGTGCAATCTGATAACGACATAGCGTTCAACAAATCCTCATTCACAACATCCTTCAGCAAAGGAGCCTTTGTAGTTAATGATGAGATATAGCGCCGTTCTTCGAGATCCACGGCTGGATCATTCCGCCATTGTGCTACAAAATAATGTGGCGCAAGCTCTAAGCTGTGGATGTCGAGGTATGATCGAAGTACTCTCATGGCTCCAAATCGGATAGATGTACGTACAGTGTCTATCAGGTCCCTCATCATTCTTCGAGCTGTCAGAATATCCCGAGCTGGTGGCTGCAAGGATAATTCGTTGAGTACCAACTCCAAATCCATAGCAGAGTGTTAACTTAGTAAAACTTCTAAACTTTTGTCCCATTCATCAAAAAAACCTCCGGGCCATTCAGCTAACCTTCCATCCTTTCGAATATCAGGCGATATTACTGTTTTCTGAATTTTACCGGCGTCAAGAGATTGTGTGAAGAAATGTAGATTGACGCTGCTAGGCTGTATGATCTCTCGCTTAACGGCTATACGAATTCCATTGAGCACATGATCGCTATGGGTTTCGACAATTATCTGCACCTCTCCAGCAGCAGCGCGCGCCATTAATTCACCCAACTTAGCTTGACCCTTTGGATGAAGATGAGCCTCTGGGTTTTCGAGCAGGAGAAGAGTGCCGGGTTTTGAAGAGAGTATAGCTACCACCGTAGGTAAGACATAGGTAATGCCAAAGCCCACATTGGTTGACCGATACTGATTGCTAATTTGATCGCCTTGCAGAAAAGAGTATTGAAGGTTTACTAAATCCATGCCTTCATGTGATACGAAATGGACTCGTACTCCAGGACTCATTTCTCCGATCCAAGCTTCTACTTGGTCCCGGAGTTGTAAAGATTCGGATTCCTCATGGGCCAATCCGGGAACAGAAATCTCATTCCTTCCGAAGAGCGAAAGAAAGTGAGCGGTATACTCGCCTTTTGTTCCCAGTTGTCGATGATGCCTAACCTGGTAATCAGATATTGGAAATGAGGTTCGAGGGCCAAGCCGCTCTGCGTTGAGGTATTGAAAATAATCACCAAACAAGCTCGAAGAGAATATGCCATCGGGAGCCTCAACGGTATCCACTTCTATTACGTCGGCTTCCTTATCATATTTGAAACGCCACCTCCCAACAGTTCCATCGGAAAGCCCGACGTCGAACCCAATCTTATCCTCACTCGCCCCTTCAAATAGGGCGTCAGCTGCGGTCCCGATATTCACAAGCTCACCATTAAGAGCTAATCCCGTATCCGGAAGAAGGTGCTGTTCATGGGACTGTCTTAACAATAGCAATGACTGAAGAACAGTCGATTTCCCCATCCCATTAAGCCCAGAAAGAAGTGTCAATGGGCCGAGCTTTAGGGTCTGCGCTTCAAAGCATTTAAAGTTGTGCATTCCGAGGACATTAATCATGAAGTACCGATCTTACTAGATTCTCAATCATGCCAAATCTTGTCCGCACCTTTTTAACCCCGCCGGTACCTTGCGATATCGCGCTATCAAAATTTCGGTCCAGTAATAGCTGCTGAAAGCCTTTTTCCAATTCAAACTTCCGCTGCAGCAATTCTCTCATCTCGGTATCATTGAGCTTATTAAGATTCACCGACCAAGTCTCGAAAAGCGCTTTATTAATTGGAGACCTATAGCTCTGGTTGGAATGAATTTTTCTGAATGCCTCCTTGCCAAAGCATCTATAGGCACTAACCATTGAATGACGGAACTGTTCCTCCAGTTCATATAACTGCTTCTTTGACATATGATTAATTTCTGCCATCGTTTCATGGAGAAAAGTGTCTAGATCGTTATGCCGATACCCATCATAAGGCTTTAATGTAAATGCGAGAAATCGAAGCACGCATTCCCTATCCGCCATACGGTCATCGCGTATTCCGTAGTCAGTTGCTTTCAAGAACTCATCTGATGTCGCTAGCCGAGAAAGAAATTCAGTGACTTGTCCTTGATTAAGAGCATGGCGAATCTCTTGTCCTGATAGGGGTAAGCCTCCTGTATTAATTCTCTTAAAAATGTTGAACTTCACCGACTCAGGGGTGCCTTTTTCGATTAAGAACACCGTAACTTGTGTCTCTTTAATCCTCCTACGTAGATGTCGGGGAAGCTCATCAAATGTCTTGCCCTCGTAGGGCGTAAGAAACTCTAAACCTTTCAGTCTCAAATTCTGGTCCAAAACAAAACGCTTCAGTGTTGTCAATCTCTGAAGTCCGTCCACTACCAACCAGCGGTCCTCATCTGTGGCATCCATGTACAAAGCTGGAAGAGGGATACGTATAAGGACAGATTCAATTAATCGGCTTTGAGCCCCTTCTTTCCAAATCCCGGCTTTTCTTTGAAAGTCAGGTGTAAGATCTAATTCCTTTTCGTTTATTCTGGTGAGGAGTAGATCAATCGTCATTTGCTTCGATTCAACTCTTATAAGAGTTGGATCAAATGGTTTAGTTATTAATTCATCACCGGAGCTGTCTTCAATCTCGATGCCAGAGCCGAACTCTTCTGACGGTTCTTCATTCGGAAATAGAGGTCTATCGGAGTCGAGATTCATATGATCCTTCTTCATCAAACTACTATAAAGAAAGATAACATGGATGTTAACTGGTTTCTTCGGTAACTCAATCAGCGAAATCAAAATCCGCCCAGACGAGATGGTGGTCCGACGCTTCTTCCGATGTTTTTGTCACCGTGTCGAACGGCTCCCAGGTCCTCGGGTGGTAAGAGCCGCGTCGTTCGATCCCCGTATCACGCAGCTTGGTTTGTAACTGCGGCGACATGATCAGATAGTCGATCTTATGATTAGGCAGCCCGGTCTCATAGGTTCCGGGTCGGTCCTTGGGATAGTTCGGATGAATGAGAACGTCTTGAAAGCCGTCGGAAAACAGCGAAGATAATGCCGGACTGGTCGGCGAATCGTTAAAATCACCGCCCATCAAGACAAACGGCGATCGGGGTAACGCGCCGAGCGCAATGGCGTGGGCCTTGTCCGCCTGTGCTTTCCGCCGCTGCTGCGTCGCTTGATCATCGCCGTTGCGCTTCGATTTTAGATGATTGGGAATCAGGACCAAGCGATCTCCGGTGGGAAGGAGGATATCGTACTCGGGACAGTCCCGAGAGAAAAGCCGTTTGCCGTCGGATCCCGGATCGTCCACGTGGCTTCGAATCTCGATGAGGGGATACCGGCTTAGAATGCCCACGTCGATGCCTCGCGGATCATTCCCATCGACGACCATGGAATGGGGATACGAAAATTGGAATTCGGCGCCCAGCACCTGATTGTTGAACCGTTCCAGGGTCACCCGATTTTCCACTTCCACGCAGATCAAGATGTCGGGCCGCACCGTAGCGATCACGCGGGCCGTGTTGGATGTGGCTTTCCAATAGATATCCTCGCGCCGCAGCTCAAACCATCCGACCCAGGCATTACGACCGCCGGCGACGACTTCGACCGGCCCGTTCTGAGGATCGCGAAACAGCTGCCCGCGAATCTTTTGGAGTTGTACGAGCGCGTTCTTGGGCGGCTCCAGATAATGCCATTTGTACGTCTCCGTGAGCTGGAGCAAGGCGGCCTTGTCGCTTGCCTCATACACCTCCTTTGCGACGATGTTGTTGGCGGCCGCATAGTCGTCGATCGCCTGCCGGGCTTCGATTTCGTTGTCCTGATTCATCGCGACGGGACGGGTGAAGAGATTCTCCATATTAAAGGTCGCCACTCGTATCATCACAGCCTCCTTCAGCTTCTTGCTCCAATGTCACGCGCCAGCCTGCTTCGCAGGGCACTGCACAGTTCCCGCACCGCGTCGTAGTGTTCATCCGTAATGCCGCCCGAAGGCTGTTCGACAAAAATCGCGGTCAGCGAGTCCTGCAGCGCGGCGTAAGCGGTGTGCGTGCTTCGCGACAGGAACATGCCTCCGCCCTGATGAAAATACCAGTCCCGCAACGCTTGGCTGAATTCATGAAGACCCTCGTACGTCACATCCCGGGACCGCGGCCATTTCGGCAGAAGCTTAGTCAATGTCCAAAGATTCCGATAGGTCGAGATCCGTTCATGCTGGAGTTCCGCGGTCGGCAGCACTTCCGGCTGGTCCATGTCCTTGCGCTCCAAGAGCGCAGAGGCTCCGGCTGCGACTTCCGCCGCGATGTTTCCGTAAGGGTAGAGGATCGTGACGGCACGCAGGTATGCATCGATTCTTGAGTTAAGCGTCGGCCTGACCATGACAGGGAGAACTTTCCCGGAGGGATTCTTCCACTTGTTTCTTGCGAAGCCAAGTTCGGTCAGCGCATAGGCGCCTTTCGCCAGCGACTGTGGGGAGATAAGAAAGACGAACAGGTCGCAGTCCTCGACGGCCTTCTGAATGGTCCTGTCATATTCGATTCCGGCCTTGAGGGTGGATCGATCGAAAAAGACCTCGTACCCGCGAACCGACAAGGAGGCGCTGATGCCCTCCGCAATCGAGCGTTGTTCATGAGCGTAGGAGAGGAAGATCGTCATGGGAACATGTAGGCTCAAGGTCGTTTACCTTGAAGTCGGCTTGGCCAGAGGTGTAGCCTTGACACTGGTCGGTCGGCACTTTAGCCAGGGTCACGCCAAATAGCAAATCAACTCTCCGTCTCGGAACAATCCCCGGCCTCGTCCCGCTCATACCTGCCGCTGATAATAGACGTCTCATTGGGACCCAGACCGGTAAGAATATGAATCAGCCATGTTGAGTGCGCTTCACCATTGGATCGATCGGAACATTCTCGAACTCGTCCGCGAGTTCCGGCTGTCCTATCTGCCGCCGCTCATGGTGTACATGGCCTACGGCATTTCCGGTTTGACCGGCATCGTCGGCACGTTCTTCGTCAAAGACTATTTGGGGCTGTCCGCGGCTTTTCTCGCGGCGCTCGGATTTTGGGCCGGGATTCCTTGGGCGCTCAAGATGCCGCTGGGGCATCTCGTCGATTTGCTGTGGCGCTGGAAGGGCTGGCTGGTCGGAGTCGGAGCCGCATTGTTGGCGGCAAGCCTTGCGATCATGGCGGCCTTGATCGGGAATCGTGAAGGCATGACGGCGATCATGTCGGCCGAAACCTGGTTTGTGCTCAGTGTGTTGCTGGCGCCGGTCGGCTATGTCCTTCAGGATACGGTGGCCGATGCGATGACCGTGGAAGCCGTGCCGCTGGTGGACGATCAGGGAGGGCCGTTCCCGCCGGCGACACGCAAGCTGATGCATACGACCATGCAGACCCTCGGGCGTGTGGCGATCATCGGCGGCGGCATCCTGGTCGCGATCGTGAATCTGTACCTGTTCACCGGGGTGGAAGGGCTTCCGCAGGCGGAGATCGTTCGAATTTATGAACGGGTCTATCTGATGGCGTTGGTCATTCCGGTGGTGTCGGTATTGGGAGTGGTCGTCGCTTTTCTGATCCGACAACGGGATGCCCGCCGGCTCAAACAACAGGGATTCACGGCGGCGCAAGTGAAGGACATGATGAACGCGCATGGGAACCCGGCCGAGCCGACCAAACCGAATTGGTTGATCCTCGGCGGCAGCTTCGTGTTCGTGCTCTTTACCCTGACGGTCGGGCTGGGCGGGTTCCCGTACAGCGAAGAGATCGTCTTCATCGGCTCGCTCGGGATCGTGAGCTTTCTTATTTTTCGGCTTACGACAGAACTTGAGCCGGACATGCGCTTTACCTTAATCGGGACGGCCATTGTCATTTTCCTGTTTCGAGCCACTCCGGGACCCGGGCCCGGTTCGACGTGGTGGATGATTGATAAGCTGGGGTTCGATCAGCACTTCTTGTCGATACTGTCGTTGATCGGGAGTACGCTCACGCTGGCGGGGATGTTCGTCTTCCGCCGGTTCATGGCCGAGCGGTCGATCGCCTATGTGGTGGGATTCCTCACCGTCGTAGGCACGATCCTCTCCATCCCGATCGTCAGCATGTATTACGGACTGCATGAATGGACGGCGCGGATGACCGGCGGGGTCGTCGATGCAAGGTTTATCGCGCTGATCGACACGGCGTTGGAGTCGCCGCTCGGTCAGATTTCGATGATCCCGATGCTTGCCTGGATCGCCAATTCCGCCCCGGCGAACTTAAAGGCCACGTACTTTGCCGTGATGGCTTCGTTCACGAACTTGGCGCTTTCTCTCAGTCAATTGGGTACCAAATATCTCAATCAAATCTTTGTCGTGACGCGGGAAGTGAAGGACCCGGTGACCGGAGCGGTGCAGGCGCCGGAAGATTATAGCGAGCTTGGGACGCTGCTGATCGTGCAGTTGCTCCTGAGTCTCATCCTGCCGTTTCTGGCCATCCTGTTCGCGAGGGTGACCCGCTTCAAGAGCGCTTGACGGAGTTTGCTATGGTCTTCGTCTCCTGTACGATAAGAAGAAGGCGTTCGACACTCGTCGGCGCGAAAAGGAGGATTGTATGATTATGATGGCGGGGCTGTTGGTGGTCGGCGGGATTCTGGGGCTTGGTGTGTTGTTTTTGGGCAGGCGTCGCAAACCCGACAGCCGGTATCGGACCGGCGCGCAAGATCCCTACCGGACCTCGTAGGCGAGGCCGAGGCGCCTGCCAGAGGCGATCTTTCAATAGAGCGGATCAGAAGCGTGCGGCACAACAAAGAGGCCGATCGCGCTGTGACGCGAGGAGTAGTTATCATGTCCGACATGTCGTTGATCCGTTGTGCCTCCTGCGGCGCCATGAATCGTGTGCCGCAGGCGAAAATCGATCAGGGCCTCCGCCCGACCTGTGGCTCATGCAAAGCGTCGCTGCCGGCCGGCAATAAGCCGGTCACGGTGACCGATGCCAATTTCGCGTCGATGGTCGAACGTTCGCCGCTGCCTGTACTGGTCGACATGTGGGCCGAATGGTGCGGGCCCTGCCGGATGGTAGGGCCGGTGATCGATGAACTGGCGGGGACGATGGCCGGCCGAGTACGAGTCGCGAAACTGAATGTGGATGAAAATCCCGCCACGGCTTCGCGATTTGGAGTTCAGAGCATTCCGATGCTCCTGGTCTTCAAAGAAGGCCGGGAGGTCGATCGCATCGTCGGGGCGCAGCCCAAACCGGAGATCATCCGGCGGCTGGAACAAGTCATCGGTTAACCTCGCTCGCCGCTGCCGGACGTTGGGATCCTTGCGCCCTTGTTTCTATGAATTGGCCGGTGCCGCGTTCATCCGAACCCGCAACCGTCACGTCAGTTCTTGCATGTGAGCCCTGGCACCGGACGCGGTCGCATACCGGGCCCTTGGCCTGGCGGGGATGCTCGAAATCATGGTACACAACAAGCATGGGTCTTCGCGCGCTGGAAGAATTGTCCTTCGATAACACGTACGCACGGCTGCCCGAGGCGTTTTATGCGAAGCTCAACCCAACGCCCTTTTCCGAGCCGCCGTATCTTGTAAGCTTCAATCCCGCCGCGGCTGGTCTCATCGACCTCCATCCGGACGAGGCCAAGCGATCCGAATTTGCCGAGCTGTTCGGCGGGAGCCTGCTCGTGCCGGGGATGGAGCCGCTGGCAATGCTGTATTCCGGCCACCAGTTCGGTGTCTATGTCCCGCAGCTCGGTGACGGCCGGGCGATTCTCTTGGGGGAGGTCCGAAACCAGCGTGGAGAGCGATGGGATCTCCATCTGAAAGGTGCGGGGATGACGCCTTTCTCCCGCGACGGAGACGGCCGGTCGGTTCTACGTTCGGCGATTCGGGAGTATCTCTGCAGTGAAGCGATGCACGGGCTGGGCATTCCGACAACCAGAGCCTTGTGCATTATCGGGAGCGACGAGAAGATCTACAGAGAACAGATCGAGACCGCTGCGACCATTGTCCGCATGGCGCCCTCGCATGTGCGGTTCGGGACGTTCGAGATCTTTTATTATCGAAAGCAGCACGAACTTCTGGGTCGGTTGGCCGACTATACGATTGAGCTGCATTTTCCCGCTCTCACGCAAATGGCCGACAAATACGTTCAATTCTTTGCCGAGGTTGTCAGGCGGACGGCCGAACTGGTCGCAAAGTGGCAGGCGGCCGGGTGGGCGCATGGAGTGCTCAATACCGACAACATGTCGATCCTCGGTGTCACGCTTGACTATGGGCCGTACGGGTTCATGGATGAGTATGATGCGGGCTTCATCTGCAATCATTCCGATTATAACGGCCGCTACGCCTTCAATCAGCAGCCGTACATCGGGCTCTGGAATCTGAGTTGCCTCGCCCAGGCCCTGTTGCCGTTGGCTCCAAAGGAGGAGCTCAAAGCCGCCCTGGATTCCTACATGCCGGCCTACGATCGACATTACCGGACACTGATGCGCGCGAAGCTGGGAGTGCAGGAAGAACAGGCGGAGGATGATGAGCTGGTGCGTGATCTTTTAGGGCTGATGCAAGCAAGCCGCGTGGATTACACGAGGTTCTTTCGCGAGTTGGGCACCTTCTGTTCGGAATCAGGCGCGGCGCGGCAAGCCCTCCGTGATTGGTTTCTGGATCCCGTGCGGTTCGATGCCTGGGCCGCGCGCTATGGCGAGCGAGTGAGAAGCGAGGGCCCCGGTGATGATGAACGCCGGCAACTCATGAATCGGGTCAATCCGAAGTATGTCCTGCGCAACTATCTGGCTCAAACCGCGATCGAGAAAGCGCAACAAAAAGATTTCTCCGAAATCGACCGGCTGTTGACTCTTCTCCAAGACCCCTTTGCCGAGCATCCGGCCCTGGAGTCCTACGCCGCCGCTCCGCCCAATTGGGGCAAACACATCGTCGTCAGCTGCTCGTCGTAGACTCGTCTTCCTCACATTCTCTCGATGTACGGGTTATCCATTTGGATACGCGATCGTATCTAAGCAGATACAACGGACCGTTATCCCACCGAAAATTCCGTGCCCGGGCCCCAATAGGTGGGGCATTCTCAGGAAATAGGGCCATATGGCACGCAACATGCTGAAAAGATCTCGCGAGGAATAGGCACGGCATCATCTATAGGTGAACCTGTGGCCTTGAAAGGGGATGATTCCAAGTTCTCGATTGCCACGACGGTGACGCTGGCACTGGCCGTTGCAGCATTGGTGCTGGTGAAGGAGCCGTTGAAGAGTTCCCGGCCGGCCGGCTCTGGCATGGAGCTAAATGGAGCGTCCGAGGAGCTCAAGGTTCGAGCCAGGTTGTGGGAAGACCCGTTCGCCGCCGTTCAAAAGGATGTCGAATCACGGAAGAAAAGCGGCACGCCGGGCGAAATAACCGTGATCGGCGAAGGAACGATGTCGAGCATGAAGGCCGAGCCTCGGGACTCGCACGAGACTATCCGGATGACGGCTAGAATCCAAGGGGACACCTTCAACGAGTCCGGGCTGGCGAACCTCAGGAAAGGCGTCTCTCGCCATATCAAAGCAAGAGAGAACATCACGGTGCTGATCGTGATGACGGAGGGCGGCCCGTACTCAAACGCTATCGAAACGAGAATTGGGGATCGCTATGCCCTTCAGGCCGCGCTCGATGTCGGATGTTTTGCGCCGGAGGCGACCGAGATCCTACGTTACTTCACATGGCAATTCACCACGGAGCCGGCTGCAAAGGCTCACGGTATCACCACTCCCTATGAATGGTACGGCCGCAACAATACCGCGCCTTGTGGAGGGGCGAGCGAACAGGATGATGCCGTGCTGCTCTTGTGGATGAAAGGAGAAGATTACCAAGGCCACATCGTGAAAGGGCTCAACGATCTCATTCACCAAGTGTTGAACGACAAGATCACATCCGGCAGTCTCCACGTGAAGGTGATCGGGCCGCGAACGTCATCGGAGTTTGAAGCGATGCTGCGTGAAATTGAACGCCGGGCAGCGGATGAGCAAATGTCTTTCGACTGGCCGAACGGCAAAGAACACCTTCAGATGTATTCCCCCTGGGCCACGGCGATGCCGGGTCTCCTTGCCTATGGCATGCAGGCGAGGAGCGGCGGCAAGTGTGGTTCCTATCAATCCTGCAAGGCCGTGTCCGAACAATTACTGGACCGGGAACATATTCATCTTGAATTTAGAATCAACAACGACATGGTCCTGTTCGAGGAATTGTTCCGTGAGCTTGAGCGGAGACAGGTTGCCGTCGGAAAGGATCCCGTCGTGCTTATCGGAGAATGGGATTCGTTCTATGCCAGGGCGTTGCCGATTACATTCAGCGCAGCCGCCTGCAAGCATGTCGGCAGATGCCAGACGAGCGAAGGGGGAGTGGATCTTCTCATGCAAGGTAAGATTGTTCCGCAAGATCTCCATATCACCCGATACGGTTATCTCAGCGGCCTCGACGGGGAGTCGTTGGATGAGCAACAGAAGAGACCGAAGTCCAAGAATGAAGAGAAGGAAAAGGAGAATGCGGGCGGCAAGCTCAAGCTTCGCGATCGCTCCCTCTATGAAAAGCCTGAGGGAACGTCCCAGCTTGATTATGTCCGGCGGCTGGTCTCGCGCGTCAAATCAGAGGAGCGGGGAGGAGACTCCACTCACGATCGGAAGGTCAAGGCCATTGGAATCCTGGGACGGGACCCATACGATGCGCTCTTGATCCTTCAGGCGGTACGGGAGCAGTTTCCCACCGTGCTGTTCTTTACGACGGATCTCTATGCTCGCTATTTTCATGACAGCGAAGAAAAGTGGGCAAGGAACCTGTTGATCGCCTCTCACTTCGGTCTGCAATTGGAGCCGCAGCTTCAACAAAGCATTCCGCCCTTCCGCAACTCCTATCAAACCTCGACGGTTCTTGCGGTGCTGAAGGCGATCAATCGTCTCGATACCGGCCGGTACAACGACGAGATCCCTCCCCGCATTTTTGAGATCGGCCGGCATGGGGCCGTGGATCTCAGTGTAAATCCCGTTCCGACACGAGGAAAAAGCGTGCATCCCCCCAGAGAGGACGTGGAACCGGGCGCGAAGGCGGCGCAGTTCCCGCCCGGCATGTGGCGAGTAGGGATTCTGGCCGTCGTATTGCTGGGAATGATTATCTGGTGCTACGCCAAGTTCTGGAGCTGGTTGAAGGTGAGCGAGGACTTCGACAGCAAGGCAAAAGTATGGATGCGGGGGGTGAGGGCCGCGTTCGTGATCCTGCCGCTCCTCTTCATCTGCGGGATTTGGATCGCCGGCCAAGTGTTTGACTACGACGAGGATGAACCGTTTTCCTGGTCGGATGGCGTGAGTATCTGGCCGACGGAACTGCTCCGGCTGCTGGCGGGTCTCCTATGTCTCTGGTTTATGATCAAGGCGCGGGTTGATTTGAAGGAAAGTACCAGCGAGTTGACCCGCCGATTCTTTCCTTCTTCGAGTGAGACAGGCGCCGTTCCGCGACATGGGTTCTGGTCAAACCTCGAATGGATGGTCCATGGGACACCACATACCAAGATAATCTCGGCAGCGGAACTCTGGACGAGATACTGTGATGCGCATAAGTGGCCGCAGCGGGTAGGGCGAGTCGTTCTGCTGTTTCTGGTGTATTTTGTCACGATCTGGGCCATCTGGCCGCTCCTCAATGACGGCGAATGGAACTTATTCGTGCCATGCAGGGGAATCGTCAGTTGTGGGATGGATCGTATCGCCATTCTGTTGAGTGTGATTCCGCTGATCGCGCTCAATTTGTCCGTTCTGGATGCGGTGTTGCTGGCAGCCAGATGGATCCGAGAACTTCGGCGGGCGACAGGACTGAGCGCCCTCTCCATGGCAAGGCTCATCGGAGAGCGGACCCGCGTCGTCAATCGGCGAATCCTTTATCCGTTTATTGTGCTGGTTATCGTGATCGGAGCCCGCAGTCATTACTTTGATAATTGGGATTTTCCCGTCGCATTGCTCGTGGTGTTGACGGCCCACAGCCTGGTGGCCCTGGCGAGCGCCTGCATTTTGTACATGGCGGCGATCAAGACAAGGAGGCGGATCGTCTCGGATTTGGAGAGCACGCGCCAGCATCCGACCTTGCAAGGCTTAGGACAAGATTATCAGAACACCCGCGTTCGCAAGACAATCGACGAAATCGCGTCCATCCAGCAGGGAGCGTTCGTGCCGTTGTATCAGCAACCGGTGGTTCAGGCGACGCTCGTCGCCGCGTTCGCCTTCCTGCAATACTGGGTTCTGGGGCAGTAGCTGATGCGGACTGCGGCCAGTGGGTGCGCCGGCCACTTGAGAAATTTCAGTGGTCGCCGTACAAGAGAGGTCGGCAAGCTTGGCATAGGGCCTCTCTAACGGCGGCTGATCGGACATGCGGCAGGAAAAACTCGGCGGGCTGATCGTTCGAATGACGGGCGGAACCGATGGCCGCGGCGGCGGGAACGGGCCGGCGGTTGTGCTGTTGCATGGATACGGCGCGCCCGGCGATGACTTAGTCGTCCTGAGCGACTATCTCGATGCTCCGGCCGGAACGCGATTCCTGTTTCCTGAGGCGCCGCTCCCCGTGCCGCTGGGGTATGGCAATGCGCGGGCCTGGTGGATGATCGATATGGCCCGCATTCAGGCCGACCGCGCGGCCGGTCGCATTCGTGACATGTCGGCCGAAATTCCACGAGGCCTCATCGAGGCGCGCGAGCGGATCACGCCATTGTTGGATGACTTGCAGCGCAAGATCGGGGCCGATCCTAAGCACACGATCCTTGGCGGATTCTCGCAAGGCGCCATGCTCTCGTGCGATGCGCTCTTGCGGAGCGATCGAGCCTATGCTGGGTTGATCCAACTGTCCGGGACCTTGCTCGCCAAACAGGAGTGGGAACCGTTGCTCCTCAAACGGAAAAGCCTGCCGGTCTTTCAGAGCCACGGCACCCAAGACCCGATTCTTCCCTATGTTATGGCCGAACGGCTGCGCGATGAGTTTCTGAGGACCGGGCTTAAAGTGGAGTGGCTGCCGTTTCGCGGCGGGCATGAGATTCCGGAGCCGGTGCTGAGAAAGCTTGGGCAGTTCCTTCAGCTGCATTTAAGGCGCTGAAGTGATGGCGCAAGCCGCAAAGCCGGCGGGGGTGGTACGGCGTCCTCTCGACAATGGTCGTGCTTGGGCCGCCGGACCTCTCCCAATATTTTCGGTTTAGGGTTAAGGCGGCTGAATTTGCTCATTGTGAGACGTGGGTCGGAAAAGAGTTCAGACACACATGAACTCTAGATTGAAGAATGACACCCTTTGAACTCACTGGCGCCGATGGGAAGTTGATCTGCGGCGACCGACTGGAAGGAACCGGCCGGCGGATTCTCTTCATCACGGGATTTCTCTCCAAACGGTGGGGCAACAAGAGCAAAGCGCTGGCGCAATGGTGTCAGGAGAAGGGCTGGGGGTTTTGCTGCTACGATGTGCGCGGATTCGGCGATTCCGAGGGGACGTTCACCGATTACACCTTGTCCGACTGGATCGACGATGCGCGGGCGGTCGTGAAGAGCCTGGGAGTTTCTGCAACCAGCGCGGCTGCCATTCCTGAATTCACCCACCCGCCCCGGCAGCGCCAAGACGCTGCCATTCCCGAGGTCACCCACCTACCCCGGCAGCGCCAAGACGCTGCCCTTCCCGAAATCACCATCGTCGGAAATTCGCTTGGAAGTTGGATCGGCTGGCTCGTGGCGCAAGAGTTTGAGATGGTTGAAGAGTTGATCCTTATCGCGCCGGCTTTCAACATGATGGCTGAACGGGCCAAGCAAATTACGCCTGAACGCCGGCATGCCTGGCATACGGCCGGATGGTTGCCGTGGGATGACGACGCGCTGCACAAGGACTGGCCGTTGTCGTGGAAATGGGTCGAGGAAAGTGAAGAATACTGGGGGCGGACGTTTTCCCAGTTACGGCGCGTCAAGACGACCATTCTGCATGGGCTGCAAGATACGGTGATCCAACCGGCGGGCAGTTGGCGCTTTGTCGAGGAAGTGCTCCGTCGCGATCGGGACTTTCCGATTGAATTACTGCTCAAAACTGGAGACCATCGATTGAGTAGCCCGGAACATGTGGAGACGCTGCGCCGCATCGTGCATAGGGAGGCATAGAGGTGTGCTTCTCTCCCAGGATGTTCAAAAAGGCCTTCCGGCGCGGCCGCAGCCAGCGAAGAGGTGAAGCGTACTCTTTTCGTACGTTGAACCTCTGAGCGCCGCGAGAACAAAGCCGGAGGACTTTTTCAACATCCTGCTGACATGCTTGTCTTGATTCACAAAGAATGCGGTGGCCCGGCCTTGGAGACCGATACCTCAGTCGGCGAAGTCTGCGCGCTCCCGGTGGACCGCTTTCCGTTCGTCTGCTTCAGTTGCCTCGAAGAGATCACCGACGAATCGGAAGTGCGGCTGTCGGAGGAGTTGGGGATCTGAATTGTCGAATCAAAAGGAAGGTTGATGCCGATCGTCAAAATGCGGTCAAGGGGGCAGCCAACACTTCCCGGCTCCGTTAGAAAAAAGCTGCATCTGAATGACTGATCAATTCTGCCTGTCCTGCTGAATCAGAGCCGCTCGTTCTTGCCGTTCACGTGCCGTCTCGGGGGGCTTGCCGGCCGCCCGAATATTGACCAACTTATTCAAGAGATCGAACCAAAACGGCGCGCCTAACGAAACGGCAAAAGCTGTCAGCGACAGACCCACAAGTTTCATGAGGGCATCGCCCAATGATTTCGGAAGTCCGCGTCGGTCGCCCTCAGCCATGGACCAGCCGATCGGCAATTGCAAGGCATTGATCTGGCTCTGGAGCGTCGTGACGGTCTCCAATGCATTGCCGCCGCTTTGGGGAGGCGGTTGTTTCGCGGCTTGTTCCGCCGCTGCGACAATGGAAGCCCGCAATGTCGTATCGCGCGAGAGCGCATTGACGATCATGATCGTGTCGGCGTTCACCATCAACGTCAGCACGCAGGCCAATATGAAGATAATTGTATGCGTCTTCTTCTTGTACCAGCCGGAGACACGATTCATCGCCTCGTCGTACCAGGTTTCGAGCGACAGGCGAAGGCGGCTCATCTCAGCCCCGGATTGGTCGATTAGGATCAGCAGGATTTTCTGAAGATCACTGTCGGTGTTCTTCCCTACCAGGCTTCTCACGTCGGCAAGCGATCTGGGTGAGCCGGCGGCATCGATGGGCGCGATCATGTCCAGCAGGGCGAGGGCGAAGATGCGGGAGGGAATGTAGGAAGGTTTATGGCCCTGCTCGCACAATCCCTTAATGAGCGGATGTTCGTAAAGTCGGGCGGCGAATCCGTTCCCGCGCGGATCATTCAACAGATTCCTGATTCCCTGTTCCAGCGTCCTGGATCTGAGGGCCGCCAACCCGGCGATCCATTCGTTGATCGCGGTGCACAGTAAGCTCAGCAACAGGTAGACGAATACCATGCTGATCGCCAGTTCCAATGCCATTGAGCCGAGCATGCGTGGCCTCCTTCAGCCATGTGAGAAGAAGCGCTGATGCGTGGAGGATCTGTCGCGTCAGGACGACCAACCGAAACCATCGGGACGCTAGGTCTTGTATGGTGTCAGATAAGAAACGACGAATGGAGATAGTACAAGAAGCTGGAACAGCGGGCAAGAGATGGCTTAGTCTAAAATACGTGCATTAAAGACGGGAGATGGCCGGGATCAGTTCCGCTTCACCGCGTTCTCGATCGCCTCGCGCAGGCGTTCGGTGTAAGGATTCTGGACTTCGCGCCGGATGATGATGTCGGTCGGCGTGACGGGTTTGCCATAGTAGGCGCTGTTCCATTCGTCTTTGGCCTTGAGGACGGCGCCTTCGAGCGATACCCCTGCGAACAATCCCTTCGCCCGCACGAACGATAAGAGGTCTGCACTGAGGTTCGGCGTCGTCGCCCCGGCAACACCGGCTCCGACCGGCCCGACCGCCACCGAGCCGTCCGCGCCCAGCTTGAAATTACCCAGCAGCAATGACTCGACTCCCTTTTGAGAGAGAATCAGCAGCACGACCTCGGCCGCTTCCGCCCCGAATTGAAAGCCGAAGCTGCCGGCCCCCATCACAAAAAAGGCCGGCTCGCTCCACACATCCGTTGTCTCATCCCGCGCCATGAGAACTCCGCTTCCGCCGGCTGCGCCGAAAAAGAAGGCGCCTTTGAGGTATTGCGGAACAATGAACAGGCCCTTGGCATCCGCTATATGATCGCGGAACCAGGTCATGTTGGGATCGGCCACGAAATTATTGAGAGTCATGCGGGACCGATCGATCAGATCTTGGGCCTCCCGATCGTCTCCGGCCCACACTGTGGTCGCAGGAAAGGAGGACAGCAGGACGCCCACCGAGCAGACCAGGACGGCAATCCGAACCATCGATAAGGCATGGAAGCGGCGCATCATAGAAGCTCTCCGTGTAACAAACAGGTAAACCTCATGGCCGGCCGACAGGCGATCGGCCTCCGCGCGAAGGCCGTATGTTCCATTGATTCATGCCTACTCCTGTCTACCGAAGTTATGTGTCTTGTGCAATCCGATCTTCATCCCTTCGATCGATTCTCCTTCAGCAGGCCGTTCAGTGGAAATTCAGGCGGCATCCAGAGTAAGGTTGGTACCCACGATAAAAACCGAAGAGAGGGAAATTGTGTCATCAAGACAGCATAACAGCGAACCGGATTCAGACGGACCCGTCGTTCCCGAACCGACTCACGCCGAACGGGCCAGGACATTGGTCCATCTGCAGCGGACCGGGAGCCTTTCAACGTTGTCGCGCAAGCAGCCGGGCTGGCCGTTCGGCTCGGTGATGCCCTACGCGGTCGATGAACGAGGACGGCCGACTTTCCTGATCAGCACCATGGCCATGCATACGCAAAACTTGCTGGGTGATCAACGCGCCAGCCTGCTTGTCACGCCTCCGGAAATCAGCGGCGATCCGTTGGGAGCCGCGCGGGTGACGCTGATGGGATTGACGACCAAGGTTGCGAAGGATGAGGCCGGTCCGATCCGCGACCTCTACCTGGCGCGACATGCCAATGCCTCCTATTGGGTGGATTTCACCGACTTCAGCTTCTTCCGCATGGCGATCACGGAGGTGTACTTCGTCGGAGGGTTCGGATCGATGGGCTGGGTTGCGGCGGAGGACTATGCAGAGGCGGAAGTCGATCCGCTTGCGGACGAGGCGCCGGCCCTGATCCGGGAATTGAATACGGAGCACGTCGAGCGGCTGTTGCTGCTTGCCCGGGTCTTCGCGAAGGTCGAGCCGCAACAGGTGACGGTGACCGCCTTGGATCGTCTGGGTTTTCACCTCCGGATCAAGACTGTCGAGAGGATGCAGGGAGGACGGATTGCCTTTCCGAGCCCGGTGTGCAATGCGGAGGAAGCAAGAGCCCGGCTGGCAGACATGGCAAGCGAAGCGGAGAAAGGAATTCACGTCCTGCATTCACTCTAGCCTGACTTCATCATGATACGGACTTGTTGACCGCTCGTATCGACGACTACCACTTCATATGATTGAGACAAAGGAACCGCATGGCCACGAATGATAAGCAAGTGATTTTCTCCCTGGTCGGTGTCGGCAAGGTGTATCCGCCGAAGAAACAAGTCCTCCGGGACATCTACCTGGGGTTCTATTACGGCGCCAAGATCGGCGTGTTGGGTTTGAACGGCTCGGGCAAAAGTTCGCTGTTGAAGATCATCGCCGGCGTCGATCAGAACTATGTGGGCGAAGTGACGCGATCGAAAGGCTACAGTGTCGGTCTTCTGGAACAGGAGCCGCAACTCGATAAGGACAAAACGGTCAAAGAGGTGGTGGAGGAGGGCCGCCATGAAGTCATCGGTCTGCTGAAAGAGTACGAGGCGGTCAGCAATAAGCTCGGCGAAAATGTGTCGCCCGACGAGATGGAAAAGCTGCTCGACAAGCAGAGTCAATTACAGGAGAAGATCGAAGCCGCGAACGGCTGGGAATTGGAGAATGAGCTGGAAATCGCCATGGATGCGCTCCGTTGTCCGCCGCCGGACGCGAAGATCGGGGTCTTGTCCGGAGGAGAGCGGCGCCGCGTCGCGCTGTGCCGGCTGTTGATCCAGGAGCCGGACATTCTGCTGTTGGATGAGCCGACCAATCACCTGGATGCGGAATCGGTGCAATGGCTCGAGCTGCACCTGCAGGAATACAAGGGCACCGTCATCGCCGTCACGCATGACCGGTATTTCCTCGACAACGTCGCCGGCTGGATTTTGGAGTTGGACCGCGGCCACGGCATTCCCTTTCAAGGCAACTATTCTTCCTGGCTCGACCAGAAGAAGGAGCGGTTGGAAAAGGAAGAGAAGGCCGAATCCAAATTGCGCAAAACCCTTGAGCATGAACTCGAATGGATCAGGATGTCGCCGAAGGCCAGGCAGTCAAAAGGAAAAGCCAGGCTGACGCGTTACGAAGAACTGGTCAATCAGAAGCAGGAGCAACGAGCGGAGGATCTGGAAATTTTCATTCCACCGGGGCCGCGGTTGGGCGATGTGGTGGTGGAAGCGAGCGGAATCGGCAAGGCCTATGGGGAGCGCGTCCTGTTCGATGAGCTGAGCTTCAATTTGCCGCGAGGCGGAATCGTCGGCGTGATCGGGCCGAACGGCGCGGGCAAGACCACGCTGTTCAGGATGATTGTCGGCAAGGAGAAGCCGGACACCGGCGCCATTAAGATCGGCGACACCGTGAAACTCGGGTACGTGGATCAGGATCGCACGTTGGACGGGACCAAAACGGTGTATGAAATCATCTCTGAGGGCCAGGACACCATCAAATTAGGAAAGGCCGAGGTCAACGCACGCGCCTATTGCGCGCGGTTCAACTTCAGCGGGACCGACCAGCAGAAAAAGGTGAAGGATCTCTCGGGTGGAGAGCGGAACCGCGTCCACCTTGCGCGCATGCTGAAGGAAGGCGCGAATCTGATCCTGCTCGATGAGCCGACCAACGACCTCGATGTCAATACCTTACGCGCGTTGGAAGAAGGGCTCGAAAACTTCGGCGGCTGCGCGGTGGTCAGCAGCCACGATCGTTGGTTCCTTGACCGGATCGCCACGCACATTTTGGCGTTC
>JANRMQ010000016.1:0-76739 GCA_040981125.1 Nitrospira sp.
GACCCAGATTCACGGGAAGCGGTTTGAGATGTTCAACGATACCGTGCTGGGCTTCAACAAGTCGGGGAAGGAAGTGGCCCGTATTCAGGTCGAAGAGCCGATCTACATCCGGCCGGCCGAACGGGTGCAGTGGCTATAAGTCCCTTGACGGCGGAAGAGGAAGGATTTATCCTTCCTCTTCCTGTCGGATGGACTTAGGTACTGCAGACGTTTTGGTAGCCAGAGTAGAGGGGTTAGAGTCGCATTCTGTGATCCTGGGTCTTCTCTCTAGGTGAGAAGGCATTGGTCGTGCGTTGAAGCGTAGGCCAGTCGTCATACGACCAGGCGAGAAGACAGATATGTGCCAACGGCAAGGGCAGGATGTTCGTAACAGGGCATCTTGCCCTTGTTTTTTAACTGCTTGTACGGCTTAAGGGAACATCGTAGCGCGTTTCTTTATCAAGGAGGGTCGGGTGCGGAAGCGGTACCTCACGTACGTGTTGGCCGCGGTCATTCCGGTCGGTCTGTTTGTCCTTGCCCAAATTCCTCTCGTATGGCAATGGCATGCCATCAATCAGGCTCAGCAAGAAAAACACCAGATTAGAGAAGAGATGTTGCGACTCCAGTGGTTGACCGCGGACATTGAAAATGGATTTCGAGGATATGTCCTCACGAGTCAGACCGCATTTTTGCGACCGGTCGTGACAGGTGAAGCGAAAGTGCAAGACAGTATCGAGCGTCTCCTTCGGCTGACCCAAAAATTTCCCAATCTTCAGACACGCGTCAAAATATTCTCCACGAGGCTACGCGAGCTGATCGAATCGAAGCGGCAGATGACGTTGCAGTTCGACAACGGCAAGCAGGAAGATGTGTTCTCGTACATCCGGTCGGGAGAGGGACTGGTATTGTCCAAGACCATCGAAAAGGCGGTGGAGGATTTTGAAGGGCGGCTTGCGGATGAGTTCGCACAAGTTGATCTTGAGGAAAAATCACTCAAGGAACAAACGATACAGCGGCTCCTCATCGCCGACGCCGCCATGCTTATTGTCGGCATAGTAGTGGCGCGTCTGGTCTTTCGGTCCGCCATGAATGACTTGAATTCGGGCTTCCCTTCGGCGCCGGTCGCGCGCCAATCGTAAAGAGGCCGGTCCACTGACTTCAAACGCGGCCTTCATCCGATCGCACAATCGATCTAGCGATTAGACTTCTCAATTCGCGCCTGGATCATAGAGACACTGATGGTGGAAAAGTTTGTCTTGCCACCCATCGTGCCGATTACTATACTGCCTCGATGCACTAGGGCCGAATGATTCGGGCTTTATTGTTCCGGCACCAAGCGAAAAACAGCGGCAATTCCACTCGTTGATTTGAACTATCGAACAAGAATTTCCCCGCATGCCGATCGTTGTTGACCGGCGGCTTCATGATTGACTGTCAGTAAGAAAGGAGGGCGTGTGATCGGCAAGATGTATTTCGTACGCATGGGGTTTGTGATCGGCGCGCTCACCTTCGGATTGATGCGCTCAGTGTCCTACGCCGTGCCCATGCCGGGATACACCGGCCATAGCGAAAATTTAAACAGTGTGGTCAATTTTGCCGTGCTTCCGCCGGGCGATCCATTTCTCAATGCGTTGACTCCGTTGTTCCAATCGAGCGGAAACTCGGCGGCTAATTTGAATCCTCATCAGTTCACCTACCTCTATCAAATCACCAACTATGGAAGCGCCTCTCCATTTTCGGATATCACCGATGTATCGTTCCAATCGAGTGGAAGGGTCACGGCGATTGGATCATTCGATTCGCAGGGATTGCGCGCGGACTTTCTCGATCAAGGAAAGATAGTTGACGCGACGGGACGTCTCAGCACCGTGAACTTTCTGATATCCGGCTGCAAATTCCCGTCTTGCGCCGGCGACGGGCCCGGTGGTGATCTCGACAGGGCGAATGGCTTTGGACTGGCGGTCAATCAAGATCCGTCGCCGAAGGTCAAAATGAGCACAGACGGCCAGGCCTTAACCAACAGCAGTGTTTTGAGATGGCAGTTCAGTGGATTTTCAGGTGGAACGACCAGCCCGGTGTTCGGCTACCAATCGTATGACGGACCCGCTCTGACTTTCGCGAATGAAAGTGTCCGCGGCGGTGTAGGCGAGCTCCTGATTCTCCCCAGCGCCTCCGCCTCGGAGCCGGCCTCCGTGCTGCTTATGGCGTTCGGCCTCGTCGGGCTGGTCGCATGGCGGCGATGGAAGCCGGCACTCTAGTCATCGCGTTGTTCTCAGGCCCCCTCTCTTCTTTTCCGCAATGTTCACTGCGGCACAGCCGGGCTGGCGTCGAACTTGACTCTTCGCGGCGGCGCCGAACTCAGCAGTACCGTTGTTCTGCAGAACAATGCGGCCTGGGGCGTCCAGATAGTCTCGGATGGCGGCCGAGGAACGGTCGGCTCCTTGCAAAAAAGAGGATACCGGCCATGCCGCTGATTAATAGAAGGACCGTGGGCGGTTCGGGAGCCATCGTGAGAGTGAATCGGCCGCCCGGATTCAAACCGGTCATAAAGTCCAGATACCCTTGATAGTAGCGAGGGAGCATCTGAGGGTCTTTCTCAAGTGCGCCGGTCCCCATCAGCGCAGTGCTGAGCGTAGGGTTGGGATACTTGTCCACACCGCCGCCGATATATTCGTCGTACAAGCCCAAGTAGTGTCCGAATTCATGGGCCATGACTCCGGCGGTGACTGAACCGGCGTACCAGTTGAATACATCACTCCGCCCCGGTCCCGATTTCACCAGAATATCGTGGTTGAAGATGGGGCCGGTTGTCGTCACATCAACGCGGAGTGGAAAAGACCGCTGAGTGACGGTATCCACGATCGCCGCGCGGTTGTTCCAGATTCCTTCGATGCTGGTTTCCGCCGTCGAGCGGAAGGTTGGCTGTTGTGCCGCGGGAAAATTCGCATCGAACGTAAAGTTCAGTTCAACATGCCGGGCCAGAGCAGCCCCATCAAAAGTCTGGGTATACCCATAATTGAACGTAAATGGTCCATACGTCTGTCCTTGGTCCGTGTATGACGGGATGTTCGTTGTGCCGGCCACGGTTTGAGAGCCGATATTGTAGGAGAAAGGAACGGCAAGCGCGAAGGGAGTGTTTACGGCGCCCCACGCGACAACACCGGCTACGATCAGCGATCGTACGATTGGGTTCTCCATCGGCGGCCTCACTGTTCGATCAAGAAATACTGTCGGTCCGAATCGGCGCCCGCGATCCCCTCGACGCTTCTCTACATCGATAAGATGTACCCCATAGCATCAACCTGATAATAAGTACGGACAAACGCTAGGGCCATATTACCTGTGCCTCACTCTTCAGGCAAGAATGAATATATGATGCCCCGCGAGCGACGGAAAAAATACGTGCATTTTGACGGCTGTATTGCTGTATTGGATGACCGACGTATTGAACATTTCGTGCATGGTTACTAAAATCGGCGGCGAAACAACGAACCCACATGATCAGCTGCTCGATAGTCGATGGAGGCCGCTTCTCCATGAAAGTCTTATAATCGAAACGCGCCCTGTAAACGTAAGTGAGGACATGGTCAACGGCATGAGCCTCACCGGTCACATTCTGATTTCCTCCTGAGGCTTGTGAACCACAAGCTTGATAGATCGATTCGTGTATCGGCGGGATATTGGGTGGCGCTGTCCCTGAGCGCCGTCTTATGGTCCTGTACGGCATCGGATGAGCAACAAGTCGCCCGACATGTCGAGCGCGGAGACCGCTATACCGAGCAACGCAAATACGGCGAGGCCGTCATCGAATATAAAAATGCGGCGCGCGGGGCGCCGGACGATGCCGCCATCCATTGGAAACTTGCCCGCGCCGCGCTGACCGTAAGGGATGTCCAAACCTCCGTTGCCGAACTCCAACGGATTGTTGCGCTCGATCCTTCCCATATTGATGCGAAAGACGTATTGGGGCAGTTGTACCTCGCGGTCGGGAAGACCGCGGAAGCGGCTCGGATCGCGGATCGGTTGACGGCGGAACATGGAGACCGCCCGGTCGGCTATATCCTTCAGGGCCGTTTGGCGGCCGGCCAAGGAGATATTACGTCCGCCATCGCCCGGTTTGAAGAGGCGGCGCAACGGGATCCGAGCTCATCCGAAACAATGATGACGTTGGGCCATTTATATCTTCTTCAACAGAATCCCATCCAGGCCCTCTCCTGGTATGACCGTGCGGTGAAGATCAATCCCGATTCGATCGAAACGCATGTGGCGCGGGGCAATTACTTCTTTGCGGCAGGCCGTCCGGATGACGGTGAAAAGGATTTCGACCGGGCGATTGCCCTCAGCAAAGGGGCGGAGGACACACGCCTGGCCATTGCGATTCACCATCTGACGCAAGGCCGCCCGCAACGCGCGGAGCAAGAGTTGCTTGTCCTCGTGGAAGAAACGAAATCCCGGAAGGCTCGGGTCCTGTTGGCCGAATTAAGACTGGAATTAGGCAAGATCGCCGAAGCGAAGCCTCTCGTGGAGGGCGTGCTGCAACAGGAAGAACGAGACTCCGCCGCTCTCTATCTGGAAGGTCGTCTTGCGCTGGCCGAGCACAAACACGCGGAGGCCCGAGCCCTCTTTGAGCGTGTCGTCAAGCGTGAGCCCGGCATGGCGGCGGCACACTTGTATCTCGGGGTCGTTGATCTCTTGGAGGGACGTCGCGCCGCGGGTGAAGAACAGCTGCGTGAAGCGGTCAAGCTCGATCCGGCGACTTTCAAGGCGCATCTTGTACTGGCCGAACTGTATCTGAGCGAGAACTCCTTTGCGAAGGCGGAGCAGGAGGCGTTCGAGATCCTGCGCCGTAATCCGGCTCATGTGCAGGCAGCGGTGCTGTATGCGGATTCTTTTGTGCTGCGGGACGATTGGGGAAAGGCGGAAGCGGTGTATTCGGCGCTCCTCACGCAGCTGCCCCAGGACCCGATCGGGCCGGCCAAGATGGCGCTGCTCAAACAACGACAAGGGCTGTCATCGCAGGCGGTGGCACTGTTAGGTGAGGCGGTGAGACGGAGCCCGGCGGATCATGGACTCATGTCCGAGTACCTGCTTGCGTTGGTAGCGGCCGGGCAACAAGAGAAAGCCGGGCGCCTGCTCAGAGACTATCTCGGTAAGCGGCCTCATGATCCGGTTCGCTGGGAAGTTGCCGGCCGCTTTCATATGGCGGCGCGGCGTCCCGCCCAAGCGGAAGAGGCGTTACAAAAGGCCGCGGCTTTGGTACCGGCCGATCCACGCCCGACCTATCAACTGGCGCAATTTTATATTTCACAGAAGAAGACCGCGGCAGCCGAGGCGGTTCTCCGCAAGGCGCTCCGAATGGATGACACATTCGAGCCTGCCCATACTTCGCTGGGCCTATTGTTGGCGTCGCTGGGACGGACGGAGGAGGCCGATGCCGAGTATCGACGGGCGCTGGAGCTCAGACCTATGAATTACGTGGCAGCGAACAATCTGGCCGCGAGTCTCGTTGATCAGAATGCGAATCTGGATGAAGCCCTGCGGTATGGCCGCCTGGCCATTACCGCCGCTCCTAATTCTCCGGCGGTGCAGGATACCGTGGGATGGATTTATTTCAAGAAGGGATTCTTGGACGAGGCGTATCCACTCCTGACCGCGGCCGCCGGCGGACTCGGTGATAATCCGACCGTTCGATATCACCATGCCATGGTATTAGCCCGGCGGGGTGACAAAGCATCTGCAGCGACCGAGCTGGAAGCAGCCTTGTCCCTTTCGAACACCTTTCCCGGCGCGAAGGAAGCAGCCACCACATTGGCTCAGTTGCGCGAATAAACATGCCCACATCCGACCATCCATATCTTGAGTCGGTCTCACGGAGCGCCTCCGAGACGGCAACCACATTCCCGGGGATGCTGGTTCGCGAACGGGAAAGCGATCATCAGCTTCGGATCTACGCCGGCCTTCTTGCTGTCGCCGTGCTTGTCTTGTATGCGTCCGTCTTCAGAGAGCTCTGGGACCTTTGGATGACGCGCGAAGACTATTCGCATGGGTTCTTGATTCCTCTCATGAGTCTCTATCTGGTTAAAACCAAATGGACGGATCTCGCCGAGCTTCCCATCAAGCCGGCTTCCACCCTTGGATCAGGCTTGATTCTGCTGTCCGTGGCCGCTCTGTTCGTGGGAGTTGCCGGCGGCGTCATTACGCTCAGCAGCGTGTCGTTCATTGGAATATTGGCGGGATTGACGCTGCTGTTGTTCGGGTATCCCTATCTGAAAGCCTTGGCGTTTCCGATCACCTATCTCATGTTCATGACGCCGGTCTTGGACGTGGTTGTGGAGCCGTTGCATGGGCCGCTGCAAGCCGTAGCCGCGAAAGTGGTAAGTCTATTGTTCCAGTCGGCAGGTGTGCCGATCTATCTTGACGGCACGTTCATTCATTTTCCGAACGGCGTGCTCGAGGTGGCGGTTCAATGCAGCGGAGCGGGGTATTTGATCGCGGTCCTTGCCATCGGGTTGCCGCTGGCATCATTCGCTCTGCGCCGGTGGCGAAGCCGACTCCTGCTCATCATGATGGCCCTCGTCATCAGTGTGATGGCCAACTGGGCGAGAGTGGCCTTGATCGGCATGATCGGATACCTCTGGGGTTGGGGGCCGCAGGTGCATGGGCCGTTCCACCTTCTACAAGGGATGTTGGTATATTGGATTGGATTCGGCGGACTGTTCGCCTGCGCGTGGATCTTGGCGAGGATGGAACAAGGGACAACCGCGCTGCCCGGTCGCCCGAGCCTCTTGGTCTCGCCCAATGTTCCCGCGTGGCAAGGCTGGAGACGCCAGTGGCAGGTTGCTCTCGCGATACTGCTGCCGGCGATCGTTTATCTCTATGGTTATGATCGCGGCCCGGTGGCCGCCAATGAACCCTTCGCCTCGTTTCCTTCGAGCCTCGGTCAGTGGACGGCGGACGGATCACATGGAGAATCGCCGCTCGTAAAGATCGACGGAGCGGATCAGGAATTGGTCCGGACATACAGAAGGGCCGGCGGCTCGGCCCTTCGCTTGTCTATCGCGTATCTCGATTCACAAACGCAGGGCAAAGAGCTGGTGAGCTATCTGACGGCGCCGCTCCATCGGTCAGTGACCGCAACGACGATGACAATCGGCGCGCACCACCGGCCGGTGAATGTGGGATTCACGGAGGAACAGGGAGTCCGCACACCGATTCTGTTTTGGTATGCCCTCAACGGCCGAACCATTGCCGACCGGTACCAAGCGAAAGCGGCGACGATCGCCCATGCGCTCATGCATGAAGGGTCGAACGGAGCATTGGTCCTGATTTCGGGTGATCCTCGGGAAAACAATCCGGACATCATAGCGGATGAAATGATGGCGTTCGCGCAGGCGCTGGTTCCCGTCCTTCAGCGCTATTTGCCGGAATGACCATGTCTGATGAAATCTCTATTCGTGTCATCCGCAGCATGGAGGAATTCAGCCGGCTTGCATCCGACTGGACCGATCTCCTGCGCCGGTCCGGGCCTCACGGAATCTTTTTGACGTGGGAATGGTTGTACCAATGGGCGAGGCGGTTCGTCGGAGGCAATCGTCGTCTCTGGATTCTTCTCGTCGTGGATGGCAATGCGCGCGTACGCGGGATTGCGCCGTTGTACATCCGGTTGGTTCGGTCCAATCCCATCGCAGCCTATCGGGAGATCGCGTTTCTCGGCACCGAAGAAGTGTGCTCCTCGTATCTGGACATCATCTGCGAGCCGGCGGACAAACGACTGGTGTGGCGCGGCCTCTACCGGTTCTTATTCCAGGAAGCTGCAAACGAATGGGATGTGCTCACGCTGGAAGAGATCCCGTCTGAATCCTCAAGCGTCGAGATCCTGACGGAATCGTTTGAGGCGGCCGGTAAAGTCATTGAGATGACACGAAACACCTGTTGCCCCATCCTCCGTCTTCCCCGTTCCTGCGCCGAATATCGACGTACGCTGAGCGCCACCCGCCGCTACAATCTGCAACGGAAGCAGAAGGCATTGGAACGGCTCGGTCCGGTGTCGTATCGCCATATTCAAAAAGGACCTGAATTAGGTCGGGCCTTTGACGCGATCATCGCGCTTCATCAGACCAGATGGATGCGCGCCGATGGCAGCGGGGGGGCGTTCAGCCGCGAGCGTTTCCGCGCGTTCAATTACGATATTGTACAAGCGTTCGAGAACACAGGATGGCTCAGTCTGAGCCTGCTTGCCGTTGATGATCGGCCGATCGCCGGCATTTACGGCTTTGTCTACGAGGGAACGTACTCGTTCTATTTGCCGGGATTCGATCCGACGGCGGCGCCCCATGCCAGCCCCGGCATGCTGTTGCTCGCCCATCGCATCGAACAGGCCATCGAAGAAGGCGATGATGACTTCGATTTCTTGCAAGGGCCGGACGATTATAAAGAGCGCTGGGCAAACGATCGCAGGCGCTCGGTCACCATGCGCGCGTACAACCGCCGCGGCCGCGCATTTCTACTCAAGGTCATTGAGAGCGCGAAGCAGGCCGTCAAAATCGTTGTGAGGTAGAGGGCTGGATCTCGTCGTCACCATAGATGCGGAGGAGGATCAGTGGGGTGTGACCCCGTCCGGGCCTCCAAGCGTCACGAACATTCAGCAGGTGCCGGCGCTCCAGACCTTGTTGAGCGACCATCACATCGTGCCGACCTATTTGCTCACGTTTCCAGTGGCGAACGACGAGAAGGCGGCGGCGGTCTTTCGGCAATTGCTTGAGGCGGGACAATGTGAGATCGGAATGCATTGCCATCCTTGGACCAGCCCTCCTCATGAAGAGGTCTTGAATCGCCACAATAGTATGCTGTGCAATCTACCTCGGACGCTCCAAATGGAAAAATTGCGACGGTTGCACGAGATGATTCAGCATCGCTTCGATCGAGCGCCGGTGGCTTTTCGAAGCGGTCGATGGGGATTCGGCCGTGAAGCAGCGGGGATCCTCGCCGGGCTGGGATGTCACATTGATAGTTCCATCACTCCGTACACCTCTTGGACCGGCTCAGGCGGGCCGGATTTTTCAGCGTACTCGCCGCATCCATTTACATTTTCGCGCGGGGAGTTTGCACGTAGCGACCCCGACGGAGACATGGTGGAAATGCCCGTCACGATCGGGTATGTCGGCGGAAGTTTTGCGCGCTGTCACCGGCTGCATCGGCGGCTCACACGGCCGCCGTTTCATCATTTGCACACGGCCGGATTGCTGGCAAGGTTGGAGTTCGTGCGCAGCGTCTGGCTGTCACCGGAACGCGAGACGGCGGCGCGGCTGATCAGACTCCTGCGCCAGTCGATGCGGGAAGGCTGCCGGATCGTCAACCTGTTTTTCCATTCTCCGTCTTTGCAGGTCGGCTGTACGCCTTTTGTACGAACGCTGAATGAGAAACATCGATTGCTACGGACTCTTTCCACGATCTTTGAATTCTGTCGCGAATCAGGCATCAGGAGTGTGTCCTTGTCGGAAGCCGCGCAAAACATGCTCAGAGGTGGGTCGCTCGTTCATTCAGCTTGAATCAAGCGTCGCCGATCGCTGAATGCTTCTTTGTGCCAGCCGCTCATTTGTATAAAATTGAAATACAGGTAATCTATGTGCTGCGACGCACAATCCCATTCCTGATAATTGTCTCAAATAGAAACAACATTTCTACCAAAGTCATGCCGTCATCGTGTTTGCCAAAAAGGCGATCGACAATCTTCAGGGCATAAGAGAATTGGGGTTGCGGAGACCTTCCACGCGTGGTATTACACAACTACTCCACAATACCATCCAGTGAGGTTCGCAGCCGTTTCAAAGACAATCCCGCCCGCTGATATACGGAGGTCACGATGTTTTCGACTAAGGCTCTCCGATCAATGGTTCTTCTCTTCGTCTTGTTGGCGGCCCCTTCTCTTAGTTCTGCGATCCCGATCGTATTTACAGACGTGGACTCGATTGTCGTCGGTGTCAGTGCGTTTAGAGATGCCATCGGTGGGGTCAATAACGGCAATGCGGCCGGGCCATTTACGACCGGACGACGCGAGATCAATTGGGATGGTGGTGGTGCCGCCGCGCCGGTGTTGACGGATATGCCGAAGGACTTATTCCAAAATAACCGCGGCGCAGTGTTTTCCCCTGCCACAACGACATTCTCGATCAGCGGCGCGCCGAATCCGCGGTTCGGCAACATCAATCCGACGTATCCCAGTACCTTTTCGACGTTCAGCGAGCCGAGACTGTTCGCTCCGACGAACAGCATTGTGACGGAACAGACCTTCACCGTGCCGGGCTCGAAGCTCGCCGCCACGACCACGGCGTTCGGGGCGGTGTTCACCAATGTGCAATCGGCGAATACCACTTCGATCCAGTTGTTTGATCCGGCAAAGAAGTCACTTGGGACATTTTTCGCTCCGACTTCCGCCGCAGGAGGGCTATCGTTCCTCGGTGTGTCGTTTAAAAACGGCGAATTGATCGATCGGGTCGTCATTACGACGGGGAATACGATCTTGGGGCCGAACAATGGCGGTGCGGTCAACGTTGTCGCCATGGATGATTTTATTTATGGAGAACCGCAGGCTGCGTCTGAACCCATGACGCTGCTTTTGGTCGCCGGCGGGGCCGCCATGTTGTTATGGGGCAGAGAACGGTTGAGAGCGGCGATCTGATTGAAATAGGCTGCGTCTCAGCTTTCCGGCTGTCATGGAAATGTTTGAAGGGCCGCTCCCACGGGCGGCTCTTCTTGTTTGAATAGCAGTTCCTGACGAAATGACTTCGGCGCCGTCTCATCCCAAGTGAACGCCTCGCCGAGCTCCATTACTCAATTCTGAGTGAAACCATTCCTGCTGCAGTAAGCATTCGAACGAAACAGCGGCTTGCGGCCCACGGCGTGATTCAGCAGCGATTGAGCGCGAACGGTGTATGGAGCGACATCACATCCGACGCAGGAATATGAATCGATGGTGATCTGTATGGTTTCCATAAGTTGCCTCTGACACGCCTTCCTTGGCGGAACCTATCCACGAGGCCATACAACCCCGATTGAATGGTTTAGTCGAAGCGCCACCTTACGTTTCTCTCGCACAATCGACTTGCCCCAGGACCTAGGCAGGCGATGCCGGCGAGCCAGGGTTTTCCACAGAGTCTAAAAGCAGTCTACTGGAGTAGGCTAAGGGAGGATTTATCGATATGGTCGGCCCGGTCGCACCCAACAAAGGGGGTGAAGACCATGCGAACGATCTTCTGTGGGGCGTTCATCAGCCTCCTCTTATGGGGATGTCTGGCGGACGAATATGGGCGGTTGATCAATCGCGATGAAGTGACGTGGATTCAGAAGGGAGTGACAACACGGAGCGAAGTGATCGAGAAATTCGGATCTCCACGATTTGAAGTGCCTCTTCGCTCCAGCACCACTTCCACGACGACCACCACGACCGCCCGCCCTGATGGACAGTCTCGAACCACTACCACTACGGTACATGTGAATGAGCCCTCCATAGGAAACAGGGCTATCTATCTCCATACGAGGCTTCAATCCACCGTCCCGTTTGATGTAAAGGCTCGCACCTCTCAATTCTGGATCTTGTACGATGAGCATGGAGTGGTTCAGGATTATGGATTTGTGGGAGACGATCCAGTGACCGCCTCTTCTGCGTATAAGCCACAGTCCTAACCTCCGATGTCGCCGCGAAGACTTACTGACTCTTAGCCGGTTGCGGAGAGAAAATACGCAGAGCGCGGCGGAGTGAAGTCCTGCGTGAGATCCTCTTGTCGCAAAGAACAATTAAGGGGACTCTGGGTCGGGTGGACGACGAGAAGAATACTGGAACATCTTTCCGGCGGCGACAATGGGGGAGAGGGGCTAGGCCTGATGTGCCGCCGGCTCACACGAAATGTGGTTTAGAAGGAAAGTCTACTGGAGGGACTTATCGGCTCGGCCCTAATTATGAGCTTCGCGGTCGAGCAAGCGAGAAGGAGAACACTGGTGGCACTTATCCGCCTCGCCCAATGAGTAGCTCGGCGGCTCACACGAAGGTTGGTGTGGTGGCGGTGACCCGGATCGAACGGGTGACCCGCGGCTTATGAGTCCGCTGCTCTGCCAACTGAGCTACACCGCCACATCATAGATAGTCGAACGTCAACTTATACCACCACAGCAGGGACGCCGTAAAGATCCCGCCAAGTACACAGCAGTCGAGCCGACGGTAATGATCTCGTACGAGATGAACCGTCGCATCCGTAGCACATCCCTCGCCGGCTGATAGTCCAGAAGACTCGCCACCATAGTTCCGGGCAAAGACCGACCTGAGAGATGCCGACCCGGGCCATTCCAGCTCTAAGCCGCCTCTTTTACAAAGTGCGCGTCCATGCTAAATGGCAAGAGGGACTTGACCGACATCCGTCCGGTCATCAATCATCCAGAAAACAGAAATGAAACGACATTCATTATTAGGGACACTCGGCATCGCAGGCGCCATCGGTTTGCTATTCTGTTGGCAAGAAGGAGTCTTGGCGCAATCGGGCACTCTCTCTATCGAAGCGACCAAGCTGATGGTGAAAGAATGTCGTGAACAACATGAAAATGTCGCTGATACGATCGAGGAAGTGCTCGTGGAAATGGAACATGCGCAACGTTCTCACGACGCCGCTCTAATGCGGGCGGTTTTTGAGCTGAGCCGGATGAAATTGGCGGAGTTGAAACAGGAGATGGTCCTGTGCACGGACCTCATGAATATGATTGAACGGAGGACAACGGAACATGAAACGACCCAGCACGGTCTCGACAGGCAGGAACACAGCCAAATAGACGATACGGCCAAATAATAATTCTGGGCAATGCCGTCATAGGTGCGTTAAACTGGCCGCAACGCGTTGACTAGGGTTCTTCATAGGTGTTCCTTCTGACTTATTGGAGCATTATCCATGCCAATGCAACGGCGGAGACAACAGGTGTTGGCCATTATCATGGCCGGCGGGAAGGGCGAGCGATTGATGCCCTTGACCGCGTTCCGTAGCAAGCCGTCTGTTCCATTCGGTGGAAAATTCCGCATTATCGACTTCGTTCTCAGCAATTTCGTGAACTCGGGTGTGCTGGCGATTTATGTACTGGTGCAATACAAGTCCCAGTCGTTGATCGAGCATCTCCGGCAGGCCTGGCGTATCGGGGGCCGAATCAAAAACAATTTCATCACGGTCGTGCCGCCTCAGATGCGGGCGGGAGACGGCTGGTACGAGGGTACGGCTGACGCTGTCTATCAAAATCTGAACCTGGTCTACGACTTCGATCCCGACGTGGTCGCCGTCTTTGGTGCGGACCACATCTATCGAATGGACATCAATGAAATGCTTCGCTTCCATGCCGAACGGGAGGCGGATGTCACGGTCGCCTCCTTGCCGGTTCCTCTGTCCGAGGCCCGAAGCTTCGGCATAGTCGAAGTCAACGGTGAGGATCGGGTGGTCGGATTCCTGGAAAAGCCCCAGCAGGCGAATCCGATGCCGCACGATCCGGATCGCGCCTACGCCTCGATGGGAAATTATCTGTTCAACAAGGATCTCTTGGTCGATGTCCTCGAACAGGATGCCGCGAAGCCGGGATCCCATGACTTCGGCCGTAACATCATCCCGCATCTGTTGAAGTCTCATCGGGTGTTTGCCTATAACTTTCAAACGAACTCGATACCAGGTCTGCAACCATATGAAGAGCCGGGCTATTGGAGGGACGTAGGCACGCTCGACGCGTATTGGCAAGCTCATATGGATCTCCTGGGAGAACGGCCGATTTTCGATTTGCGGAATACGAATTGGCCCATTCTGACCGACTCCTTCGATGGACCCATGGCGAGTCTGGTGCGGACCACGGTCGATGAATCCATGGTGGGCCAGGGAGGGCAGTTCATCGATGCGGACATCCGGCAAAGCGTCATCGGCCGGGGAGTGCGGATCGGTACAGGCGCCCGGCTTGAAGGATGCGTCATCGCGGACGGTGTACACATCGGAGCAGGCGCCAGGCTGCGACGCGTCATTGCCGATCGTTTCAGCAACATACCGGCAGGCATCGAATTGGGGTATGGCGAGACGGTTGACCGCGAGCGCTTTTACGTTTCACAGTCCGGCCTGATTGTCCTTCCACGAAACTATCGATTCAAATCCGTCCTGCCCAATCTGGCCGGCTCGGCGAAAATGTGACCGACGTGTCCACCCCCCGTGAGCCCATTGCTACCTATCGAGTTCAGTTCAACCAATCGTTTACCTTTGAGCACGCCCGCAGCCTCATATCCTATTGGCAAGGATTCGGCATCAGCGATTGTTATGCTTCGTCGTTTTTGCGGGCCATGCCGGGCAGCAACCACGGTTATGATGTCATCGATCCCACCCAATTGAATCCGGAAATCGGCACGGAGAGCGAGTTTGCCGCCTTCACCCACGCCCTTCAGTCCGCCGGAATGGGACTGATCCTGGACGTCGTGCCCAACCATATGGGCATCGGCAAGGCCTTGAACAGCTGGTGGCGGGATGTGCTGGAGAACGGGCCCAGCTCGCACTATGCCGACGTGTTCGATATCGACTGGCATCCGATGAAACGGGAGTTGGAGAACAAGGTGCTGCTGCCCATTCTCGGAGATCAGTATGGAACCGTGCTGGAGAATCAAGACATTCAGATTACGTTCACCGACGGCGCCTTCCAGTTGCAGTATGCCGATCACACGCTTCCGCTCGCGCCGAAATCCTGGATCCACGTGTTGGAGCATGACATCGAGCGGTTGACGAATACCGGCGATCCTCAGGTCATCGAGCTGCAGAGTATTCTGACGGGCCTGCATCATTTGCCGTCCCAGCACGAGCGCGATCCGGACCGCGTGGCGGAACGGTACCGCGAGAAGGAAGTTATCAAGCGGCGGCTCGCCGCCCTGGTCGAACAGCATGCCGATATCCACCAGTTCATCCTCGAGAATGTCCGCCGGTTCAACGGCCACAAGGGCCGGCCGGACAGCTTTGATTTATTGGATCTCATGCTGAACGGCCAGGCTTATCGCCTCGCGTCCTGGAAGGTGGCGTCCGAAGAAATCAATTATCGCCGTTTCTTCGATATCAACGAGTTGGCGGCCATCCGGGTGGAAGATCCCCGGGTGTTTGAAGACGTCCATCGGTTCGTCTTGTCGCTGGTGGAGAAGGGACAAGTCACGGGACTGCGTATCGACCACGTGGACGGTCTGTACGATCCCGGTGCCTATGTGCGGCAGCTTCAGACATGGGCGCGCGAGCATCTCACCCCGCCCTTTGCCGACCCGAACCGGCCGCTTTTCATCGTCGTCGAGAAAATACTCGGATTCAAGGAGCCGCTGCCCGTGAATTGGCCGGTTCAGGGGGCGACCGGGTACGGATTCCTGAATTTGGTCAACGGTCTCTACGTCGATCGGCGGCACGAGCGGCAATTGACCGATATCTATCAGCGTTTCACGCGGCGGCGGGACTCGTATGATGACCTGGTCTATGAGTCTAAGAATCTGATCATGCGCATGTCCATGGCGAGCGAGCTGAATGTCCTGGGGCATCAATTGAATCTCCTCTCGGAACGAGACCGGCGGTCTCGGGACTTCACGCTGAATAATCTGACGGACGCGCTGCGCGAGATTATTGCGAGCTTCCCCGTGTATCGGACGTATATCACCGAAGGGGATGAGCCGATCATGGAACGGGATCGCGCGTACATTCATATGGCGGTGGCGCAGGCGAAACGCCGCAACCCCGCCTTGAGCGTGCAGGTCTTTGATTTTATCCGTTCCATCTTGCTCAAACAGGCTGATGCGAGAACCGATCAGGATCGGGCCGATCAATTGCGATTCATTATGAAATTCCAGCAGACGACGGGACCCGTGACGGCCAAAGGCATCGAAGATACGGCGTTCTACATTTACAATCGGCTTGTGTCGTTGAACGAAGTCGGGGGAACGTCCGACGAGTTCGGCGTCATGCCGGAGACCTTTCATGATCGCATGAGAGATCGGCACGAACATTACCCGCTGTCGTTGTCGGCTTCTTCCACGCACGACACCAAGCGCAGCGAGGATGTGAGAGCCCGCATCAATGTCCTGTCGGAATTCCCCGCCCGCTGGAAGGATTGCTTGGCTCGTTGGAGCAAATGGAATCGTAAATACAAGAGCGAAGTCGAAGGCCAACCGGCTCCGGATCGCAATGATGAATACCTGCTGTACCAGACCTTGGTGGGAGTCTGGCCGCTCGGCCGGATAGGGGACGAGGAGTATCGGACGCTGACCGAGCGGGTCATCAATTATATGCGCAAAGCGATTTATGAGGCGAAGGTCCATACGAGCTGGATCAATCCGCACCAGGGATATGATGAAGCCGTGCAAACCTTCATAGCCTCCGTACTGGATCGCCATGCGAACAATCCCTTCCTCTCGGACTTCCTGCCGTTTCAAACCGATATCGCCCACTATGGCCTCTATAACTCACTCTCGCAGCTGTTGATCAAGATCGCGGCCCCCGGCGTTCCCGATTTCTACCAAGGGACGGAGCTGTGGGATTTCAGTCTGGTCGATCCCGACAACCGGAGGCCGGTGAATTATGAATCCCGCATGCAGATTCTGAATGAACTCACGCAGGCCGTTCACGCGGCCGGGGCGGATCGCCGGCAACTCGTCCGCCGCTTGCTGGACGATAAGACGACCGGCCACATCAAATTCTATGTCGCAATGGCCGGGTTGGAATGCAGAAGGACGCACCAGCGCCTATTCAGTGCAGGCCGGTATGCCACGCTCGAAGCGGGCGGCGAAAAGGAACACCATGTCTTCGGCTTTGCCCGAGTCGACGAGCAGAATGCCGCGCTGGCAGTGGTGCCGCGTCTTGTCGGAAGTTTGATGCCGGATAGTTCGGCTGCTCCACTCGGGGACAAGGTTTGGCGGGACACATGGGTCGCGCTTCCCGATGACATGCCGGCCGCCGCCTACCGTAACGTGCTGACCGGGCAAACGGTTGATTCAATCCCGGTACAAGGCCGCCGGCGGTTGCTTCTCGCGCAACTCTTAAGCGATTGTCCTGTCGCGCTGCTTGAAGCGGTCCGATAATCCTGCGAATGGACCCCGCCTGAACACCGCGCTGTCTCTAACTAGGGATCATCCGAGTTGGCCAGAAGGGCGGGCATGATACCGTAAAACCTGGCTATTTTAGTATTCCCTCACGTGAGACGAGACGCTTTTCGGCGGCGCAAAGTGAAGAAAGTGAAGATAGTCGAAAAGGGCTTTGTGGCGGGTACCAGGGTGCGGTTGCGGCACGGCTTCTGGATCGTCATCCAAGACGGAATCCGGCGCTTGTTTGGACCGTCACCGGACTCGTGGACCCAGGCAAGATTCATTGGAGGGCTGATCCTTTCGGCCGGGGTCATTTCGTTATTGCTGACAACCGATCTGCGTCCCGCCGTCGGCCGCGCAGTCAATAGTCCGACAGGCCACGATTCCGCCGTCCATCTTGAAGGAGGAGATTGTGGTGCGCGTTCCGCCGATGGTCTCCTCGGGAAAATAGCAAACGTCCGGTGAACATCATGAATCAGGAGGAGAGGTATGGAACAGCCTGCGAATGAGTCGCGGGAGGGAAGTCGGAGAACGATGGGAGCCGGAGACGGCCCCGACTCGCGAGGGGCTTACAGCGCGGTCGAAACCGAGCCGGACGCTTGCATCGCGGGGCGGCAGACGCCGACATTCGAGGTCGATCACCGGGGTCTCTTCTCCGACGTGCGGCTCCACGAAGTCGCAGATGTTCTGCATGAGATCGAAGCCTTTGTCCGAAGAAATCCCTGGCCGATGTTGGCGTTGGGATTTGCGGCGGGATACTTATTGTCCCGCAGTAAAGTGAGATGATCGTATGGCTCCTGAAACCGTCCGTACCGTCCCCTCAATCGCGCGATTGGTAGGTGAACTGTTCGACGACTTTCGCACGCTCACGCAGCAGCATATTCAGTTGATGCGTCACGAAATCGAAGGAGAAGTGAAAAAGGTGAAGCGCGCGACCGTCTCCGTCGCCATCGGCGCCGGCATTCTTGCCGTGAGCGGCCTGCTCTTCATCATCATGCTGGTTCATTTGGTCCAGTGGTTGACGGAATGGCCGCTCTGGGTGTGCTACGGAACCGTGGCGGCAATGGGCACCATAGGAGGACTCATCGCGCTATGGTCGGCTGTGAAGGTCGGCGGCACCGTTCATGTCCTTCCTGTAAAAACCATGCAATCCATGAAGGAAGACGCACAATGGCTCAAACAGACGATCATATCGAACAAGACATAAAAGATATTTTGCAGACCCGTATGGCGATCTCCGACAAATTGGAATTGCTCGAGCATCGGGTCGAGGAAAAGATGGAACGGTCCAGAACCGCGGTGAAGGATCTGGTGGATCATACGGCCGGCGTGGTGGAAGGTCTGATGGATAAAACGAAAACGACATTGGATCCCGTGCATCAATTCAACCAGCGGCCCTGGGTCATGCTGGGGGGAGCGATCATGTTGGGCTATATCGCCGGGCTGGTCGAGAGCCGAATGCGCGCGACCGGGGTCTATCCCCACTATACGCCGGGGGCGGAAGGGGCGGGCGTCATGCCATCCGCTCCGCGACAGGAGCGGGCCGCCCCGGAGGAAGGGGTCTATCCCTATTATCCGACCGGTTACCCGACCGGCCGGGAAGGGCAAACCAAGAGGCGGCAGAGCGGGAACATGACACCCATGCCGCCGCACATGTCGTTCCTGCAAGACGTGGCCGATGGATTGATGGAAGAAGTGGACCACATCAAAGCCGGTGTCATTGAAGCGGGCCGCGTCTTTCTCAGGGACGTGAGCATCCATCTCATTCCGTCGCTGCTTCACACTATGGGGGATCGCGTGATGAAAAGAGCCGGTTCATCCGAACGAGACTCGCCAGTCCATCCTTCCGATCGGTAAGCAGCAGCGGTCCCGCCCGAATGTGCGCATCCCGTCGCAGGCTGGACGGAGAAACTGTGCCTCATGTTTGAAAGATTCCTTGCTCAATTGGAGGATCAGGTGACGGCCTGGGCGCCGAAGGTCGGTGTGGCGATCGTGGTCTTCGCCTTGTTTATGATCGCCGGCTCGGTTGCGCGGTACTTCATCATACGAGTGGCATCCAAGGCCGACGCCAATCTCAACTTTGTGCTCCGGATGGGAGCCAAAGTGATCTCCACGTCTCTGCTGTTATTCGGAGCGGTGACGGCGCTCGGCACGATGGGAGTGAATGTGTCCGCGCTCGTGGCCGGCCTCGGGTTGACCGGCTTTGCGCTGGGATTTGCGATGAAAGATATCCTGTCGAATCTGATGTCCGGCGTGCTGATTCTGCTGTACCGCCCGTTCCGCGTGAACGACCATATTACCGTGACGGGGTTGGACGGCCTGGTTACCGACATTGATCTCCGATACACCAGATTGGAAAAAGGCGACCAGACTTTTCTCATCCCTAATTCATTGTTGATCACCAATACGATCGGATTGCTTCGGAAAAAATGATCGGCCGCATAGCAATCGAGAAAGGGAGAGGGATCATATGGCACAGGCAATCAGAGTTCCCCGCTGGCTGAAATGGACCGGCACGATTATCGGTGTCCTGATTGTTCTGTCGCTCATCGCAGCCGCTCTGATGGATGAGCCCATCCGCCGGTATGTCGAAAAGACAGCCAATGGAAACTTAAAGGGCTATACGCTTCGAATCGGGAAATTGGATCTGCACCCGTTGACCCTGTCGCTCGATGTGGAAAATGCAACCTTCATTCAGAACCGGAACCCGGAGCCGCCGATGCTTCAAGTGCCGAAGTGGCATGCCAGTCTTCAGTGGAGTCAATTGCTTAAGGGAAGCCTGGTCAGCGACCATGTGATTGAACGGCCCGCCGTCTATGTCACGCGGCCGCAGGCGAAAAGCGAGCTGCGTGATTCCCGGCGCAGTGTTTGGCAGGACGAGATTCGGAAGATATTTCCGCTCCGGATCAATCAGCTGGTGGTCAAGGACGCAGAGGTGACCTATTTCGACCATCCGAAAGCGAGGCCGTTGGAACTGACGGAGGTCCAGTTCGAAGCGGGGAACATCAGCAATCGTGACCCGGAGGGAGATTATCCCTCGACGATGAGCGTGGACGCCAAGTTATTTAAGGATGGCCATGTCAAGGCGGATGGAACAGCGAATTTCTTGGCCAAGCCGTTTCTCGGTATCAATGTCGATTTTGCTCTTGACCGTGTTCCGGTCGAGGACTTGATCGGCGTCACCGGCCGGTACAATGTCCTGCTCAAAGGGGGCGTGCTGGCGACCAGCGGGCGTGCGGAATATTCGCCATGGAAACAGGTCGCGGACATTCGTGATTTGCTGTTGGAGGATGTGAAGGCGGACTATGTCTATCGGCGGAATCCCAAGGATGAGAAGCATCGCGCCGAGGCGGCCGGAGCGGCCAAAGAGGTCAAAGAGAAAACGATTCTGGTCGTGGCCGTCAAGCACGGCAAGATCCTGCACAGCGAATTCGGATTCGTGAACAAGTCCGCCAAGCCGGACTACCGAGTGTTTGTCGCCGATGTCAATGCGGAGCTCGACCACTTCACGACAAGACTGCAGGATCTCCAGGGCGGCGACTCCGTCGTGAAAGTCACGGGCAAATTCATGGGGACCGGCCGCAGCGTCATCGCCGGAACCTTCCGGCCCGAAAAGCCGAATCCGGATTTCGACCTGGGTGTTCAGATCGTCAAAACCGAACTCAAGTCGTTTAATAACGTGCTTCGCGCGTACGCCGACATGGACCTGGCCAAGGGCAACCTGTCGTTTTTCAGCGAGCTCTCCATAAAAAACGGCCAGGTGGAAGGCTACGTCAAACCCATTTTCAAGGATGTCGAAGTGTACGATCCCGCACAAGATTCCGACAAGGCGTGGACGAAGAAGGTTTATGAGGCGGTGATTGGCGGAGTGGTGGAGTTGCTGAAAAATGAGCCACGGCAGCAGGTCGCCGCGGAAACGGAGGTGACCGGCCCGCTGCCCAGTCCCCGGGCCGATACCTGGCAGATTGTCGGCACCCTGATTCAGAACGCATTTTTCAAAGCGATCTTGCCCGGCCTGGAACGGGAACACGGCAAGGCATGAAGACCGTCTCTACCACCGCGGCGCTCGATAGTTCCTCGCCGGCCTACAATCCATGGAGATTGGGTGGCTTGACTCCGGTGGAACTCGGCCGGCGGCTGTGGCAGGAATTTCAACGTGATGAAATTCTGGGCCGCGGTGCGCAGCTCGCGTACTACTTTCTCCTGGCTCTCTTCCCGGCCCTGATTTTTCTGACCGCGCTCATGGGCCTGTTCCCTCTGCAGAATGCGATGCCGGAGCTGATGAGCTATCTGCAAACTGTGCTGCCGGACGATGCCTTATCGTTGGTGCAGAGATATTTGGAGCAAGTCGTGAGCGGAAGCGGCGGGGGATTGCTTTCGCTGGGCTTCCTGGGGGCGCTCTGGGCATCTTCCAGCGGCGTCACCGCAATCATCGAATCGTTGAATACGGTGTATGGCGCGCAGGAGACCAGGCCGTTTTGGAAGGTTCGACTCCTCGCCATCGGTCTGACGTTCGCGCTGGCAGGCTTCATTATTGTGTCGATTACGTTGATTCTCTACGGCGAACCTATCGGCGCCTGGATTGCGGGCTTCGTCGGGTTGGGATGGTTGTTCGAGCTCGCCTGGGTCATTCTACAATGGCCGGTGGCGATCGGCTTGATGCTGTTTGCCTTGGCGGCTCTGTACTATTTCTGTCCGGATGTGGAGCAAGACTGGCGATGGGTGACGCCGGGGTCGTTGCTGGCCGTTCTGATGTGGCTGCTTGTCTCGCTTGGCTTCAAAATGTACGTCGAGAATTTCAGCGATTACAACAAGGTCTATGGTTCCATCGCCGGCGTCATCGTTCTCATGCTGTGGCTGTATTGGTCGGGGATCACGTTCCTACTGGGCGGGGAGATCAACGCGGAAATCGAAAAGGCGGCCCGGTCTCAGCAGCCTGAGGCGACGGCGTGAGGATCTGTCCCTTTGATTGCTCGATGTGCGCCGACCCCGAGTGCCGCATTGACGGATGTAAACAGACGGGGGAGGTCATGCTGGAAGTCTGTCACTGTTGCGGGGAGCTGTTTATTCCCGCCGATCGCCTTGCTCCCTGCGTGACCTGTCATGGAGGTGAAAATTAGAAATCCCGGCGCAGGATGCTCAAATGTCGACAATGTCGCTCACCCAGCCCGGCGTGCCGAGACAGGCCGGGCCGCGTGCTCGGCGCACCGCATGACAGCGCTATGTTTGAAATTCTGATTTTCCGACTGGTTGTGAGAACAAAGCCGGCTTGTGTTTTCAACATCCTGGCATAGAGGTGAATTATGCCGCGCTCCTTATGGAAAGGTGCCATCAGTTTCGGGTTGGTGAACATTCCGGTCGTCTTGTACTCGGCGGAGAACCGGAACAACTTCGATCTCACGATGCTGGATCGCCGTAATATGAAGCCGGTCGGGTTCAAACGGTACAACAAGGAGACCGGGAAGGACGTTCCCTGGGACGAGATCGTCAAAGGGTATGAGTATGAAAAAGAACGATATGTGGTGCTGACCGAGGAAGATTTCCGACGGGCCAATGTCGAGGCCACGCAAACAGTCGATATCCAGCATTTTGTCGAGGCGGAGAAAATCGGGCCGACGTATTTCGAAACACCCTACTACCTCGCGCCGGACAAGCGAGGCGAAAAGGGGTACGCCTTGCTGCGGGAAACGTTGAAGCACACAAAGAAGATCGGCATCGCGACCGTGGTCATCCGCACCAGGCAGTATATCGCTGCCCTCATTCCCGATAAGGATGTCATTGTGCTCAACACGTTGCGCTATGCGAATGAGTTGAAATCGAGCAAGGACCTGGACGTCCCATCGGACAATCTGAAGACCGTCGGCGTCACGCCTCGGGAGGTCGAGATGGCGACCAAACTGGTGGAAGAAATGTCCGACTCGTGGAATCCGCAGAAGTATCATGACACCTATCACGAAGATCTCATGCATCTCATTGAAAAGAGGATCAAGGCCGGCCGGACGGAGGTCGTGACGGAACCGGAAGAGGAAGAAGAGAAACCGAAGCAGGCCGAAGTGGTTGATCTCATGGCTCTGCTGAAGCGAAGCGTGCAGGAGAAAGGGCAGGCGCAAAAGAAATCCTCCGGCGGAAAGCGCGCCGCCGGCCGCCATGAACGGGCGCCTCGCCGCAAGAGCGCTTAGCCGCATAACGGACGCGGGTCGGAGATCGATGGGAACGCGAGAGCCGGCATCCCGGCCGATTTCCAAGAAGCGAGGATTGAAGCTCGTCACCGATGTGGCGGCCTCGGCCAAAACAGCCGGTTTGCGATACACCTGCGATACGGGGCCCGGCATCCGCCGCATCAAGAAAGGGTCTGGTTTCTCTTACGTTGGACCGGATGGAAAACCGATCCGGAACATGGTCATGCTGAAACGTATCAGATCCTTGGTGATCCCACCGGCCTGGGACAATGTCTGGATTTGCTCGGATCCAGAAGGTCATGTGCAGGCGGTCGGACGAGACGCCAGGGGACGGAAGCAATACCGCTATCACGCGCGCTGGCGGCAGGTCCGGGACGAGACGAAGTATGACCGGCTGTTGGCTTTTGGGAGGGTCTTGCCCCGCATCAGACGGCAGGTCGCCAGCGATCTCGCCGCGCCGAATTTGTCACGCAACAAGATCCTCGCCACGGTTGTGCGTCTGCTTGAAACGACATTGATCCGGGTGGGGAATGAGGAATATGCGCGGGCGAACGACTCCTTCGGGCTCACGACCATGCGGGACCGGCACGTGAAGGTGAACGGCACGAACGTGCGCTTTGAATTTCGTGGGAAGAGCGGGATCACTCATGCGGTGGATTTGACCGATCGACGGCTCTCGCGGATCGTGAAGCAGAGCCGCGATCTGCCTGGGTACGAGCTGTTTCAGTACATCGATGAAGAGGGCAAGCGACGGTCGATCGCCTCATCGGACGTGAATGCCTATCTGAAAGAGATTGCCGGTGAAGAGTTTACAGCCAAGGATTTTAGAACGTGGGCCGGTACGGTGTTGGCCGCCGGGGCTTTGCAGGTCTTCCCGACATACCAATCCGCGGCGCAGGCCAAGCGCAATGTCGTCGCAGCGGTCGAAACCGTCTCCAAGCGACTGGGAAATACGAAGGCGATCTGCCGCAGGTGCTACATCCATCCGGACATCGTCAGTGCATACATGGACGGCACGTTGGCCGGAAGTCTTCGGCGACGTGTGAACCGCGTTCCGGCTCACGCAGGCGGATCGCTCCCGCCGGAGGAAGCGGCTGTCCTTGCCTGCCTCCAGTCGCGAGGAAAGGGCGAAGGTCGCCGGCCGATCCTCCCGTCCGACGGCATCTGACGATTCGATAGTGGGCCAGTTTGCATCAGATGCACTGACTGTCATTCCTGCGGAGCAGTCAAATGTCTTCTCCACAGCATTTGGCCTTTGATCGAGGAATGGGTGCCCGCTTTCGCGGGCATGACGCAAGGAAAACTGGACCAACTGCCGGTGATTCATTGTGCCGAATGTGGGACAGACTGTCGGATGGTGGCACGATTTCGCCACAAGTGCTTTCCTGCGTGAATCCATAACCTCTTGAATCGCGATGGTTCTGATCGGCCTGGTTCTTGCTTTCTGTCAGGACCACGGAATAGCCCACATGCGCAAACTCGTCCTTCACGCAATCCTTTTTCTGGCTCTGGCTGGTCAGCTGTGCCATGAGGCTCAAGCGGCTCAAGCGCTCGGATATCCCTACCGACAGTTGGAACAACAAATTCCGATTCTCGGGATCATGATCGAAGCAGACCGGATCGTGGGAACCGTCGCGCACATTACGGTTTCGTTTTCGGAACGGACCGATTCAACCGGGCTGGCGGTAATTTTCCCACGCAGGGCGGGCAAGCTTTCTCCGATGGCGCAAACATCGACCGAGCAGGCCATTTACAGAGCGGCGCGCGCCGCCGGTCTGTCCACGGACTCGTGGACGGTCATGGTCTCCGTGGATCAGCCGAAGATGACCATTCACGGCAACAGCCTCTCCGCAATGGTGGGCCTGACCGTCATTGCGTTGGCCAAAGGCCAAACTATTCTTCCCGGTCGTGTCTTGACGGGCGGGATCGCGCCGGACGGCCATATCCTGACAGTCGGCGGCCTCCCGTTGAAGGTTGAAGCGGCGGGATTGGCGCATTTCGAGCGCGTACTCGTGCCGGACGAAATCAGTCCCGATGATGGAGATTGGAAGACCCCGTTTCTGATGCAAGTAAGCCCGGTCAGTTCCCTCCAACAGGCCTATCTCGGCCTGACGGGCAAGCCGCTCGTGCCGTAGGATCTTCGGCAGAGGCCCGCTCAGGGGCATGCTAATCGGGATGCAATGCCGCATCGATCGCCGTTTCCAACTCTCGTAAGTCATAGGATCCCGCGATTTGCACAGGATGTTGGAGCACCCGGTGTAATCCCAACGAGTGTGAGTCTCGTATAGTGGCCGCTTGCGAGGGCCCGGATAGCGCGATGACCGCGCCTCCAAACCCGTCCTGTCGCAGATGTTGAAGGACCAGCCGGCCTGCAGGATTATCAAGATACATATCCAGTACGACGAGTTTCGGCTGAGATTCCTTCATTTCTGTAGTGACCTCCGTGCGATGTGGCGGGACACACACCGGATGCCCTTTCGCTTCCAATAACTTGGCAATCTGTTCCCGCAGGTCGGCTCGATGTGTCAACAACATGATCATGGAAGTGTCTCCTCTTTGTGCAACAGTCAAAGGATAGTGTGCTCCTCATAAGGGACGCTCCGCGCCACTTACCGGCGCACCTGGCCCGAAGTACTCGAATTGCACAGGCTATGGCGGGGAGAGACCGATTGAACGCAGCAGTCAGAACCGGTTCAGTGAAGCGTCAGATCGAAATAGTCCATCCACTGCAACACGTAGGCGGTCAAGACGGACAGGAACACAAGAAACGAAAGGATTGCGAACTTTTTAAAGCGACGTTCATCGCGCTGTCGGGCGTCAAGAAATTCGACAGCCATGGTACCTCCTGGAGCTATGGATTGTGACTATAGATCCATTCAGCATCCGCCTCGAACTTAATGCAAGAAGAAATTGACCAAGATGGTCCACCTCAGTCTGGCGAATCTCCTGCAGATCGGTCTGGAAATTATCTATGGCGATCATATCCCGGACGAGACTCAGCCGCTCGAGCGGTCATCCTTCTCCGCGAAGGGCAGTGTGTCGGTGGTCTGCGACAAAATCGGGAAGGCCCCGGCGGGAAACCAGATCATGGCGGCGGCTCCTGCCGGTCGTGGAAGCCGACCGGCAGAATGTGGGCCTGGTGTTTGCCGATCACGCCGATCCACGGCGCAATCGTGCTTCTCATTCGTGGTGTTCCGCCAATACCTTGACCGCCTGCAACTCCGGCATCCGCTGTTCCTCAGTCTCGATGCATTTGGTCCAAGGATGCGAGAGGGCGCCGACGCCGGCTCCGAGCATGGCGGTGGCCGCCGCCGGGACAAAGAGCGGCACTCCGATGATGTAGCCCGTCCACATCAAAACCGGATTATCCCGTTGTTCGCCGATCTGCACAAGGCGTTCCGCCGGATACAGAGGGAATGTGCCCTTCTCGGAGCCCAGGCTGGCACTTTCTTGGACGGTCCGACAACGGGCGTCCCCGGCGGCCGGTAAGAGGACAAGGGAAAGCATGAGCAAGACTACGATGATCCTCATTTCTGCACCTTTCTCTGACGGATTGAGCCGAGCTTGTCGCGCTGATCGACACGTGAGCACCCACACAATCTCGCGCTTCCTTGCCACTAAATCAATAGTAAACAACCGAATGTCTTGATCGGCTAGTACTTGCGCTCCGGCAGGGCATCACCTGCCTCCGGATACTCCATCGCCGGGCCCTCGAACGTCGAAGACATGGGAGCGGCCGCCGATAATGAGGCGCCGCCCGTCGCATAGGCCAGCGTCACCTCGGCGATCTTATAATCGTACTGCGCGTCGGCCAGCCTGGTTTCGGCGGCGGTGACGGCCACTTCGGATTGTGTCACCTCCACCACTGAGCCGAGGCCAAGCTTGTAGCGCTGCTTGGCGAGTTGGAGCGCTTCTTGTGCGGTCTTCACCTGTTCCTCGGCCAGTTTGATCTGTTGGGCAAACGTCACCGTGTCGAGATAGGCGGTCGTGACCTGTTGGGTCAGCGCTTGTTCCACATTCATCGTCGCCGCGTCGGCCGCGTCTTTCTGCGCCCTGGCCTCCGATACTTGGTTCTCGATCAGGAATCCAGTGAAGAGCGGCATGGAGACCAATGCGCCGGCCGTCCACCAGCCGCCGGTCTGTTGATTCTGGCGCGGATCGAACGGGTCGTAGGTTCCGCCGCTGGCGACGGCGGACACGGTCGGAAAGAACTGCCGCTTGGCTGCGCGCATGCGGGCATCCGCGGAGGCCGTCTGCTCTTTCGCTCGCTTCAGTTCGGGATGAGAGAGGCTGTCGTTGATCAACGCGTTCAATGCTTTCGTGCCTCGCACATCGGTCGACACGTCCTCCAGCACGTATTCGGAGGATCCGGCGAAGCCGATCGCTCGATTCAAATCGGCGAAGCTGGCTCTGAGATCGTTGCGGCTCTTCACCAGCAGAGATTCGGCATTGACCAATTCGACATGCACCAGGTCGAAGTCCAGCTTCGACTTGAGCTGCTGCCGGTACAAGGCTTCAATTTGCGTCGCGATCACGCCTCGCTCCCGCACCGTCTCTTCGGCGATCTGAACCAGCCGGCGCCGCTTCAAACTGTTGAGGTAGCTGCGCTGCACGTTCAGCGTGACGAACGCGCGGCGCGCATGGATATCTTCATGTTGCGCCCGTTGGGCCAATTGATTCGATTCCACGAGATTCTGCGTGTAGCCGAAATCGTAGATCCGCTGGTTGGCGATGACGCCGCCGGCGAACGCCGTCTGATTCTCTTGGAGGAGTCCTCCTCCGATCATAAATCTCGGATTGGACCGTCCGGCTCCCGCCACCGTATTGGCATTGGCATAGACTTGCGGGTAGTACAGGGAGCGGGCTTGCTCCGTTCGGGCCTCCGAAGCTTTCAGATTGGCCGACGCTTCCTGCAAAAGAGGATGGGTCGTCAATGCCAGCTCGACGGCCTGTTGCAGGCCGAGAAAGCGTCCTCGTGCGGATTGGTCGGCCTTGGTGGAGGATTGGGCGTTGAGATGGGCGGGGAAGAGGAACAGGAGAACCACCAGCAAGGAAGCGTAATGAACCGCGGATCGTAATAGAGATCGTTCCATAGGACATCTCCTTTCGTGAACGGTGAATGGTGATTAGCGTGATGGAGTCGGAGCCGGTGGAGGCGGAGCCGCGGAGCGCCGTTCGAATGCCTGCTGTCCCGGTTTCGCGTCCGGAAGGCGAAAGGGCGATGTCGCCACAGGTATTCCGTCGACCAGCTTCTGTTTGCCGACCACGACCACATCTTCGTCGCCCGACAATCCGGACGTAATCTCGACCCAGCGGCCGTCGGTAATGCCTGTGCGGATACTAATCGACTTCGCCTGTCCTTGATCGTCAACGATGTATACCGATTGTCCCGATGCGCCTCCGGTGATCGCTTGAGGCGGCAGCACGAGGGCCTGTGGAATTTCTCGGAGCGCGAGCGCGACTTCCGCGAATGTGCCGGGACGCAGCAGGCGATCAGGATTCGGCAGATCGACCTCGACCAGGAGGCTTCGCGTCGAAGGATCCAAGGCCAAGGTGGTCCGCGTGACCGTGCCGGTGAAAGTACGGTCGGCCGGCTCTTTCAGGATAAGCGATGCCTTTGTTCGACCGGGGATGATCCAACCACTGTCGTCTTGCGGGACATTGGTATAGATTCGAACCGTGTTGAGATCCATGATGGTAAATAGTGGAATGGCCCCGGTGGCCGACGTGGTCGCGACTTGGATCAGCGCGCCGGGGTCGGCGAAGCGCGCGGTGATCGTGCCGTCGTACGGAGCGCGCACTTTCGTGTAGGCCCGCAGGACTTCGCGTTGTTCCATCGAGTGCTTGGCGCCCTCAAAGGCGGCTTCCGCGACGTCCACATCCTGCTTGGCGATGACATCCGGCGAGTCCTTCCAGACCTTCGCCAGCCGCTCGTACGTCAGTTTCTTGATTTTATGATCCGAGACCGCTTGTTGGTACTGCTCCTCCACTTCGGGCGCATCGATAACGGCCAAGACCTGGTTCTTCTTGACCGCATCGCCTTTGTCGGAGCCGATCCACTTCAAATATCCGGAGACTTTGGCATACAGGGTCGTTTGATAGAACGGGGCGATGTTTGCAGGAAGCGTGATGGTGTAGACCAAATCACGGCGTATCGGTTTGGCGACCTGCACGTCGATCGGGCGGTCTTCACGTTTCTCGGATTGACTGGTGCCGGAAGCGGAATCAGAACGGCCGGCCGGTGCGGTAGAAGAGAGGCTGTTGTCCGGACCATGGAAGTGGAGATAGGCGGCGAGGGCGAGCAACAGCAGCGTTCCGCTTGCCAGGAAAAGGGTCCACCGCCGATAGGCCGCGGGCGCCGTCCCTTTCTTGCCTGCTTCATCCATTACGGCTTCTCCTCCGCTGTGGCCGTCGGTGCCGGGGGACGGAGGCCATGAGTATGGCGTCCGAGGACGAGGCTGTGCATGACTGGAACGACGAGCAGCGTCATGACGGTGCTGACAGCCAGCCCTCCGATGACAGCCCGGGCCAACGGAACCATGGTCTCGTTTCCTTCGCCGAAACCCAGGGCCAGCGGGAATAATCCCAGGATCGTCGCCAGCGCCGTCATGAGAATCGGTCGAATGCGGCGTCTCCCGGCCTCCAATACAGCCATTTCAGCGTCGGCTCCGGCCCGCACCATGCGATGCGCGAAGTCCACCAGTAAGATGCTGTTCGACACGACGATGCCCATCATCATCAATGTGCCGATCATCGACTCGACGTTCACCGACGTATTGGTCAGGTACAGCGTCAGCACGGTCCCGATCAACCCGAGTGGAACCGCCAGCAGGATGATCAAGGGATCGATCAGAGATCGGAAGAGTCCCACCATGACGAGATAGATCAGAAGCACAGCGAGCGGCAAGGCGAGGCCGAAGTTGTCGATTGCCGCTCTCATATTGGCCACTTCTCCTCGTAATTGAATTCTCACGTCCTTCGGCAGTGTGATGCCGGCGAGCACCGTTTCAATGTCGCCGGCGACCTTGCCGAGGTCGTTCCCGACCGGTGTCACCAGCACATCGAGCAATCGGGAAAGATCATAGTGATCGACCGAGTCCGGGCCGGTCTTAAACTTCAACGACGCGACATCGCGAAGCAGCACGGGAGGGCCGCGACGTTCCTCGCCGGCCGCGTAGAAGCCGCTCGACATATCCGGTGCACGGCCGGCGAACGGGGTGTTCTGGAGCGCTAGAATGGATCCGCCTGCGCCACCCGGCGCCAGGCTGGCGGTCGGCAATAGAGGCGTCCTTGCTCCGATAATGGGAATATTCAAGAGATCTTCGGTGCTGGTGAGGGACTGTTCAGGGTACTGCGCCAGTAGATAGTAACCGTTCGCGGTCTTCGGATCGAGCCAATAATTCGGCGACAGGGCGATGTTGGAGCTGATGCCTGTTATTACGTCGATGATGACCCGATCCTGGGTGATCCCGTAGTACGCGGCCTTGGTCCGGTCCACATCGATGTGCAGTTCCGGATAGGCCTTTCCTTGCTTGATGCGGACGTCCGTCGTGTTCGGAACCTGTGCCACCTTCTGCCGGATTTCTTCCGCCACAGAACGGAGCACGTCCAGCTGCGGTCCCCGCACTTGAATATCGATCGGAGCGCGGAGTCCGAAGTTCAGCACCTCGCTGATAATTCCGCCTGTCTGAAAGCTTACCTCGATGCCTGCCAATTCGGCTTTGAGTTTCTCGCGCAGCAGGTTGATGTATTCATGAGTGGAGGTTTCATGTCCGCTAACCAGATTGACCAGTACGAAGGCGGTATGATTGCCGGTGTTCGGCGCGAAACGTGCGGCATCCCCGTAATAGATGCCGGTATTGGAAATCACCTGTTCAAGCTCCTGCTCGGGAATGGTGTTCCGAATCACTTCCTCGATTTGAGCCACGATGGCGGTGGTCTTTTCGATCCTGCTGCCCTCAGGCGCCGTCACCAGCATGGTGAAATTGCCGGCGTCGATCTTGGGAAAGAACTCGGTCGGGAGTCGCGGAAGAAGGAGAAATCCGGCTGCGAGCAGTGCAACGAGCGCAAGTCCTATCACCACCGCCTTAAACCGAAGCCCGGCCCGCAGAAGCGGCTCATAGACGGCAAGCACGAAACGGAACCACCCTACATCTGCCGCCCCCTGTGTGTCGGCGCCGTGCCCGCCTTGATAGAGGCGCGCGAGAATAACCGGCGTCACGGACATGGACACCGCGTAGTCTGCCAGCATGGCGAAGGCGACGGTCATGGCGAGCGGAACAAAAAGATACTTGATGATGCCGCTGAAGAACACGATCGGCAGATAGACGATCAGAATGCAGATCGTGGCGACCAGGATCGGCAGCGTTAATTCCGTCGCGCTGTCCTCGGCCGCCGATCGCCCGTCCTTTCCCATCTCCAAGTGGCGATGAAGGTTCTCCTGCACGACGATGTTATTGTCGAGCAGGGTGCCGATCACGAGTGCCAGCCCGCCGAGGGTCATGATATTGATCGTTTGGCCGTTCAGGTAAAGCGCGACCAGCGCCGCCGTCAACGACAGGGGAATGGCCAGCCCGACGACCAACGCCGCCTTGACGCTGCGAAGAAACAGAAAGATCATGAGGCCGGCGAGTCCGGCGCCCAACAGTCCTTCCTTTTGCAAATTGGCGATGGCTTGCCGAATGTAGAGCGACTGATCATAGATGTACTTCACGGTCGCCCCTGGAGGGATCTCTGCGAGATGTGAGAGGCGGGCTTTGATGCCGTCCGCCACCTCCAGTGTGTTGGCGCCTTCCTGGCGCGTGATCGGAATGTACGTCGATTCCCGCCCGTTCACGCGCACCACGGAGGTCTGAATGGCCGCCGAATCCGCCGCGGTGCCGATATCCCGGATGAACACGGGCGTGCCGTTGACGATCTTGATCGGGATGTCATTGATCTTCTCCACCACGTCGATAAGGCTGTTGGAATACACGTAGTAATCGAGATCGCCGATTTTGATATCGCCGGATGGGATGATGGCATTTTGCGAATTGACGGCCTTGACCACCTCGGACGGAGAGATGCCTCGCGCCACCATCCGTTGTTGGTCAAGAAACACGGTAATTTGACGGACTTGGCCGCCCAGCGGCGTGCCGAACGCGATGCCGGGCACGCTCGCGATCTGGTTGCGGACCGTAAAGTAAGCCAGGTCGCGCATCTGCTTGGCGGTCAGACTATCGCTGCTGATGGACAGCAGGCCGATCGGAAGGCTGGCTGCCCCGAATTTGAAGACCGATGGAGGAAAGACGCCGGGAGGCAGAAGCCGGATCACGTTGTAGGCGAGGCTGGTGATTTCAGCCTGCGCCGCGTCGATGCCGTACTCCGGTTGGAAAAAGACTTTGATGTAACTCATTCCCGCGAGGGACTGCGATTCAATGTGCTCGACATAGCTGGCTTCGATCAGTCGTTGTTCGAGCTTCAGGGTGATCGCGCCTTCCATTTCGGCCGGGCTCAAGCCCCGATAAAAGGTCGTGATCAGGATAGTCGGGAGCTTGATCTCCGGGAAGATGTCCACGCGCATCTTTTTGTAGGAGACGGTTCCGAGCACCAACGCGATCATGCAGATGGCGAAGACGGCGTAGGGATTCTTCAGGGCGGCGCGAGTCAGCATCGAGTGGAGGCTATGCGAGGGGCATCATTGCACGGATCTTCCTCAGGAGTAGATTTCGCCACATGCGCCGCCGTGAAGGCCAGAACGACATGAATAATTATGCCGGCGGAATATACCCGAGGCATGATTCGAGCGTCAATAATAGATAAATAATAGATAACTATGCTAGCATCTTCGTCTCTCGGGCTCACGGACCGGTGAAACACTCAACTGAAGGCCGTCTCCTGCCCAGGAGTCATCAATGGTATTCATCTGTAGAGACCCATGTAAGGAGGTGCCTTCTATGGTCCGGACGGTCATCACGATCGTAGCGTTCATCGCGTGGACGGGCCTGTCCGGCCTACCGGCGCATGCAGACCAGGTGCAAGTTGCGGTCGCGGCGAATTTTGTTCCCCCGTTTAAGGAGATCGCAACGGCATTTCAAAAAGCGACCGGCCATACGGCGCAACTCAGCGCAGGCTCCACCGGGAAATTTTATGCGCAAATCAAGAACGGCGCTCCGTTTGACGTCTTCTTTTCCGCTGACGACGAGCGGCCAAAGCTGCTCGAGGAGGAAGGACTCGGCGTGAAGGGCAGCCGCTTCACCTATGCTGTCGGGCGGCTGGTCTTGTGGAGCCCGAACCCGGAGTTGATCAAGGGCGAGGAAACGCTGCGGTCCGATACCTTCAAGCATCTCGCCATGGCGAATCCGAAGACCGCGCCCTACGGCACCGCCGCCATGCAGGTCATGATGAAACTCAAGGTCTGGGATCTCTTGCAGCCAAAGATTGTGCAGGGGGAAAACCTCGGCCAGACCAGCGGGTTCATTGATTCAGGCAATGCAGAACTCGGCTTCCTGGCGTTGTCACAGGTGCTCGATCCGGCGCTGAAGGGAAGGGGCAGCCGGTGGGATGTCCCGACGTCTCTGCATGATCCCATCGCGCAGGATGTGGTGCTGTTGACAAAAGGACAGAACAATCCCGCCGCCAAAGCTCTGATGGAGTTCGTGCGCGGCGCCGAAGGCCTTCAGATTATCGAGCGGTACGGGTATGATGTGAAAAAATGAAAAGGCGCCCGTATCATGCTGAGTGATCTCGACTGGAGCGCCGTCTGGGTCACCCTCCGTCTGTCCGGCGCCACCGTGGTGTTGCTGCTTATTGTCGGCACACCGCTCGCCTGGTGGCTGGCCCATACAAGGTCACGCTTCAGGGCAGTCGTAGAAGCCGTGGTCGCCCTCCCGCTCGTGTTGCCACCGACCGTTCTCGGATTTTATATCTTGATCGCGTTGGGACCCTACGGCCCCATCGGACGTTTTACCGGCCTGACCCTGGCCTTCACGTTTTGGGGGTTGGTAATCGGGTCCGCCTTCTATTCGATGCCGTTTGTCATCCAGCCGCTGCATGCCGCCTTCGAGGCGGTGGGCAAGGCGCCGCTGGAAGCCGCATGGTCGTTGCGCGCATCCCGCTTCGACGCCTTTCTGACGGTCGCGTCTCCCATGGCGATTCGCGGCTATGTCACCGGCATCGTCCTGGGATTTGCCCATACCATGGGAGAGTTCGGCGTGGTGCTCATGGTGGGCGGGTCGATTCCGGGAAAGACCCGCGTACTTTCGACCACGGTGTTCGATCACGTGGAAGTCATGGAGTACACCCAGGCGCATATCATCTCGGCCGGCATGTTGCTCTTCTCCTTTCTTGTTCTGCTCGCTGTCTACATCGTGAACCGCCGGTTTCCGATACACGTGTCATGAGCCGGCTCGTCGCGCGTTTCGATGTTTCGTACCCGAACTTCCATCTCCACGTCGAGTTCGATGCGCCGGCGTCCGGCATTACTGCCGTCTTCGGGCAATCAGGTTCGGGGAAGACCACGCTCCTCCGGTGCCTTGCCGGGTTGGAGCGATCGCCGACCGGTTTCATGCAAGTCGGCGATGATGTATGGCAGGACGAGAGCCGCCACGTCTATGAGCCGATCTCGAGCCGCCGCATTGGGTATGTCTTCCAAGAGCCGAGATTATTCCCCCATCTCAGCGTCCGCTCCAATCTGATGTATGGGTTCAACCGCACGCCAGCCGCCGAACGGCGGCTGTCGGTCGATCAGGTGGTCGAGGTATTGGGCATTCCACATCTCCTCGATCGGCGACCCCATAAGCTTTCCGGCGGCGAGCAACAGCGGCTCGCTATCGGCCGCGCCTTGCTGACCAGTCCCAAGCTGTTGCTCCTTGATGAGCCGCTGTCGTCGCTGGACAGCCAGCGCAAGCGGGAGATCATGCCGTTCATTCAACGGCTGTACAAAGAATTGAACATCCCCATTCTCTATGTGACCCATTCCCTTCATGAAATCCTTCAGCTCGCGCAACTCGTGGTGTTGCTCCAAGACGGCAAAAGCATCGCGACCGGGCCGCTCAACGACGTCTTTTCGCGTCTGGATTTGCATCGACATCTGGGACCGCATTTGATCGGCGCGGTCATCGATACGGTCGTGGCCGGTCATGAACGGGAGTTCGGCCTCACTCGTCTCGGATTCAATCGCCAGTCTCTCTACGTACCGATCCAATCGCTGAATACCGGCGATCCATTACGGGTCCATATCTTGTCCAGCGACGTCAGTCTTGCGATTGAACCGTGTCATTTTCAGACCAGCGCGTTGAACATCCTCCCTGCCACGGTGAAGGAAATCCGGGAAGTAGATCGATCAACGGTGGATGTTCAGTTGGATGTCGGTTGTCCGTTGGTCGCGACCATCACCAGAAAGTCCGTAGCCGGCTTGGGCCTCAAGCCGGGACAGCAGGTCTATGCGCACATCAAATCCGTGGCGCTTGCCGACGATATGATCGAATAGCTGATGGAGGTCAAGATTGGCATGCGAATGAACGTGTTCTTCATCACCTGTCCGATCCGAACAGCTCGAGACGGTCGCGCCGCGACGACCTTGCCCGCTTCCCGCCATCGGCGGCGAATTTGTTTCGCCGGGACTTGCTAGGGGTCTTCCTAGTTGGGGCCAACTTCATAACCTGTTAACTGACAACGATTGGGTCGAGGTTGAACCGTGGAACACAATTCATGTCCCGCTCCGACACGAAACCGATGAGACGATCACCGACAGATCAGGGCCGGAACACATGGCGGCTGGAACTCGGCGCCTCCGTGACCCCGGATGGGGTTCGCTTTCGCCTTTGGGCCACGAAGCCCAAGCGGATCGACGTGGTTCTGGAGGATGGCAGCAGCCACCCGCTTCAAAAAGACGAGGCCGGATATTGGTCCGGCCTTATCGGCCAAGCGAAAGCCGGCATGACGTACCGCTATCGCGTGGACGGGAAGGACTCCTTTCCTGATCCCTGTTCGCGATTCCAGCCGGAAGGACCGCATGGCCCGTCACTTATCGTTGATCCTCAAGCCTATCAATGGCGGGACCAACAATGGCGCGGCGTGGACATGCACGGCCAAGTCATTTACGAACTTCATATCGGGACCTTCACATCGGACGGGACGTTTGATGCGGCGATCAAGGAATTCGATGAACTCAAGCGACTCGGCATCACGGTCATCGAGGTCATGCCGGTGGCGGAATTTCCCGGCCGCTGGAATTGGGGCTATGACGGGGTTGACCTCTATGCTCCCGCGCACGTCTACGGCGAGCATGACGCGCTGAAGCGGTTCGTCGATGAAGCGCACGCCCGCGGGCTCGCGGTCATTCTGGACGTGGTCTACAACCACATCGGCCCGGATGGCAATTATCTGCCGACCTATAGCGGCGAATACTTTACCGACCGATACGGCAACGAATGGGGGCAGGCGCTGAATTTTGACGGCCCCGATGCGCGGCCGGTGCGTGAGTTGTTTGTTCAAAACGCCGCTTACTGGATTCACGAATTTCATCTGGATGGACTGAGGCTGGATGCAGTCCATGCGATCCATGATGCGAGCCCGGTCCATGTGCTGGCGGAGCTCTCACAGGAGGCCAGGTGGGCGGCCGGAGAGCGCAGGATTATTTTGATTGCCGAATGCGAATCTAATCTGATCGAAACCGTTGAACCGATCGAGCGCGGCGGCTGGGGATTGGACGCCGTGTGGAGCGACGACTTTCATCACGTCTGCCGGGTCGCGGCGACCGGTCGGCACGAAGCCTACTACAGCGATTATCGCGGCACGGCGCAGGAATTGGTGTCGGCCGTCAAACGCGCCTTCCTGTATCAAGGGCAACGGTATCAATGGCAAAAGAAACCGAGGGGCGCGGTCGTCAAGGATCAGCCGGGACAGGCGTTTGTCTTTTATATCCAGAACCACGATCAAGTAGCGAATCAATTGTGGAGTGATCGGCTTGATGCCAAGACCAATCCCTCCGTCCTGAGGGTGTTGACGGCCTTACTGCTGTTGGCTCCGGAAACCCCGCTGTTGTTCATGGGACAGGAATTTGCCGCCTCCTCGCCGTTTCTTTTCTTTACCGACCACGACCCCGGTCTCGCCAAGCTGGTTCATGAAGGCCGGCGGAAATTTCTGGCCGAATTTCCCAGCTATGCCTCCGAGTCCGCGCAAGCCCTCGTTCCGGACCCCAATGATCCCGCCACGTTTGAGCGATCCAAGCTGGATCTCTCGGAGCGACAGCGGCATGCCCCTTGGTATGCCCTTCACCAGGACCTCTTGCGAATTCGACGGGAGGATCCCGTCATCGCCAAGCAGGCGCGGCATGCCGTGGATGGAGCCGTGATCGGGCCGCAGTCCTTGGTCCTGCGCTATTTCGGGGATGAGGACGATGATCGCCTGCTCGTGATCAATTTCGGAGCGGACGTGGACTATAGACCCGGTCCCGAACCCCTGATCGCGCCCAGCCCTCGCGGGCCTTGGAAATTGATCTGGTCCAGCGACGAGCCGCGCTATGGAGGTCCGGGCGTCATCCCTCCCTTGACCGATGAAGGGTGGATCATTCCCGGCATGTCCGCATTTCTGTACGGAACGGCAACATAATTGTGAGTGTATGACTGATGAGTTCAGGCTTGACCATCAGTTTCCCGCGTGACGAACTGCGCGACTCCGCGTCGCTGCTCTCGAAAGAGTGGCTGGTGACGAACGGGTTGGGAGGGTATGCCTCCAGCACGATCCACGGGGTGGCAACCAGACGCTATCACGGGACCTTCGTCCCCGACCTCCCGTCTCCATGGGGCCGAACCATCATCATGCCGCGGCTTGATGAAGAGCTCAGCACCGAGGCGGGAAGCCTATTGGTGAGCGGGGTCGAATATGAAGACGGCCGGCTCGACAGCGATCTGCCCAACGTCATTGCCGAATTCCGCCGCGAATGGCAGACGCCGGTCTGGCGGATGGTCATCGGTGGGCGCGAGGTGGAGAAGCGGGTCATCATGCCGTATGGACAAAATACGGTGTATGTCGAATACCGACTCCTCTCCGGCGAGCCGGTGCGGTTGAATGTGCGGCCTTTCGTCACGTTTCGCATGCTGGATGCTCAAATGAAGGAAGCGCGTCAACCCCCGTTTCCTCTGACAATTCTCGGCGGCCGCTATGAAATGCAGCTGAGCGATGGAGCGCCGGCGCTCAAGATGGGCTTGCGCCCTCACGGCGGCTGTTTCGTTGCGGACTATCAGCTGAGTCGAAACATTCTCTATCGCGTCGATCGCGACCGCGGATCGCCTGCGACGGAAGATCTGGCGAGTCCCGGATATTTCACCGCCGAAATCAGAACCGACCGGCCCATTGCCTTTGTGGCCAGCACCGAAAGCTGGGAGGTGTTGGAACTTCATGCGGGATCGATCTTCGAGGCCGAATCCCACCGGCTGCAGAAGGTCATTGCGCGGGCGGATGTCGCTCAATCCGACGAGCTCGAACGGCTCCTTGTCTTGGCCGCGGATCAGTTCATCGTGTTTCCCGGCAGCCGGCTGGAGGAGCATGCGCTGGCGCAGGCGTCCGGCGATGAAGCGAGGACCGTCATCGCGGGCTATCATTGGTTCACTGATTGGGGCCGCGATACCATGATCAGTCTGGACGGCCTCACGCTCTGCACCGGCCGCCATAAAGAGGCGCGGGCGATCCTCCGGACGTTCGGCAATTATATTCGTGACGGATTGCTGCCGAATCTCTTTCCTGAAGGCCAGCGCAAAGCGCTGTATCACACGGCCGACGCGACACTCTGGTACTTCCACGCCTTGGACCGCTACTACCGGGCGACCGAAGATCGGGACGCCTTGATGACGCTCTATCCGATTTTGAAGGGAGTCATCGAGCACCACAGGAGAGGCACGCATTTCGGCATCGGGGTCGATCCGAAGGACGGTCTCCTGCATGCCGGCGCCGAGGGATACCAGCTCACTTGGATGGACGCCAAGGTGGATGGGTGGGTGGTCACGCCGCGGCGCGGGAAGCCGGTCGAGATCCAAGCCCTCTGGTTCAACGCGTTACGCCTGATGGCGGAATGGGCGGAAAGTTTGGGAGAGCGGCCGGACGCATGGTTGCGCATGGCGGGGCAGACCAGGCAATCATTCAACGAACGGTTTTGGAATCCGGCGGCCGGCTGTCTGTTTGATGTCGTGGACGGCGAACAGGGAGATGATGCCAGCCTCCGCCCGAACCAAGTGTTCAGCATCTCCTTGCGGCATCCGGTGCTGGATGAACGGCGCTGGCGGCCGGTAGTGGATGTCGCCGTCGAGAAATTGCTGACTCCCGTCGGCTTGAGAAGTCTCGCCCGCGGACATCGCGATTATAAGCCGAAGTATTTCGGCGACCTTCGCGCGCGGGACGCCGCCTATCATCAGGGAACAGTGTGGGCCTGGCTGATCGGTCATTTCATTGATGCCTGGATGCGGGTGTACAAAGACAAACAGCAGGCGCAGGGCATGCTGGAAGGATTCAGGCAGCAACTGCGCGACGACGGCGTCGGGACAATCAGCGAAATCTTCGACGCCGAGCCGCCGTACCACCCGCGCGGTTGTATCGCGCAGGCCTGGAGCGTCGCGGAAGTGTTGCGGGCCTATCAATCGGTGAATCGGTGATGTGGCAAGTCGGCGAAGGTCCACGACGCGAAGAAAATGATGAGGTACGCGAACACGACGATAAGTCGTCTCATGGCTTGTGCAGGGACGCGAGGTTTATGCTGGGCTGAATAAGACACGTTACGGTTGTGAACGGCGGCGCGACGGGAGTTTCCCGTCAAAATCACAAATCATTTAAATCACTACATCACAAAGTCATACTTTTTATCGCAGGTGTGAGGTGACCCATGGCTGCGACGGTGGGCGATCTGTTGGTCGATCGATTGATCGAATGGGGCGTCGATACGATATTCAGTCTGCCGGGTGACGGGATCAACGGCATCTACGAATCCCTGCGCACCAAGGAAGACAAAATCAAACTGATTCAAGTGCGGCATGAGGAAGCAGCCGCGTTCGCCGCATGCGGCTATGCCAAGTTCCGGCGCCGGCTCGGGGTCTGTCTGGCGACCTCCGGCCCGGGCGGCATTCATCTGTTGAACGGCCTCTATGACGCGAAATGTGACGGGCAGCCGGTACTCGCGATCACCGGCCATACGTTTCATGACCTCATCGGCACTCATTATCAGCAGGACGTGGATCTCGACAAACTCTTCAGCGACGTGGCTGTCTTCAGCGAGCGTGTGATGGGGCCGGCCCATGTCTGCAATCTGGTTGACGAAGCGGTGAAGCGGGCGCATGCGCGCCGAGGGGTCGCGCATATCACGATTCCTAAGGACATCCAAAGTTGGACATCGGACGGCCTTCGGTCGAAGGCGAACATTCCTCACCACAGCGGCGGACTGGTCAGCGACACCTATCCGTTGCCCCCCAAGGCAGCACTGGAGCGGGCGGCCGACATCATCAATGCCGGGTCCAAGGTCGCGATCCTGGCCGGGCGGGGTTGTCTGACGGCGCGGGATGAAATCATCATGCTGGCCGAACGGGTGGGCGCGCCGATCATCAAGCCGCTGCTCGGCAAGGGTGTGGTGCCGGACGACCATCCCTACACGACCGGCGGCATCGGGCTGTTGGGTACGGCTCCGTCGCAGGAAGCGTTGGAGGAATGCGATACGCTGATCATTGCGGGGACGAGCTTTCCCTATATCGAGTTCTATCCCAAGCCGGGCCAGGCCAAGGCGGTGCAGATCGATCTTGATCTGGCACGGATCGGGCTCCGATATCCGGCCGATGTGGGCTTGGTCGGGCAATGTTGGGATGTGTTGCGCGCGCTGTTGCCGTTGATCCAGCCGAAAAGCGACCGTCGTTTTCTCGAACAGTGCCAGAGCCGCATGAAGCGTTGGAATGACCTCATGAGGGAACGGGGCACGAGGTCCGATAAGCCGATGAAACCTCAGGTCGTCGCTCATGAGCTGAACCGGTTCCTGACCAACGACGCGATTGTCTGCTGCGATACGGGGACATTGACCACCTGGGCCGCGCGGCATATCAGAATGAAAGGCGACATGCAGTTTTCGGCGTCCGGCACGCTCGCGAGCATGGCCAACGCCTTGCCGTACAGCGTGGCGGCCTCGGTGGCGTTTCCCGGGCGGCAAGTCGTCTGTTTCACCGGAGATGGAGGCTTTACCATGCTGATGGGAGAGCTGGCCACCATCGCCAAGTACCGGCTGCCGGTCAAGGTCATCGTCATCAAGAACGACGTGCTGGGCATGATCAAATGGGAACAAGTCGCGTTTGAGGGAAATCCGCAATACGGCGTGCAGTTGCAGCCGATCGATTTTGCCGCCTACGCCGAAGCCTGCGGGGTGCGGGGATTGACCGTGGAGGATCCGTTGCTGGTTCCCTCCGTGTTGAAGCAGGCATTCGATGAACCGGGGCCCGCACTGGTGCAGGCCGTGGTCGATCCCAATGAACCGCCGTTGCCGGGGAAAATCACCACGGAGCAGGCCTGGCAATTTACCAAGGCCATGGCCCGCGGGCAGAAGGACCGGTGGGATATCATCAAGACCTTGGTTGAAAATACCATCCGTGAAGTGGTGTAGGGATGAGTGTCGCCGCCAAAACATCGGCCAAGGATGCGAAGAGGCCTCGTTCGCGGAAGAAGCAGGATGAGCGTAAGCAACAGGTCCTGACCAAAGGCGTGCCCTCCGTCGTGCAGAGCATCGCGCACGCGATCGTCATCAAAGACGACAACCTGTTTTTTCTCGCGCCGCCGGGAGGCGAGGTTCCAGGCGGAAAAGGTCATGGCTTTGGTCTTTATTATCGTGATTGCCGGTACCTCAACCGATATGAATTGACCGTCGCCAACGTGCACCCGGAGCCCCTCGCCGCGACGGCGGAGCCGGGCTCGCGGGCCTTGTTTCAGCTGACCATGCCCGATATGCGCGGCCTGGACGGACAGCCGATTCACCGGGAAACAATCGGCGTGAGATGGGAACGCATGGTCGAGCGGAGCGATCCCGCGTTGCTTGAAACGATTACGATCCGGAATCTCGGGAGAGCGGCGGTTCAGTTGCCGCTTGCGCTCACGTTTGGGTCCAATTTTGAAGACCTGTTTACGGTCCGCGGGCTGATGCCGAAAAAGCGTGGGACGATCTACCGGCCCGAATGGAAGGACGGCTGCCTGTTTTTCTCGTATCGCGGTGCGGATCACGTTTCCCGGACGATCACCATTCATTTTTCGCCCGTTCCCGATCAGCAAAACGGCGTCACGGCCGGATTCACCATGGCGCTTCAGCCGGGGGAAACGTGGGAACTCGGCGTGTCGTTGACCATCGCGGAATCCCATGAGCCGGGCCGCGCGCAACCCTGCAGCCCGGTCGAGCGCCAGCTCGATGCGATCAAGCGCGCGCTCGACCGGTCGTCCGAGGATTGGTTGAGCCGGGAAACCGGCGTGGAGAGCAACAGCCTGCTGCTCAATCAGGTCGTGCGCCGTTCTTTGCTGGACTTGCACGTACTGGAAAGCTCGCTGAAAGGCGACCGGTTCTTTGCCGCCGGCGTGCCCTGGTTCGTGACCCTGTTCGGCCGTGATAGTTTGATCACGGCGTTGCAGACCTTGGCCTACGATCCTGATATTGCGCGCGACACGCTGCGACTGGTGGCTCAGTATCAAGGCCGGCATGTCGATCATTGGAGAGACGAGCAGCCGGGAAAGATTCTCCACGAACTCAGAGTCGGGGAATTGGCCCGACTGCATGAGATCCCTCATACGCCCTATTATGGGACGATCGACGCGACCCTGCTCTTTCTTGTCTTGATCAGCCGCCATGCCCGGTGGACCGGGGATTTGAGCCTGTTCAAGGAACTGCGGGCCAATGTCGAGCTTGCGCTGGAATGGATCGAGCGGTACGGGGACGGAGACGGGGACGGCTATGTGGAATACGACAGCACGACACAACACGGGTTGATTAATCAAGGCTGGAAGGACTCAGGCGACGCCATCGTCACGGCCGAAGGGCGGCTGGCCCGGCCTCCGATTTCCCTGGTGGAGGTCCAAGGCTATGTCTATATGGCGAAACATGCGATCGCGGACCTGTACGAGCGGATCGGGGATACGGAGCAAGCGGCGACACTTCGTCGCCAAGCGGACGATCTGAAGACACGGTTCAACCGGGATTTTTGGTTGGAGGACGAAGAGTTCTTTGCGTTGGCCCTGGAATCGGAAGACCGTCCATGCGCGGTGATCTCATCGAACCCCGGACAGGCGCTATGGACGGGCATTGTCGATGCGGACAAGGCGGGGAAAGTCGTCGATCGGCTGCTGAAGCCGGACATGTACAGCGGGTGGGGCATTCGGACGCTGTCGCAGCGCGAGGCCCGCTTCAATCCCATCGGGTACCATCTCGGCACGGTGTGGCCGCATGACAATGCATTGATCGCGGCCGGGTGTCGGCGCTATGGCCGCCATGAGGAGGCCGGGAAGATTTTCTTGGGACTCTTGGAAGCAGCCATGGGGTTCGATCATTACCGGTTGCCGGAAGTCTTCGCCGGATTTGCGCGCGAAGAATATGGCGTGCCGGTCCATTATCCCGTTGCCTGCCATCCGCAAGCCTGGGCCGCCGGATCGATTCCCTATCTGCTTGAGACCATGCTGGGCTTGGAAGCACGGGCGTTCGATGGACAACTCCATATTGTCAATCCGCAGCTGCCCCTTCTCATCAGCTGGCTGGAACTGCGGCGGGTGAGGATCGGTCAGGCGAAGGTGGACCTGCGATTCGAGCGAGGAGTTGACGGCTTGATCAGGACCGAGGTCATGACGCACCAAGGATCTGTTGAGGTGGTCATTGAAGACCAGAAGAGCGGGCAAGGGGCGCCCGGCATTTCCCCAAAGGACCGGCCATGATCCGCCGCTTTATCATCTTCGGTGCATCCGGTGATTTGGCGGCTCGCTTTCTCATGCCGGCGTTGGCGTCGTTGCATGAAATGGGACGGTTGCCGGACGGATTCCGGCTCCTCGGTCTCGGCCGTGATCAATGGGATCAGGCGGGCTTTCGACGCAGGCTTGCCGACAAGATGGCGGAGACCGCGCCGAATGTGCCCGCCTCATCGCGGGACGCCGTAGTGTCGGTGATGGACTATGCGGCGGTCGATGTCACCGACCCCGAACAGATTGCCAAGAGTCTCGAAGGGATCACAGAACCGGTCGTCATCTATCTGGCTCTCCCGCCGGCTTTGTTTCACCCTGCCGTTGAAGCGTTGGCGGCGCGTGGGCTGCCGCAAGGCAGCAAGCTGGTCGTGGAAAAGCCGTTCGGCGAGAATCTCGCCTCCGCTCAGTCGCTCAACCGGCTCTTGCACAAATCATTTCCCGAACAGGACATCTTCCGGCTGGATCACTTCCTGGGAAAACAGACGGTACAGAGCATTCTGGGCCTGCGGTTTGCCAACCGAGTGTTCGAGCCGATCTGGAATTCCCAACACGTCGAGCGGGTGGAGATTGTCTGGGATGAGATGCTCACGGCCGCCGGACGAGCGTCCTTTTATGACTCGACGGGTGCGCTGCGCGACATGATCCAGAACCATTTGTTGCAGTTGCTGGCGTTGATCGCCATGGAGCCGTTTCATTCTCTGAATGAACGGGCGCTCCGAGACCGTAAGGTGGACGTGTTCCGAGCCGTGCATCGCCTGTCTCCCGAGGCGGTCGCGCGACAGACTATCCGGGGCCGGTACGGATCAGGTACGATCAATGGACGGGCCGTCAACGCTTACGTGGATGAGCGAGGCGTCGATGGGAAGCGCCACACCGAAACGTTTGCGCAGGTCACCTTGAGCATCGACAATTGGCGCTGGTCCGGCGTCCCTTTCTTGCTTCGGACAGGCAAGGCTCTTGCGGCCGCCCGGCGCCACATTGCCGTACACTTCCGCCCGGTCCCGCACTTGGCTTTTGGGCAGCAGGCGCACCCGACGCCGAATGTCTTGATGATCAGATTGAATCCGGATCAAATCGTGCTCGGGATCAATGTCAACGCGTCCGGTGATCTGTTTGATCTGGACCGTGTTGACTTGGACAGTCCTTGCGGGTCCGGAAGGGATCCCGCTTACGTCCGGCTGCTGCTCGACGTGTTGCACGGCGATCTCACCTTGTCGATCCGTGATGATGAGGCAGAGGAATCGTGGCGAATTGTCGAGCCGATTCTGTCCGTGTGGTCCCAAGGCGGAGTTCCGCTGCAGGACTATCCCGCTGGGTCCGGCGGTCCAATCTAGCCCGTATAGTTCATGACGGTTCGTCGGGAACTTGGGAAAGGTGCGTCCCGGCGCGCCTGGGAGGCGGGTGGAAACCCCAGTCGCCAAGCGAGACGGGCAAGCACAGTCGCGAGGGACCGAAGCGTACTTGAACAGTACGGTGAGGGACTAAGCGGCGAGCAAGCCCGCCGACTGGCTTGTCGTAGCGATGAATCCGCGATTGCAGCCGCAGCGTTCATGAATAATGCGGGTGAGATCAGTGGTCCAGCAGGGTCCTTGCCGGCGGGAAATTCGCTCTCGCAGGAAGCTGACGATATGATATGAATGAACTACAGGAGGAAGACGTGGAACCATTGGCTGTAATGGGAGCATTGGCGATCGTGATCGGCATCCTCGGCGCGATTGTACTGATCAAAGGGAAGAAAAAGAGGCGCCCTTGATTCGGGGTTCGAGTCCGCTTCGTGTGGGACATTGAACGCAGGTGATAGGGGAGGGGTATGCCTGAACCGGCGATGAAACCGCTGCACCGTATCGACGATTATTTGCCGATCGAAGATCATGGTTTGATCGGAGATGGTGCCACCGCGGCGTTGGTCGCCCGCGACGGCCGGATCGTGTGGTTGTGTCTGCCTCGATTCGATTCTCCGGCGTTATTTTGCAGTCTCTTGGATGCGGCGCGGGGAGGATATTTTGCCGTCACTCCGGAAGACCTTCAGGAATCACGGCAATTTTACGAACCAGACAGCCCGGTGCTCGTGACGGAGATGAAGAGCGCAGGGGGACTGGCCCGCCTCACCGATTATTGCCCGCTCATGGCCGGCGCCGATCTGACCGACGACATTCAGGCCACCAGAAGAGAGCTCTTGCGGACGGTGGAGGTTCTTTCCGGCACAGTGCGCCTCCGGATCGAGATTGAACCGCGAGGAGGAGCCGAGGCCGACATCCGGGACGGCGGCATGCGGGTGCGGTGCGCCGCACAACCGGATCTTATGTTGCATCTTCAATCATCCGGCCCTTTGAACGGGCTCCGCACGGTGGTGACACTCAAAAAAGGGCAAACATTCCATCTGCTCTTGCGATGGCGACAGTCTCACGGCCATGTCGCGCCTGTCGACGCGCCTCGCCTGTATCGCGAGACATTTGCAGTGTGGAAGGAATGGCTGGGGCATGTGCAGTATCATGGCCCCCAGGAAGCCTTGGTCCGCCGCTCCGCCATCACCATGAAACTTTTGGATCATTTCGAGAACGGAGCGATTGTGGCGGCGCCGACGTCATCGCTTCCCGAGCACATCGGCGGGGTTCGGAACTGGGATTATCGCTATGCCTGGGTACGGGATGCCGCCTTTTCAGTGTATGCCCTGCATCGGATCGGTCTTTCGCACGAAGCGGCGGGGTTTCTGTCTTGGGTGCTTGAAGCGGTGGAGCGCGTTGGCTCTCCACGGATCATGTATAACTTGGACGGCCGGAGGCCGCCGGATGAGACCGATGACCCGGAGCTTGAAGGGTACCGGCGTTCCAAGCCGGTCCGGTGGGGCAACGGCGCAGCGGATCAAAAACAACACGACGTCTATGGAGAAATTCTCGATTGCGCCTATCAATGGACGGCTCATCACGGGTCGATGCCGGAACGGCTCTGGCGTCACCTCTGTACATTGGCTGACACAGCGGGACGCGAATGGCGAACGCCCGATCAAGGTATCTGGGAAGTACGAAGCAGCGGTCGGCCCTTCACCTATTCGGCGGCGCTGTGCCAGGTGGCGCTAGACCGGGCAGCCCGGATGGCGGAGCGCTTCAGCTTGCCGGGTCCGACACAACGATGGAAGCAGATGGCGGACGACATCGGCCGCGCGATATTGGACGAGGCGTGGGATGCACAGGCCGGCACGCTGACCGAGCATCTGGGCGGCGGGAGCCTGGATGCCAGCCTGCTCGCCTTACCGCTGAGGCGTGTGGTGCGCGCGGACCATCCGAAGATGGTCGCGACGACGCGTGCGATCTGCGATCGTCTGGGCGCAGGCAAGGGTTTGCTGTATCGGTACCGTCACGAAGAATCTCCGGACGGGATCCCGGGGGAGGAAGGCGCCTTTTTGCTGTGCAGTTTTTGGCTCGTGGATAACTTAGCCGGGCAGGGACGGGTGGAAGAGGCCTTGGAGTTGTATGATTCCCTCTGCGCCAGAGCCGGCTATCTCGGATTGCTACCGGAAGAAATCGATCCCACGACCGGTGCATTTCTCGGCAATTATCCGCAAGCCTTTAGCCACATCGGCGTGATTGCCAGCGGCGTGCACCTCGCGCGGATACTTCAGGCGAAGGGCGCCGCGGCTCCCACGGACTGAGGCGGGCCAAAGCGGGGCGTATGGCTGCATGGCAACCAATCAATGAAAAATCCGGAGCCGACACACAGTGTATGCCGGCTCCGGCTCCAGTTTACGCATACGCCACGCTGTGCCTCAAGAACAATGGGTCAGAACGCCATGCTGGCGCGGTCTTCCATGTTCTGGATGAACGCTTCATATTGGTTCACCTGTTCCGCGCCAATGGCCCGGACATGTCGATCGCGAGCATGCAAGTCATCCGGTGTGACCTGGTAACAGTAGTCCCACAAAGCATCAGCCGTGTGCGAATCGATTCCTCCAACCCGTGCCTCTAACATCACCATGAAGGTATTGACGCCTTCATAGGTGGCGTGACGATCTCCCGAGCGGTGTGCCTGCCGCACTTTACTCATTTGCTGGAGATAGGGATCGAGGTCCCCCGAGATCACGCCTTTCTCAGCCAGGGTCTGGTACGTGGCGACTTGGCCCAGCAGGTCTTCGGACCAGGCATTCGATTTGTAACTGTCGGTCGTGCTCCAAATCGCCGCGCCCGGCGCCGCCAGAGCGATGCCAAAGCTGAGGAGGCTGGAGGCTGCAATCGTACCGAGCACTGTTAATGTCTTGCCGTTGCCGTTCATATCTGTCTTCCTTTCTTTAGTTGAATAAGTTCGGTGCCGTTATTCTCGTGTGTAGACCGTCGTCGCGCGCGCTTTCCCGCGACTATTGCAACGCTTGAGCCAATTCACGTTGACTCAGAAGTAATTGAATACGTGGAAGTCTTCGAATAGGATCGCGGCGGGGATTAGCGAGACGTGATAGGGAACGGTGTCTACACGGTGAATAATCACCACCGCGACGATGATGATGGATGAGAGGCGTAATTGCCGGTGGCGTGACTCTCGCGCGGATACTTCAATGTATCTTCATCGTTCGGTCAGTGGGCCGCACGCATAAGGTGGCTGCTGACAATGCTGGCTCGTTTGAGAAACAGTTCGAACATGTAGAGAAAGTCGAGTGAAGCAGTTAGCGCCGCTCAGGTATTCGGTTCCGTAATTGGAACGGTCCGCCGGCGTCCCGGCGCGATCGTGTATTCTTTGATCGTCAGGACCGGGCAGGAGGCCCGTCGCAGGACTCCCTCCGCCACGCTGCCGATCAGCGCGCGTTGGATGCCGCGCCGTCCATGCGTCCCCATGACGATCAGATCCGCGTTCCGGCTTGCGGCCGTGTCAACGATGAAGTCCGCCGGTCCGCCTCCTCCCACTGTCACAATGTCGGCCGTCAATTCTTGCGAGCGAATTGCCTCCGCATAGGGTTCCAGGCGTGCCTGGAGCTCCCGTCTGATGCGGTCTTCGTCCGCAAGTTCCGCGATGGTGTAGTGAAGGCGCAGCCAGGACCATTCAAGCACATGCACCAACGTGATGGATGCCTTGAACATGTGGGCCACCACGATGGCCGCTTCGAGCGCATCGGCCGACCCGTGTGAGAAATCGATCGGGACAATCAGATGGCGGATCGCGGGTGATATCGGGCGTGACCCGTCGGCGCGAACCGTTAGAACCGGACAGGCGGCTCCTTTCACCACCCGTTCGGCGGTACTCCCAAGCAGCACATGTTCCAAAGCGGTCCGCCCCTGTGAGCCCAAGACGATCAAATCAGCGGCCTCCGCATCCGCGACGCGGATGATCTCTTCGCTGGGAGTCCCGATTGTGAGCGTCGCAGAAGCCTGCACCCCATCTCGTGTCAGCTGCGAGGCCATATCGTCCAAGGCGCTCGAGACTTCCCGGCGTACCGGACCAAGCAGTTGCGCGTCGTCGGCGGCATCCAATGTTAACGTCGGATAGGGCTGGGACACGTGCACAATATGGAGGCGCCCGCCTGAGGCACGAGCCAAGAGGATCGCATAGTTTTGAGCCAGCTCCGCTGCTTGGCTGAAGTCCGTTGCTCCGAGCAGCCGGCTTGGCCATGGCGTCGATCTATCGTTCATAGCAAGACTCCTGGATGTTTGAACAAGGCGCAGAAGGCATCACATTCAAGTTGGCGCCGCGATCCTGAAGAGAAGCCACAGTACAGAGACCCCGCCCAGGCCGAGTCCAATGAACGTCAGGCGCCGGCTTCGCGACCCGGTCGTCGCCCCAACGAGCAGGAAGATGATGCCGACCGCAAGGCCAAACCAGGGGAGATAGGCTACGTAGGCATCGAAGAGTCGGTCTATCAACACAATCCCCTCCGTTCGACCTTCTCACATCCGGACATCAGCGGAATACTGTTGCGAGGAATTGCAAGAACGGATCCTCACCAGCGAGCTGTTGTGTAATATCTCAGAGCGCACATCGTCGATCAAGTCGCGGTCGATAGCGCTTGAACAAAGGCGCGTTGTTTGATGGATACGCCCGCAAAGTTCACTCGTCAGCCGGTGATCCTCCAGGACAATTGCCTCTGGTCGGGACAGTTTGTTCAATCGATGGGAATAGGGCCGAACGGCTTCTTGTCGGACGTCTCCTTCGTTCCTCGAAATATTTTGCGGCCGCCCTTGCACTAACCGTCGGGAACGCGCCAGAATAAAAAAGTTACATCACCCTGTCATCAGCTGGAGGAGTATGACTTCTCAACAGACACTGACTCAAAATCCGCTGTCTCAGCTTGCCTCGTGCGGGCAAAGCTATTGGCTCGACAATTTGACTCGGTCCATGATTCGAACGGGAGAGTTGCAACGGCGGGTGACGAAGGAAGGTTTGCGCGGCATGACGTCCAACCCCACGACGTTCCATGCGGCGATCACGGGCGGTCGGGACTATGACGAGCAAATCGACCAGTTGTCCCGAACCGACATGACGACCACGGAGCTTTTTGAGTCGCTCATGGCGAGTGATGTGCGCGATGCCTGCGATGTACTGCGGCCCGTCTATGAGTCCACGGGGCGGCTCGACGGCTATGTCAGTCTGGAAGTGTCTCCCCATTTCGCGCATGACGCCTACCGGACCATGGAACATGCGCGGCGTCTCTTCTCGATGGTGAATCGACCCAACGTCATGATCAAAATCCCCGGCACGTCGGCCGGGATTCCCGCGATCGAGGAAATGCTCTACGAGGGGCTCAATATCAATATCACCTTGCTCTTTTCCATCCAGAGTTATCAGGGAGTCGCTGAGGCCTACTTGCGCGCGTTGGAACGGCGGGTGGGCGACAACCGCCCCATCGACGGGGTCGCCTCGGTGGCCAGCTTCTTTGTCAGCCGGGTGGATACGCTCATCGATCAATTATTGGCGCATCGCATTTATGGCGATGACAAGAGCGCGTTGCCCTCTCAATTGTTGGGGCGAGCGGCGGTGGCGAATGCGCGGGTGGCCTATAAGTATTTTAAACAAATATTTGCCGGCGAGCGATGGGCCAAGTTGACCGGCCGAGGAGCCAGGGTGCAGCGGGTCCTGTGGGCCAGCACGGGGCGAAAGAATCCCGCCTACAGCGACGTGGGATATGTGGAGCCTTTGGTGGGACGGGAGACCGTCAATACGATGCCCGAGGCCACGATCAAGGCTTTCGCCGACCATGGGCGGGCCGTCCCTGATTCGGTGGAAGCCGACGTGGAAGATGCCCTTGAGGTGTTGCGGGAATTGGAGAATGTCGGCATCGATTATCGCTGCGCGACATGGCAATTGGAAAATGAAGGCATCCAGAAATTCATCGATTCGTACGACGCCTGCCTTCAGGCTATCGAGAAAAAACGCAAGCTCGGCTGAGCATAGGCTACAGAGCGGCGGATTCGATCATCCGCCGCGCGATCTCCCGCTCTCCCATGATCACCAAGTCGGCGCCGTGACGCGTCAGATGTTCGACCTCGGCGTCGGAATGCGCGCGGGCGAGAACGCGGAGCGACGGATTCAACGTGCGGGTGCGCTTAATGACTTGGCCTGCCTCGAAGACGTGGGGATCGCGCAAATCAGCAGCCGAGCCTGGGCGACGTTGGCCGACTCCAACACCCCGATCGCTTCCGCGCGGCCTAAGATCGCCGGTATCCCGTCCCGTTGCAACGCCTCCACCACGGCGCCATTCTCTTCGATCACGGCGATCAGGCACCCGGCCCGGCGTACAGCTTCGCTCACGATCTTCCCCACCCGCCCGTTGCCGACCAAGACGACATGGTCCGTAAGTCCCGCCGATACCGCCGCCGTTTGTTGGACATGATTCGGTCGCACGAGTCGGTCCAGGGCGACGAAGAGCAGAGGATTGATGACGATGGACAGGATGGATCCGGCCAGGATGATGTCGCGGCCCTCAAGAGAAAGCAGCTCCAGTGTCACGCCGAGTTGGGCCAGCATGAATGCGAATTCGCCGATTTGAGCCAGGCTGACGGAAATGGTCAGCGCAGTCTTCCGAGGATGGCCGAATGCGAGCATGATCAGGTAGGCGACCAGGGACTTGCCGACGACGATGATGAGCACCGTGGATGCGACGGCCCAAGGGTGCCGCATGACGATACTGGGATCGAACAGCATGCCGACGGATACGAAAAACAGAACGGCAAAGGCGTCTCTGAGCGGGATGGTGTCGGCGGCCGCCTTATGGCCCACTTGCGACTCGTTCAGTATCAAACCGGCAAAGAAGGCTCCCAGGGCAAAGGATACGTCAAAGAGTTCGGCCGACTCGAATGCCACGCCCAGCGCAATGGTCAGGACGGCAAGCGTAAAAAGCTCGCGGGAGGCGGCCTTGGAGACCATATCGAGCGTCCAGGGAATGACCCGCCTGCCGATGATCAGCATCAGCGCGACGAACAAGCCGATCTTGCCGATCGTGATGACGATCGCCGCGGCCAGCGCCCCCACGCTCGTCTGGGATTGACCCGTTGGGCCGGTCAAGGCTCCCGACAACGCCGGCACGATGACTAACGCAATCACCATGGCAATGTCTTCCACGATGAGCCATCCCACGGCGACCCTGCCTTCGTTGGTTAGGAGCAGCCGCGAGTCTTCGAGGGCACGCACGAGCACCACCGTACTCGCAGTGGAGAGGGCCAGGCCGAACATGACGCCGGCCCCGTGGGACCATCCAAGGCCGTAATAGGCCAGCCCCCATCCGAGCGCCGTCGCCAGCACAATTTGAAGAGTCGCTCCGGGAATGGCGATCCGCCGGACAGCCATCAGGTCGCTGATGGAGAAGTGCAGGCCTACCCCGAACATCAACAGGACGACGCCGACCTCGGCCAGTTCCGGGGCCAGCGACAGATCGGCGACAAAGCCGGGAGTAAAGGGGCCGATCACAATTCCGGCCACCAGGAATCCTACGATGGGGGCTACTCGCAGTCGTCTCGCAATGATCCCGAAAAAAAAGGCGGTGACGAACGCGCCGACCAGAGTGGTGATCAGTGGATGAGTATTCACGCGCGTATATCGGTCGTCGTTGAGCTTAAACCCTTCCGTGGAAAGGCTCGGAATCGCTTGGATTTCGGCCAACCGACCTTATGCGAAATCCTGGGTCTTGTAAAGCACGGCTGAAAAGCGGTAGGGGGTCGGTTTTCTTTTGCGTCATGCTCGCGAAGGCGGGCATCGACTTGTGGATTAAAGGCCAAATGCTGTGGAGAGGGACCTTTGACTGGATTTCGCTCCCGCTTCCGCGAGGACAAGCTCCGCGGGGATGACAGACTTCAGTGCGTCTGATGGCAAACCGGCCTACCCGAAAAGCTCTTGTAGCTACGAACAGCAGGGAACCCCGTCATGTTTGCAAAGCGGATGGTTCTTGGCGGCAGGATCGGCGTGGGACGAAGTCGGTCGATGGGAATGTAAAACGGAGCATTGCAGCTTATCCGAACCTCGCGTGGGACTGATCGTTCATCCGCGAAATCCGCGCCGAAGAACTTCGCGGTAGAACGACCAATTCAGCCATCGGCTGCGACGAGTACCCCAGCGGACAGCGGATCGGATCCGGTCCTGCATGACCGCCGGGTGGCGCCCTCTGAACTCCTTCAGGAGCGCATAGTTCTCGAAGCGGAAGGTCTCGCCCGCCAATTGTTTTGCTTCCGAGGCCGGAACATGGTCGCCATGATACACCGTCACCTGTTCCCGTTTTTTCGCGACCATCGTTTTCGGGTCTTTCACCCACCCATAATGGAACATGCGGGCGCCGGAGTAGGCCAGCCATTCCGGTGGCCCGCTCTGCAGATATTGCCCGGTCGCCTTGACGTGGAAGCCGACCGCATCGCCGCAGGATTCTACCTCGCCGTTGTTCCGGATGATGCGCACCGCTTTGTGATAGGCCCAGGGATTGGTCGACCAATAATCGGCGACAAAATGCAGGTATCGAAACAGGAGGCCTTTGAGGCGCGGATTCCCCAGATGGCGGGTCATCGATTCACGAAGCAGGGATAGATCGTCCTCGTGCACGACCTCATCCGCTTGAATATAGAACGCCCAATCTCCGGTGCAATGAGACAGAGCCAGGTTGGTTTGCTGAGAATAGATCAGCCCGTTCTTACGGAGGGTGTCGTCCCAAACCGACTGGATGACTCGGATCTTGGGATCACCGATCGCCCGGATGAGTTCCAACGTCCCATCTTCGCAATGTCCGACATTGACAATGAACTCATCGCAGATCGGCAGGACGGATCGGATCGACTCGGTGACGGGAAAATCATACTTCACGGCGTTGCGAATGAATGTGAATCCGCTGACCTTCATGAGGAGTCCTCCAGCAGTTCACCATTGCAGGCGCCTGGACACGTATATGTACACGTATCGCCCGGCCGGTATCAATCCGTGCAAAATGGCCCTGGCTGCCTGAGCGCCCGGCGCGCCGAGCCGTAGACATGATGAACGGGACCGGCCGGCTTCAGTGAGCGGGGGACCCGGTGTGATCCACATGCCGGCGCGCCGTTCGGTTGAACCTGCGCTGCACCGCCTTTTCGATTTCGGCGACGAAAAAGACGAGCGCGCCGGCCAGACCCACCTTGAGCCATTCTCCCGCCGTCAGACCGGTCGAACCGAAGATCTTCTGCAGCGGAGCGGCGTATACATAGGCCGCCTGGAGCGCCGCGCACGCCGCGATCACGATCGGGACATAGAGATTGCCGAACAGTCCTTCGTACGACATCACGGAGGCAAAAATATGGCGGCTGTTGAGCAGGTAGAACATTTCGGCCGCCACGACCGCGCTCACGGCCATGGTCCGCGCTGTTTCAAGGGCGGCGCCGCTGTGCAATTCCCAGAGGAATAGGCCGAGGGCGCCCGTCATCATCAGCACGGAGACCATCAAGATCCGCCATATGAACAGCCAGGACAAGAGCGGCTCTCGAGGATCGCGCGGAGGCCTCTCCATGACATCGGATTCCGGCAATTCGAAGGCCAAGGCAAGACCGAGCGTGCTCGACGTCACCATGTTGATCCAGAGCACCTGCGCCGGCGTCAACGGCAGCGTCAGTTCGAATAGAATGGCGGCGGTCACGACCAGCGCTTCGCCTCCGTTTGTCGGCAGCATGAACAAGATGAATTTGCGGATGCTGTCGTAGATGCCCCGCCCTTCGCGCACCGCGCTGCTGATCGTAGCGAAATTGTCGTCGGCGAGCACCATGTCGGCCGCTTCTTTGGCGGCATCGGTGCCTTTCAACCCCATGGCCACTCCGACATCGGCGCGCTTGAGCGCGGGTGCGTCGTTAACCCCGTCCCCGGTCATAGCGACCACCTGGCCCGTCGCCTGCAACGCATGGACGAGGCGCAATTTGTGTCCCGGACTGGCGCGCGCAAACACATCGATCCGGGGCACGACCCGGCGAAGCTCGGCGTCGTCCATCGTTTCGATTTCGGAGCCGGTTAAAGCGGGCTTGTCCTGCCCAATGCCGAGGCGTGAGCCGATGGCGCGTGCGGTATCCGCATGATCTCCCGTGATCATTTTGACGCGGATGCCGGCCGATGCGCATTCCGCCACAGCCGCCGTGGCTTCATCCCGAGGGGGATCAATGATCCCCAGCAGGGCAAGGAGCGTACATCCCGTCTCGATGTCTGAAAAGCTCAAGTCATGCTGGGTCGACGGGGCCCGTTTTTCGGCGACGGCTAAAATGCGCATGCCCTGCCCGGCGAAATCTTTGGCGCGTCCACGCCAGTAGGCCTGATCGATAGGCAAATCCTGGCCGCCGGCGCGGTACCGGTCACACATGTCGATGACACGCTCGGGAGCACCCTTCACGAAGATAAACCCGTGGTGTTCATGATCATGGTGCAGGGTCGCCATGAATCGATGCTCGGACTCGAAGGGGATGGCATCGGTGCGGGGGAGAGCGGCGCGCTCCGAGGCCGGCTCGATGCCCGCTTTAATGGCCAGCGTCAGTAAGGCTCCTTCCGTCGGATCGCCTTCGACGTGCCAGCTCCCGTCGTGAATGCGGAGCCTCGCATCATTGCAAAACAGGGCGGCCCGGGCGGCATTGATCAATTCCGGATAGTCAGTCATCGAAACGGGAGCGCCCGCTAAATGAAACCCGCCCTCGGGCGCATAGCCCACGCCGGTGACTTCGAAAGTGTGGTCGCCGGCGGCGATCGATTGAACCGTCATCTCATTCCTGGTCAAGGTGCCGGTCTTGTCGGAGCAAATGACCGTGACGGATCCGAGCGTTTCGACCGCCGGCAGATGCCGGATGATGGCGTTGCGTCTGGCCATGCGCCGGACGCCGAGGGCCAGCGTAATCGTCATGATCGCCGGAAGCCCTTCGGGAATCGAGGAAGCGGCCAAAGCTACGACCATCATGAACATGTCGGCGGGAGGGTGCCCGCGCCAGAGAACCCCGATGATGAAGGTCACGAGGGCCATCGCCCCGATGGCGATGGCCAGCACGCGGCTGAATCCCGCCATCTGGCGTAGCAGAGGGGTGGTCACCTCCTGTACCTGCTCCAGCATCGAGCTGATGTGGCCTAGTTCAGTTCGAATGCCGGTCGCGACCACCACGCCGATCGCTTTTCCGGACGCGACCAAGGTGCCTGAATACAGCATGCAACGGCGATCGCCCAGCGCCGCATCCACCGGCACGGCCGCCGGCGACTTTTCCACCACCAGGGATTCACCGGTCAGGATCGCTTCATCCACATGCAGGCTTTTTCCTGCGATGAGGCGGAGGTCCGCAGGCACCTTGTCGCCGGATGCGAGGACCACAATGTCCCCCGGTACGACGATCTCGGCCCCCACCTCGGTTCGTTCGGCATTGCGGATGACCGTCGTATGGAGTGACAGCATGCTGCGGATCGCATCGAGCGCGTTTTCGGCCTTGCCTTCCTGGATAAAGCCGATGACGGCATTGACGATGACGGCGGCGAACAGCACCGCGGCATCGATCCAGTGACTCAGCAGGAGGGCGATCACCGCCGCGATCAGCATCATGTAGATCAGCACGTTGTGAAACTGGAGAAGAAAACGCAGCCACATCGGACGTTTGTATGGCGGCGGCAGCCGATTGGGACCGTGCTGCGCCAACCGCCGTTCGGCTTCCTGGCGAGTCAGGCCGATCTGCTGGTCGGTCCCGAACCGTGCTACGACCTCGTTAAGCTCAAGATTATGCCAAGGAATGAGGTCGTCGATTTGTCGGCTGTTACCATGAACCATTACGTTGAACCTCCACGTCAGTGTTCTAATCTTCGCGCGCTCGCTTCGCGTGGGAGTGGTGGCTCCGCCGGTAAGCGAGTGCCTATGAAGCGAGTTGCCTATGAAGATGTCCCGAAGCAGAAAACGGGCGGGCTTGCATCAAGTTGGCCGGGGGAGGGCTTCACCATTCGCGCGTCTCTCCATGTTTGAAGACCCACACCCGGGCGGGATCGATTCCCAATCGCCGGGCTTCGGCGTTCAACCGGAGCGGCGGCTCCTCAACCGGTTCATCCGTCATGTCGAACGTGCCCCAATGGACGGCGGCAAAGTTCCGTCCCTGAATGTCGGCAAACAGTTGTAGGGCTTCTTCGGGTGTTATATGTATCATCCGCATCATCGAGGGCGGCACATAGGCGCCGATGGGGATCGCCGCCACGTCAAACGGGCCGAAGCGGCTTCCGATCTCTTTGAAGCCGGGATAATACCCTGTATCTCCCGCGAAAAAGAACCGCTTCCCGGCGCCCGCTACCGCCCAGGTGCTCCAGAGACGCCGGTTATGATCCCATAGGGTGCGCCCGGAAAAATGCTGAGCGGGAAGACAGGTCAAGGTCAGCCCCCGGATCTCCCGGCTTTCCCACCAGTCCAGCTCCTCCACCTTCGTGATGCCGAGATCAGCAAACCATGCTTTCAAGCCGAGGGGCGCAAGGAACAGCGGGTTGTGAACGGTCGCCAAGCGCTGAACCGTGTCCACATCGAGATGATCATAATGATCGTGTGAGATCAGGACAACATCCACCGGCGGCAATTGTTCGAAAGGAACGCCGGGCGGTGTGAATCGCTTGGGTCCGGCGAACGAGACCGGACTGGCCCGTTCGGACCATTGGGGATCGGTCAAGATCGTCATCCCATCCAATCGAACGAGCAGGGTGGAATGCCCGATCCATGTCACGGTTGTGCCGGTATCGCCATGCAGGCTATCGGTCGCGGCGTGATCGACGACCGGCAAGCCGGAGGTGCGTGGATAAAACGTCGTCGTCCATGTTCGCGACGGAATAAACATCAGACGTTCCCAGAAGCTCGGCGGAACAAATGCCGGGTCGGTGTTGCGAAAACCGTTGGGCAGGATGTGCGCTTTGCCGCCGGGAGAGGGATCGGGAGCGGCGCCGCATCCCGTGGAGAGTCCTACGCACAGCAGGGCTGCCGCCAGGAGGCGCAGGCAGAGCGTCAATGTTCGGCCGGCGTCGTTCGCGTTCTCGATCACGGTGGTTCTCCCTTGACCTTGTTCTATGGAAGGCCTATCTCTATTCTTCATATCGGCCACGCGCTTGTCTACATGAGCGATGGCCGGTCACACATGCCGGCACAGGAGGACTCCTATGACGAAGAAACTCTCCTTCAGGCAACGCAATAATGAACAACATTGGGTCGGGGACGGCTTTCCGGTGCGGAGCATCTTCTCATACCACGACCGCGCCGCGGACATGTCTCCCTTTCTGCTCTTGGACTATGCGGGACCGAAGAGCTTTCCGCCCACGAAGGAGCGACTCGGCGTGGGGGAGCATCCCCACCGCGGATTCGAAACCGTCACGATCGTGTACGATGGGGAGGTCGAACATCGCGACTCATCGGGCGGAGGCGGAGTCATTCGGCCGGGCGACGTGCAATGGATGACGGCGGCGTCCGGCATCGTGCACGAAGAGTTTCACAGCGCCGAGTTCGCGAGACAGGGTGGTCCTTTTGAGATGATCCAGCTGTGGGTCAATCTGCCGGCGAAAGACAAGACGGCGCCGGCAGGGTATCAGGGACTCACAGCGGCACAGATACCGGTTGTGGCGCTTCCTCGCGATGCCGGCACGGTCCGCGTGATCGCCGGGAACTATGAGGGGAGCACGGGTCCCGCTCATACCTTTAGTCCGATCAATGTCTGGGATGTCCAATTGAACGCCGAGCGCCAGGCAGACTTCCGCGTGCCAAGCGGCCACACCACCGCGCTGTTCGTCTTGAAAGGCCGGCTCCGCTTGCCAGGCGGCGATCTCTTGGGTGAGGCGGAATTGGCGGTCTTTGAGCGCGAGGGCGACCAAATCGCCCTGGAGGCGCTCGAGCCTACGCGGCTCCTATTTCTGGACGGACAACCGCTGAATGAGCCGATCGTCGGCTACGGGCCGTTCGTCATGAATACGGAGGCAGAAATTCGGCAGGCGTTTCTGGATTATCAGAGCGGACGAATGGGGCGGATTGCCCGCCCGGTCCACCAGGAACTGAAGAGCTGAGATCAATTGCCGGCTAGACCTCTGGTGGCCGCAACGCAGCGCGAGCGGCCTCCAGAGCACCCCGGCAATGCCGGTCTCCTCACCTTCTGCAGCTCCTCCTCCGGATCGAAGGTCACCGCCGTCTCGGGTTTGGCCGCGCTCTCTTCAGGCCACCCGGCACATTATGGGCGAGATTTTCCGATCCAGCCCTTAACTCGCTATCATGAGTTGGTCGGCATAACACCACCGCCAATCCTCTCCCGGCTCGAACGATTGGACAATGGGATGGTCTGTCTTGCGAAAGTGCTTCGTCGCATGGGTATTTTTCGATGAGTCGCAACATCCGACATGTCCGCACGTGAGGCAGAGGCGGAGATGGACCCAGGTATCGCCGGTCTTCAAGCAGTCCTCGCACCCTTCGGCGCTCGGAGTCACCTGATGAATCTGATTCACATGGCTGCAGACGGTGGCCATAGGCGCGTCTCCTTTGCGTTCGGTTCTTCGATCGCCGCACTATTCTGCTTCTCAATCATGTGCTCCTCCGCTCCAGCGCCGCCCGGTCCCACTTCCCCAGGTCGGCCGCCGCATCATATGTGCTTTGCAGAAACGCGAGCAGGACACGGTCCGGATCAGGCGCCTTGCGCACCGCCTCGTAGGGGAGGAGAAACTCTCTGAGGTCCCGGCTATAAAAGGCTTCGTTTGGCTGGACAGGGTACGCGTCAAACCCTTCCGGTTCCGGATAGGCGTAGGCATAAAAGCAGGGCTGATCCACCGCGCCTCCGCCGGGCCAGAATCCGCAACTGCTCACTTGATGCGAGTAGGCTTCGCGCGCCACGAATGGTGCCAGATTAGGCGCGCCGGGATGCTGCGGCGCCGGGCGGCCGGAAAAGCGCGTCACCGCCAGATCAAAGGCGCCCCAGAAGAAATGCACCGGGCTGACCTTGCCGGTAAATCTCGATCGAAACTGAGTCAACACGCGCGTGCTTTGCAATAGAATCCGCCACGCTCGTTGGGCATACTCTGGATCATAGGCGGCGTGATGACGGTCCTGCTCAAACGGGGTGCGGTCTTCCACCTCGACCGGCGTCGTCCAGATGCGTACCTCAATACCGAGCGAGTTCAAAGCCTCCATCAGCCCGCCATAGAAGTCGGCGACGGATTGCGGCCGGAGCGCCAAGACTTGCTTGGCGCCATCTGCGGTCTCAATCGCAAGCGTATGGTCCATGAAATCGAAATCGATTTGGAAGAGCCGGGTCCCGTACGGCATCGGAGAAGTGCTGAGCCCCCGCGGCGTCGCATACAGAGTGACCTGCCACCAATGGCAGATCATCGGCGCCAGCGTCAGCCTGATTTTTCCGACGATTTGCGTCCACATGTGAAGCGTCGCATAGGTGTCCTGCCAATCTGCCAACGGTAAACTCGGCCACGTATCGTGGTCGGTGGTAGGGAGCTGTGTCGGTGCGTCATAGGCCATAGGTGACACCCATCATTCTCGATCACGGTCTCGCCGCTATTGCCGAAGCATCATCTTGCGCCCGGTTCAGGTTCAGATCAACCCTGAAGACGCAGAACAATCAACGATTCACTCGGTTGCCGGGACGGCGTTCCGTTACTGTTTCCAGAGATGGTATAAGGAGGCCGCCGCCGTTTTCTGATTCTCGCGAACGGATCATCACATATGCCCCATGCACATGCGACGAAGCTGGATCGCTCTGTCGATGGCGCCCGCGATCACATCCTCGGAAACTCCAATGCCGACATGACCCTCGTCGAGTACGGCAGCTATGCCTGCCCCTATTGCCATGCCGCGCATGAAATTATTGCCGGGCTGCGCGATCGGTTCGGCGACCGCATGCGATATGTGTTTCGGCATCGGCCCATTCCAGGCAGCGACGAGGCCGAGCGAGCCGCCGAGCTTGCCGAATATGCCTCAAAGACGACCGGCCGATTTTGGCCGATTCATGATGCCCTGATGACGCGGGGGCCGGTGTTCCACGAAGGAGACCTCGAACGGATCGCCTCGGAGTTCGATCTGCCGCCGCGCGAGGAGTGGGATGAAGCGGCCCGGCGAGCAGCCACTGATCGAGTCGGCGAGGATGTTCGGAGCGCACAGCACAGCGGCGTGCTGGAAACGCCGACCTTTTATCTGAAGAACCGCCGGTATGAGGGGCCATGGGATGAGAGTTCGCTGGCCGAGGCCATGTTGGGCTCGTTGGGGCACCGTCTTCACACCGCGACGGTGGATTTCGTTCGATGGGCGCCGTCCGCCGGTCTTTCGTTGTTGCTGATGTCGGTTGTGGCGATTCTGCTCAGCAACTCGACGCTCGGTCCGGTATTCGCCTCCTGGTGGCACGAGCCCTTTGGGCTTCACATCGGCGGCCGTGATTTCACACTGCCCGTGCTCGAGTGGATCAACGACGGATTGCTGACCATCTTCTTTCTCGTAGTGGGACTGGAAATCAAACGAGAATTCACAGTGGGCCGCCTGGCCACGAGACGGGCCGCCGCGCTTCCGATCCTTGCCGCATGCGGCGGCATGATCATGCCGGCGCTCATTTACCTGCTCGTCGTCCCGCACGGTCCGTGGCATGCAGGCTGGGGCATGACGATCGCCACGGATACCGCCTTTGCCGTGGCATTGATCGTTCTGCTCGGAGAACGGGTGTCGATCGAGTTGCGGGTGTTCCTTACGGCGGCGGTCATCATGGACGATCTCGTCGCGATCGCGTTGATCGCCTTGCTGTATACGGACGCGATCGATATGCGGTATCTGATTGCATCACTTGCCGTTACCGGGCTGCTGGTAGGGTTTAATCGGTTGGGTGTGTACCGTTCGCTGCCCTATGCGGCCGTCGGGGTCGTCTTGTGGGCCTGCCTGCATGGCTCGGGCCTGCATGCGACTCTGGCCGGCGTGATCCTCGCCGCCGTTACCCCGACACGTCCTCCGGCAAACCTGCGCGCGCTGATCGAGCAGGCGGAAGCGGTGCTGCGGGCGGAGATGAAGCGCGCCGGCGATGTCATGCGGCATGGGCCGTCGGAGCCGGCCATTCAGGCGATGGATGTCATCCATGATCGGATCGAATCGCCGGCCAGCAAACTGCTTCGATCGGTCGAGCCCTGGTCCAGCTACGTCGTGCTGCCGATCTTCGCATTAGCCAATGCCGGCGTGGTCTGGTCGGTTCATGTGTTCGAGGGGCATGGACGCCTGATGGCGGGGATCGTTCTTGGCTTGGTGCTCGGAAAACCCATCGGAATCTTTTCCGCTGCCTGGCTTGCGGTGCGCGCCGGGATTGCGGTGAAGCCGACGGCCTATTCATGGCGCCAGCTGTTCGGCGCCGGTGCGCTGGCCGGCATCGGGTTTACGATGTCCCTCTTCATCGCGGGTCAGGCGTTTTCCGACGCGAGTGACTATGCGGCCGCTAAGATCGCTGTCTTTCTTGCTTCATTTGTGGCCGGCGTCGCGGGCGTCCTGATTCTCTGGCCGCAAAGGTCCGAGACATGAAGCATCGCGATGAGTGGACGGGATTTCTTCCGTCCGCCATGGGGCTATTTGTAGAATCGAAGGGGGAACCCATGAACTATCTACGCTGTTGTGCCGGGTTGATGTCGGCGGTGACCATGCTCATATCGGTTCCGAACGATGCGCGGGCCGACAGCGCCTCTCTTGAGGCGAACATTCGGGAAAGGACCGCGGCGATTGAGGCGAAGCTGATCGCATGGCGGAGGGATATTCATCAGCATCCGGAGCTCGGCGATCAGGAGCACCGCACCGCTCATCTTGTCTCGGAACATTTGCGCAGCCTGGGGCTGGACGTTCGAACGGGTGTGGCCCGCACAGGAGTGGTGGGGATCCTGAAGGGCGCCAAACCGGGTCGCACCGTCGCGCTCCGTGCCGACATGGATGCGCTCCCGGCCAAAGAACCGGCCGGGTTGCCGTTTGCTTCTCGAACGAAAGGGCGGCACTGGGGCAAAGAGGTTGACGTCATGCATGCCTGCGGACACGATGCCCATACCGCCATGCTGATGGCGGCGGCTGAAGTGCTCGCCGGCTTGAAGGACGACCTGCCCGGCACGGTTCAGTTCGTCTTTCAGCCCGCGGAGGAGGGGTCCAGTCTCTTTGCTCCAGGCTCGGGAAAAGCATGGGGAGCCAAGTTGATGCTTCAAGAAGGGATCTTTACTGAGACGAAACCCGATGCCGTCTTCGGATTGCATGTCATGCCGGGACGCTCAGGCGAGATCTTCTATCGCAGCGGCGCGACCACGGCAAGCGGCGATGCCCTCGACATTACCGTCACCGGGAAACAGGGCCATGGCGGCATGCCGTGGAACACGATTGATCCCATCACGACGTCGGCCCTTATTATTTCCGGCCTGCAGACCGTGGTGAGTCGTAAGGCCAACCTCACCCTCTCGCCCGCCGTTGTCACCATTGGAACCATTCATGGCGGAGAAGCAGGGAATGTGGTCCCGAATACCGTACGTATGACTGGAACAATTCGAACGTATGATGAAAGGATGCGGGAAGCGGTCCACCACGATACCCGGCTCACGGCGGAGAAGATCGCCGAGAGCGCCGGAGCCACGGCCGACGTATCGATCGTCGAAATCTATGATGCGACGGTGAATGATGAAGGACTCGCCGCCACGTTTCGGCCGGTGCTGGAACGGGCGGCGGACGGCCGGGTGAGCGGGGCGTCGCTGGTCGGGGCGTCTGAAGACTTCTCGTTCTTTGCGGGGGCGGCTCCCGGGCTCTTTGTTTTCTTGGGCATCACGCCGCCCGATCAAGATCCTGCGAGGGCTGCGCCCAACCACAGTCCTGATTTCTTTGTCGATGAGCACGCCTTGGCAGTCGGCACTCGCACCATGGCCTCGCTGGCCGTGAACTTCCTCAGCGCACCGCCGGACAAGTGAACCGGGATTCGGCAGCCTGTATGACTCCGGTCGTCCTGTATCTTCTCAGCGTCCTCGTCGCGTGCTGTATGCTTCCCGACTCGGCACGCGCGGAGGACGCCGGGTCCACCGGGCCGGTTCGGGAGGATCCGTTGTTCACCGGCACGCTGCTTTCCACGCGCGGTAGCACGATGGACCACGGCCATATGGTGGTCGAACCCTACTTCTATTTCACCCGATTCGGCGGGCTGTACAACAACAATTGGCGGCTTCAATCGGCGACGTCGACTCGGACCATGGTTCTGCAGACGTACTTCATCTATGGACTGACGGAGCGCATTGATATCGAAATCGCGCCGCAGTGGCTGGGAAATTATGCGAAGAGCGAATCGTCGGAGGGGTTCGGAGACTTTCCGGTGCAGCTCGGTTTCCAACTGGTGAGAGGGCGACACGATTCATGGCGGCCCGACGTCCGCGTCTGGGTTCAAGAGACGTTCCCGACAGGAAGCTATAACAATCTGAGCCCGACGCAAACAGGCTTGGGCGGGACAGGCGGCGGATCGTTTGCCACCACCCTCGGCATCGGCGCGCAAAAGCTGTTCCGGCTGGAGAACGGCCAGGTGTTCAGAGGCCGCCTGAACGCTTCCTATGGATTCTATTCACCGGTCACCGTCCAAGGATTCAATTCGTACGGGGGCGGATTCGGCACGCAGGGCAGGGTGGAACCGGGGTCAGTCACGACCCTCACCGTCGCCGGCGAATATACACTCACGCGCCGTCTGATCCTGGCGCTGGATGTCAGTATGCAGTTTGCGGAGACGACCCGCTATTCCGGAACGCCGGGTGTTGGAGTGACGGGGGAACCCGCGCCTGTCGGAAGGGGATATAGCGAAGTGCTCACGGTGGCGCCGGCCGTGGAATACGTCTGGAATGAACATGTCGGTATCATTGCCGGCCCCTGGCTCAGCCTGAGGGGCAGGAACACATCCGAATTCTTCGGGGTTGTGGCGGCGGTGTATCTCTATCTGTAGTCCGACTCGGTCGTTATTCGGTAGGATCGGATGGCGCTACCGCACATCCGGCCGCGGGTCCGCGACAAAGCCGTTGCGGTTCGGCATCTGGATTTGGGGGAGTGTGTGCGCGTCGATCACCATATCCTCGGCAATGACCTTATTTTGAAAGAGCAGCCAGGCGATGACCGAGTAGACCTCATCAGGCGTGAGCGACTGCGGCGCGTCAAACGGCATGGCGCGGTTGATGTAGTCATACAACGTGGTCGCATAAGGCCAGTAACTGCCGATGGTCTTGACCGGCTTCGCGGCCTGAAGCGTATTCTGCCCGCCGACGAGTTTGTCCTTCGGACCCTCGATGCCGGTCGGCCCATGGCAAGCCGCGCATTTCGTTGCAAACAGGCGCGATCCCTGTTGCACGGTGCCTCGTCCCGGCGGCAATCCTTCACCGGTCGGGGAAACATCGATGTTCCAGGGCCGGATCTCCTCCTGGGTCGCCGGCCGGCCGATCCTCTCCTTTCCGCCGTTCTCGTCCGCCGGCCATCCGGGCCGGGCATCACCAAGGACGACGGCCGCAATTCCGAGCGAGGCGAGGGCAAGCCCGGCGGCTCTTGTCACTGTGCTGCTACGCATTGACGTTCCTCACCGACCCATCCTGTTCCACCTTCCAGCTTTGGATCGCATGGTAGTGATAGATGGAATTGGTTCCCCGAACCTTGATGAGGTCGTCTCGCGACGGTTGGACATAACCCGTTTCATCGGTACAGCGGCTCTGTAAGACCGTGTCTTGCCCGCTCCACCGCCAAGGAAGGCGGAAGCGCGTGTGACATTTCGGCAGCACCGGTTCCTGCAGTCGAGCCTCCTGCCACGTCCGTCCGCCATCCACGCTCACCTCGACTTTCGTCACCCGGCCTCGCCCGCTCCAGGCGAGTCCGCTGATTTCGTGAAGGCCTGGCGATATGCGCCGGCCCCCGGAAGGATACGTAATCACCGATTTGGCTTCCATGACGAGGGTGAATTGATACGCCTTCCCATCAGGCATGAGATCTGTGTACTTGGCTGTTTCCCAACGGGTCATGAACGGAGCCGCGCCAAGCTTGAGCCGCCGGAGCCACTTGACGTTGATGTTGCCCTCGAATCCCGGCAGGAGGAGCCGCAGGGGATATCCCTGCTCAGGCCGCAGCGCTTCGCCGTTCTGGCCATAGCAGATCATCGCCTCCTGCAAGACTTCCGGCGTGAGGGGGACACTGCGGTCCAACCCGGCTGCATCGCTCCCTTCCGCGAGCATCCATGAGGCCTCCGACCGCATGCCGGCCGCTTCAAGAAGGGTCGAGAGCTTCACGCCGGTCCACTCGCTGGTGCTGGTCAAGCCATGGGTATCCTGCACGGAGTAGTCCTGCGCGTCTTTCCAGCCGTCCCAGGTATTGCCCGAACATTCAACAAAGGCGAGCCGGGACACAGCGGGCAGCCGTTCCAATTCATCGACGGTGAAGATCAATGGCTTCTCGACCAACCCATGGATCAGCAGCCGATGGCGAGTTGGATCGATGGCGGGGACGCCGTTGTGATGGCGTTCAAAATGCAGTGAGGAGGGCGTGATGATGCCGTGCAAGTCTTGCAGCGGGGTCAGCGAGTTGTAATTGTCCGGAGCATTGGCGCCCCATCCATGCGGGGCGCCGGGACCGGCTCCGCCCAGCCGTTGCTGTTTTTCAAACGGCGACCGCTCACCGTACGGGCGGGGCAGGGCGCCGGGCACGCGCATCGGATCGCGCGGAGGACCGGCCTCCTCCGCGCGGGCCGCGGGAAGAATCAGCGCAGCCGCTCCGGCCGCCATGAGGCTCGCGCTCTGCCGCAAAAACTTGCGCCGGTTCATGTGCTTGGCTCCTTCTTCATCGGAAGTGACGGGGACTGATTAGCCCACATTATTCATGACGGTTCGTCGCGAAATCACGAAGTCGCCAAGCGAGACGGGCGCGCGGAGCCCCGAGAGACCAAGGCATACTTGAAACAGTATGTCGAGGCCACGAGGGACGAGTCCGCCCGCTTGGCTGCGAACACTTGCAGCCAAGCTTGTCGCAGCGGCGAGTCCGTGATTGCAGCAGAAGCGTTCATGAATAATGCGGGCTTAAGCCCGTTTCACTTCGAACAGGACTTTGCCGCGCGGATGACCCTCCTCGGCAAGCTGGAAGGCTTGCGCGGCCTCCTCTAAAGTAAAGACCTTTGCGATCCGCGACCTGATGACCCCGCTGTCCACCAGTTGCGTGACCCGCTTCAGGACGTCGGTCGTCGCCTGGGTGAATTGTCCGATCGCCGTGACCTCATGCTGTTGCGCGAGTGCGGCCTCGGGCTGTCCGAGCATTGACACGAGGACGCCGCCCTTTTTCAGCACCTTGAATGATTTCTTGCTCGTGTCTCCACCCACGGTGTCGAACACCGCGTCGAAATCCGACAGCTTCGCTTCGAACGCCTCCTTCTTATAATCGATCACCTCATCCGCACGCAGCTCCCTCACGTACGCGAAGTCCTCCGACGCCGCTGTCGTCGCCACGTACGCGCCAAGCGACTTGGCCAGTTGAACCGCTACGCTTCCGATGCCCCCCGCTCCGCCATGGATGAGAATCTTTTGGCCGCGCTGGAGCTTAATGTGCGTTTCAATCGCTTGCACTGCGCTGGCTGCGACGAGGGGGAGCGCGGCTGCTTCCAGCATGGTCGCCTTCTGAGGCGCCGGCGCGAGTGTGGACACATTCGCCGCAACAAACTCCGCGAACGAGCCAGAGCCGCCCGAGACTGGGCTGGCGTACCCAAACACCCGGCTGCCGACTTTCAAATCCGACACAGACTCTCCTACGGCCGTCACGGCGCCGGACACATCCCCGCCGAAAGTCGCGGGCATCGCCAGCGGAAGATGCTCCTTCATATACCCCGCGCGGATTTTCCAATCGATGGGATTGATGCTTGCCGCGTGCACCTCGATCAAAACCTGCCCTTTGCCGGCGGCGGGTTTGGGCGCCTTGTCGGTGAATTGCATCGCATCCCGCCCACCGTATCGAAGAATTTGCAAAGCTTTCATAGGCATCGTCCTCTCCATCTACTGTTCATAGTTCTCCACCACCTGTGCCGGGCGGGCCTGCGCCTGGTCAGGGTCAAGGCCGGCGCCGCGAAGCGCGCGGCGTTGGCGCAGCAAGTCCCAGCAACGGTCCAACTCCACTTGAATATTGGCAAGCAATTGACGGTCCGTTTCTCCGGCTGTGCCTCGTTCACCCTGCTCGTACAGGCGGTGCTCATCGTCAACGAGTTGCTGGATCCGCGCGAGCACCGGTTGATCTGTCGCGTTGGCTTTGTCGTCCATGGAAAGACCCTCCACCAAAATCCTAGCCCGTCATAAAACATTGAACAAGGCTGATGCCACGCGCCGGCGGCCTGTTGAAGACCGGCTCTCGTCACGGGCTCGCCGGATTTTGCAGCCGAGGTGCCCGCTGTTGCACTCGTCGTCGTCTCTATTATTTTGCATGGACCTGGTTCTGGGTCGATAGCGACAAGATCTCGTCGAGTTCCGCGAGTTCCGCCTCGGATAAGCGCCAACCGGTTGCGGCGGCATTGGTCTTCACTTGCTCCGGTGACGTGGCGCCGGCGATCACCGAGGCGACGGTCGGCCGCGAGGCCAACCAGGACATGGCCAGTTCGACCAACGTGCGGCCCCGCGACGCCGTGAACTTCAGCAGTGATTCCACCAGAAGCAGATTCTCTTCGGTAAACGGCTCCGTGCCTGATCGAGATTCAAGGCGGCTGCCTTTCGGCGCGGGCTGCCCATGCCGATACTTACCGGTCAAGAGGCCGCTCGCGAGAGGAAAATAGGGAATGAAGGCGAGGCCGGCGCGCCGGCATTCCTCCAGCATGCCCTGTTCCGGTTCACGCTGGAGCAGGCTGTACTCGTTCTGCACGCTGATGAACCGGGCTGCTCCGGAGCGGACCGCCTCTTCCGCCGCACGCAGTTCGTCCGTCGAAAAATTGGAGCAGCCGATCTCGCGCACCTTCCCGGCCCGCACGAGGTCGTCAAGCGCGCCCAGCGTGTCGGCAATCGGCGTGTTCGGGTCCGGCTGATGGAGCTGGTAGAGATCGATGCGATCGGTTCCCAGCCGGCGCAGGCTGTCCTCGACCGCTTGCCGGACATAGTCCGGTTTCGCGCCGGTCCGCTGCGGATCCACTTCCATGCCGAATTTGGTGGCCAGCACGATCTCGTTCCGGCGGCGTCCGAGCGCGCGCCCGAGAAATTCCTCGCTTTTGGTATCGCCGTAAATATCGGCCGTATCGAAAAAGGTAATCCCGGCATCCAGCGCGGCTCCGACGACCGCCGCCGTGCGGCGCTCGTCGAGCCTGCCTCCAAAGTTGTTGCAGCCCAAGCCCACCACCGAGACAGTGAGCGATCCGATTCGTCGTGTTTCCATAAGATTCCTCCTTAGACCTGTTCTTCACATAGGGTCATAGGTTGTTCAAGGGTCTTGTTCAATCCTGCTCATGTCGGCGCGGATTCGACCGACATGCGCGAGACCAGGCGCCGCAGCATCCGTTCCGAGCGGAGAATGCCGATCAGGCGCCGCGACTCGTGGTTCTCGACGACCGGCACCCAGTCGATGTCTTGCTTGTGCATCAGTTCGGCCGCGGCAAGCGGCGTCTGATCGGGCGTGATCGTGGCCGGATCACGGAGCATGAGGTCCCTCACCGGAGTCGCCGGTCCGCTGCCCTGTTCGAAGGCATTGAAGAGTTCCGCCTTGCCGATCACGCCTTGAAGGCGGTCCTGCTCGTCCAAGACGCACACCGAATCGAGAGACTGCTCGTCAAACAGGCGGACGGCCTCTTCATACGTATCGTGAGGGGACAGACGATGACCCGGCGCTTCCCATAACGCCGAAAGAGGATCCTGTTGGAGTATGGTCCACAGCCGATGCAGGCGGGGATTGGATCGCGCGCGTTTCCATCTCATGGCCTCTGCGAGCAGAAGGCGAAACGGCGCCAGGGTTCCCGAGAGGCGCGAGAAGACATCTTTTCCCATGACCAACGTATCCACCGCGGTGCGAGCCCGAACCGTCACGGCGCGTGGCCGATGGTCCAGCAGCGCCATCTCGCCGAAAAATTCGCCCGGGCCCAGCAGGCCCACGACATGAGTCGGCCGTCCCGCCTCGTCGCGGCGCAAGACTTCCACTTCGCCCTGATCAATCACATAGAAGTGTGTGGCCGGGTCCCCTTCAAGAAAAATGACGTCGCCGGGACGATAATGCGCCCGAGAAATCCGCTCGGTCTGATTGGTCCTCTCGTAGGCGAGATCCCGGGGAAAGAGAAGCTCCCACGTCCAATCAAACGCGATTTTGACCCGGCGTGACCAGGACGGCGATTTCAAGAGGTAGATCGTCCGCCAGAGCCACCAAGCGGGAAAGCCCGACAGGCGCACGCCGAAAATTTCCGCCACCGCGTTCTGTTGCCCGATGCCACAGAGCTGGCCCAAGGATTTGTAGGAAAAGGGTCTGGTCGGCTCTCCATTCAGCAGGCGGACGATATTCATGGCGGCCTGCTGTCCTTGCCGTTCGGCGAACTGACCGGTCGCCGGTGAAACTTGATGATCGCGCGCATTGACAATCCAGGCGCAGTCTCCAATCGCCCAGATGTTCGGCCGGCCGCGCAGCCGCATGTCCGGGTCGGTGATGAGCCGGGTGTTCTCTTTCGGCGCGGCGAGCCATTGGACGAGTTGCGGCATCGTGTTGCCGATCGTGCAGACAATTGTGCCGCCCCGGACCATCCGCCCGTCGGCGAGTCCGACTCCATCCGGAGTCGCCAGCGCCACGCGTTGGTTCAACATCATTTGAATCCCGGCCTTTTCCATTCGCGTCCTCGCGAATTCCCGCAGCGACGGACTCACTTCAGGCAGAATCTGGTTCCGCGAGTGCACGAGCGTGACGGTCACGTCTTTGTGCTCGAAGTTGCGAAAAAACTGCGTGCTGTCGCGTACCAGGTCGTTCAGCTCGCCGGCTACTTCCACGCCGCTGAATCCGCCGCCCACGACCACAAACGATAAGTACCAGCGCCGCCGATCCGGATTGTCACAGACTTCGGCCTTCTCAAGCTGCTCCATCACGTGGAAGCGGAGGGCCATAGCGTCGCCCATCGACTTCAAGGGGAAGGCATGTTCGGCCATGCCCGGTATGAGCGTCAGGTTCACGGCGGCTCCGCAGGCAATGACGGCCTGGTCAAACGACATGCGCTGCGGGCGGCCGTCGTAGCCCTCGTATTCGACCTCCGATGCCGCGGGGTCGATGCGGAGCACTTCCTCGGTGCGGCAATGTACTCCGGGCAGCATTTGACGGAGCGGGGCGGTCACGGCATCGGGACCGATCGTTGCCGCGGCTACCTCCGCCAGCAGGGGATAGAACACCATGGAATTCTCCCGAGCGAACAGCACGATTTCGCCGGCCTCCGGCGCGAGCTTCTTCCGCAATGTCCTCGCGCATTTCACCCCGGCAAATCCTCCACCGATAATCACGATTCGCATCATGCCCGCTACAGCTCCTTTTCTGGTTGTGAACGGTGAGTATAGGGGGACGCGGGTCTTTATGCGAGGTGTTCTGCGCCGCTGCCGCCGTCCAAGTGAATCACGGCTCCGAATCACAGCAATGGCGACAGCAGTCTCGCGGCCGAGTCTCGGAGCCGAACCGCGACGTTTCGCTTCTCATATTCCGCGACATCGAACTCGGTACAGAAGGCAAGGTCCCGCTCAAAGTCCCGTTCCAATTCTTTGGCGAAGCGATCGCTATAGAGCACCGCGTTCAATTCGTAGTTGATGCTGAAGCTTCGAATGTCGATATTCGCGGAGCCGATGGAACATACCTTGGCATCGATGCTGATTGTCTTGGCATGCAGGTAGCCCTTTTGATAGAGAAAGACGCGCGCGCCGCTCGCGGCGATTTCGGCCATATAGGTATTGCCCGCCCAATCAGGCAGCCGGTTGCCCGACGGCCTGGCGCTCAACATGATCTTCACATCGACGCCGGACATGGCGGCCGTGCTCAAGGCCTCGGCCAGGCTCGCGTCGAGAATAAAATAGGGAGACTGAATATAGACATGCCGCTGCGCCGAGACGATCATGAAGGAGTAGAGTTGCCGGATCGCCGCCCATTGCGAATCGGGGCCGGAGGTCAGGATCTGGACCGGCACGTCCGGCGCTGAGGACTCGACCGTGGAGGCTGGAAAATAGGAGGCAGTAAACAGGTTTTCTTTCACGGCGTTATACCAATCCACCATGAACACGGCCTGTAAGAGCGCTGCGGCTTCTCCGACGAGGCGCACTTGCGTGTCGCGCCAGGAGTCGAACCCCGGCCCTCCGTCGAGGTGCTCCTGCCCGATATTCATCCCTCCGGTATAGCCGATCGATCCGTCGATCACGGTAATCTTGCGGTGGTTGCGGTAGCTGATGGTATGGAACCGGTACAGGGGCGACGTCGGAGCGACCAGGACACCGGCCGCCCGGAGGTCCGCGAGATACGCGCGGGTGAGGTGGCCTGTGATCCCACCGGGTCATAGAGCAGCCGAACTTCAACCCCTGCCTGAGCTTTCTCCTTCATGATTGTTTTCAGCTCCTCGGTGAAGGGGTCCGCGCGCCAGATGAAGTACTGGAGATGAATCGAATGTCGCGCGGCTTGCATGTCTTTCATCAGGCTGGGATAAAACGCTGATGCGTTTTGCTGGATCTCCACATGGTTCCGGTTGGTCAATGCGGAATGGGAGTTATGTTTCACGAGCGTCATCAGTCTCCGGCGTCCGGCGCTGTGCGTTTCGAGGCGCGCGATTTCCGCGTCTTGACGGGACAGCATCGGTGCCAGGAGAGGCTGGGCGTTGGCTTCGAGATCCTGCCGAAGCAACTCGCTCTCCTTGCTGAAGGCTTTGCGGTCTCTACCGAACAATACATAGATCAAGACGCCCACACCCGGCGCAAAGACAAAGGCCAGCATCCACGCGAGCGTCGCTTGTGGGCGCCGGTTCTCCAGGATGAGGAACAGACCGGTGCCAAGCGCATAGAGCGCGAGCGACGTCGTTACGATCGTTCCGAGATGATCAATCAGCATCCATTCTTCCCACGATCTTTGGCTATTTAGCATGGCTGCCTAGGTTTTGTGCAACCGGTTCACGGCCCATGGCCTCTCATTGCCGTCGCCGCGTCCCGATTGTGGCTGACTCGGCAGACGACCGAGAGAATCCCATGGAGCGGGATGTCGTAACGAAGCCCCGCATAAGTTCGGCGCCTCGGCGCGGCGGCGCACCTTGTTATGAGAATGGAGGGGTGATACTGTCCATTCTAAGCGGGCTTCGCGCCTGCATGTAGCCATGGGTCCGAGGAGGGAATTATGAAGCTGACGGGGGGGCAGACCAGACGCAACGGCGATTCAACGCCGGCCGGACGGACGCAGCCGTCCGAGGGAGGAGCCGGCTCCGCCAAGGGCTCTGATCTGATGAAGATGCCGCCGGGGAAGACCTGGCTGTGGTTCATGCTGGCCCTCGCGGTCAACTATTTATTGGTGCGGATGCTCGTCCCGAGCCCGGAGGCCCCGGTCACGGTTCCCTACACGCTCTTCAAGGAGGAAGTAGGAAAGAGCAACGTGGAAGCGATTTACAGTCAGGGCGATACCATTACGGGCCGCTTCACGGCCCCGATTACGTATCCGCCGGCCGGCGAAAAAGGCTCGTCGGACGGCGGTAGTTCCCGGACGACCAGCGAGCGCGGCGCAGGGTCCCGCAGTCCTGCGCCCAATATTGTCAGCACGTTCGAGACCATCCTGCCCGCCTTCGTTGATCCGGGGCTGGAAAAATACCTGATCGAAAATAAGGTGGAAATCAGCGCCAAGCCGATACAAGAAGGCGGCAGCCTCTGGGCCACGCTGTTGTTCAGCTTCGGTCCCGCGCTGTTCTTCATCGGGTTTTACATTTGGATTTTCCGGCGGGCGTCGCAGCAGGGAGGCGGTCTGATGGGAGGGGGGCTGATGGGGATCGGTAAAAGCACGGCCCGCCGGTACGATCAGGACAAGGATACGAAAGTCACCTTCGATGACGTCGCCGGCATCGATGAAGCCGAAAACGAATTGGTGGAGATCGTCGATTTTCTACGGGATACCAAGAAATACACACGCTTGGGCGGGACCGCTCCGAAGGGCGTGCTGCTGGTCGGCGCTCCCGGCACGGGAAAGACGCTCCTGGCACGAGCGGTCGCGGGCGAGGCGGGAGTCCCGTTCTTCTCGATGAGCGCCGCGGAGTTTGTGGAGATGATCGTCGGGGTCGGCGCGGCGCGAGTGCGGGATCTCTTCAAGCAGGCGCGGGAGCATGCGCCGGCGATTGTGTTTATCGACGAGCTTGATGCGATCGGTCGGGCGCGCGGCCAGGTCGCGATCGGAGGATCGAGCGAACAGGAGCAGACCCTGAACCAGATCCTGACGGAAATGGACGGCTTCTCGAGCCGGGAAGGCATCATCGTATTGGCTGCGACGAATCAGCCGGACGTGCTCGATAAGGCGCTGCTCCGGCCGGGACGGTTTGATCGGCGCGTCGTCGTGAATCTTCCGGACAGGACCGGGCGCGAGGCCATCCTTAAAGTTCACACCCGCAATGTGCCGCTCGCGAAGGATACGATCTTGGCGGACATTGCCGCCGTGACCCCCGGCCTTTCCGGCGCGGACCTCAAGAACCTCGTGAATGAGGCGGCGTTGCTGGCGGCTCGTCGCGAGCAGAACGAGGTGCGCGAGAAGGATTTCCTCGACTCGCTGGAGAAGATCGTACTCGGGCCCGAGCGGCCGATTCTCATGAGCCAGGCGGATCGGGAACGAATCGCTTATCACGAAGGGGGGCATGCGATCCTCGGTCTGGTCGTGCCCGGCGCCGATCCGGTGAACCGCGTGACGATTGTGCCGCGCGGGCAGGCGCTGGGGGTCACGTATCAGCGGCCTGACAGCGACCGGTACAATTACCCGGAAGCGTATCTCCGGGCCAGAATCGTCGGCATGTTGGGAGGCCGCGCGGCCGAAGAAGTTGTCTACGGCACGAGGACGACCGGGGCGGAAAACGACATCGAACAGGCGACCGGGTTGGCCCGCCGGATGGTCACGCGCTGGGGGATGAGCGATCGGCTCGGGTTGGTGCAGCTCGCGCCCCAAGAAAATCCCTATCTGAGCGGCGTCGGCGGATTTGGCGGCGCCAAACCGTTCAGTGATCAGACGGCTGAAACGATCGACGCGGAAGTTCAGCGAATCATCGGAGAGAGCCATGAAGAGGCCAAGCGGCTGCTGATCTTGCATCGGAAACAACTCGATGCATTGGCGGAAGCCTTGCTCTCACGGGAGACGCTCAATGAAAAAGAAATTTTGGAGGTCACCGGACTTCCGCCCGCGCCGCCACTGGACAACGGAATGTTGCCGATTCCTTCGGCCGAGAAGAAGAACGCGAGTCCGGTTCACGAAAGTGCAACGCAAAAGAGCTCGCAGGTGACAGATCGTCCGAGCTAATGGTTCTTGAATTCTGCAGAGTTTCTCTCGCGTCACCATAATCCATCCACTGCGCAATTCTGCCGCGATATCTCTTAATTAAGTTGTGTGGAAGCTGGCCGCCACACCGAATTAAAGAACTCGTAACTATATGAAATATTAGATTATTTCAGTCATAAATAAGATGATTCTTTAAGTATGGTATTCGATCTCTGAGTCGGCTTCTGAGCCGTCATTCGCGTGCAATCCCCCAGTGCGACTCTTTCTGATCTTGTGTGTGGGTAAGACGTGCCGTGCCATCACTCGGCGTAGTGGGAGGGATGGACATTAACGGCGAGTTCAGTAACCTCAGAAAATACTTTAACTTTGGTCCTTTGATCATCTGAGGCTTCATCAACACAATTTTGAACAGAAGTCGGTACCTAGCAGCCATCTGCTTCGCAACTCCACCGCGACTCTTCTACGTCTTATCGTGCGGGAATTCCTGCCGCACTCTCGACTCGGCATAGCAGAGAGATGTGAAATTATCGATGAGTTCCTTCCAACATCAGAAATCACTTTAACTGTGGTCATTCGATTTCTGAGGCTGTATCAGTGCAACCCCCAGAGACAGGATGGCGCAGTAATCCTGTCTTCGCAACTGCCTTGTTTTTTCGCTCGGCATTCGTGTCGCCCTACTGTGGTTGGCGTATTTCCTCGAAGTAAGAGA
>JANRMQ010000017.1:0-74983 GCA_040981125.1 Nitrospira sp.
CTCCGCACAGATCTTCGTCAACGCGCTCGTCAGCGTCGTCTTCCCATGGTCCACATGCCCAATCGTCCCGATGTTCACATGGGGCTTCCGCCGCTCAAATTTCGCCTTCGCCATACGTCACTCCCTCCGTGTTCAGTAGACCGCGGTAGGTCACTCTCCCCGATATTTCGCGACAATCGCTTCGGCAATCTGCTTCGGAACCTGATCGTAACGGTCAAATTCCATACTGTAGGTGGCACGACCCTGAGTCCGCGATCGGAGATCCGTCGCATATCCGAACATTTCCATCAGAGGAACGGTCGCCTCGATCGCCTGAGACCCCGCACGCACCTTCATGCCCTGAATCTTCCCGCGCCGGCCGTTCAAATTGCCGATCACATCACCCATGAATTCCTGCGGCACCAAGACTTCCACTTTCATAATAGGCTCAAGGAGCACCGGATCGGCCCTTTTACAGGCATCAGAAAAACCCATGGACCCGGCGATCTTGAAAGCCATTTCATTGGAATCCACGTCATGATACGACCCGTCAATGAGCGTGACCCGCACATCCCGCAGAGGGTACCCGGCGACAACCCCGCTCTCCATCCGCTCTTTCACGCCCTTTTCCACCGCAGGAATGTATTCCCTGGGAATGGCGCCGCCGACGATCTTATTGACGAACTCGAGCCCCTTCCCCGACTCCGATGGCTCGACGGTCAACACCACATGACCGTATTGGCCGCGCCCACCGGTCTGCTTGATATACTTCGCCTCCGACTCGGCCTTTTTCTTGATCGTTTCCCGAAACGCCACTTCCGGCTTGCCGACATTGGCCTCCACCTTGAACTCCCGCAGGAGACGATCCACGATGATTTCCAAATGCAGCTCGCCCATGCCTCGAATAATGGTCTGCAGCGTTTCCTCATCGGTCTGCACACGAAAAGAAGGGTCCTCTTGCGCCAGCTTCTGCAGCGCGAATCCCATCTTTTCCTGGTCCGGCTTTGTCTTCGGCTCAATCGCCATCGCAATGACCGGTTCGGGAAATTTCATGACTTCGAGCAGCACCGGCTGCTTTTCTTCCGAGAGAGTGTCTCCGGTTGTGGCCCCCTTCAAGCCCACGGCGGCGACAATATCTCCCGCATAGGCTGCGTCGATATCTTCACGCTTATTCGCATGCATTTTCAGCAGACGCCCGATCCGATCCTTCGTACCCTTGGTGACATTCAGGACCGACGTACCGGTTTTAAGAACACCGGAATACACCCGGAAATAGGTCAACTGTCCCGCAAACGGGTCCGACATGATTTTAAAAGCCAGCGCAGAGAACGGGTCATCATCCGCCGGGCGCCGCAGGATCTCCTTGCCGGTATTGGGATCAATTCCTTGCACCGGCGGAATATCGAGAGGCGACGGCAGATACTCCACCACCGCATCCAGAAGTTGCTGCACGCCCTTATTCTTGAATGAGGAGCCGCACAAGACCGGCGTCACCTTCATCGCAATCGTCGCGGCCCGAACCGCACGCCTGACCTCTTCCTCGGTCAACTCCTGACCATTGAGATATTTCTCCATCACCTGGTCATCGAACTCGGCCACGGATTCCAGCATCTTCTCCCGGTATTCATTGACCTGATCGAGCATGTTCGCAGGAATCTCATCAATTTTATATTTCGCCCCGAGCGTCTCGTCGTCGTAAAAAAACCCCTTCATTTTGATCAAATCAACAGACCCGCGAAATTCAGCTTCGCGCCCAATGGGAATCTGAATCGGGACAGGATGCGCGCCCAATCGATCGATGAGCGATTGAACGCTGGCGAAAAAATCCGCGCCGACGCGATCCATTTTATTCATAAACGCGATGCGAGGGACCCGATACTTGTCGGCCTGCCTCCACACCGTCTCGGATTGGGGCTCGACGCCCTGCACCGAGTCAAACACCGCCACCGCCCCGTCCAGCACCCGCAGCGATCGCTCGACCTCGATGGTAAAGTCCACGTGGCCCGGCGTGTCGATAATATTGATGCGGTGGTCCCGCCAGAAACAGGTCGTGGCTGCGGCGGTAATCGTGATGCCCCGCTCACGCTCCTGCTCCATCCAATCCATGGTCGCGGCGCCTTCATGGACCTCGCCCATCTTGTGCGTCAGACCCGTATAGTAAAGAATGCGCTCGGTTGTCGTCGTCTTACCGGCGTCGATATGCGCCATGATGCCGATATTCCGAGTACGCTCTAATGGTGCTTGCCTTGCCACTATGACCTCACAAAAACAATCGTGCCGCAGTCTAAGCCGTCACCAACTGCTGCGATACAGGGGCTCACGCGACAATATCGCAGCACGGCCCAACTGCAGCACGAACAACGCTACCAGCGATAATGCGCAAAGGCCTTGTTCGCCTCTGCCATCCGATGCACATCTTCCCGCTTCTTGACGGAAGCCCCCGTATTGTTCGACGCGTCCAAGAGCTCGGCAGCCAACTTATCCTGCATGCTCCTTCCTCCGCGCGAACGAGAGTACTCAGAAATCCATCTGAGCGCCAGCGAGATCCGGCGGCTCGGACGTATCTCCACCGGCACCTGATAGGAAGCCCCGCCGACCCGCCTGGACTTCACCTCAACGACAGGCTTGACGTTATCGATCGCGGCTCGGAAAATTTTCATCGGATCACCGCCGCCGGTCTTCTCCTGAATCAGATCAAACGCTCCATAACAGATCCGCTCGGCCGTGCTCCGCTTTCCATCCTCCATCAGGATGTTCAAAAACTTTCCAATCAGCTTATCGCGATACTTGGTATCCGGCAGCGCTTCACGATGTCCAAAAAATCTGCCCCGAGGCATGGTGCTCCAATATGCTGGTTGCTATGTTGAGTAATGTCTTGCCGCTTAACGATTCGATCGAACGGTCCGAAACGAACTTACTTGGGTCGCTTGGCGCCATACTTAGATCGGCCCTGCTTCCGATCCGCCACGCCCACCGCATCAAGCGACCCCCGCACGATGTGATACCGAACGCCAGGCAGGTCCTTCACTCTTCCCCCGCGGACCAACACGATGGAATGCTCTTGAAGGTTATGGCCGACGCCAGGAATATACGTAGTAACTTCAATCCCATTCGTCAAGCGAACCCGCGCGACTTTTCTCAGCGCCGAGTTCGGCTTTTTAGGGGTGGTCGTGTAGACGCGAAGACAGACGCCGCGCTTTTGCGGGCACCGTTTCAGCGCAGGGCTTTTCGTTTTCGATTTAACAAGCGTACGCCCTTTGCGCACCAATTGATTAATAGTCGGCATGAACAGTTTCTCTTTCTGAAAAGCGACGAGATCGTCGTGAATTCCCAAGCAAAGCCGTCGGATTATAGGGATGCCGCGGTGTCCTGTCAAGTCTTTATTGACACGACACCGCTAGTTTCCCGCTTCCTCACCGGAGGAAGCTTCTTCTCCCGCTTGGCCCACCGCGACCGGCTGCTGGGAAGCGTGCTCCACGGCGGTTTCAGGCTTCGAACTGACGACGAATGTATCTCGGTATTCTTCGAATCCCGTCCCAGCCGGAATCAATCGGCCCACAATCACATTCTCCTTCAGGCCCAGAAGATCATCTTCCCGCCCATTGATCGCCGCTTCGGTCAGCACTCGAGTCGTCTCCTGGAACGATGCGGCCGAGATGAAGCTGTCCGTGGTCAACGCGGCCTTGGTGATGCCCAGTAGCACGGGCTTGCCGAGCGCCGGCTTGCCGTCCTTCTCCAACACACGAGCGTTTTCTTCTTCGAAGGCCCATTTGCTGACTTGGCTGCCGGGCAAGAACTCGGTGTCGCCCGGGTCTTCAATACGCACTTTTCTCAACATTTGCCTGACAATGATCTCGATGTGCTTATCGTTGATCGACACGCCCTGCAGTCGATACACATCCTGTACCTCATCCACGAGATACTTCTGCAACTCCTTCGGCCCCAGGACATCAAGAATGTCATGCGGATTGGCCGAACCGTCCATGAGTGGCTCTCCCGCGCGAACCCAGTCGCCCTCGTGCACGTTGACGTGCTTGCCTTTAGGGATAAAATATTCCTTCACGTCACCCATCTTGTTATCGACCATGACTTTTCGCATGCCTTTGACGAAACCGCCGTACGCCACCTCGCCGTCGATTTCGCTGATCACGGCTTGCTCTTTCGGCTTCCGAGCTTCAAAGAGCTCGGCTACCCGCGGCAGACCGCCGGTGATATCTTTGGTCTTGGTCGTTTCACGAGGAATCTTCGCCAGTACGTCGCCGGAATGGACCATCGCGCCCTTTTCAACGAGTATGTGTGCGCCGACCGGCAACAGATACCGTGCAACGGTCGCGGTGCTGCCGGTGATTTTTGCCGTCTTCCCGCTCTCATCCTTGATAGAGACACGCGGCCGGAGCGTGGCGCCGGACTGTTCAATCACAACCTTGCGCGAGAGTCCGGTAACTTCATCGAACTCTTCCTTCATCGTGACGCCTTCAAGGATATCGCCATAGGCGACCTTTCCGCCGACTTCCGTCAAGATCGTCAGGGAGTAGGGATCCCACTCGACCAACTTTTGCCCGACTTCCACCCGATCGCCGTCCTTGATCTTGATTTTGGCTCCGTACATCACGGGATATTTCTCACGCTCACGCCCGGTATCGTCCACGATGGCAATCTTGGCATTGCGGTTCATGACGACCCATTCGCCCTCTTTGTTACGGACGGCTATCCCGGCATTATGGAGGTCGGCGTTTTTCTTCGCGTCGAAACTCATGAACTTCATGTGTCCGGCGTGCTTGGCTTCCAACACGGTCTGTTCGACCACCTTGCTCGCCGTTCCTCCGATGTGGAACGTCCGCATCGTCAGCTGGGTACCGGGCTCGCCGATTGATTGAGCCGCGATGACGCCAACCGGCTCGCCCCTTTCCACCAACCGCCCGCGGGCCAGATCACGGCCATAACACAAGCGGCAGACGCCGCGGCGTGATTGGCACGTCAAGACCGAGCGAATCTTCACACGATCAACACCGGCCTCAACCACTGCCCGCGCCTGCTCTTCGTCAATCTCCTCATTGAACGACACGATCACTTCCCCGGTGACCGGATCGCGAATGTCTTCGGCCGCCAGGCGCCCCAAGACGCGCTCTTCAAGCGGCTGAATGATTTCTCCGCCTTCGACCAAGGCGCTGACCACGATGCCGTCGGTCGTGCCGCAGTCCTCTTCGCTCACAATGACATCCTGAGCAATGTCCACGAGCCGGCGGGTCAGATAACCCGAGTTCGCCGTCTTTAAAGCCGTATCCGCCAGACCTTTACGTGCTCCGTGCGTCGAGATGAAATACTGCAACACGGTCAGCCCTTCGCGGAAATTAGCGGTGATCGGGGTCTCGATAATTTCCCCCGACGGCTTTGCCATGAGACCGCGCATGCCGCCCAACTGCCGGATCTGCTGCGAGCTTCCTCGCGCGCCGCTGTCAGCCATCATGAAAATCGGGTTGAAGGATTCCAGTTTCGCCGGATCGCCTCCGGCTCCCAACTCCTTCATCATTTCATTGGCCACTTGTTCGGTGACATGGGCCCAGATGTCGATGACCTTGTTGTAGCGCTCGCCGTTCGTGATGAGCCCTTCGGCATACTGCTTTTCGATCTCGTTCACTTCGCGTTGCGCCTTCCCGATCAGGTCTTCTTTGCGCGTCGGAATATGCATGTTATCGATGCAAATCGACATGCCCGCTCTGGTCGCATACTGGAAGCCGAGGTTCTTAATCTTATCCAGGAAGGTGACCGTTTCGCGGTGTCCTGCCTGACGATACACCGCGTCGATCAACTTCGTCATTTCCTTCTTGGTCATCAATTTGTTGGCATCGGCGAACGGAATGCTGGGCGGCAGGATCTCCGCCAGCAAAACCCGTCCCGTCGTGGCCTGGAGAAGAGACCCGTTGATGCGGACCTTGATGCGAGCATGTTCGGCGATTTCGCCGGCATCATAGGCGATCCGCACTTCCTCCGGCGACCCGAACACTTTCCCCTCGCCCTTGACGCCCACTCGCTCCTTGGTCAGCCAGTAGCATCCCAGCACCATGTCCTGGGACGGGACGGAAATCGGCTTCCCGTTGGCGGGCGAGAGAATATTATTGATCGACATCATCAGCACCCTGGCCTCGATCTGCGCTTCCACGGATAGCGGCACGTGAACCGCCATCTGGTCGCCGTCGAAGTCGGCGTTAAACGCCGCGCACACCAGGGGATGCAGCCGGATGGCCTTTCCTTCGACAAGCACGGGATCAAAGGCCTGAATGCCGAGCCGGTGCAGCGTCGGCGCGCGGTTCAACAATACCGGATGCTCACGAATGACTTCGTCGAGCACGTCCCAGACTTCGGGACGCTCCTTTTCGACCAATCGCTTGGCGCTCTTGATTGTCGTCGCGGCGCCGCGCTCTTCCAGCTTGTGAAAAATAAAGGGCTTGAACAGCTCCAGCGCCATCTTCTTCGGCAGCCCGCACTGGTGCAGCCGCAATTCCGGACCGACCACGATGACGGTTCGACCCGAATAGTCCACACGCTTGCCGAGAAGATTCTGCCGGAATCGGCCTTGCTTGCCCTTGAGCATATCGCTCAGTGATTTGAGCGGACGCTTGTTGGGCCCACGAATCGCGCGGCCGCGCCGTCCGTTGTCGAACAGCGCATCCACGGCCTCCTGGAGCATCCTCATCTCGTTTCGAATAATGACGCCGGGGGCCTTAAGCTCGATCAGACGCTTGAGACGGTTGTTCCGGTTGATGACCCGCCGATAGAGATCGTTCAGGTCCGAGGTGGCGAACCGACCGCCGTCCAACGGTACAAGCGGCCGAAGCTCGGGCGGCAGCACGGGGATGACATCCATGATCATCCATTCCGGCTTGTTGCCGGACCGGCGGAACGCCTCGATGACCTTGAGCCGCTTGGCATATTTCTTTTTCTGCGCGGCCGAGGTGGAGGCTTTCGCCTTCACGTGCAGTTCTTCCCAGAGCACGTTGATGTCCTTTTTCCGGAGCAACTCTCGAATCGCTTCGGCTCCGATCCCGACTTTGAACGAACCGGACCCATACTCCGATTGCAAGGACCGCAGCTTCTCTTCCGATACCAATTCCTGCTCGCTCATATTGGTCGAGCCGGGATCGACCATGACATAGCTTTCGAAATAGAGAATTTTTTCCAACTGCTTCAGGCTCATGTCGAGCAAGGTCCCGATCCGGCTCGGCACGCCTTTCAGAAACCAGATGTGCGCCACCGGAGCGGCCAACTCGATATGCCCCATCCGTTCGCGGCGGACCTTGGATTGAATCACTTCGACGCCGCATTTGTCGCACACGATGCCGCGATGCTTCATGCGCTTATACTTGCCGCAATTGCACTCCCAGTCCTTGATGGGACCGAAGATTTTGGCGCAAAATAAGCCGTCCTTCTCCGGTTTGAACGAGCGATAGTTGATCGTTTCCGGCTTTTTGACCTCGCCGTAGGACCACGAACGAATTTTTTCCGGTGATGCGATTCGAATCCGCATCGAGTCAAACGACACCGAATCACGCGGCTTCTCGAACAATGTGTATACGCCTTCCAAGGTTTACTCCTCCCGTGATGCTGGGATGACCGGAGCGGCGATCCCAGCCTGCGGTTAGTCTTTCGACTTGACCAATTCGACGTCGAGACCCAAACTCTGCAATTCTTTCACGAGCACGTTGAACGATTCCGGCAACCCCGGTTCCAGGTATGGTTCGCCTTTCACGATCGCTTCATACATGCGCGAACGCCCGGGTACGTCATCGGATTTCACCGTGAGAAACTCCTGCAGCGTGGACGCGGCCCCGTAGGCTTGCAACGCCCAGACTTCCATTTCTCCCAGGCGCTGCCCGCCGAATTGAGCCTTACCGCCCAGCGGCTGCTGAGTCACAAGCGAGTAGGGGCCGATCGAACGCGCATGGATCTTGTCGTCCACCAGGTGATGCAACTTCAAGACGTACATGTAGCCGACCGTGACGGGGCTTCCGAAGGATTCCCCTGTTCGGCCGTCCACAAGATCCGTCTGCCCGCTGGCGGAGATCTTCGCTTTCTGCAAGAGTTCTTTGATCTCTTTCTCCGAAGCTCCGTCAAAGACGGGACTGGCTACTTTGATGCCGAGAGCCCTGGCGGCCCATCCGAGATGCGTCTCCAGAATCTGTCCCACGTTCATACGGGACGGCACGCCGAGCGGATTCAGCACGATTTCGACCGGTGTTCCATCCGGCAAATACGGCATATCCTCTTCGGGCAATACGCGGGACACAACCCCTTTATTTCCATGCCGCCCGGCCATCTTATCGCCGACCTGGATCTTTCGCTTCATGGCGATATAGACCTTCACCAGCTTGATGACTCCAGGCGGCAATTCATCGCCCCGCTTCAGACGGCCGACCTTTTCATCATACAGGGTCTGAAGGATCTCGATTTGCTCTTTGGCCCGCCGCTCCACATCTTCGAGCTCTTTTTGCTCGTCGGGATCGCTCAAAATGATGTGCCGCACCATGTCGTCGGGCAGCCGCTTGAGAATCTCGGCGGTAAGCTTACCCTTCTTCTTCAAGATCACATCGCCCGTTTCCGGATCCATGAGATCGCGGCCGACCACTTTCCCAAGAAGCAGTTTCCGCACTTTCTTGGTTTTCTCGTCTTCGATGATCCGCAGCTCTTCCTGATGATCCCGCTGCAGCTTCATATGATCTTCGCTCTCGATGCTCTTGGACCGTTCGTCCTTGTCCATGCCCTTGCGCGAGAAAATCTTCACATCGACAACGATGCCTTCCACGCCGGGAGGAACCGTCAGCGAGGTATCCTTCACATCGCCCGCCTTCTCTCCAAAAATGGCGCGCAATAACTTTTCTTCCGGCGTCAGCTGGGTCTCGCCCTTCGGCGTCACCTTTCCAACCAGAATGTCGCCGGGCTTGACTTCGGCGCCGATGCGAATGATGCCGCTTTCGTCAAGATCCCGCAGCGCTTCTTCGCCGACGTTCGGAATATCCCTTGTAATTTCTTCCTTCCCCAACTTGGTATCCCGCGCCTCCACCTCGAACTCTTCGATATGGATGGACGTAAACGCGTCTTCGCGCACCAGTTTTTCGCTCAATAGGATCGCGTCTTCGAAGTTGTATCCGCCCCACGGCATAAATGCGACGAGGACATTTTTACCCAACGCCAATTCCCCGTGATCGATGGCCGGCCCGTCCGCAAGCACCTGGCCCTTCTTTACGGGCTCTCCGATCCGAACGACCGGCGTTTGTGTGATACAGGTGTTTTGATTGGAGCGCTGAAATTTGATCAAATCGTAGACGTCCAGACCGGAATCGTTTCGCTTCCGGCCGTCCTTGCTCAAATCCGCGCGCACGACGATACGGGTGGCATCGACGCTCTCGACCACCCCGGCGCGCCTGGATTGCACGACATACCCGGAATCCCGAGCCACGACGGCTTCCATGCCGGTGCCTACGAGCGGCGATTCAGATTTGATCAACGGCACGGCTTGCCGTTGCATGTTCGAGCCCATCAACGCACGGTTCGCGTCGTCATGCTCCAAGAAAGGGACCAATGCGGTCGCGACACTGACGACTTGTTTAGGGGATACGTCCATATATTCGACCTTGTCCGGCGCCGCCGTGATGAAATCCCCGCCGTAGCGCGCCGAGACCGTTTCCGACACCAGCTTGCCCGCTCCATCGACCTTTGAGTTCGCCTGGGCGATGAGATACTTGTCTCCTTCGATGGCCGATAGGTATTCGATCTCGTCCGTGACCCGCCCTTTCACGACCTTGCGATACGGCGCCTCAATAAAGCCGAACTCGTTGATACGGGCATAAGTAGCCAGCGACGTGATCAACCCGATGTTGGGACCTTCCGGCGTTTCAATGGGACAGATGCGGCTGTAATGAGACGGATGGACGTCGCGGACTTCGAACCCGGCTCGCTCTCTCGTCAACCCGCCCGGTCCCAACGCGGACAACCGGCGCTTATGCGTGATCTCCGCCAATGGATTGGTCTGGTCCATGAACTGGGACAATTGGCTGCTGCTGAAAAATTCTTTGACCGCGGCCACGACCGGCTTGGCATTGATGAGATCGTGAGGCAGCACGGTCTCCATATCCAGCAGATTCATCCGCTCTTTGATGCTGCGCTCCATCCGAACCAGTCCCAGACGGAACTGATTTTCCAGCAACTCGCCTACCGACCGGACTCGGCGATTTCCCAAATGGTCGATATCGTCAATTTCGCCCTTACCGATCTTCAGATTCACCAGATAGCGAACCACTTCGACGATATCCTGGGCGGTCAAGGTCCGCTGCTCAAGAGGATGGTCGAGACCCAACTTTTTGTTGAGCTTGAGGCGTCCGACCGGCGACAGATCGTACCGCTTGGCGCTGAGGAAGAGATTGTCGAACAGCGCCTTGGCCGTTTCAACCGATGGCGTCTCTCCGGGCCGCAAGCGCCGGTAGATTTCCACCATCGCCTCTTCCTTCGATCCCGTCCGCTCCATCTCCAGCGTATCGAGAATGACGGGCGTCGCCGTCCCGGCGTCGAGATAAATAACCTTGAACTCCTCAATATCGCTCTCGAGAATCTTTTCAAGGATGTCGTCGGTGAGGCGCTGATTTCTCTCCGCGATCGCCTGCTTCTTGGCGGAATCCTGCAGTTCGGTCAGGACGGCGCGGCCGACCAACTCCTGCGGATTCACAGGAATTTCCTTAATTCCGGCCGCCTTCAGACGAGCGATGAGCGCCCTGGTCAGCTTGGCGCCTTCCTTGACAATGGCTTCCTTTCCGCCCTTTTCCGTAACTTCCGCCGAGCTCCGCAACCCATGGTGGATTTCCGGATCAAGTTTCCGGAACAGTTTTCCCTTCGAGACACGGATCTCTTCCACCGGGTAATACATCCGCAACAGATCGTCGCTGGAATAACCGAACGCCTTGAGCAAAATGGTGGCCGGCATTTTTCTCCGGCGATCAATCCGGACATAAAGAATATCCCGCGCGTCGAATTCGAAATCGAGCCAGGAACCGCGATACGGAATGATTCGCGCCGAATACAGCACCTTTCCGCTCGCATGAGTTCGGCCCTTATCATGCGTAAACGACGCGCCGGGCGACCGATGCAACTGGCTCACCACGACCCGCTCAGTCCCGTTGATGATGAACGTGCCGCGCTCGGTCATGAGCGGCAGCTCGCCCACGTAAACTTCCTGCTCGCGGACATCGAGCACCTTCTTTTTCGGCCCCTTGTCTTCCTTATCGAACACGATCAGCCTGACCCGCAGCTTGAGCGGGACGGCGAACGTCATGCCTTGCTCGAGGCATTCTCGCTCGTCGTATTTGGGCGTACCCAAGGAGTAATTCGAGAACTCGAGCGCGGCCGTGTTGTTGTAGTCTGCAATGGGAAACACACTGGCCAAGGCGGCTTGAAGGCCCTGATCCTTGCGCCGCTCCGGGTCCCCTTCCATTTGGAGGAACTCTTCGTAGGAACGTTTCTGAATTTCGATGAGATCCGGAATGTCGATACTCGTCCGGATACGAGAAAAATCTTTCCGTTCAGCCAACTCACCGATTGATGATTCCGACATCCGCCAGCCCTCCAGGCTCATGGGTTAACGCAAGGCACGACCGAACAAGCCGGCAGAGGCCGGCCGCAGACACCCACTTGTCGCTTACTTGATTTCCACTTTGGCGCCGCCGTCTTCCAACTTCTTCTTCATGGCGTCCGCTTCTTCCTTGGTCACGCCCGTCTTGACCGGCTTCGGCGCGCCTTCCACAAGGTCCTTCGCCTCCTTCAAGCCCAAGCTGGTCAATTCACGCACCACCTTGATGACTTGGATCTTCTTGTCGGCCGCCGCGCTGGCCAACACGACGTCAAACGCCGTCTTTTCCTCGGCCGGCGCCGCCGCCCCGCCGCCTGCCGGCGCCGCCGCCACGGCCACCGGCGCCGCCGCGGTCACCCCGAATCGCGTCTCCAGGCCCTTTACCAGCTCGGACAATTCCAATACGCTCATTCCCTCGATCGCCTTGATCAATTCGTCCTGCGAAAGCTTTCCCTCTGTTGCCGGCATGTCGCCCTCCCCTTTCTTTTTGTCTTGAATAGCCGCAATGATTCTCACGAACTTACTGAGCACTCCGCTTAACACATACACGAGGCCGCGTGCGGGTCCCTGCATCGCCGACAGAAGCATGGCGATGAGCACTTCCTTTTTGGGCAATTTTGCCACCGCGGCGATATCGGACGCCTGCACAACCTTGCCTTCCAATACCCCGACGGTGATCTTGATCTTCTCTTCGCGCTTCTCGGCCGCAATGAAGTCGCGCAGCACCTTGGTCGGCAGCACCGGGTCGTCATACCCGATCACCACACCGAGCGGACCCTTAAAGTGAGCTTTGATGCCCGCCAGCGTCGTGCCGTCGGCCGCGCGCGCCGCCAGCGTATTTTTCATAACCTTATACTCGGCGTTCGCCGCGCGCAGCTGCTTTCGCAGCTCTGTCACATGACTCACGGGCAGCCCCGCCGATTCCATCAAAATCGCAAGCCTGGCCCGGCTGAACTTCTCGGCAAACTCGGCGACAGCCGTCGCCTTGTCTTCTTTTTTCATACCCGTTCCCTTCCTGACAGAAGCGTCAACTCCACATCTTCGATAAGGCCACCGTATCCAATTTCACGCCCGGCCCCATAGTGCTGGAGATCGTCGCGCTCTTCAAATAACGCCCCTTGCATGACGCCGGCTTGGCTTTAATGACGGATTCCAGCACCGCCTGAGCATTGTCATAGAGCTTCTGGGCATCGAAGGAGACCTTGCCGACCGGCACCTGCACGATTCCGGCTTTTTCAACTTTGAACTCCACGCGCCCCCTGCGTATTTCGCCGACCGCCTTCCCAACCTCGAATGTGACCGTACCGGTCTTCGGATTCGGCATGAGACCGCGCGGCCCCAAGACCTTGCCTAACTTTCCGACCGATGCCATCAAATCCGGCGTGGAGATCGCGCAATCAAACTCCATCCAGCCGCCCTTGATTTTCTCCATGAGGTCGTCGGCTCCGACAAAATCCGCCCCGGCCTGCCGCGCCTCCTGTTCCTTCTCACCCTTTGCAAAGACCAACACCCGAAGCTTCTTTCCGGTGCCGTGTGGCAGCGCGGTCGTGCCACGGACCATCTGATCCGACCGCTTGGGGTCAATGCCCAATCGAATCGCCAGATCCACGGATTCGTCAAACTTCGCATAGGCCGCCTTCTTCACCAGATCCACGGCTTCCTGCAGCGGATACAGCCTTGGTTCGACCTTCTCCGCCGCCGCTGTCATTTTCTTTCCCATACCGACTCCTTACGGTTACGGCACACCACGACAAACGATTCTACTGAACGGCGATCCCCATGCTTCGCGCGGTTCCCGCTATGATCTTGATGGCGCCTTCCAAGTCCGCGGCATTCAAATCCGACATCTTTTTCTGGGCGATCTCTCGGATCTGGGCCTCCGACACCTTACCAACCTTGTCTTTATGCGGAATTCCCGATCCCTTGATGATGCCGGCGGCTTTCTTGAGAAGATCCGATGCCGGCGGCGTCTTGAGAATGAAGGTAAAACTTCGATCCTTGTACACCGTAATGACGACGGGAATAATGCTGTCCCCTTCCTTCTGGGTCTTGGCATTAAATTGCTTGCAAAATTCCATAATATTGACCCCGTGCTGGCCCAAAGACGGCCCGACCGGTGGCGCCGGATTGGCTTTCCCGGCGGGGATCTGGAGTTTAATTTGCGCCGATACTTCCTTTGCCATGACTACTCCTTGCGTAGAATTCTGAGCGCCGAGTTATGAGTTCTGAGCTTCAATCCTGACAACTCACAACTCATAACTCCAAACCCAGAACTGTTTAAATGCGTTCCACCTGCAAGAAACCCAATTCCACCGGCGTCGATCGCCCGAAAATGCTGACGAAAACTTTCACCCGGCTATGGTCCCCGTCGACCTCGTCGACCACCCCGTTAAAACCGAGAAACGGACCGTCCACGATCCGCACATTGTCTCCCTTGATAAAGCGGATCTGCTCCCGCGGGCCGGCGGCGCCCGCATCCACCTGCTTAAGCAAAGAATCCACCTCGTCGGATGACAATGGGGTCGGCAGCGCGCCGCCGCCGACGAACCCGGTGACTTTCGGCGTCTCCTTAATCATCTGCAAGGTCTCATCAGCCAACGGCGTCTCCAGCTCTACCAACACATATCCGGGAAAGAACTTTCTTCGAGAGGTCCGACGCTTTCCATCCTTGATTTCAATCACATCCTCGGTCGGCACCAGAACCTGACCTAGTTTTTCCACAAGCCCCATTTGATTGGCTCGTTCGAGAAGACTCGTCTTGACCCGCCCCTCGAAGCCGGCATAGGTATGAATGACATACCAATTCTTATTCCCCATCATCTCCTCTTCACTGAAATGTCCGGCCTCATGCTTAGATTACCTTCCGCATCAGCCAACCAAGGAACGAGTCCACCACCGATAAATAGAGCGACATGAGCACACAAAACACAATGACCACGGTGGTCGCCCCGAGCGTTTCGCCCTTCGAGGGGAAAGAAACCTTCCTGAGCTCGCTTCGGACACCGTCGATAAATTCTCGAACCGACGCAACAAACCGCTGAAACATGTCTCCCTCGCTAATTCAACCAGCCGAATGATTCCGGCCGCCCTGCGGCTGGCAGTGCAACCGGCAACATGAGTACGCTCTGTTTGGCAGGGGCACCAGGAATCGAACCCGGACCTTCGGTTTTGGAGACCGACATGCTAGCCGTTGAACACCATGCCCCTGCACAGCTCGTGAGGGATGAGGCGTGAACCGTGAAGAGGAAATCCCCTTACGCCTGACGCTTCACGCCTGAGTTATTTCACCTCTTTGTGCGGCGTGTGTTTCCGACAAAATCGACAGAACTTATTCCGCTCCAATCGATCCGGATCATTCTTTTTATTCTTCCGTGTCGAGTAGTTCCGCTGCTTGCAAGCCGTACAGGCCAAGTCAATAATGTCACGCATTTTCTATTCGTGAGGCGTGAAGCGTGAGGCGTGAAGCAGATGGCTTGACTCCTCCCGCCATCCTCTCACACCTCACCCCTTACCCCTCACGCTCCCCATAATTACGCCAAGATTTCCGTGACGACGCCGGAGCCGACGGTCTTGCCGCCCTCGCGCACCGCGAAGCGCAACCCCTGGTCCATGGCAATCGGGCTGATCAACTCCGCCGTCACCGTCACATTGTCCCCCGGCATCACCATCTCCACCCCCGGATTCAACTGCACCACCCCCGTCACATCCGTCGTCCGGAAATAGAACTGCGGCCGATACCCGTTGAAAAACGGCGTGTGCCGCCCGCCCTCTTCCTTCGTCAACACATAGATCTCCGCCTTGAACTTCGTATGCGGCGTGATGCTCTTCGGCTTCGCCAGCACCATCCCCCGCTCCACGTCCTCTTTCTTCGTCCCCCGCAACAGCACCCCGATGTTGTCCCCCGCCTGCCCCTCATCGAGCACCTTGCGGAACATCTCCACCCCCGTCACCACCGTGCTCTGCGTCGGCTTCAACCCCACAATCTCAATCTCATCGCCCACCTTCACGACGCCCCGCTCGCACCGCCCCGTCACCACCGTCCCCCGGCCGCTGATCGTAAAGACATCCTCGATCGGCATGATAAACGGCTTGTCGATCGCCCGCGCCGGCGTCGGAATGTAACTGTCGATCGCCTCCAACAACTTCAAGATCGACGGCACCCCCAAGGGCCCCTGATCCCCCTCCATCGCCTTGAGCGCCGACCCCTGGATGATCGGAATCTTCTCCCCCGGAAACTCATACTTGGTGAGCAATTCCCGCACTTCCAACTCCACCAAATCCAAGAGCTCCTTGTCATCTACCTTGTCCGCCTTATTCAAAAACACCACGATGTAGGGCACCCCCACCTGGCGCGCCAACAAAATATGTTCCCGCGTCTGCGGCATCGGCCCGTCCGCCGCACTCACCACCAGAATCGCCCCGTCCATCTGCGCCGCCCCCGTGATCATGTTCTTCACATAATCCGCGTGGCCCGGACAATCCACATGCGCATAGTGCCGCTGGTCCGTCTCATACTCCACGTGGCTGATCGCGATCGTCATGATCTTCGTCGCGTCCCGGCGCCCCTGGCTCTCCGACGCCTTCGCCACCTCGTCGTAACTCACAAACTTCGCCATCCCCCGCTCCGCACAGATCTTCGTCAACGCGCTCGTCAGCGTCGTCTTCCCATGGTCCACATGCCCAATCGTCCCGATGTTCACATGGGGCTTCCGCCGCTCAAATTTCGCCTTCGCCATACGTCACTCCCTCGATTGGTCGAACCATTCCACTTAAGGCCATATCCCGTCGCGCATGATTGCACACGCTCCGGCTCAAACTCACTCTGGATGGAGCCCACGACGCGGATCGAACGCGTGACCTCGTCCTTACCAAGGACGTGCTCTACCAACTGAGCTACGTGGGCCTCAAAAATTGCTCATTTGGCGATGTAGTGATCGGGTGATTTTTCGGACTCATCCTCACCTGAACTACAATACCCAACTCACCAAATCACGAGATCTCACAATCACCAATTCCCCCGGATGAAAGTCCACAAAATTTGCGGCGATTCCCCGGTCGCCCATCATACTGACTTTCGGTAGGGTCCAGCACGGTATGGAGCGGGCGATGGGATTTGAACCCACGACAGCCAGCTTGGAAGGCTGGAACTCTACCACTGAGCTACGCCCGCCCACTACCACTTTGCCGATCCCGCCCCGCTCAACTCATAAAAAACGGTAACGTGCGAAAAGTCAGGCCCGATGGCACCCATCCGTCCAAGCCACCAACGCCGGCATTATTAGACCACTTCCAAGACCTCACTGCGGTGACCCATGAACAAATTGAACGGATCCGGTCAAACAACTTTCTAAAATCAAGCATCAAACCTAAGACGTCTGTCCCGTCGCGCCAGGACTAATGATGATCGCCCCGGTTGAGCAAGCTCGGCTGGTGGGCAGGCAAGGGTTCGAACCTTGGAAGCCATCAGGCAGCAGATTTACAGTCTGCCCCCTTTGTCCACTTGGGTACCTGCCCGTCCGCCCTTCATTTCAGACCACAATGGAATTTCAACCCTGCAGGCAAATCGAAAACACAAGCGGCCTCCATTCTCCTCGTCGAGAATGAGAAGGTCACGCCATGCACAGCACCCCAGCAGGTAATTGATGGCTGGCTTGCTGAAGATGATGAAGATTGGCCCGGAATCGAAAGCATCCGATTCTATTAGCGAAGTTTCTCGATGTCAAGGGGATAAATCGCGAAAGAACCCCCGGCCCCTTAGTGAGCATCCGAAGGCGCGCACAGGCGAAGCGGCATTTCATCGGCCCCCTTCTCCAACAGGCGGACCGAGCGATCAATACGGTCCGCAGCGCCTCCAAGCACCTTTTCCATCAACATTCGCACTTCCGGAGGCGAGATACGAAAGGCCGGGGCCATAAAACGCTTCTGAGAGATCGCCTTTTCTGTAGTATCTTGAGGCTCATAGTAGCCGCGGAAATCACCCCCATTGTCCGCCTTGCGGAGCCTCTCAATCCACTCGCGAGTGCCGGCAGGTGAATCAATCGGCTGTTTCTGTTTAGAGTGGGCAACTTCCAGTTGAGTCCAGATGGCCCACCCGACAAAGACGGCCCATGTTTCATTGAGGAGTTCCCAGGACTCCTCCTCACTCAAAAAGCGTTCCTCGGTTTGATTTTTTCTTTGGGGAATGGGCGTGATAAGTACGTGTTCGTATCGACAATGCTGCTGATCCCGCGCAAATCCCATGAGAGACTCGGACGAAGCCCCGCCACTGTCCAACCGCCGGGATTCCACGGTGAGGTAATCCATATAGGCGTGAAATAATTCATGGTACAGAGTTTGGAGATCTTTGTGCGTCAATTGCCGGAGGGGACGTAGTGTGCCGCCTGCGCGATTGAATGACAGCGCCCGATTAAGAATCATCCGGTGATCTGCAGGATGGTACTCGGCGGCAAATGTACGTAAGTCATCGAATTCAAATTGCACGAAGCCTGCCGGGATTTCCTCCAGAAATTTAACAGGGAGCTTGAGCCCCGCGGCGTCCGCCAGCAAATTCCGCCACAGCAGCGCCGGATTCACGACCACCTGGCTTTGCGCCGGCGACACCAGACAACAGGCGACCATAAACAGAGGTCCTATCAACCAACCGGTCGCTCCACGAAGAACCACGGCAGCCCGGAGACCTGCCGCTTCACCCGACGAAGCGAGCCTGTTTGGTTCCGTATGATGAGACCGTACATCAGCCATATCGATCGTGATCGACGCCCCATTCATAACCCCGCCCCTCTTCGATCAGTGCCAATGCTTCCATGTACCGGGGAGGGATGTGATCGAGAAAACGGGTAGGCTTTGCCAGCAGCATCCCGGAACTCTTGTCGAACACATTGATCGGATACGTGACATACAAATGCCGTTTGGCCCGGGTAACGGCGACATAGAAGAGCCGCCGCTCTTCTTCCAGCCCCTCATCAGTCCCAAAGGAATACATGGAGGGGAATTTCCCATCGAGAGCCCAAATGACAAAGACACACTGCCATTCCAGGCCTTTGGCCGAGTGAATCGTCGAGAGAATCAATTGCTCATCGTCCCGATCGGAAGCTTCCACATTGCTCACACTGCCGTCAGGCGGTTCGAGAGCCAGGTCACTGAGAAATTCCGCGAGGTCGGCATAGTTCGCCGCCATCGTATGGAGATGTTCAAGATCGCGAATGCGCCGGGGGTAGTCATCGTGCTGATCCTTGAGAATCGGCAAATAATATTCGTATGCCAGATCGACCAAGGCGGCGGGATTCCCCTCGCGATCCTGCGAGAGTCGGTCCAGCGCCGCGCCTAACATTCTGAGCCCCATACCCGACCGGCCGCCGGCGGCACCGAGGATCTGTCCAGGCCGGTCCGTCTTCAACAATGCGGCCAGGAAATCCTGCGCCTTCTTCGGGCCCACTCCTTCAACCAACATGAGAACACGATGCCAGCTGACGGCATCCTGTGGATTATGAACCACCCGCAGATAGGCCAGCAGATCCTTGACGTGCGCGGCCTCAATGAATTTGATGCCTCCGCGCTTTACAAAAGGCAGCCCTCGCCGAGACAGCTCAATCTCCAGATCAAAAGAATGAAAACTGGATCGAAACAGAACCGCGATTTCAGCAAGCGGAACACCCTCCTCGCGAAGTTCGAAGATCTTTTGCGCGACAAACCTCGATTGTGCGTTTTCCCCTGCCGCTTCCACCAACGAAGGCAGCGGACCGTCCAACTTTCTTGTAAAGAGCTGTTTGGTGTATTTTTCCGAGGCGGCCGCGATGATTTCATTCGCGAGATTCAAAATCGGCTGCGTGCTGCGATAATTCTCTTCCAATTTATAGACGGTGGCGCCGGGAAACAACGCCGGAAACTCCATGATGTTCCGAAAGGTGGCCCCGCGAAACGCGTAAATCGATTGCGAGTCGTCGCCGACGACCATGACATTGTCGTGCGTCGCCGCCAGCCGCCGGATCAGTTCGGCCTGCAACCGATTCGTATCCTGATATTCATCCACCAGAATGTATCGATATTGGCTGGAGATGGTGCGCCGGATGTCTTCATTCTGCGTCAGCAACTCCCATAACCTTGCCAGAAGATCGTCGTAATCGAGCAGCTGGCGCTGTCGTTTGGCCTGCTCATACGCCCGCCGTAGTTTGTCCAAGTCTTCCAAATGATCTGCGAAATGCGGAAACTCCTCCAGAACGATCTCTTCCAGGCTGCGTAGAGTATTGACGGATTTACTATAGATTTCGGCGATGGTGCCCTTGCGCGGGAACCGCTTTTCCTTATCGTTCAAACCGAGTTGGGAACGGGTCAATGCGATCAAATCTTCGGCATCCCCGCGATCCAGAATCGTGAACCCGGGGTCGATTCCGGCCGAACGGCCGTATCGCCGCAGAAGAATATTCCCTGTGGAGTGAAAGGTACCCCCTGCGACTCGCTCACTCTGCGAGCCGATCAGCAGCCCCGCGCGCTCGACCATCTCCTGCGCGGCCTTTCGCGTAAAGGTCAACAATAGGATCCGGGCCGGGTCAATGCCGGAATCAATGAGATAGGCAACTCGATAGATCAGCGTTCTCGTTTTTCCGCTGCCGGCTCCAGCGATCACCAACGCGGGTCCGTCGCCCGCTTGAACGGCGGCCGACTGCTGAGCATTAAGTGCCGCCGCATAATCCAGGGAGAGCCGCCGGGGTGTCTCATGGACCGACTGCTTCAAAATGTAGGGCTTGATGTCTCTATTCATATCGTTTCATATCGTTGAGCGTACACTGAAAAAACGGCCGCGCTGTATACCATACCAATGCGCTCCACGCAATGAAAGCCGAAGGGAACCCGAACTCTTGGAGGACCATAATCGACTCGTATATAATGCCGGTCACGAAAGGGGATCTATGACAACCGCAGAAGACACATATGCACAGCCGCTTCAAAACTTGGCCGAACTGATACTGTCCGTGGCGGGAGAGTCGGTCAGCCTGGTCAAACGAAGTGCGCCCGAGCGCGCGATGAAATTCAAACGCAAAGAGGAATGGACCATTTATTTGGAATTCATGAAAATACTTTTCAATCTGGCAGACCGCGTGTCGATCCTGCACGTGCCGATAAAAGACCAGCCGGAATTCATGGATAGCCTGGAAGACCGTGTGACCGCGCACCTCAACCAAGTCTTACAACCTGCCCTCGAGGCCGGATCCGATCCAACGGAAATCGTGCTGACCATCGGCACGGCGGTCGCCGAAAGCCGGCAGATCTATGAACAATACCGATTCCTGGTGAGTGAAGACAGTCCATCAAAAAACGAGATGTTCCGAGATTTCGGAGAGCGTATTGCCGAATTGGCGGGGGTCCCGGGCAATCCGCAGCTGACGTCCGCCGCGACACTTTGCGTAAGCGCAGCCATTCCGGCCATCCAAGCGATTCTTGAAGGACGGCCGGCCGCTGAGACCGCTGATAACAGCCCGATAGGATCAACTGCTCCCGAACCAGGACGAACTCCGGAACGGGCCGGAACCGGAAGCGAAATCAAACTCGTGAGCGTGATGTCGAGCGTCCATGGGGAGGAAGTGGAAACTCGCTGGGGTCTCCATCCCCGCTTCCGTCAAGACCTGAAACAGGATGAAATCCAGCAATTGACCAAACTAATGAACCGAGTGGCGAAAATCCTCGGAGGGCGCTATGCTGCAGTAGCTTTTTCCGAGGAATGGGCCACCTGGCACAGGACTGGCCATGCATGATGCTCAAGATTCCCTTAGAGCTTGAGCCGCATCGACTCCGTCGGAACCAATCCAGCGCACTGAGGAGGTGTAGTTAGTGCAACAACAGGGGCAGTCTTATCCCGGATCCGAACAGCTTCCTCGCAGTCTGCATCGCCTTGCCGAAGTCGCGCATAATCTTTGGTGGAGTTGGACACCCGCCGCGCGCATGCTCTTTGAGACGATTGATCCGACCCTCTGGTTTTTAACCTATCATAACCCGGTCAAATTGCTGACCGACGTCAAGCCCGAGCGGTTGAGCATTCTTGCGCAAGATCCCCATTTCGTACGCCAGTATTCGGCGGTGTTGCGAGCCTTCGATGAATATATGACGGATACCAAGACGTGGTTTGCCACGCAGTTCCCGGCCCTGACGAAGTCGCAGATCGCATATTTCTCAGCGGAGTTCGGATTCCATATTTCAATTCCGATTTACAGCGGAGGGTTGGGCATCCTGGCAGGAGACCACTGCAAAGAGGCCAGCGATCTTGGGATCCCCTTGGTCGGATTGGGATTCATGTATCCTCAAGGATACTTCAAACAACGAGTGACGGCCGAAGGTTGGCAAGAAGCGGCCTATGCGCCGTTCAGCCGAGAGGAATCTCCGATCCATCAAGCGATCACGCCCGCAGGCACCTCCTGTTCAATTCAAGTCGAAATTGGAAACCGCCAAGTCACCGTCCTCGTGTGGCAAGTGCGCGCAGGTCGCATGTCGCTGTATTTAATCGACACCGACCTGCCGGAGAATTCGCCCGAGGACCGGGCGCTCTCCGCCCGCTTGTACGGGGGCGATCAAGAAACACGCCTCTGCCAGGAAATTCTCCTCGGGATCGGAGGAGTCCGAGTGTTGCGTGCAATGGGGATCGATCCGTCCGTCTGGCATTCCAACGAAGGTCATTCCGCGTTTCTTACACTCGAACGGCTGCGCGAATACGTCCAGGCGGGCCATACCCATGCGGAAGCGAACGAACTTGTCAGACAGAGCAGCGTCTTCACCACTCACACGCCGGTCCCTGCGGGACATGATATTTTTCCGTATCATTTGATGGATCGGTATTTCCATCGTTACTGGGATCAATTAGGGCTTTCGCGCGAGGAATTTCTCCAATTGGGCGAAACTCCGGAATCAAAAGGTCATGGGTTCAATATGACGGCCTTGGCCATGCGCTTATCCGCGCATCTAAACGGCGTAAGCCGGGAACACGGCCGCGTATCCCGACGCATGTGGCAACATTTATGGCCGGGGCTTCCGGAAGATATGGTGCCGATACGCAGCCTCACAAATGGAATTCATACGCCGACATGGATCGCGCCGGAACTCAACGCGCTGTTCGGCCGGTATCTCAGCCCTGAATGGGCGGAGCGTGTGGACGATTCCACGATCTGGCAACGTGCGACGGACATTCCCGACGCCGAGTTGTGGGCGACTCGGCAGACAGTGAAACGAAAATTGATGAGTTTTATTCGCGAACGAGCACGAGGAGGTTGGATCCACGGTCAGCTGCAGAGTTCGCAAGTCCTCGCGCGAGGCACGCTCCTCGACCCCGAAGCTCTGACCATCGGCTTCGCGCGCCGCTTTGCAACTTACAAGCGCGCTACACTTTTGTTCCGCGATCTGGAGCGGCTGAAGCGATTGTTGCACAATCACTGGCGTCCAGTTCAAATCATATTCGCCGGCAAGGCCCATCCGGCGGACGAGCCGGGTCGCTATTTCATCCACGAGGTATTGAGGGTGTGCAACGATCATGCGTTAGGAGGGCGGATCGCCTTCCTTGAAGACTACGACATGCACATGGCGAAATATCTCGTGCAGGGTGTCGACATCTGGCTCAACACGCCCCGTGCTCCGCTGGAAGCAAGCGGGACAAGCGGCCAAAAAGCCGCACTCAATGGGGTCCTCAATCTGAGCGTCCTGGACGGATGGTGGCAAGAAGGCTATAACGGGGCGAACGGCTGGGCGATCCAAGCGTCGGCCGACGGCACGGATCCGCAAGTACAGGACGCCTATGACGCGGAGCAGTTGTATCGCTTACTGGAACAGGAAGTGGTTCCTCTGTTCTATCAGCGTGACTTGGATGGTGTCCCGCGGGGCTGGTTACAGATCGTCAAGGAAAGCATCAAGACTGTCGCGCCGAAGTTCTGTACAAAGCGCATGGTCAAGCAGTATATGGATTTGATGTATGCTCCGGCCACTACCCGAACGCCCAGCGCTTGGTAACCGGTCTTACAGTTGCTTTATAAATCTGCACTCACTGGTGTCCGCCTTTCCCGATGCTTACCGGTTCTGATTTTCCTTGGCTTCTTGCTCGCACCCCGCGCTGTGACAGCAGCAACTGCTTACCCTGTCGCAGCCGAATCCTCCGCCGCCAAGGCGTTTAATGCAGGTCGATTCGACGAGGTCGTTCGCCAGCTCGAGCAAGAAACCGCGAACCAAAAGGAACCTGGAAAGGAGTTGCTGCGCCTGGCCTGCCTAAGCCAGATTCGACTGGGCCGGCCGGAGGAAGCGGCCGCGCTTTACATGCGGCTGTATCCTGTCGGACAAGCGGATGATCCCGGGCTATTGCGCGAGTTGGCGCTCAGCACAATTGTCAGTCGTGTGCGGGATCCTCAGGAACATATTCGTATAGCGGCGTACACGGCGCTCTCCGAAATCGGGGGCGCGGGACTTCTCCCGGTATTAGAAGACGGCCTATTGGATTCCTCGGCGCTGGTGCGGGCCAGGGCGGCGGAAGGAATAGGAAAAGCGGGAGCGGCAGGCCGATCTGAGGCGCTCAAGCGGGCATTGAGAGATGAAGCGCCGGGCGTGCGCATGGCCGCCATCAATGCACTGGCAGACGCGAATGCCCCCGGCATCGCGACACAGCTGGCGGATATCGCCCGTGTCGATCACGGACCCGAATCCATTATTGCGCTGGCAGGACTCTATAAACTGGGACGAGCGGACGTCCTGTCGGATATCACAAGTGCGGTGACACTGCCTAATCCAGAGGTGCGCATGGCCGCTATCGGGGTATTAGGTCGGCTCCGGCGACCACCAACCTTGGCCACGCTCAGTCAAGCGGTGTATGATCCGGCCCCGGCGGTTCGTGCCTTTGCGGCCGGCGCGCTTGGCGATTTTGGCAGTCCTGACGGCGTTGCGCCTCTTACCCATGCACTCGATGATGAACACGCCCGGGTGCGGGGGATCGCCGCCACAAGCCTCGGGCGGCTTGGCGTTTCCGAAACGCGATCGGTCTTACAACCTCTTCTCAGGGATCCGGTTGAACAGGTTCGAGCCGGAGCAGTGGAAGGGCTTTTGAGATTAGGCGACACCGGCGCGCTCTTGCTCGCAGCCGATCTTGCCCGGCATCCCGATCCTTCCGTGAGAGGCGCGATCGCCCAAGCTCTGTCCGCTACGTCGAACCCCAGGGTGCTGCCGTTGCTTGATTCATTGCTTCGCGACCAACAGCCCTTGCCGCGATTAATGGCGGCCCGGGCCTTAGGTAGGACGGGTTTGCGAAACGCCATCTCCTCCCTGAAGACCGGGCTTCGCGACACGGACGCCGCGGTAAGAATCACGGCGGCGGCAAGTGTGTTTGCACTCTTGGAAAATAAAAGCGGGAAGCGTCCCGGCAAGGGTAAAGGTTAGGACACAGCATGCTCAGGTTCTTGGGGATGATCGTGCTTCTTCTCGGTGCTTTCGCGTTAGGATACGCATGGGGTAAGCGTCCACTTGCTGACTTGGAACACACGGTGAAAGAACTCTCCCGAAACGTCGTCGATACGACATTGGGAATCGAGCGGGATCTTCGGAGAAGACAAGGACTGATTGACGCCAAAGCCAGAATCGTTCAGGCAAAATCCGATCTGGTCAACAGAAATCACGCCACCGCCGCCAAAGAATTGGGGGAAGCCATCGATTCGCTGGAAAACACGGCCCAAGGAGCCAAATCGGTCGATCCGGTCGCTCAGACAAGAGAACTAGCGAGCAAACTTCGGCAAGTCAGGCTCGAAGTTTCGCAAGGGAAAAAAGGAGCGGCAGGAAGACTTGATGAAATTCAGAAGGAACTCGATGCACTGCTCAAATAGATAGAGCGCCATCACACATGGGCCGGCTGTTTTTTCCACTTGGCCAGAATACGTTCGATCCGCATCCGAACTACCATGTCACTATCTTTCAGAAGAGGCTTGATGGCCTCTCGACCCCGCTCGTCGCCTATCGCTTCTAATGCCGCGGCCGCAGTAAGTCTTGTAAACCAATCCTTATCTTTCAGCATTTCGATAAGCGGGGAAATCGCCTCTACAGACTTGATGCGCCCAAGCCCGAGCACCGCTTGCTTGCGGATCAGTTCATCTTTGTCCGTGAGCGCTTTAACAAGGTGGGCCACCGCCGGTTCCCCTAATGAAACTAATGCGTCGGTCGCATCATCCTTAAATTCGTCATTGCGCAGCTGCGCCATTAAGGGTTCAAGTACTCGTTCATCATGGATCTTTCCAAGAGCCGCAATTGCATACTTCCGCACATCCCAATCGCGCAATAGTTTCAGCAATGTTTCGACCGCCGGCGATCCGATTTGGCCGAGCCCGTCAATCGCAACCTCTCGAACTTGCCAGTCCCCGTCTCGAAGCGCGCGAGCCAACGGCTCTACACAACGTTCATCGCCCATCTCGCCCAGAGTGATCGCGGCCTCGCGGCGCACGACCCAATCCGGGTCCTTCAGTAAATCGATTTGAATATCGATTTCGTCTTTGACTTGTTCTTCTTCTAAGGCGACATCCAGATGATCTCCCGCCTGCGGAACAGTCGCCTCCTCCCCGGTCGCGGTGAATTCGTCGGATAATTGATCGGTCAATTTTTCATCCGTTGTAGAATCGGATGGCGGTTGTTTATCGATCGGATCGGATTCGTGTGTCATGGACAATCCTTCAGCCAATTGAATTTAACCCAGCATCTTTCATCAATGAACTTCACCCGGCGGTTTCACTTTTTCCTTCGGCTCCTTTTCCAGCAGCCCGGCCTTTTCTTGCGACCATCGCCCGTCGCTTTCGCTGTAAACGCTTGAGCCGCTTCTTGAGCTCTCGGAACGACGCATCTCCTGAAGCATGCTCCTTCCGACCCATTGAAATTTTCTTCTTGAGGCGCGCCTCATCTGACTCGGTCTTGGTCTTCTTCGCCATCCGAACTACTCCTTTAACAACCTCTAATAACCTCGACAATCAGCTCAGTCTAGTCAACGGAGTTCTGCACTGTCAACTGAATCAGCCGGCGCAAATGAAGTTATGCCCACATGCGGGTGGGGACTGGGTTAAATGCTGTATGATCACCGGCCGATATGGCCGCATGGCGGCGTTCCCGCCTCTCATACAAAAGCTCGCGCGGAAAAAGTCGTTCTACGGGAACAGGATTCTGGATTGACCAAAATCCTCGGGAACCTGTCGATCCAGTCCCTCCCTCGAATGCTTCTCGAAAGGAGATCAAATTGACAGCCGAAACAGGGGGTTGACCTTGTAGGACAGGCATTACGGGGCTGTGTTGACCGACGACTTCCACATGCACGACCGAAGTCCCGGCGCTCACCATGCCTAATTCCACTGCCGCCGCATGCGAGACATCCAACATCCGACCCGCGACGTAAGGACCTCGATCATTGATGCGAAGGTGCACCTGCTTTCCATTCACGAGATTTACAACGCGGATCAGGCTGCCGAGAGGCAATTTCCGATGTGCGGCCGTCAAAGCCGTCATATCAAATACTTCCCCATTGGCGGCAACCCGACCATGGAACTCCTTCCCATACCAGGAAGCCACTCCACGGTCCTTGATTCCTAAATCCAATGCGATGTCGCCTTTAGCGAGAGAGGAACATCCGGTGAAAACGAGGCATCCGACCAAACCAAGAACGCCGGAAATCGATTGATGGGCCACCATCGGTCGTTCCATCCGCCACCTCATCCTTTGATTGTTCAGAAGCGATCACAACGGCATGTCAACCGAACACCTTCAGCAGATGAAACGCTATAAAGTGCCCGGAATCCCAACAATACCGTGACTGTAGCGGGCCCGCCCTACTTCTGTATCCAGTAAATCAAACGATAGGCAGAGTGGTCAGAATGGAGAGTCTCTTATCCGTCATTTTCCCCACTGTGTTCGTATATAAAGGATGGACGGGGTCATCGTCAATCGGTATTCGCCGGACCCACGGAAGCGCCACCCTTTACTGCCTGCGGGATCAAGGTCTTCCATCTCAGTTTCTGAGTCAGCACATCAGCGAAACCGCAGAGCCCGATCCTCAAACTTGGTATTGAGTACGAATCGTTCGAAATTCTTCTCCAACACTTCCGATAAGATTTCCGCCCCATCCTGAGGTTGGAACCAGAAAATGTTCTTGTGCTCGCCGGAGTGAGCGACGGTATCCGTGATGGAGCTCTCATCCGCGCGATTCTTGGCCTGGATGGCCAATTTGCTCCTCGCGTTGACATCGGTAAAGCCGAATCCACCCTTGGCGTCAACGTTTAGATCGAGAATTTTTCCTGAAAGAACGATATCCGGTCCATCACCGTTAGACGACGGCGCGGTTTTCGAATATTGAACCTGCCATCCCTTCCTCTTCAAATAGTCTGCAAGGGCTTGGGCGGTTTCTTCTCCTGCACTCCCGCTCGGCGCGGTGAAATAGCTTTCGCCTCCCCAGAATGAGCTGCGACTTCCCATTTTTGTAGGATCGGTGCGTCCGTCTTCAAAAGGCACCACGCTGACCCGTGGCCCAGCCATGCTCTTCACGGCCGCATTGTTGCTCGCCCCATCCTTGGGTTTTGCAACCAAATTGACCGGAATGGTGTCGCCGCGTCCCGCACAGCCTCCCAATAGCATAATCGCCGCAGCAAGACACGCGGCGCACTTCCCTACTACCATCTCATCTCGCCTCATGGTTCCAACGCGCCTCCTTCTTGAGAATTCTCACGATGAGTCGATTATTTTGAATGGACAACGATGGACCGAACCGTCAGCCCCTTGCGATTCTTAACGTAAGTCAGCGTCACTCTTTCACCGGCTCGTATGCGGTTCAGCGCAACCCGTTGCTCTCCACGTACGATGGTCGCTCCCTTTTTCACAACAGCCCCTATGACGATCTCATCCTTCATTCCCGGCCGGCTCCTGACCATGATGACCGGAGGCGTCTCATTCGCATGAACCTCGTCCACTACTCCACTAATCATTCGGACATCATCGTCCGACGCATAAATCGACGGCACGACATATCCTTGCAGGATACCGATCAGGCAGCACAGCATCGCCCAGGATGGAATCCGATATTCCAGGCGATTTCCATTCATACGTTGCCCCCGTCATTCAGCCGAGTCTTGGCGCAGCGGCGAGACTTTAGCAGGTTGAATTTCACGTGTAAAGTTTATGGGAAAGCGGGTCCATATCATAAGAAGGTCGATCGAAGGTTGCGCGCCCGCTTGACTGGCTTCGGCAGTGTGGGTAATATCCGGCACACGTCCGCAGTTCAACGCTGTTGACCTGCTACCGATAGATCCAGCCCGGGCATTGCCACCATCGCATGATCGAGGTCCAACAGATCACCAAACGGTACGGCAACTTGACCGCAATCGAACGGGTTACCTTCCGTGTCGAAAAGGGTGAAGTGCTTGCTTTCTTGGGTCCCAACGGGGCCGGCAAGACGACCACCATGCGAATCCTGACGTGTTTTATGCCGCCGACGGAAGGAACGGCTCGCATTGCCGGATTCGACTGTATCGATCACCCGATGGAAGTGAAGCGGCAGATCGGGTATTTGCCGGAAACCCCGCCCGTCTATCAGGAGTTAACGGTCGAAGAATATTTAACGTTCGTGGGACGGTTGCGCGGCATGAGCGGCAAGGACCTGACGAACGGCATCGGCCGCGTTGTCGAGCGGGTGTCGATAGGATCCGTGAGGGGGCGATTAATCGCCAATCTGTCGCGCGGCTACCGTCAACGCGTCGGGCTTGCTCAAGCGCTGCTTCATGATCCACCCGTACTGATTTTAGATGAACCCACCGTCGGGCTGGATCCGAAGCAAATCATCGAGATCCGGGAATTAATCAAAAGTCTCGCCGGCTCGCACTCAGTTATTCTCAGCACCCACATCCTTCCTGAAGCTACGGCCGTCTGCCAGCGAGCTGTCATTATCAACAATGGTCGCATTGTCGCCGAAGACACGCCGGCTCAACTGTCCGCGCGCCTGCGCCAATCGGAAAAGGTCAGTATCCTGCTGAAGACGTCGCCGTCGAACGCCGGTGAACGGTTCCAGTCCTTGCCCGGAGTCCTTCACGTTTTCCCCGGCGCCGTCGCGCATATGTTTATTGTCGAATGCGAGCTCGGCTTGGACATCCGAGAAGATCTTGCTCGATTCGTGGTCGAGCAGGGGTGGGGACTCTTGGAACTTAAACTGGTCTCGATGACGCTGGAGGACGTTTTCCTGCGCCTCACGCAGCATGAAGATGGAATTTCGAAGAAGTCCGAGGGTTCCGAAAGAGACGCGGACCCGATCGAACCATCCGCCCCGACCACACAGTCCCAGTCGAATTGAAACTTTTATGACACCCGTTCAAGCCGTGATCGCCAAAGAACTCCGATCTTATTTTGTGTCGCCGGTGGTGTATGTCGTCGCGGGAGTGTTCCTGCTCACGTTCGGGTTTCTGGCTTATCTCTATATCGTTTTCACCGGGGCTCAAGCTATCCAGTTGATGCAAATGCAAGGCGGTATGGCTCAAATCAACCTCAACGATCTGGTGTTTCGCAATCTCTTCGCCAGTATGCGTTTCGTGTTGCTGTTGATTCTTCCGATTTTAACGATGCGGTTGTTCGCGGAGGAACGAAAACTGCGCACATTCGAGTTTCTTATGACCGCCCCGATCCGCATCAACGAGATCGTCGCCGGCAAATTTCTCGGCGTCTGCCTCATCTATTTCGGTATGTTGATCGTGACGATGTTCGTACCGGTGGTGCTGGGACTCTTCAGCGATTTCGATTGGTTGCCGGTCCTGACGGGGTATTTAGGCCTGGCTCTCCTCGGAGCGCTGTTTCTCTCCGTAGGAGTATTTGCATCCACTCTGACGGAAAACCAGATCGTCGCCGCCTTCACGAGTTTCGGCCTGCTCCTCATGTTCTGGCTCTTATCCGGGTTGGGCTCCGTGCTTGGCGATACGGCCGGCGGCAAGTTCTTTTCTTACCTCTCCTTCATGGAACACTACGATCACTTGGTGCACGGCCTCATTGATACGAAAGACCTCGTCTACTATGCCAGCGGTGTGGTTCTGATGTTGTTCTTGTCTCAGCGGGTCGTGGAATCCAGCCGATGGCAGTAACCCGCTCCACGATTCTGGGCATTGCCGGCATCACGTTCGCCGTCGCGGGCTTCGTTCTCTATACCTTGATGCCCGACAAGGTCGCCCTTGTCAGCTTATGCGAAGGCCTTGCCCTATTCTGTTTCGCACTGGTGTTGGGTATGGAGTTTCAACGACTGAAATCTTTTTCGGCCCGCCGCTCGACTCGAATGGGCGCGCATAGCCTCCTAATGATCGCGTTGTTCTTGGGAATTCTCGTCATCGTGAACTTTCTGGCCGCCCGGCATTCAGTGCGCTGGGATTTCAGCGAGACCCAAAATTATACGTTGTCCCCGGAAACCCACCGCGTGCTGAGAAATCTCGGGAAAGACGTGACAATTACGGTCTTTACACGTGAGAAAGACCCCGGGTTTCAATCCTACAGGGAACGACTGGACAGCTATCGGCAAGCCAGCAACAAATTGACCGTGCAATTCGTCGATCCGGAGCGGCAGCCGAAAATCGCACAAAATTATGGAATCAGCCGAACCGATACTGCGGTCTTCGAAAGCGGCGCCCAATCGGTTCGTATCATGTCCCCGTCGGAAGTGGAGATCACCGGCGCGCTCCTGCGGGTATCTAAAGACGTGAAGAAACGAATTGTGTTTTTGGAGGGCCACGGTGAACGAAGCCTGGAGGATAAGGATCGTGGCGGATTGTCCTTGACCAAGGAAGCGCTGGGCAAGCAGGGATACGAGATCGGCACCGTGAGTCTCCTTCAAGAATCGGCTGTGCCGGACAATACGCAGGTCTTGGTCATCGCAGGTCCTCGAAGAGCGATCACAAAAGAAGAAAAAGACCGGCTGTACGACTATGTCGCCAAAGGCGGCCATCTGATGATACTCATCGACCCCGATACTCAAGCCGGTCTTGACGATCTGCTCATACGGTGGGGGCTGCAGATCGGCCGCGGCATCCTCGTCGATCTCCAAGACCGCTTGGCTCAGGGCGATTTGACTCATCTCCTGGTTCGCACATTCACCGAGCATGAGATCACCCAGGATTTGACATCAGCCGTGCTGTTCCCGTTGTCCGGCCATATCAAGTTTCTTGAAGAAACCGGCAAGGATTGGGAATACGTCCCCCTGGCGCGGACCTCAGCGAGAAGTTGGGCGGAAACCGACTTAAAAGGCCGCGTCGTCAGCTATAACGAAAAAGAGGATATTCAAGGCCCGCTTCCCCTGGCCGCCGCCTTGGTCCCCAAGAAGGCGCCTGAAGAGAATCAACCGCGTCCCGCAATCGTCATCGTCGGAAACTCGGCATTCGCCAGCAATGGGTTCATCAACTTTCCCGGGAACAGCGACTTCTTTCTTCACGCGGTCGGTTGGCTCGCCGAAGAACGGGATCTCATTACAATCAGCCCGAAAGAACCGGCCTTCCGCCCGTTTGTTCCCAATCCCCTTCAAGAACGGATCTTGTTATACGTGCAGGTCATATTTCTTCCCGCCATCACACTTCTTTTGGGGATCGTGGTATGGCGCAAACGACGGCGTTTGTAGCGTATGACTCGTTATTGGCCCACACTTCTCATGGCAGTCATCTTTTCTGCCCTCGGCTTCTATGTTTATTTCGTGGAAATTCCGGCCCAGCATTCAGAGGAGAAGCAAACCGCGGAAAGCCGGCGATTACTCGCCTTCGATGAGGCGCAGATCGATGGCCTTACTGTCAAAACCGATTCCGGCAGCGTGGGTCTTCAGCGGAGCAGCGACCAATCCTGGCGTATCGTCTCCCCGATTCAAGCGGACGCGGACAGGCGTGAGGTGCAAGGACTTATCCGAGCTCTCGTTACGGGCAGCGTCAAGCGGGTCGTGGAAGAACAAGGCGGCTCGCTTGAGGCTTTTGGGTTGAGTCGGCCCTCCACAGACGTTTCCATTTCCGCCGGCTCGCAACAGGACCGCGTCGCCATCGGCGACTCGGGCCCTCTTTCTTCGACCCTGTACGTGTACAGAAATTCCGATCAGAAAGTCTTGCTGACCGATCTCGCGCCAAAGGATTTTTTGAACAAGTCGCTCATGTCGTTCCGGCGGAAAGAGCTACTTCAGTTCAATCACAATGACGTGGAGCGACTCAGGCTCACCTATCCTCAAACTGAGATCGTGCTCTACAGCCAAGAGCAAAAACCGAAGAAGAAATGGAAGATTCGCTATCCGGTTGAAGCTGAAGCGGATCGCACGGAGGTGCAGGCGCTGCTGTTTCGCTTGGAAGACCTCAAAGCATTGACCATTGTCGATCCCGGTCCCATGCGGGACATGATCGCCAAAACCTTGTCCAAGCCCAAAGTGAAGGTCACGATTTACGCGGCAGGCGCAGACCAGACCGTAAAAATTTATCAACCCGATGCCTCCAGCGGCGAGGCCTACGCGGAAATCTCCGCCGACGGTCCTCTTTATAAGGTCAGTCCAACGAGCATCAAAGATTTGACCAGAGAACTGTTCCGCCTGCGGGATAAACGTCTGCTGGGCGTGGAAGCGGACGATATCGCCCTCCTGTCGGTCAAGACAAGAGATCAACAGTATGTGCTGATCCACCAGCATGATGAATGGGTATTGGAAGAGAAACCGACTGAAAAGGTCAGCCAGGAAATCGCCGATCTGTTTGTCAGCCGGGTCGTGAATCTACCGGCCGAAGAACGGGTGTTGAAGCAGCCGGCCGCGTTGGCTCCATATGGGCTGAGCGCCCCGGCCGCCGAATTTGTGGCGACCGGCAAAGACGGAAAGATAGTCGGGAAGCTGACCTTGGGTACTCAGGTAGGCGGATTGATCTATGCGATGGGGCTCCGATTACCCGGGGTCTATCAGGCCCGTCCCGATCTCTTGACTCAGATACCGACGGCGCAGTCTCTTCTAAAACCGTCGCCGGTTCAGGACGAAAGCAAGCCTTAAAGACCGGATTCGAGCAAGCGCAGAGACCCCTTCAGGAGGTCTGCAAAGCGTTGTGGAAGGCTCCCCTGCATAAGGTTACCCGGGGCAATCTCGGCAATGACCTCAATAAGAATGCGGAGTGGATCTTGCGTTCGGCACTCCACTCCGCTATAACGCTGGCAATCTACCCTCCATGACTCATGGTCTTCTACCTATTATTGAGGAGGATTCGTCAATGAATGTACGGTCGGTGTTGTTAGGATTATTTTCCGCCATTTTGATCGGCGGCTTATCTGCCTGTGCGACGGAAGACGCCGGCATGCAATCCTCGGGTGCCGCTCCCTCATCCCGTGTATCTGCCGGCACAACGACGGAAAGTTCCATGCCGAAGTCGCTCGACACAATAAGCGATTCGTTGAACAGTTGCCTTTCCCGGATTCCGAAGGACTCATCAGCAGGCGCCCGCATGATCGCCGAGAACAGCTGCCGCCGCGACGAAGCCATTCGTACAGGAACCGCGAGAAGCGGGGATCGCGCGTCTGCAGGGGCTCAAGACGACACCCTGAAGGCCTGCATGGGCCGCATTCCGAAGGAAGCTACGGCCGGTCAACGGATGCTCGCGGAAGAAAGTTGCAAGCGCGACGAGGCTGCCCGTAAATAACTGCATCCCCTTCGTTAGCGCCACGCTTCGAGGAGCCACGCACACCTCGGAGCGTGCGTCTTCTGCTTCTCTTGTATGCCACCCGTGCGTGCCGTCGGACGCACATGTTTCCTTTCATCACTCTACTCGATTGAAATCGACGTGATGGCCGCCAGGCGCTGAGGGTCTTGCTCTTGGGGGACACCGACAGTCCGAACGGCGCGTTGCGGACTCGTCAACTTTCCTAGGAATAAACCGGTGCGATCCGGCGTCACTTCACACTCATAGTCATACCGCTCCGATGTTATGGTCCATCGACAAAGCTCTCTTCCCTGGTGGTCAAAGACGGACAACGGCTGGTCATGAGGCGCCCAGGCCACTATCTTGACCCGTCCCCTTCCTGAACCGGCATCGGAAGCGCGCACCATGAAACGGGGTGTCGCCCCCGTCCGGGATCTACCCCCTTCCAATGCCCACCGGGCCTTGCTTTCCGGAGGTCCCCAGGTGCCGGTGAGATACTTAGCCGACGGATCATCGGTATTGAGTAGAAGCTTCGAAGGCATGCCGGCCAGACTCGGCATGCCGGCAAAGTCCGGTTGCGTGTCTTTCTTCTCCACATAGGAAAAGACTGAACCGGAGAGCATCCAGGACCAGAGAAAGTTGGGATGCCCGTCCTGATAAATGGCGGTCCAGGGCAGCACTGAACGAGAGGCGCTCGGAAACGAGACCAGGTCGATGCCCAGATCATGAATCTTCAACGCAATGACGGGGTCCGACGACGGATAACCGGCGATGACAAAGAAGCGGGCACCGCGTTCTCGAACGATTGCGTGCATATCACGATACAATCGCATGACGGTCCGTTCCACAGTTTGGAAAACCGGATGTGTGCGATCTTCAAACAGGAGATCGTCCAACCGGTGAACGGGAACTGGGAAATCCGCCGCCTCCGGAACCCCATGACGGGTATAGAGACGGTCTTGCCAGGCGTAGTAGAAGACATCGACCGCATACCACAGCCGCAGAAATCCCAGCCATGAGTCTTTGACCAGCAGCGACGGTCGTTGGGGAACGCGCTCGTTAAGGATCAATTCGCCTTGCGGATCATAGAACGGTTTGTAGACCCGCGTAGAAGCATACCGATGGTCGTAGGGCAAGGCGGTATCGCCGTAATCGTTCGGGCAAAAAAGCAGGGCGACAACGTCCGGCTTCACGCGATCCAGCAGGCGAGGCAACACCCGGCGCTCTTGCGGCGCGCCGAAAGCGGGGATGCCGGCGTTGAAGACCTCGACGGGCATGCCGGCCAAGCGATAGCGATGGGCGAGCGATTCGCTCAGTCGCTCTGACTTCTCCGAACCCCAGCCATACAGCCAGCTATCACCAATCAACAGGATCTTTTTCGACTGCGTGTCGCGCGCTCGACGCAGCTTCTCGTCCCAATCGTCATCCCGAAACCCGTCCATATTAATGGAGACCGGAACCGGAATAGGATAGTCTCCGTGGGACGAACGCGTCCGTAGGTTGGCCCGACCGATCCAGCCGAGTTCCGGTTCAAAGACGATCTCGTTGAGCGTATTGACACCGAACGGATTGTCAGAAAAACGGTAGCGAGAATACGTTTCGAGCACCACGCCGATCACGACGATCCAGGCGAGGACTGCGAGCGAAACGACCAGGAACCGGCGTACGGCAGAATGCATCCCGTCTCCATGTAAACCAAGACGCGGCACATTCTAGCACTCTCGGTTGTCAGGAATCGTTATGGCAGGTTCTCACGCACCGAAGATGGGCAAATACGATTCACTTCGTCCGTCATGAGGACGGCCAAGTGAGCTTGACGCGATATACATAAGCATGTATTTTCTGGGCTAGGCCCCCGTAGCTCAGTTGGATAGAGCAGCGGTTTCCTAAACCGCGGGTCGCACGTTCAATTCGTGTCGGGGGCACCAATCTTTTCAACCACTTCGACACCACTCCCCTTTCCAACCAAACCTCTAGTTCCGGTTTCTGTCACGGTTCCATCAGAAATCGGAGCCGATTCCTCAACTCGGACTCTACGCTCCTGACTCCGTTCCGCAACCTTCCCAAACCCCGCCACACCCTCCACCGCTGCCTTCAAGTGCGACGGACTCAGGTGCGCGTACCGTTTCACCAGGGCCGTGGTCGAATGTCGCAACAGCGCCGCAATGGTGCCCTCGTTGTGGCCGGTCATCGCCAACCGGCTGGCGAAGGTATGCCGAAGATCATGCCAGGTGGCCCCGTCAATCCCCGCCTTCGTGATAGAGCCGCACATACCAGACCGGCTTGCCGGCAGAATCCTTCTTGACCAGCAAGCCCCGATCCTTTCTCCCCGCTCGTGCCATCCCTCACCGTCCTTTCTTGCTTGTTGCCACGTCCTGACTAAAATGCTGCTCCAGCAAATGCCGAATGAATCCGCTCGCCGTGGTGCCCTCCTGCGCAAGGCATCCAGCCGCGCCTTGATCGGCTCAGGCACTTGAATCAACAATCGCACCATTTTCATATCGATCACCCGCTTTCCATGTATTATAAGCTTACTATCATCTGATAGTAAAGTATGTCAAGTGCTATTTGACGCAAGACTGAGGCCTTGCTATCCTTCCCGCCATGCCACACACCCCACCAGAAGGCACTGGGGCTTGGAATTTCCGGGACATCCCGCGCGATCTCATGCGCCGCGTGAAAATGGCTGCCGCTCACGAAGGCAAGACGGTGAAGGACTTTTTGATTGAGCTGGCTGAAGCGAAGATTCAGGAGCTAGAGCGGAGAGGGATTCTACCCAAGAGTAAGTAACCAATTGTTGGATCGATATGAAAGGCTGGGTATATGTCATCAGTAACAAAGCGATGCACGGCTTGGTAAAAATAGGGTTTTCGTCCAATGATCCTGACCTCCGAGCAGATGACCTCAACCATACTGGTTCTCCCCATCCCTATGCAGTTGACTATGACATGTTGATTGAGGAACCAAGACAAGTAGAACAGAAAGCTCACAGGATTCTTTCCGCCAAGCGGGAGGGCAAGGAATGGTTTCGCTGCACTGTTGAAGAGGCCATAGCAGCCATAAAGGAAGCATCTGAAGGAAGGGAAATCACTGAATCATATAAGCGCGCGGAAAGGGAAAGAGCGGAAGCTCTGCATAAGCAATCGATTCGAGACCGCGATTTGAAGCGAAGGCAGGCGGCTGCGCAACACGAACTGGAAGTACGTCTTCAACAAGAAGAGGCCAAAATACATAAGACTTTTGAAGAAAGGATTGCGGCTTCTTGTCCGCCACGCCCATTCTGGCATTATTGGCTTGGTGGCGGGATCCTGGTATTCATTCTCTTCGCCGTAATCTTCTTCAAAAAAATGTCTGATAGTGCTGCGCTCGTGTCTTCCGCTTTCTGGGGTGCCCTCGTAGGGTGGGGGCTACAAGAATATTTTGAGGGCAAGCGTAAACAGTCACCTACTTACCGTGCACTTGAACAGGAACGAGACAGACAAATAGCACTTAGTCGGTCCGGACACGAAGTACATCAGGAAACCTCAAAGCCTGCGCCGATTGCCTCATCAACGCCACTGCGTGACCGTGCAGAACCGGCCCGACCTTCTAATTACCAGGCATCCACGTGGGGCAATCCCTCAGCACTTGTACAACGAGGATTAGACTTTATGAATGGCACAGGGCTTCAACACAATGATGGCAATGCTGTGGATTGTTTTCGTGCTGCGGCAAAACAGGGGAGTGCCGAAGGGCAGTATTATTTGGGATGGATGTACAAGTTGGGACGCGGCATGTCACCGGATATACTGAAAGCCTATATGTGGGTCAGTCTTGCTCTTTGGCATGGTGAGCCCAGAGCAGCCCAGCTGTGCAGTGAATTAGCGTCGCAGCTGACTCCCTCGCAACTATCGAGGGCACAAGCGATGGCGCGGACATGCCAGGCTTCTAAATACGAGCATTGTGATTGAACAAGAAAGAATTGTGTTGGTCGCTCCGTGGGAAAAAGACACCACGGTAGGCAAGTCCTTTGGTCACCCCATTGAAAAAGCAGGATGGCACTGCTTTGGGGCGTGAGTCACGACGGTGTGAAGGTGTGAGATGCTGATATTCACTGTCTATGATGAAACTCTCGAACAGGCGCAAGCGGTAACGCAGATCATCAAAGCCGCTCTGACTAAGGCCTCTGCGTTTACCTTCATTTCGCCTATCGTTGCCACTTCGGAGGTTAAACAACTCCGAGGGATCTCTCGGTGTCCTGCAATCGCACGGAACGGTGTCGTATTGTGGGAGGGAAGTTGCCCCTCCGACGCCCAGGCACTCCAGTGGGTGGAGGAGAACTCCGCTCAGCGCGATCAAGTCGAAGGAGCCCGAGGCCGGTTCGGCTATGACGAATCCAATCCCATTCCAGCCGATGGCAACTGGTATTGCCGCCGACTTCGCTGCTCAAACGGACATCCCTTTTGGTATCACCGGTTAGGTTCGTGCGGATCGGGTCCTGATGGACATATCGTTGACCGCCTCCACCTGCTGTGCTTTGGCAGGGAATCGGAGGTCTCGCTATATTTCGACATGTACCACAAAGGGCACTCTTCATTGGTGCCAGACGGTCTGTCCTGGGAGGACGCTCCTTCGGGGAGGGGCACGACGTCAGGCCTGGTACTGGATTTTCCGGAAGGACTTCAGCATGACTGACGAGCACAGCCACTTATTCAATTGGAATGATGCCGCGAGTATTTCTTGTGAATTTGCTTTCAAATGCCCAAAGACATGGGAGCGGCTCACTCCGACAGCAACCCGACGATCCGGCATTGCTTGGAATGCGATCGAGATGTCTATCTTGTCCTTATTGAGGAAGACTTTCGACGACACGGGGAGACGGGGCACTGTGTGGCTGTCCCAGTCAAAGGAGAAGAAGGTTTCGGTTCGTATGTGGGTAATCTCATGCCTCCCTATGATGCATAGAAAATGCGGGATTAGTTTTAGGAGCCGTTCATAAGCGGTGAATAGGATTCTTCTGGAGACACGGACGGTTTGACGAAGCACACGTTGATGGTTTTCTGAATCGGCCCACCATCCGGTCCGGTCTGTTCTTGCCGATCGGCATACCAATGGCACGCCTTTCCCAAGAGTGCAAGCGCACTTAGCCGATTTGAAAACTTGATCTTCATTCTATAAGCCTTCCCAGAACCGTCCTGAGTTGATAGTTCCGCAAGGAACTTCTGCGGGATGCGGTGCGCCATAGACGGAATCACCCGGTGGATGGATCAGCTGGCATCTGCTCCGAAACAAGATTGCCGGGGCCGCGGCGACGGAGAGTTTCGCTTCGGAAGTCACGGGCCATGCTGTCACCACAGCAGAGAACAGAGTGCATATCGCATGACGGGCATGGCAAGGGACTTGCGTGGTAACGTGATATATAGTACCTTTTGACCTGTCCTAAGGATTCTCCCCGAGACATACCTTTATGTCATTAGCCTCGGTGCACCAGACTCAATCCAAGGCGCGAGGCCACGCCCTTCCCCGGTGTATCCATCAAGTACTGTGCGGCCTCTTGTTCCTCAGCTTCATCACTGCCTGCAAGAGCTATTCGACCATCGAAACGCCCATTACGGATGGGTATCATTCCAAACTTCCCAGCCCCTATACGCGTGCGGTGGTGTGGGGTACGCGCCCTGATACCGTGCAGAGCGTGAGCACCTGGTTGCTTAAAAAGGGAATTTTGGTTGTCGATCAGACCAAACTCATGCAGGCGGCAGCCGATCAGAAGGTATCGATCAACGGCTATCAGTATCTGGAAACCGATGTGTTGCGCACCGCCAAACTTGTAGGCGCGCGTCTTGTGGTATTTGCCAACGCGGAAGTGGGATCTTGGAAAGTCGTCGGAATGGATAGTGGGCTTCCACGCAGCATGAAAGTCTATTCCGGGACGATTTCGCTTCGCGCGGTCGATGTCAATACCGGCGAGATTGAATGGAGCGGGAAAGCGCAATCCTCTGAACGATTCAACAACTTGGAGGAAGGAATCAGTCAACTGACTTGTCATGCCCTGGCGACAGCGTGGGGTTTACGCAATCCAGGCAATACGAGCCCGAATAGCATCTGTCCCACCGGCTCAGGAGTTATGGTTCATGATACTTCGGCCCCTAATGCTCCGTCCCAAACGGCAACGCCTACTTCCCCCGCCACTCCTTCTGTCCAGAGCAATTACTAAAGGCCGACGATCATAGCTTTCTTTCTTCTTCGATCAGCCCATTCATCTTCCCTACCGAATCATCACGCAAGGCGATGCGGTCCATTGAAAGCCTTCGCTGGACCGACCCACTGAGTTAAGCCGACCTGAATGAAGAACCTCCGCCTTTCCAGGCGCAAACTCGCGTGCGATTAAGCCGGCCTGAACAGAATTCATCTTTTGTCGCTTTTCACGAGAGCCAAGCTATACTGAATCGGACTAAGCCGACGAACCGATGAGCCATACGTATGGATGTAAGACGTCTTCCGCGGACGACTCTGTTGTTTGCGCTTGCGCTGTATCCCGTCATGGCAACGGCGGATACCGGGAATCACCCCTTTTGGACAGAGCAGGCCGTCTTTCATTTCGGCAATGATGTATTTTTCACGGGAAGGGCATCTTGCGCTCCGAGCGTCGAGGAGGGACGGCAGCGCGCTTATACGGCCGCATTGCAGGAAATCAAAAACTACTCGCATGTCAAAGAGGTCACGGGATTTCTCATCGATACACAGATGGTGTACGAGGAATCCCACCCCGTCGATTGTCCGGCCGGCTCGGTAACGGCCTGGCGATTGCTTCGCGCTCCGCGCGTAGCGCTGGAGTCATTAGCCCGACGATCAGGAAACGGTGTTCAAGAAGATATGTCGCCGATCGCGGCCCAGAATCGGGCTATCCGAAACATGACTCCTCGCGTCGGAATGCTCCGCGAAGAGATTTGGCAGCGTTATGGTCAACCCCGCTCGGTATGGATGAATCCCGAAAACGGGGAAGCCCTATGGGAATATTCTCAATTTGGACTCACGTTGGTTTTCGATCATGAGGACACGCTCAAACGGTGGAAATTAGCGAGCGGAAAGCGGTACCTCGGCTCGGACGAGTCAGGCGCATCGGCCTTGGATAACCGAAGAGAGGCGGAACTCCATCTTCCGGCAATCGATCTGACCGACCGGCTCCGGGAGCTTGAAGAGCGGCAGGACAACAGTTTAAGGCAGCAGGCCAAGTTGTATTGCGCCATCCGATTCCCCGGCCCTCAAGAAACGTTGGCCCTCCAGAGGGTGCATTGCGAACAACGCGAATACGAACGATTCAAGTTTCCTCAGCGACAGAATTGACGGCCACGCCACGTAAAAGGCGTCCAATCGCCACCGCGAGAAGACCGATAAGAGTGAAGACCACCAGGAGGACAGCATGACTGACTCTGGCCGTCCCCTTTCTAAGGCTTCGATGACCGTGCTTCTCATCGATGATGATCCTTCCACTCTGCTGGTGTGCCGGACGCGGCTTCAACAGCAGGGGTTTACCGTGCTTCAAGCCTCCGGCAGTTCCGAAGCTCTGAAGCTGCAGGCAGGACATGCCGGTCCCATTCATCTCGTGATCACCGATATCATGTTGCCTCCGCCGGACTTTCAATTGTCTATCGCGAATAATCCTTTTCCTCGTGTAAACGGTCTCGAACTGGTGGATCGCCTTCTTGAGGCAAAGGCAGGCCTTCGTATCATTTTCATGTCTACAAGCAGCAAGACAGACCTGTTGGCGCGCGGCATGATCCGCGAGAACATGCCGTTTATACAGAAACCATTTACCGTCGAGAGTTTCAGCAGGCTCGTCTGTCAAACTCTGGCTGGCCCACCGGCCGCCAAGAATACGACAAAGAAGGACGGCTCCGGCGCGGCACAAGAGGTGGACTGGTTCGGATGACGCGCATTGGGCAGGGGCCGAACGAATTCCTGGATTTCTTGCCGCCTCGTCACACCCGCGGTAGATTACTCTCTGGCCGCCGTTTCAGGTAACGCCATGGCGCGATCAAAGCCGACTGACCATACCAGAACGAAATCCAAGACCACCGCCGTGGACGATATCAACCGCGGTATTGAACAACTGCAGCACCTTATGACCCAGATAGAAGATCTCGGGCGGGAAGGCTTTCCGTATCAGGACGCGGTGCGCGCCAGGACGGAATTATCGCTGCGCGAGACTATTCGCCGGATATTCGGCGACAAATCAGAGGAATACCAGACTCACAAAAGTCACAAGCTCCGGACCGGCCATCGGGCGGAATCCGCGCAAACCACGGCGATGTTAAAGCAGCTCGTGAATGAACTGGAACGCCGGAAGCAGGATTTTCTTGGCATGAAATCCGTAAACACTGAACCATCGCCGGCGATTCAGAGCCATCCGGGTAAGCCGTTGCTAAAGCCAGTCCCAGCCTCAACTCATGTCTCAACCGCCACCGTACGGATTGCCCCTCCAACGAAGACCACCTTGCCGTCAACGCAGTCGGATACCTCCATTCCACCGACCACCATTCCTGGTGAATGTTCTCGGTCTGAACTTGAGCCGATTCCGTCGGCCGGCGAGACATCTGTCCTTGCCGCATCTCCTGGAATACAGCCTTCCATACCGATAGCTGCCGAATCAGCGACTGCTCCCGCTTCTTCCACATCATCCCAAGACGAGAGTCGCGACACAGCGCCGTCTCTTGAAGCGCCGCAGTGGCCGAGCGCACACGACACCGCTGATTCGAGTCCGAGATCACCGAACGAAACCGACCATCCTTCAGTCTTGCCGGCCATGCCACCTCAGGCTCACGGCGCGACGCTCTCACCGACCGGCTCATCTGCCGGATCATCTGATTCGGCGACGTCCGCGGTAGCGGCGCCGATGCCTTTCCCGGCCGAGAAGACACTTTCCGCACCTACTGCGACGGAATCGGTACCGCCTACGCCATGCCCAGCCACTTCAATCACGACACTGCTCCAGGCCGTGCCGGATACCGCCGGCACAGATCGGAACTCAATACCCCTCATGCCTGAGTTAGAGCCAATCCTGCCTCCGGCTCCCCTGCCGGCGGCATCAGAACCGTCCAGCGTCTCTTCTCGTGGTGCCGGCCCGGAGAGTCATGCGCCCGTTTCAGAACCGACCTCTGTGGAAGTGCCGCCCATCCCCTCGACATCAGGATCGACGCAGGCCGGCGTAGCGGAAATAGACCAACAGGAGGCCCAAGTGGAAGTCCGTCCAGTTTCACCTTCGCATATCGTCACCGCCAGCCCGGCGCCCTCTTCCCATCATGACGGCTCTCTCGAAACTCTCCGCAAGATCTGTTGCCGATTTCATTTGGTGGTACGCCAACTGCGTCTGCGACGAGACGATCGCCCGACTTTGGAAGTCGAGGATGAGTATGACGTGCAAGACCTTCTGCACGCACTCTTACGCCTGGAATTCGAAGACATCGCGACCGAAGACTGGTGTCCCAGATACGCGGCCGGCGCCGGCCGTACAGACTATCTTTTACAGAGTGGGAGTACCGTAATCATTGCCAAGAAGACGAGGACCGGATTGACGGTCCGAGATCTGACGGACCAAATCAAAATCGATTTCGCTCATTATTCAGGGCATGCCGATTGCCGTACCGTGTTGTGTTTCGTTTATGACCCGGAAGGCCGAATCGGCAACCCCCGCCGACTTGAATCCGACTTGGCCGTGGCCAGCGACACCCATATGCTTGAAGTAGTCATCGCTCCTAAGTGAGTTTCCGACGAATGTTTCGGCAGTGCATCCCGTCACGCCACCCCGCCGGAACACGTTGACATCGCTGGACTGATTCGTTACGGTTGCCGGTATAAAGAGAAGGCACTGATTCTCTTTTATTGTAAAGGACGTTCGCATGTCCGATCGGGCCTATGTACTCATCAATGTGCTTCCCGGCCAGACCGGTGAAGTCGTCAAAGCCCTGGCAGACATCAAGGAAATCATACAAATCGACCCTTGCTGGGGGAAACCCGACATTTTCACCATCGTCGAAATTCCCCATCAGGATGCATTGACTCAACTGGTGCTGGCAAAGATTCACGCCATTCCCGGTGTCGCTCAAACGGATACGCATCTCGTTTACCGGTTGCGGGAAGCCAAAGCAAAATGATCAGATTTCGACATCTCCTCGTCACAGTCGGGGTCTTCATGTGGCTGGGCGCCTGCAGCAGCATGCAAACCGTTCCGGACCGTGATGTCATCAGTGCAACGCTGCCGGCTCCGGCGGAAGAAGTCACACCGGCCTTGGTCGACGTCCTCGCGTCCGAGGGCTATGACGTCGACGCGGAAGACACAGAGACTTTAACCACCGGCTGGCGAGAGGAAATTCGAGGCCCCTGGGATTGGCTGCTGCGTTGGCGGTTTGGCGTCGGGAAAACTCGCGTAAAAGCCAAGGTCATCTCGGAAGCAAGCGACCGCACGCACATCAGCGTGCAGGTATTTCACTTCTCGAAAGACGGTATCCTCGACCACTGGGAGGAAGCTGATTCCCCGCTACGCCAAAGCGCGGCCAATCAAGTCCGTCTCCTCAAAAACAGGCTGCACATTCTCTGACGAGGCCGGGAGCTCATCCCGGCAGCCTTCTCCGTCATTTGTCCTCGGCATCATCGCCTAGATCCAGCCCGAACCGCTCGGCCATTCGATACAGCGTCCGTCTATCGATCCCGAGCACCTTGGACGCCTTGACCTTATTCCCGCGCGTTTCCTTCAGTACGCGGACAAGGTGGCGTTTTTCCACTTCATCCAAAGTCAGCAGAGCCTCATTCGCGGAATCCACTGAATCCAGGGCGCTTCCTGCCGGCGGCGCTTGGCAGCGAAGCGGTTCGGGCAAATCTTCGGGCAACAGCAGCGGACCATGGCTCAAGGACACGGCGCGCTCGATCGCATTCTCCAATTCGCGCACATTCCCGGGCCAGGCGTACTCCTTCAACAATGCCATCGTGTCGGGATGAAACCCTTTCACGTGAGCCGCGCCACCGGCATACTTCTGGAGAAAATGATAGGCCAACATCGGAATATCATCGCGCCGCTCGGAAAGCGACGGCAGGAGAATACGCACGACGTTCAACCGATAATACAAATCATCCCGGAAGCGACCTTCTTTCACCAAGCCGGCCAAATCGCGATTCGTAGCCGCAATGACGCGAACATCGACCTTGGTCGAAGTCGTACTCCCGACCCGCCGGACCTCCTGATCCTGCATCACCCTGAGCAATTTCACCTGTAACGCCGTGCCCAAGTCGCCGATCTCGTCCAAAAACAACGTTCCTCCGTTCGCCGACTCGAATAAGCCGGCCTTAGCGCTGGCCGCTCCCGTGAAGGCGCCCTTCTCATACCCGAACATTTCCGATTCAAGCAGCTGGTCGGGTAGCGCCCCGCAGTTGACCGGCACGAACGGCTTTTCACGCCTTGGACTGTTCGAATGAATCGCACGGGCGATCAACTCCTTGCCGGTTCCGCTTTCACCTTCAATGAGAATCGTGCTCCGGCTCTCCGACACGCGGGCAACCAATTTGTAGACCTCCAGCATGGCGGGGCTGCTGCCGACAAGCTGCGTCCATGTTTCCCGGCCGCGCCGCTCGTCGCGAAACCGGGCGTTTTCACGGACAAGCCGGCAATGTTCCAGGCTCCGCTGGACGACCAATCGAATTTCTTCTTTCTTAAACGGTTTGGCCAAGTAATCATACGCGCCTTGCTTGATGGCCTCGATCGCGCCTTCCAGCGAACCAAACGCGGTCAGCAATACGATGGACGTATCAGGGCTGAACCGTTTGAATTCTCGCAACACAGCCAGACCATCGACCGTTCCCATACGGATATCCGTCAATACCAGATCCACCCTGGTTTGCTTGCCGCGTTCAATGGCCTGAGCGCCGCCCTCAAAGGTTTCGACGTCATAGCCCTCTTTGACGAGAGCCTCTCGAAGCAGGTCTCTGGCCACGGCATCGTCGTCAATGACAAAGATTTTTGATTCCGCCATATGCCTTACCCGGCCGTCATGGATTCGGATTTCAATCCCGGCAGCGAGACCGTGACGGTCGTTCCTTTTCCCACCTCGCTGTCCATCGTCAACGTGCCTCCGTGGGCCGACACAGTTTCCCGGCTCAGAAACAGTCCCAGGCCCGTCCCCTTGCCCACCGCCTTGGTGGTAAAGAAGGGCTCGAACGCCCGCTGGAGATCTTCCTTCGGCATACCGCATCCTGTGTCACGCACTTGCAACAAGGCCATCGTATCAATGGTCCGCCCGGTACATTGTCCCGCTTCCACTTCATCGGCCGATGCGGCGCGGGATGCCAGCGCGACGGTTACGGTACCACTCGCGCCGGTCGCGATCAGTGCATTGGTCAAGAGGTTCACCAGGACTTGATGGATCTTTTCCGCGTCGGCCCAGGCCATTGGAAGCGATACACCCTCTTCCACCTGAAGCAGCACCTGCTTGGCACGGAACGCCGGCTCCATCAATGCGACAACCGGCTGGACCAATTCGCCCGGAGAACGCCATGATGGTTCCGGCTTCCGCTGCCTGGTGGAGGAAAGCAAATCTTGAATGATGCGGACCACCCGGTTGAGTTGATCATCGACGATATCAATGCGCTTTTTCATGTCCGGGGTGATGCCGGGCTCTTCGGCCAAGGCCTGCACATGCCAGGCGATTGAATGCAGAGGAGTTCCGACTTCGTGCGCGACGGAGGCGACGAGTTGTCCCACGGCGGCAAGCCGCTCCGAGTGATACAGCCGATCCTTCATTTCCACCAGTTGCTCATTGGCCCGCAATAGATTCTCGGTTTGCTTCGCAAGCGCCGCGCGCGCCGCTTCCTCCCTGGCTTTTCGTTCCTCCCATGCCATCCCGATGTAGGCGACGCCGATCAGTACACAAACGACCAGGGTCCGGTTGATCACCACCGTCGTAAAGCGCTCCTTCTTTTTGGTCGGTTGGAACAAGCCCACGTAGGACACCACGACACAGAGAAGGACGGTAATATACATCAATTTCCGATTGCGTACCGTGGCGATCAGCAAGATCGGCAGGACGAAGCCATAGGCGCCGACCACGTTCAAGGGGAACAAGACCTCCACCACGATGATGAGGAGGCAGAGGACCGCGGCGACGGAGAGAATCAGGCGGTTCCGATTGTTCATCGTTCAACGGCACTGCGCGCCGCGGCGGTTTAGGCCGCCGCCGTCGGCACAGGCGGGCGGAGCGCGCGCATCAGCTCTGCGACTTCTCTGATGCGCTTGTCACGGCGCATCTCGTCGAGACTCAGCGACAATTTGCGGGACCAATTAGGATAACTGTCCACCGTCCCGGGAAGATTCATCTGCATCACTTCTCCAATGAGATCGTCCACATTCGCCAAAACGACGGACGAGGAGCTTTTTGCCAAATAGGCGTGAATCGCCTCGCATAAGGCGGGGGTCATGCTTGGCGTGTCCGCAGGCTCTTCGCTCACGCCGTCAGGCAACAGTCCTTCCCGTTTGAGCGCGCTGAGGATTTTCCCCTTGTCTCGTTGCCGCTCCTCCAGGGCGTGTTTTTTGGCTTCCTCGGTCGTGTAAATGCCGAGTCCTGCCCGAAGATGGATGTCTTCACCGATCCAGTATCCCGATAAGGTGGGCAAATCATGGGTGGTCACCACTGCCAAAGACTCCTCGGGGTACGCAGCCGGCGCCTTTATGGTTCCGTCCGAAGTCCGCTCGAAGTAAAAGACCCGGTAAGATAAGACCTTTTTGCGGGACAGCTCCTCGCGCACCCAGTCCGGAACCGTGCCGAGATCTTCTCCGATGATCAGCGTGTCGGCCCGCATGCTCTCCAGTGCAAGGATGGACAAGAGATCGGAGGACGGATAGTAGACATAGGCGCCCGACGAAGCCGGCATTCCTCGGGGAACCCAGAATAAGCGAAATAACGCCATGACATGGTCGATCCGTAACGCTCCACCTTGACCGAGATTCTTCCGGAGCAATTGGATATACGGTCGATATGCCAGATCCCTCATGTGTAGCGGATTGAACGGGGGAAAGCCCCAGTTTTGCCCCTGCGGGGCGAAATCGTCCGGCGGGGCTCCGCAGTCGGCCGCCAATGCCAGCGCTTCTTGAAAGATCCAGCTCTCCGCGCCGCTTCGATCGCTGCCCAACGCAAAATCTCGATACAGCCCCACCGCCATCTTCACGGAAAGAGCCCGAGCGCCGACTTCTCTCAGCTGTTCCGCGGCGATCCATTGAATGTATTGAAAGAACCGGACGCGCTTTCTATGCCGGCGTCCAAATTCACGGACCGCCGGCGACGTGGGAGATTGATATTGTGCAGGCCACTGCTGCCAGACGGTCGCTTGTGGATCGACCAACCGGCGCTCGTCTTCCAAAACCTGGAAAATGGCATACCACTCGAGCGCCTCGCCCTCCTCCCGAATGAAGCGCTCCAAGAGCCATCCTCGTGCGGTCGTGGGTTGAAGGGCCGGTTCAGTGCCGCTGTAATTATCGCGGAGGAACTGACGGTACGCCCAGTCCAACATGGTCCGTTTGGCTTTGGATACCGCATCATAGTCGACTCGATCGCTTTTTCGCGCCGCCTCCAATGCGTCCTGGAATTCCTGGCTCCCGCGGGCCTGCCTCGCATCGGGGGACGAATGGAACTCCGGCAGGCGCTCCAAGTCGATATACAGTTCATTCAGATACAAGCGGCTGTTCGGCGCATACGGACTTAGATGATGAGGCCTGCTGTTCTTCAGCGCGTGCAACGGATTGACCCCGACGAGCGAAGCGCCCAGATCCTTGCCGGCCCAGTCAACCAAGTCGCGCAAATCGGTGAAATCTCCTGCCCCCCAATTCGTCGCCGAGCGCAATGAATATAACTGCACGGCGAGTCCCCACATCTTCCCGCCCTGAAGGAATGCATGCGGTACATGACAGTGAGGTGGGGCGACAATCAATCGAAGAGAACCCTCGGCCGGCGAGCGGCCCCCTTTAGCCGAGGCCACGATATCGTAATATCCGGGTACGAGCGAAGCTGGAATCGGTATGGCAAATTGGACATACCGATTGCCTGCAACGTACTTAACGTCTTGTGGGATGAGCCCGGGACCTGTTTCCTCCTGGTGAATCACGGCACCGGTTTCATCCCGCAGTTCCCAGATGATCCGCAGTTTCTGTTCCTCGGCTCCTTCGGAAGGCAGGCGGAAGCTCCAATGAGCGTCGCCGGCCCCCCGCTGGATGACTGTCACCGGGTCGCAAGACCTACTCCAAGGCGTTTCGTCAAGGCGGGTCAGTTCCCTGGCCAATGCTTCACCCGAATCGACGGAAAATCCCATCGCACTAAGGATGCCTCGTTTGGTTTCGGCGGACGCAACGTGGCAGGCGCCCCGGATGTCATGATACTCGGCGGCGATACCGACTCGCTGTGCTAAAAGATCTAACAGTTGCGTGTCATGTTGGTCATACATAGGGCTGAGTCTGAGTGAAGACCCATTTCAAGTCAAGGCATGCGCAGGATTTCAACGACGCCCGCAAGGCGGAGATCGGGTTCCTGAAGTCGGGTGTCTTTTGCCATGGACGTCAATCGCCATTGATCAGGGAAGACCGTGTCTCGCAGTCCCTCTGCAAGCCATCTATAATACGTTCTGCCGCATCCCAAGGGGCACCCGATTGCCGCGTCCGGCATCGCATGGTAGCATGGAGTCACCTTTCGCACGTTTCGGCCAAACGGAGGCCACTATGAACCCGCCATATGCCCTGCTCGCGGTCATGCTGATAGTCTGGGTGACGGTTTCCGGAACGCTATTGCCGCCCATGTCGCATGCGGCCACCGAATCGACTTCGGTCCGGATCACGGGGGATTATCGTTATGCCTATCATGATCCGGAGACGCCGACTCAAGCGCAGGATTTTGCCTGCCGTGAAGCGCTGCGGCTCGCGGTGACCACCGCGGCCCCGGTCCGAGAGCAAACCGGCTCCGTCGTGGATCCGATTCTCTTTCGAGAGCTGGTCCATACTCTCGCGACCAGGCATGTGACTGACTATCAAACGGTGGAACAGTTCCGGAAAGGCCACACGGTGTATTGCAAAATACGCGGGATACTTCAGTCCGAGATCGTGCAGCAGGTGTTCGAGACCCAAAGCCGCATGGCGCCGGAGACGTCGGATGCCTCCGCATCAGGAGGTGGATTTGATCGCAACCGGGTGCTTCAAATTATGGCAGCCGAAGAGCAGGATGGAACAGTCATCGTCACCTATCAAGCGTTGCGGCGACTGGACTGGTCCACCACCGCCTATGCCGGTAGCTTGCAGGGGTTGGCCGACATCATGATCGACTTCTATGACAGCGACGGAGTCTTGATCCGGACTTATCGTCATCCAGCCAGACGGACATCAGGCGGCGAGGATGTCATGCAGCCGGGCCAAATCGGGGTCGTGAAAGTTCCGAGGCCCCTTCACGCCAAGACATACCGGGTCTGGCTGGTAAAATAGCCGCAGGTCTATCTCTCCGTGGCGATGGGAGGCAGATTGATCCCAAACCGTTCCAATCCCATGATCACCGTCAACGCCGACGGGGAATGCTGAACGATTTCCTTTTGAACCTCGATCCGCCGCAAGTCTACGAACTCAGGCGCCGTTAACCCCAGTGACTCGCGATAGGCGCGGTCGGCGATGCCGCGCTGTCTTTCGGCTTTCTCCCGTGATTCTTCGGCCTTCTGGAATTCGACCATCGTGATCTTGCGCTGCTCTTGGATGATGGTTTGCGTCGTCTGCTCGACCACCCCTTTGGGGGGCAGGATGCTCCCCACCACAACTCGGTTCAACCGAACCGGAATGTTCTGTTTTTCGATCAATTTGGACTGGACTTCACGCGCGATCGCCTCTTGCAGCTTCGTGCGTGTCGTCGGATCGGTCGTCAACTGGAACAGCGGATACTTCTGGACTTCCTCACGAACAAAAGTCCGAAACGCTTCCTTCATGTTGTTTTGATACCAATTCGGGCCGAACCGGCTGATCAATTCAGGGGTGCGTCCCTCCACCACATTCGCAATCAGGAAGGCATCGAAGGACACCGGCGCGTTTTCCGCCGAAATAATATCAAAATGCTCGGAATACTGAACCGGACGAACATCCACATCGACGACTTTGGTGGTCGGCGCGACCCACACACGGCCCGTTTTGGAAGGCACAGGATCGACGCCACCGTGCCCGAAGAAGAACGGCTGCTCCACCATCACGCCCTCATGACCGGCCTCGATTGCCACACAGCCGACCGCCGGCAAACAGACCAGGGTCATCGCGAGAGCCCGGCTCATCATCCATGTGCTTCGCATCATCGTCCTCCTCCGTAAGGGAAATTCCCGTTCGCCTGCATCGACTACCTTACGAATCATACTGGAAACATGTCAAACGCCGGGATCGGCCGGAAGGCATGCCTGCCGGAAGTCGAGGAGAGGGCTAAAAGATTCCGGCTTGTCGCTGCAGCCACCGGATATACTTGGTGATCTGATCAATATCCTCAGGGGCGACTCCCTCAATTTTCGGCATGTTTCCAAAATCCCAGTGATGGGCTCGAACACCGTTGAGCGCCGCACGCTGAAAGGCAATATCGGCATGATGATTCGGTTCATAAATCTTATGGACAAGCGGCGGGCCCTGTGAAGTTCCGACCGCCCGCGCGCCGTGGCAGGCCGCGCAATGGGCGGTAAACTTGGCTTCACCGGCTTGAAATTCCGCGGGCGTTGCGCCGGCCGCAGAAGGCGCCTCTTCTTTTCCGGCCTGCGATTCGCAAGCGGCACAGAACAGCACGACGAGAAAACAGAGAATCGCGCGTGCCGGGCTGCTTTGGATACCAGCCATACGGTTCATGAGTCTTTGGAATGTCCTTCGAATTGATCGCGCAACATCTGCGTGGTTTTTTTCATTGTCGCACGCCGATAAAGCCGGGCCACCACCGGTGCCACAATAATCAATCCGATTGTGAGGTACATGAAAAATTCTTCCCGCGTCATGATGATGTCCGAGCCAAACGGCGCCGGCCTCCCGCTAGTCAGAGTATCGCATAGGGGACAGGGTCTACAACTCCCGCCTGGCGAAATCCTTCCCGGCGGATGATGCAGCTGTCACAGCGCCCGCATGCCGTGCCGGACGCATCGGGATCGTAACAACTGTGTGTGTGCTCGAAGGGAACACGGAGTTCGGCCCCGCGCCGCACGATCTCCGCTTTGGACAGCATAAGCAGCGGAGCCCGCACCTGGATCGACCGCCCGGCGGCTCCCGCGCTCGTTCCCAACCGCGCCATAGCCTCGAATGCGCGGATGAATTCCGGCCGGCAATCAGGATAGCCGGAGTAATCCAGGACATTCGCGCCGAAATATATCCAGGCAGCGTTGCGCGCCTCGGCATAGGCCAGCGCAAGGGAAAGAAATATCGTGTTACGCGCGGGCACATACGTGACCGGGATACCGTCGGTGCGAGTCTCCGCAGGCCTATCCTTTGGGACCGCCATGTGCCCGGTCAGAGCCGACCCGCCGATTGGGCGCAGGTTGACGTCAATAACGAGGTGCTCACTCGCGTCGAGGAAAGACGCGATCGACTGGGCGCGAGTGATCTCTACCGCATGGCGCTGGCCGTAGGCCACGGTCAGGCAGTGAAGCGCCAATCCTTCCTGCCGGGCGATGGCAGCGGTGACCGCAGAATCCAAGCCGCCGCTCAACAGGATGACCGCTTTCCCGGATTCCGGACTCATGGGGAGTTTCTGTCGAGGAGCCCGCCAGATGAATGAACAATCGAGGCGGCGGAGAGGAACGGAAGAGCCGGCCCGATAACAATCAGTTCGCAATTAGACTACATGCTACGAATCGACAAGGGGCGGCCGGCTGAAGGAAACCTCAGTCTCGTTCTTCTTCCCTTTCGATCTTCTCGAGCAGTTCCTGGCGTGACTGGCATTCCACACAGAGTTTGGCGAAAGGAACCGCTTCCAGCCGCCTTTCGCTGATTTCCACTCCGCATTCCGCACAAATGCCGTAGGTGCCTTCATTCAGCCTCATCAGGGCTTCATCGATTGATTGCCGGCGCCGATTCCGCATTTCCATGAGCGAGATGCCGAGTTCGCGCTCCAGATCCATCAATGCTTGGTCGCCAATATCACGCGCGGATTCAAGCCGGCGCTGCTGGTCCTCCGTCAAGGATTGCCCAAGACTTTCCTCGATTTCCCGCAGGATCTCCTGACGTTTGCTGAACAACATCTGCTGAAGCGCATCGCGACGCCGTTCGCGTGCTTCGCGCTCTTTCGGAGTTTCTTTGACGCCGATCGGCGCAATGATTCTACCCGTGATGACTTCCTCCTGGTCCTCGCCGGCCGTCTCATCGTTTTTTCCTGTTGTTTTTGGAGCCATTTTAGCCTTTGTTGCGGTTTTCTTCTTAGCTGGGACTTTGGTCGCCATAGGATCTTGAGATCCTTTCGTCAGGAGGCCAGGCGAAAAGTTCGGCTTCTATATCACGCTAATGGGACGTTTGACAAGTCCCGTTTGGCTCGTGGGCAATGAAAGAAGAGATCAAGGATAGACGATCGTGGAGTGAACGCTGTATCCGGACAATTTCTCGCGGCCACGCAGGCTTGTAAGCTCCACAAGGAAATCCAGTGCGGCAATTTCACCACCGAGCTGGCGAATGAGATGAACCGTGGCGGCGGCTGTGCCGCCGGTTGCCAGGAGGTCGTCCACTATCAGAACCTTTTCTCCCATTTGGATCGCGTCACGATGAATGGCGAGCGAGTTGGAGCCATATTCCAGGTTGTATTTGACCTCGAAAATGTCCGCCGGTAGCTTGCCCGGCTTTCGGACCGGAATAAAGCCGGCACTGAGGCGCGTGGCCAACGTGCCTCCGAGGATGAACCCACGCGACTCGATTCCGACGACCTTAGCAATACCCATCGTCACATACCGGTCGGTCAGTTCGTCGGTGATCGCCCGCAGGGCCTTGGCGTCCTTGAGAAGGGTGGTGATGTCGTAAAAGAGTATACCGGGTTTGGGAAAGTCAGGGACTTCGCGGATGAGCGCTTTGTAATCCATGAAGACGGCGGCGGCGATCCGATTGGCTAGAGCAAATCAGTCCGCTTCATTGTTTTTCGTTCAATAATGCCTCGCAGTCTGACAAGGGCCGCGGTTTCGATTTGCCGCACACGTTCGCGCGTCAATCCCATTTCCCGCCCGATCTCTTCGAGCGTCCGCGACTCTTCCCCATCGAGGCCGAATCGCGCAAGGATAACAGTTCGTTCCTTCTCAGGCAACTCCTTTACCCAGGCCATCATTTCTGATCGCCTCAGAACTCCTTCCGCCGTATCGGCCGGAGACAGGCACAGCGGATCTTCAATGATGTCCCGAAGAAATGTATCCTGCCCCTCGCTGATCGGGCTATCGAGCGAAGAAGTGGTTCGCACCAACTGCTTGAGGTCGTCGACTTCCTCCACGCTGGTCTTCATCCGAACGGCCACTTCTTCCGAGCTCGGTTCACGTCCCAATTCATGCACCAACTGCTCCACTTTGCCGAGATACCGATTGAGCCGTTCTACGACGTGGACCGGGAGACGTACCAATTTGCCTTGGTTGATGATCGCGCGCTCGATGAACTGCCGGATCCACCAGGATGCATAGGTGCTGAACCGAAATCCCCGCTTGTAATTGAATTTTTCAACGGCTTTGATCAGCCCCAGATTGCCTTCTTCGACGATATCGGCGAATGGAAAGCCGCGGTTCATATACCGTTTGCCGATACTGATGACCAACCGCAGGTTCGCTTCGATCATTTGCCGGCGGGCGTCTTCATCGCCTGCCATGACCCGCTTACCAAGTTGTTGCTCTTGTTTAAAGGTGAGCAGAGTGGAGCGCCGAACTTCGCGCAGGTAGCTTTTGAGGGTGTCCAATCCTTCCGAACGGTCGGAACCGCCGGGCTCATGATGGTTGTCCTGGCGATGGGAGCCCTCCCCCTCCTCGTCATGGTCCTCGGCGGAGTCTCGGCGTCCTGCCGAGTGATTGGTCACATCATCCTCATCGTGGTTTTGGACGCTTGCTCGCCGGGCCATCAGAGTAATCTCACTACCAAATTTGGAAATCAGCGAAACGGCCGGAGGCGGCAGACCATTCGATGTGAATCTGCTGAACGCGCGCCCCCGGGGGGCCGACCTTAAGTTGCCTAATCATGTCCTCGATGACGCTTTTCATTCCTTCGACATCGACCTCGACGTGGCCGTTGTCGAGATTTTTCACGCCTCCGACCAATCCTCGCCTGGAGGCAGCCAGGCGAGTGAAGGCGCGATAGCCGACTCCCTGCACATAACCGGTAATGAGGAGTTTGGCGCGTACGCGTTCGTCTGGGGTGGGGTCGGCCATATCTCGATGAATCACTCAGCATGAAAAGGAACGCATCAGTACACGTATAGTCAATATGGTCAGGATATTCTCATACCTCACCGTCCTCGTCACGCGATTTAGAAGTTTACGCGGCAATATTGAGCCGGCGGCAAGGAAGAGAGGCTTTACCTGAAGAGGCGCCGGCCCACACGAAGTGCGGTATGGTCGGGGCGAGAGGATTTGAACCTCCGACTCCCGCGTCCCGAACGCGGTGCGCTACCGGGCTGCGCTACGCCCCGACAAGATGACCGGCAGAAGAACTGGTGTAGTCTGTTACACAAGAGGGTCGAAACGCAAGCCGTGCGCCTCGGCCACGCCCCGGTGCGTCACTTTGCCGTCCGTTAGATTGACGCCCTTGGCAAGACCTGGTTCGGAACGAATCGCCTGCGTGACTCCGCTCGAAGCCAGGCGGACTATAAAGGGTAGCGTGGCGCTGGTCAAGGCCAATGTGGATGTCCGTGGGACAATGCCCGGCATATTCGGCACGCAATAATGCAACACATGATGGACCAGATACACCGGGTCGGAATGGGTCGTGGGCCTGGTCGTCTCCGAACAACCTCCTTGGTCGACCGCCACGTCAAGGAACACCGCCCCGGGCTTCATCGCCGCCACCAGCTGGTTCGACAGTAACTTTGGCGCCTTGGCACCGGGCACGAGCACCGCGCCCACGAGCAGATCCGCGGCGGAGACCGTCTGATGGATATTGTCCTCTGTGGCGGCTAGTGTGATCACGCGCCCACGATAGCCGTCATCCAGGTCCCGCAAGCGCTCCATGTCTTGATCGATGATCGTCACTTTGGCTCCCATCCCCACGGCAATACGGGCCGCCGATTCTCCCACCACCCCGGCGCCCAAGATCGCCACATTGCCGGGTTCAACTCCCGGCACACCGGACAACAGAACTCCCCGGCCTCCCTGTGTCCGCTCCAGATATCGAGCTCCGATTTGCACGGCGAGCCGACCGGCGATTTGACTCATCGGCCTCAACATCGGAAGACTCCCGTCTTTCGCAGCGGTGGTCTCATACGCAATGGCCGTCACCTGCGCGTCAAGGAGCGCCTTCGTAAGATCCGGTGATGAGGCCAGATGCAAATACGTAAAGACGATCTGGCCCGGCCGGAAGAACCGGCATTCCGACAATTGGGGTTCTTTGACCTTAACGACCAGTTCGGATTGTTTGAAGACTTCAGCCGTGGAGGTGGAGAGATGCGCTCCGGCTGATCGATAATCCTCATCGGAAAATCCGCTGCCGACGCCGGCGGAGCGTTCGAGCACCACTTCATGGCCGGCGCCTCGCAATGTGCGCACACCCTCCGGCGTGATGCTCACACGGTATTCGTGATCTTTGATTTCTTTTGGAACACCAATGACCATGAGGCCCTCCGTGCTGGAAGTACGAGCCGGCCGATTCATCATTATACACGCTGTTGCAGGATACACGCTGTTTCAGGCCTCTGATAACTAATGGCACCGGTGGACATTCCCGAGAACGGTGCGGTAAGATTTCGCCCGGTTTGACGACATGTGGAGGAGTTTGCGATGAGCTCAGCAGGATCATGCAACGGCTGCGGAACGAGCGGGAAGCCGTTGATGAAATTTTCGCTCGGAAAAGATTTCTTCGGCCGCCCATATGATCGTTTGTCCCCTTCCACGGATCAAAGCCCCAAATGGTATTGCGAGCCCTGCTCGATGCTGAAAAATCTCCAGCGGGACTTCCGCGACATTTTGGCGGAGTTCGATAAATTGGCTGCCGGGCAGGCGTCCGCCTTCGCTGAAGCGGACGAGCGGCAACGGGCCCAATTGCGACTCCGGGAGATCGCCGCCATCGCCGAAGGCCGTCCGGATGCTTCGTCGCTGCTGAAACCGGGGGATGTCCGGCAACTCATCGAACGATTCCGCGCGGCCGCGTAAGGACGTTCCTAAGCAATTGATTCCACTCCAAGCCCGGAGGCGCCATGGCAGGCTTCAAGCGGCACATTTTTGTATGTATCAATCAGCGCCCCAAGGAGGACCCGCGCGGATGCTGCGCCAACCAGGGATCGGAACGTCTACACGCCTTCTTTAAGAAGGAAGTGGAACGAGTGGGGTTGAAAGGCATCGTGCGCGCCAACAAGGCCGGCTGCTTGGATCGCTGTGAATATGGACCGAGCGTCGTCATCTACCCCGAAGGAGTCTGGTATTGGGTCGGCTCTGAAGCCGACGTCACAGAAATTGTCGAGCGTCACGTCGTACACGGTGAAATCGTCGAGCGCCTTCTTATGCCCGACCATCCGCCTCCGACTCACCTGGAAAAGCTCGGATAAGATATTTACCGGCCGCGGCAGATCAGCGCAAAACAGCAGGCGCATATTCGTGGCTGAGTGCGGCCTGGCATTGTTTCGGTGACCCTGCAAGCGTGCTGTCTTGACGATCGCGAGGAGTACTATGAGGCCCGAAGACAAGTGGAAGACCAATATGGAGAAAGTGGCTTTCATGAAGCAATTTCCGGGTCTCCTCGCGAGTTGGGAGGCGGCGGCAGGCAAGACGATTGAGGTTGTCCACCCCTTGAGAGGAAGGGACGGAGCCGTTGTCGTGGTCTTCACCGACGGCTGCTTCCTTCCTGCGCCACCCTTGGTTCCTGAACCATGGGAACTCGGAGAAGCCCTCCGTACGGCCCGACCACACGTCGAACCAGCTCACCGCGAAGCCTATACTCAATACGATCGGCTGCTTGCCAAGGACAGGGAAGCGAGCCGCACGGCGCGTTTGGAAAAAATCCTCGGCGCCATCCAAAACAATCTGGAGCACATCCCCGAGTTGCGTGACCGGATCAAGCAGTTGGTACAGGAATGGGATTAACGAAAATGCCCCGGCCGGTCTTGGTGAGAATTGTCAAACTTCCTAACCATCCTGTAGAGTGCCTGTATGTCTAAAAACATGTTCGAGATCTTCTCGCAAGGTCTTTTTGAAGGAGTCAAACCCATGATGGTCATCCGCGATCACCTGGTGCGTCATCCCGATCGTTGCACGCACCAGGCGGTCTGTATTCCTATATGTCCGACCGGCGCCTGGCTTTCCACCCCACCTTTCAAGTTCGATGCATCCCGCTGCCTCGAATCCTGCCGCCTGTGCCTGGACGCCTGTCCGTCGAATGCCATTTATGCCGTCTATCGCAAAGGCGATAAAGTGTTGATGCCGCAAAAGAAATGAAGAGCGCGGCTGACGAACGGCGCTCGGCTGCTCGATCGGCAATTAACGCTATGGCGCTTCCCTCACCGAGCATCCGTTCCATCCGCAGCAGGATGAAGGAAGAGACCACGTCTCCTCAGCAAGTGCGGTGACCCCAATCTCCGCATGATTCGCAGGCCACGGCAACTAGCCCGGCCGGCGAACTTTCTATAAGCCCCGGATTTCTCACCAAGCGTCCGTTCCATCCGCCATATTCCTACAGCGCGCTGATCCGACCGCCTTCTACCGCCTTCTATGGTAATGAAATGACTTCCTGCTCTTCATACGGATTCATGGTCCCCGTACGTCCTCCGATGAAGCCGAACATGATGCGCACCGTGCCCGGCGGAGTGAACTGATTAAGCGAGAAGGAAAAGGTTACCGGCCCAACGATGTATTCATACACGGCCAGAGCGGGCGGCGTCACATTTTTGTGGGTGCGAAGCCGCCGGCCATCAACCGCGGAGTCGCCTGCGCAACGCTCATCGTAGATTCCCGCATGCATGGCCCATAGGGTCCCTGACGAATCCGACCGGTCGCTGTAACCCAAGAATCCCGCGCTTTGCTCCGACAAATTCCCATTGGGCCACAGCGTGCGAATGTCATTCCCGGAGCGATCCACCACGCTGGTCGGCGTCAGCAATGGGGGCGGACTCGGCAGATTGATAAGTTCCACTTTGGTAATCAGGGAGTTGCGCCGAGCGGCATTTGGATTGTCGTAGGACTGATTCCAGACTTTGAGTACAACGTTCCATCCACCGGCAGTCTGCGTCGAAACAAGATCAACCTTGGCAAACCCCTGGGTCACCTGCGGCATAGCCCGTCCTTTCTTCGTGCATGCGTACGCAAACTTTTGACCTGCGTGCAGCCTCTCTACGGCCGTGGATCAGACAATCTGCTTTCTCACATGGCCCCAGTAGGCTGACCCCGCATACCCGCACCCCCCTGTCAGAATGGTCACTGCCATGACGCGATAGACGACGCTGCGGGGAGCCTTGATATTGATGGATGCGTCCAGCAGATCGTGCGAGGCCGCGACTCGTTTCAATGTTTCACCGGCGAGAAGAATGGGCCACATGCAGGCCAGCCGCTGGCGAATTTCGTGCCGAGGAATTGCCATCGTATAGGTCCACCCCTGATCGAGATATCCGACGGCCAGCCGCACGAGTTGGAGCAGAACGGGCCGAAAACGCGGCAAATTATCCGCCGACAGAAGATCCCTGGGACTGAGGCCGGCATCCCGCAGCAAAACCATGGGTACATAACAGCGGCCTCTCTGAAGATCACGAGCGAGGTCCTTCAGGATATTTGTCAGTTGAAGGCCTTTCCCGAACTCGACACCGACAGCGGACATTTTCTCTACATCCCACCCGGCCAGTGCCGGCCTGTGCGCGCAGACCATTTTGGTCCAGAACTCACCGACACAACCGGCCACATAATAGATGTACTCATCGAGTTCCTTCATCGACTCGAAGGCGGCCGGCGTGGCGGCGGATCCGCCGGCGAAGTGAGCAAGGTCCATAGCCATTCCATTGGGCAGGGTCTTCATGAGGGCTCGGATCCGCCTGCGATCCTCTTCCGAGAATTCTCGATAGACGGCAAAGCAATCACCCAGCCTCTGAAGCAAAATTCGTTCGGCAGAGTCCTGTTGGAGCGGCACCAGCGCCGCCTGGAGGGCGCCGGTGACCGAGTCATCGATCGAGTCGGAATCGAACTGCCGGCGGAAATCGCCGAGGTACTGCGCGCGCCGGTCGCGATCGATCAGGTCACTGTCCGCGATGGTGTCCGCCGCCCGCGCAAAGAGATACGATAGCCCCATTTGATCGCGCACGTTCCCCGGCAACACATTCAGGGTGAGATAAAACGACCGCGACACCTGTTTAAGGATCTCGTGAAGCAGTTCCTGCCTGGCGGACTTAGTGGACGTAGGAGGGCCTTTCCTCAACGGACTTCCAGCTTGCCTTCCATCCCTTTCTCTCGATGACTGGCAAAGAACAGCAGTTTCTTGTCGCAATAAAATGAGAAGGTCCCTTTCTGCATGGGAGTGAATCGGAGAACGACCTGTTTGCCCGCCCCGACATCCTGGTCTATCGACAGGCCGGACGCGCCGTCTTTCAGAACGAAGTTATGCGGCGTGATCGTGGTGACGCTGTTCAATATCAATTCAACCGGACGCCCGGACTGAACGACGACATGGTTGGGATCGTAGGAATAACTGTCGAGGACCATGGTCAGCCGTTGCACGCCGTCGGAGTCGATCGGGGCGACCGTGATATGCTCGGAACCCGTCTCGCCAGCGGCGCCGGCAATCAAGGGAAAAGAGGTCGCGATCCCGACGAGCAAACCCAGTAGCGGAGCCATGAACCTCATATCCCCTCTCCATCACAGTAAAATTCCTTCTAACAGAACCTCGTGAGCCGGTCAACCGACCCCCGGACTCCGGACGGCCACGCCTTGACGAACAGCCGGCATGGTATTATCTCGATGAACGGATCATGCCGCATCGCCTGCTCGGATGCATTTTAGATCGGGCGTTTGTATACTGTGGTCCATTGAACGACTCGAGAATAATCAGTGACGGATTATAGAGGAGGATTTGCATGAAGCGGTTAAAGGGTATTGGCCTGTTTTTAATCGCCAACTTCCTGATTTATATCACCTTATCAATCACGGCGAGCATCCTCGTCAATGTCGTACTGCCTGCGTTCGGTATCGACGTGCGGGGGGCCTTCAGCCAAGAGTTATTGGTATGGTCGCTGGTGATCGGATTTGCGGGCGCTTTTCTCAGTCTCGCTTTCTCGAAGCAGGCGGCCAGAGCCATGCTGGATTGCTATCAAATCACCCAGCCGCGCAACCATGCGGAGCAAGTGATCTACGGAGCAGTCCAGGAAATCGCGCAGCGGTTACATATCAAGATGCCGGAAGTCTGGGTCTATGAAGCGCCGGATCCCAACGCTTTTGCCACCGGCCCCAGCAAGAACAATTCCATGGTCGCTGTGTCCACCGGTCTCTTGAATAACCTGAAGGAAAGCGAAGTGAAGGCCGTGTTGGCGCACGAAATGGGCCATGTGTTCAATGGGGATATGTTTGCGACCACCGTGTTGGCCGGATTGATGAATACCTTCGTGTACTACATCAGCCACTTCGTGTACCACCTCATCGGCAGCTCTCAGGGGCGCGAAGAAGGTCAGGCCGGCAACCCGATCTTAGGATTTTTTGTCTACATCTTCCTCCAAGTCGTACTCTCTTTTCTGGCCATGATCGTCATCAGCTGGCATTCGCGGCGTCGTGAATTTGCGGCTGATGCTTTCGCAGCCAAAGTGTACGGCCGGGAGTCGATGATTTCCGCCCTTCAGGCCATTGACCGTTGGGTGAACCGGGCTCAGGTTGAATATTCGACTCAGGATGCCCTGGCCACGATGAAAATATCCGGAAAAACCTCCGGGTTCATGCACCTGTTTGCCACACATCCGCCGATCGAGGACCGTATCGCGGCCTTGCAGCGGCTATCATAAAGGGATGAACCGGGCGAGCGGCGTTTCGCCGCTCGCCGAGGGAAGTCAGTCATATTTTCTTCAGAAAGGTGATGTGCTCGCGGTATTCCTGGATTGCGGTGCCGAGCGCCTGTTTGCCTAACGGGATATTGGCCTCAAGCGCCGCTTCGACCGCCGGATCTTCGATGACCACTTCATAGCGATCCTGCACATTGGTCCGCACAGCGACGCCCTGCTTGATTTCACGCGGCATATATATTTCGGTCCACACTTCTTTTTCCACCAGGCAGACGTCTCTGAACCGCTCATAGAGCAGGGCGAGCTTGTCCGGATCTTCTTCTTTCATTTGTAGTCTCCGAGTGTGACGGCCGTCTATGTTCTCCGATGATTTGACGAGCGGGCGAAGAAAAATAAACTATCCTGCGGCGGATTTTCAACGGTGCACAGGGTGCTTGGAGCGGCGCACGACAGGAAGGCGGAAGTTAGCGGAAAAGTTAATCGGAGATGGTGAATCGCATCGTCCCGACTTGATTGACGGCATGAAACGGTTGTTGTCCCAGCGGAGTAATAAAAATTTTGACCAGATACGTTCCGGGAGACCATCGACCTTCCGGCTTTTTCAGCTCCAGAAATCCGTACCGTTCGTGTCCGGGAACCTCCAGGGTATCGCGGCCGACCGGGGCCTCGGCCGACACCCCATCCTCCCGGATCAAGAACCATTGAGCGCTGAACTGGGCCGGATCTTCCAGCGGAGCTACCTCGAACACGATATAGACAGCGGGAGTATCGGCCGTAAACTGCGTCGTCCCCGGCTCGATCGGTTTGAGCCTCGGGTCCTGAGTGTACCAGCCTTTACGACCGAAGCTGTCCCATTCGACTTCATACCCCTTCGCCATCTTGATCCATACAAATATTGATTGGGGTACGCCTCTTTTCTGTTCGTCCAGCGAGGGCGCGACGGTCGGTTCGAACTCGGTCGTCGTTTGCTCTTTGGGAACCATCAGATCCTTCGCGGCACTCGGAAACGAACCGTCCCATGCAAGGAACCCCATCAGAACAGCAAGGCTCGCCCACGCGGTCATAGTCAATCGGCCACGCCGTGACTCTAATCTATGGATTCGAGTCGTCATGCATGAACCTTCGGACTCTGAAATTGCACAAAGAGCTGATCCTTTATCGTACCGACTGTTTGAGAAGCGGTCAATCGGGTTCAAAGCGGCAATTCCTGGCCTTTGAAGAACCGTTTGATATAATGAGCCACACAGCGCGATGAACAGCCGCCGTCTAGACGCACCACCAACCGAACATCCACCTTCGCCCCAGCCGGCATCCGATCAATTGTCATACGCCGACTCCGGACGCACAAGTCGGCAATACGGCATCCGCGACGCGGGATTTCAAGCAGTAACCCAAGGCGGCGGAGAGAATTATTTTTCCGCCTTCGCGCTGCTGCTTCAGGCGTCGCCATTTCAAATCGCCATCCTTTCGTCCCTCCCGCAGCTGATCGGTATCCTCTTCCAACTGCTCTCGGTCAAGATCCTGCCCTACCTCTCGAGCGCCCGGCGGTTGATTTCGTTTGGAGGAATCGGGCAAGCCCTGTGCTGGATCCCGCTCTTCTCTCTGCCATTATTTTTTTCGGCCCACGGAGCCTGGTGGCTGATTCTCTGCGTCGTCCTATACGTCGCGCTGGGCAACCTGACCGTGCCGGCCTGGAACAGTCTATTGATCGGAATCGTCGACGCCAACAGCCGCGGAACTTATTTTGCGCGGCGGTTTCAGATGACATCGTTGACCAGCTTCCTTGCGCTCGGGGCAGCCGGCGCGATTCTTAACGCCGCTGAGCGGTGGGGATTTCAATGGATCGGGTTTATCATGGTTTTTTCGGTCGCCGCTTGCGCGCGAGCGCTGGCAACCCGCTATCAACTCCACACGGCGCAAGACGTCACCGCCCCGACTCCGGAAGCGCCGGGCGGCTTTCGTCACTTCATTTTGCGCGCCGCCACACCGGACCTTCGCCGGTTTCTACTCTTTTCCTCCCTCATGCATTTTTCCGTGTTCATCGCGGGGCCGTTTTTCGTTTTCTATATGTTGCAGGACCTGCATCTGTCCTATCTCCAATACGCCGGTTGGATGGCGGCGGGCATCCTGGCTCAATTCCTGACCTTGAAGCCATGGGGCCAATTGAGCGACACCTACGGGAACAAAACCATTCTCCGCTTGACCGGCTTCAGTGTCCCGATCTTGCCGGTGCTGTATCTCGTCAGCGACGCCTATCCATTCCTTCTCATGGTCAATTTTGTCGGAGGAGCGACATGGGCGGGGCTGTCGCTGGGACTGCAAAATTATGTGTTCGATTCGGTGCGGCCCGAGGAACGGACGCGAGGGGTGGCGGTGGCCAATGCGGTGAATGCGGGCGGCTGGTTTCTTGGCGCGATGACCGGCAGCTGGCTGGCAACCGTGATTCCGCCGCAACTCCATCTATTGGGCCTGACTATTCACCCGGCCTCCAATCTTCCGTTCTTGTTCGCCATCTCCGGGATTCTTCGCTTCCTGGTCTCGTTCAGTCTCTTGGGAACATTTCGCGAGCCCCGTTCCATCCGGCCGACTTCCCCGCGGCACATTGTCTGGGAACTTCCCATCGTGAAACCGTTGTTGGGCTTGGTTCCCTGGAGAAGCTCTCGGGTACCCCAATAAACGGCGGGGCATACATTCACATCATTGCTGTCCCGCGGGCTTTCTCTCCCGCTCCTCCTGCTTCAATTTATCGAACGTCCGATCGGCATTTCCTTTCACCTGCTCGGGGCTCGGCTGCTGCATCGGCTTCGGTCTATCGCTTGCACAACCGGCAACCGCCGTGACGGCGATCATCAAGAGGACAGAGACGCAAGCCATTCCAGTACGACTCCCCGGTGCCATTCGAACCCTCATGATTTCCTCCATGATAGAGATTGTCCACCGCCGGACGACCTGCGTCAGAAAAACTCCCCCGGCCATCCGCCTCATTATGCAGAGCGGGGGGCTCGATCTCAACTTGGACTCGAATCTGCGCAGTAGGCCGCTGATGCGCCGCCTGATCCCCCAAACCGCTCGCGTCGATTGACTGAACCTCTCAAATCCCGCTATTCTACTTTTCACGTCACTCACGTGAGGAGCATTCCTATGTCTCTCAGAGATCGACTCACCGAAGATCTGAAGCTTGCTATGAAGTCCCGGGATCAGCTGCGCATGGACGTAATTCGAATGATCAAGGCCGCCGTCCTCAACAAAGAGGTGGAGATCAAGAAGGACCTGGATGACGCCGAGATGAGCCGCGTGATGGCCACCCTCATCAAGCAGCGGAAAGAGGCGGCCGAACAGTTTGAAAAGGGGCACCGCAACGATCTGGCCGCGAAAGAACGCCTGGAGATCGACATCATTGAAGCCTATCTTCCGCCCGCCGTCTCGGACGATGAAATCCGCCGGGCCGTCGACATCGCAGTGCGAGAGGCGGGCACCCCGTCCCTGAAAGACATGGGCGTGATCATGAAGGCGGTGATGGCTCGCTTCGCCGGCCAAACCCTGGATGGGAAGCGTGTCAGCGATCTTGTCCGGGCCAAACTTCAATCGTAGCTCTTCCACGACTGCTATACTTATCACAGCAGTTTATCTTCAATCGGCATTCTGCGTCCAAGGCAAGTCCGCGGCTCGGCTATAATTCGTTATAACCGGCAAGCCGGCGGACGAACCGAACCATACGCTCCAACCGTGACAATATGAGCATTCTGATTGTCGATGATTCCCCTGATCAACAATTGATCTTGCGGTCGATTCTGACCAAAGCCGGCCACCAGGAGGTTCTGTTCGCAGATTCCGCTGCATGCGCCTACCGTCAGCTCGGCGCATCCGACGATATCACCGCCGACTCCCCGTGCCATGTCGATCTCATTCTCATGGACTTTCTCATGCCCGATATCAACGGCGTCACGGCCTGCGCCCATATTAAGAAGGTCGAACGTCTCCGGGATATTCCCATCATCGTCGTGACGGCAAAGACCGACGTGGAGAATCTCAAGGCGGCGTTCTCCGCCGGAGCCATTGACTTCATCAATAAACCGGTCAATGCCGTGGAGTTATTGGCTCGTGTCTCCTCCGCCTTGATGCTCAAGAAAGAAATGGACTGCCGCAAGGCGCGGGAGCAAGAGTTGCGGCGCAGCAATGAGGCGCTTCAGAAAGCTTTGAGCGAAGTCAAAGTCCTGAAGGGCCTCGTTCCCATTTGCGCCTCCTGCAAGAAGATCCGCAACGACCAGGGATTCTGGCAGCAATTGGAGGAGTATATTCAACAACACTCGGAGGCGGAATTCAGTCACGGCCTCTGCACGCCCTGCATAAAGAAGCTTTATCCTGGTTTTTACAAAGAGTAGCTGCTAGATTTTTTGCTGGTTGCACCGCCTTGTGAGAAAGGGCTCGCGATGAGCATCTTGATCGTTGACGACTCTCCCGATGATCTTCACCTTCTTCAATCGCTGCTTTCAAACGCCGGCTACGAAGACACGCTCATCGCGGATTCCGCCGCCGCCGCGTTCCGCCTCCTCGGCTTGGACGGCGGCAAGCCGTCTCCGCATCGGGTTGATTTGATTCTGATGGATATCGTCATGCCTTCGATGAGCGGCATCGAGGCCTGCCGCCAAATCAAGGCCGTCGAGCGCTTTCGCGATATCCCGATCATCATGGTCACCGTCAAAACCGATCCGGTCGACCTCCAGCTCGCGTTTGCCGCGGGAGCCGTCGATTATGTCGCCAAACCGATCAGCAAAATCGAACTTTTGACCAGGGTGCGTTGCGTGCTTCGGCTGGTCCATGAAATCGATCGCCGGCGCGCCAGAGAACAAGAACTTCTTGAGGTCATGCGCCAGTTACAGGAGGCGAATCAAATGCTGCTTCGCCTGTCCTGCCTCGACGGCTTGACCGGGATCACCAATCGCCGTCAGTTCGATGATTTTCTCGACCAGGAGTGGCGGCGGGCGGTCCGCGAACATACTCCTCTTTCCTTGATCATGCTCGATATCGATCAGTTCAAGACCTATAACGATGCCAACGGCCACCAAGCCGGCGACGAATGTTTGAGGCAGGTCTCCAACGCCATCTCCGGCGCGGTCAACCGGCCCGGAGACCTCGTCGCCCGTTATGGCGGCGATGAATTCGTCATCGTTCTGCCCGGCACGACGGTCGAAGGCGCGGCGCAGGTAGCTGAGACCTTGCGGCGGAGAGTGCAGGAAATGGACATGAAACATCCAAGCGGAGAGCAGGTCACCATCAGCCTGGGATTTGCCAGCACGATCCCCAGCCGAACCGCCGCTCCGACCGATCTCATCAGAGCGGCCGACCAAGCGCTGTACCAGGCCAAACAGGACGGAAGAAATCGGACCAAGCAAGCCGGCGTGCTCACGCTGGTTCAACACACACGCGAGGAGTGAACCGTCTCCGGCCTAGGCTTTGCGCGCCTGCGGCTTGATCTGCAATTCATCTCTCCGACCTCGTGATGGCAAAAAGAGCCGCTCGTTTCACCAAGAAACCGCATCCCGCTCCCCCGCCCTTGTCTTCCGACGGCCGCATTCCCGGATCCGGTTCTGATATCGCCGATCAGGCGCAGTCCGGATTAGAAAGGCACCCCCAAACCCTCAAGGATCAACAAACCGCCCTGCTCGAACTCGTCAAAAGTGAAGACCTCCACAGCGGCGATCTAACCCAAGCCCTGCATGCAATTACGGCCGCCGCGGGCGATGCATTGGCCGTGGAACGCGTGAGTATCTGGTTATTCGATCAAGACCGCACGGCGATTCGTCTCCTGGATCTATACGAGCGATCTACGCAATCACACCAGTCGGGAACAATCCTGCAAGCCCGGCAATACCCTGCATATTTTCAGGCGGTCGAAACAGAGGAACACGCGATCGCCTCCCACGATGCTCATCACGATCCGCGCACCCGCGAGTTTCTGAACGGCTATCTTTCCCCGCTGAACATCGGCGCAATGTTGGACGCGCCCATTCGGCGAAAGGGCACAGTCGTGGGCGTCCTGTGCAATGAACACGTGGGGGCCCGCCGCACCTGGACCGCGGACGAAGAAAATGCAGCCTGCTCCCTGGCCACCATGGTCACGCTGGCGATGGAAGCGGCGGAGCGCCGTGAGGTGGAACGCGCCCTCCGTGTCGCAAAGGAGGCCGCCGAAGTCGCCAGCAAAGCCAAAAGCGAATTCCTGGCCAGCATGAGCCATGAGATTCGGACACCGATGAACGCCATCATCGGCATGGCCGACGTGCTCTGGGAAACCCCGCTCACGGCGGAACAGCGAAAATACCTCCGCGTCGTCCGGCGGGCCGGGGGCAGTTTATTGAGTCTGATCAACGATATTCTCGATCTCTCGAAGGTGGAAGCCGGCCATTTGGAACTGGACCGCATCGAGTTCGATTTGAACGAACTGATCGAGAAGGCCATCGAAATCCTTGCCTTGCGGGCAAACGATAAGGGGCTGGAACTGGCGTGCCATGTGAGTCCCGACCTGCCCTGTCAAGTCATCGGTGATCCGAATCGACTTCATCAGATTTTGGTCAACCTCATCGGGAATGCGATCAAGTTCACAGACCAGGGGTCCGTGCTCATGCGGGTCACGCCGGATCCCGACGCGCGCCGCCCCGGAGCCGTCTGCTTTTCCGTCGAAGATACAGGTATCGGCATCCCATCGGACAAGCTCGGCACCATCTTCGAGAGTTTCACGCAGGCGGATAGTTCCATTTCCCGAGTCTATGGCGGGACCGGGCTCGGCCTGCCGATTTCCAAACATCTCGCTCAACTCATGGGAGGCCACATTCGAGTCGTCAGCCGGGAAGGAGAGGGAAGCACGTTTTATTGCACCGTTCTGCTCGACATCCAAGCCGGCCACGCCGGTTCTGATCCGGCCCCTTCGCCTCAACTCAAGGACGTTCGCATATTGGTCGCCGATGACTTTGCGATCAACCGGCAGATTCTTCGCGACATGCTCTCTGCCTGGGGCGCCGAGGTCAGCGACGTCGATACCGCAGCGGCGGCCCGGGAAGAACTCCGCCGCGGCGCGGCGGAGGGCAAGCCGTATCGTTTGCTCCTCCTGGATTGTCGTATGCCGGGTACGGATGGATTCGAAGCGGCTCAAGCCGTGAAGACGGATCCCGCGCTCGCCGGGTTGCTGATTATTATGCTGGCTTCCGACCGATGGGCCGACGATATCGCGCGGACGTACGACCTCGGTTTGGGCGGCTATCTGGTCAAACCCATCAAACGATCGGATTTGGCGCAAACAATCATGATCGCGCTGGATCGGTCAAAGGGCATTTGCCAACCGCCGGGGCATAAGCTTCCAAGAAACGGGAAGTCCACGACGTTGCCGCTGCGCATTCTCCTGGTCGAGGATTCCAGAGACAACCAGCTATTGATTCAAACCTACTTGAAGCAGACAGCCCATCACATCGATCTGGCCGAAAACGGGCAGATCGCCGTGGACAAATTTCAGAGCGGGCACTATGACGTGGTGCTCATGGACATGCAAATGCCGGTCATGGACGGATTGGAGGCGACCAGACTCATCCGGGAATGGGAACGACACGAAGGGGTGGGCAAGACTCCGATTATTGCGCTCACGGCCCTCGCACTGAAGCAGGAAGCGGTGAAAATCTTTGAAGCCGGCTGTAATGCGCATATGACCAAGCCCATCAAGAAAGCGACGCTCCTCGATATTCTGTCGGCGTATGAAGGACACTTGACATGACTCATACCAATACATCCGACTCTCCTGAAGGCCTCATCGTCTATATTGATCCGGATCTGGAAGAGATTGTTCCCGGGTTTCTCGATAACCGTCGAAAAGACGTGCAGATTCTCGCCACCTGCATAGAAAAAGAACACTGGGATACGATTCGCCTTCTCGGTCATCGGATGAAAGGCGACGGGGGAGGTTACGGATTCGAGGCCATCAGCGCCATCGGCCACGATCTCGAACAGGCCGCGCTGAGACGGGATCTGCTCACCATTCGAGAGCGCACGCAGAACCTGACTCGGTTTCTTTCCCGTGTGCGCGTCGTGTATAGACGGTAGCTCCAGCGCCGACAAGTCCTCGACCGCTCCTCAGGCACCCACCAATTCGTCGTCCACCATCTCCTCTGATTGGACGCACATACCGTATCCGTACCGATAGGACTGTAGCACTCGGATTCCTGAGCCGTTCGGTTCGATCGATAAATAGCCCTGGTGCAATCACCTATACGAGGCCTCCAGCAGGAAGATTCATACAGGCTACGAAAGGGCCGATAGGCCCTAGCCTCTCCGATGGTTTTCAACAACCACTATTCCGGACCCGCCACTCTCCACAAAATCTGTGGATAACATTGGGGATAAGGTGCGTCCTATAGCATGAATCGCGCGTTCTGATTGAGTGAATATCACATTGCCCATTCATTGGGCATGATTGATGATGCGGCCTGCAACCACCATATCTAGTGGATGCGATTTTAATAACACCAACATATTGGCGGTAATCGATGATTTTATTTTAAGTGCCGCTACTTAATTGAACGATTAAATATTGATGGTAGGGACGGACGTACTTATACACAGGACGCGTCAGCCTTACCCGCCCATTCTTCGATGCTGAATCGAGAATCCCTGGCATGTGCGCCGCTTCTCGTCTATTTGAAGGAACGCCCATCGGGAGTGGTAGGAAATGTTCCGTTGGAGCAGCACGTCGCAGGAGGGATTGGTCTGACCGCCTCGTTCTCGGTGTCTTACAATAGAACCGCCGGTTGCCCGATAGCGTCCCATCGACCTCGGATTTAAAAACACCTAATCGTTCCAATAGTCGGCGGGCGTGCCAAGCTTGTTCGTGCTCGCGGTGTTCGGTATGGGGCCCATTGAGATGTGTCATCGCTGTAGACAGCATGCCGGGACCATGCATGGATATTGTTTATACTGCCACGCTCAGCGATTACCGTCCCGTGGACGCTGGGCTCGTATCCGTTCCTTTCTGTCGCGGTGGATTAATCTCCATCGTGTCCCCTCACTCCACGACCGGCCTCCGCGGACCTGAACCCATTCGCACGCAGTTCACCGGATCGCCGGCCATTCCGTCCCTCTCACAGAATCCGCGATCACCCCGGACTCTGTTGCTATCCAGGCCTGCTTACCACAACCTCACTGGTCCCGCTTCACCGTTTGAAGTGCTTCGACAATAACTGATGAATCCAGCGCGTCATCAATATCGACTTGCATCGGGAAGACATTTTCATGAAACATGAATCTCGCGACGTACTCCATTCGCCTGTGAAAGACCGCCCCTTTTGCCAACGAATATAGATATCGGCGATCCGCCCACAAATGGATATTGGGCGGAGGCGCATCCCGGTAGATCTGCTCCACCCATTCCTTCTTGGTGCCCGTTTCTCTTACGACCGCGCGAATCGCGGCCGTATGGTTTTGTTGCAAGGCGTCGTAGGCCAATATTAACGCTTGAAGGAAGCGCACGGCGGTCACTCTATTATCCAAGAGCCACTGGCGCTGAACGCTGATCCCCGCCACATTCGTGTAAATTCCGATATCTCCCTCTATGGCAATCAGTCTCGCGCTCGCCTCATGAATCATTCGCTGAATCCATGGTTCCCATACCATCGCGGCATCAATCTCTTGGTGCAGTAAAGCGGCCATTTGCCTTTCAGGGGGCATATCGACCAATGTCACTTGGTCGCGAGATATGCCGTGCTGCCGCAGGGTCATGATCAAACCGTAATGAGCACTTGAGCCCGCGAAATACCCAATGCGCTTGCCTTTGAGATCACCCGGTGTTTCGATGCCGCTATCCTTTCTCACAACCAGGCCTTCGCTGTAGGCGCCCTCCGAATCAATCCCGATCAAAACCCAATCCATGCCCTCTGCCAGTCCGCTCATGAACGGCAGGATTTTAACAATGGCCACATCAATGCTTCGGTTCTTCGCGGCCGCGATCATCGGCGGCCCCGCGATGAACGGCACATACTCAGGCGCCAAGCCCGTTTTTTCAAACAACTTCAGTTCCCTGGCCGCAAACAAAAGCCAGTCGTCCGAAGAGCTTGATTGATACCCGATCTTGATGGGGAGAGGGGGCTCGGCAAATGCCAGATGAGCGCTCAATCCAGGCCCGCTTAATACCGTGAATATCAACCCGACGACTACAGATACTGTGCGCTTGCGCATCCTGAACATCACTCCATCCGGCGCCTACTTGCTGGCCGGGATCGTCAAAATGGGAGCGGCGGCGCCTCCCGGGGTCTCCACGAAGGTGAAGAGAAACATCAGAAACGTGAAGATCCGCTTCGACCGCAGGTCTCGATCGTCAATGGAGAACCAGTACCCATGATAAGGAGCACTGACGAACGCAGTCTCCGGATGGCGCTCAGTCGAAGTGGTGATCCGGATCAAGTCAGGAACCGGTCCTTCAGGGCCCAAATCGGCTTCAGGCGTCGGCGCAACACGATGCTCCGCCACGTGCACGTCGGGCACGTCAATGCGCGATGAAAGGTCGGTGAGCACTTCGAGGATCGACCGAGTCAGAAACGCAATCTCCGTGTCACTCGTGGGCACGACGCCGTATGTCACCCGGAAGACTTGGGCTTCGGGATCCAGATCCAATATTCTCTTAATATTGCGTAACGACCCTTCGACGGCCGCGGCAATACGGGGACGGAAAATTAATTCCAGCCGCTCCTCGGCGTTGGCCTTTTCTATCCGCACGCCGACTTCGCCTGAGGCCTGGACTCGATAGAGATCTCGGAGAAGCGCATAAAACTCCGGATTAGCCGGCCGCACATGTTGTAGTTGAACACGGCGGTTATCCACCCCGTTGACGGACTGTACGGCGAGACGAAATACAAAGTCTACGGGATAACCGCCCTGGAGAATGTTCAGAATCGCCGATACGGGCAGCGGCATCATCAATGAACGAGCAAACCGCTCCCCCGCCAGCGGCGCATAGGTGATGGTGGGAGTATCGGTGAGCACGCCCTGGGCGCCTACGCCGAAAGTACCGTTGATCACACCGGGAACGGTGCCGCTGCTGAAAATATTACCGGTTCCACTGGCGCTCAGGGTTCGCTGGTACGAGTAGTTGGCGACGATCTGCCCGACATCGAGAAATACCGGCGTGTCACCATAGCGCAGCTTAACCAGGTTCAACAACATCTGGGTCTTCCATGATTCCGCCACGGTCCCCGAATAGTCGAAGCGATCCCGGCTCATCGACCCAGGTCCGATGGATGAGCAGCCGGTGACGGCAATGATGAGCAGAACCCAAAGAGCACATGTGTGGTTCACGCGACGCCTCCTCGTTACGTGAGACGACCGGATAAATCTCTTCATTCCATTGGGAATCGGCATGGATTGCAGGCCTGTCCTCATGAACGAAGACCGGATAAACCGGTGCACATAATGATACGAGGTTGAGTTGGGTGCGTAGAGTACCATACCGTAATGCAGGAGTCGCCATGTAGAAATTCCATTTGTAGTTTATCCGCACACGCCGGGAGGCCGGAACAATTCAGACAAGAGCCGGGTCTCGATATGGCTGCTCAGCATCGGGATGGTCTTGGTCTTCCTGGTTCGTTCTTCCATCGACCTGCCGCACCGCATGATTTCTACCGTCTTGAGTTCGCCATGTTGGTTCCTCCTTTATAGTGAGTTGTAGTTGGCGCTCCACCGAACCTTGGAGAGCCAAATCACAACGTCAAAGGAAACAGACAGACCCGGAAGGGAGCCGGAAGAGCAGTGACGTCACAGGGAAAGTATGAGCCGAACGGAAATTGGTGGGGCAGACGCCCCGGAGGGCCGGCTTGGCAAACCAAAGACCAAGAAGCGATCGCCGAACGTAAGATTATTGAACCGACTGCATCATGCTTAACGCCGAAGCGACGCGGACTTGGTCTTCTTGCGGAAGAGAGGAAACGGGGATCATCAGGCCTGATGTGGTGATCAAGGAAGTCGTCGAAGGTTCCTCGGGTTGGGTCGCGACAAGTACTTGCTCGACCTCCTCGCCCTCAATCATCGGAAACAACCCGGCTACTTGGGTGAAGCTGACATAAGCAGTCAGCACACAGACCGTGCCCGGCGGGACGCGGACGGTCGCGGTCGCAGTGGACGTGGCAAAGGAGCCCGCCGAGCGGGTGGACGGAAAGAAGAGCGGCTCGCCCATGGCCGGCATCAGTTTCACGACGAATTGAGTCGGGACCGGCACATTCGTGGCGGTCAGCGTGACCGGCAGTTCACTTGGACTTGTCGCCGGTAAGGCCACGTCGGGCGACGCATGGGACCCCGTGGGGGTCGCCGGCACCGTGGTGCCTCCAATGGAACTGATCACCAGGGTCGGGAGTGACGTCAACGCTGGAGTACTGGCGGCCTTGATCGGCCCCAAGGTATTAGAGGCGGAGGCAGCCGGATCTGTCGTGGCAACCGAGCAGGTCGTACACTCCACGCGGACACGACCCCTATACCCAAACCGCCGCCCCCGACGCAGGAGTTGTTGCCGCCCTTGGCTTGCACGGTCCCTTGATTGGTCACCTGTGGCGCAACCAGGCGGATGGCTCCTCCGCTCCCGGCACCGGCGCCCGTCCACGCGCAGGGCG
>JANRMQ010000018.1:0-56823 GCA_040981125.1 Nitrospira sp.
GATGCAATCGGTACGCATCGATGAATCCTGCGCTCCAGAGTTGCGCAAAAGCCCGGCGCTCGCGCTCCGACACGTGGGTCCCGCCATGACAGGCGCGTGGATCCCACACATCGATATCGTCGGGCGCTACATTGAAATCACCGCCGATACAAGCCCTAGCAGATCTTACGGAAGGTATCTCAGCCTGGGCGAGTCGCCAATCCAGGAGCAGGTCTTGCGCTAAGTAAATCGTTTACTGGATCACTGAGCGTGATGAGCCCTGTCGTGTAGTATGGCACACTGGGCATGCCGAGGCCGCGGGGTGTAGGTAGGTTTCGCTGTAGCAGTCTGCTATACTGAGTTCTATTGATATGGTGAGCCGGGACATGACGACGAATCGAGTTGAGATGAATCCTAAAGTAATGATGGGTAAACCTGTCATCCGTGGCACACGTGTTCCCGTTGAGCTGATTCTTCGAAAACTTGGTGAAGGGGCGACAGAGGCCGACCTGCTTGATGCCTATCCCCGATTAACCAAAGCGGATATCCAAGCCGCGCTAGGCTATGCCGCAGACACCGTGGCGCATGAAGAGACGGTGCTGGTTGGTGTTCCTCCCCGCAAGCGATCCAAGCGTTAGTCTGTGCGCTTCCTCGCCGACGAGAGTTGCGATTTCTCCGTCGTTCGAGCGCTTCGCGCTGCAGGCCATGACGTGGTTGCAGTCGCAGAACTCGGGTCTGGTTCTGATGATGTCATGGTCATGGAATTAGCGCTCCGTGAGAATCGAGTGCTCCTGACAGAAGATAAGGATTTCGGTCAGCTTGTATACGCGTACTCACAGCAATCTAACGGTGTCATTTTCATTCGTTATCCTGCTACAGCACGAAAGACTCTCTCGAAGGCTGTGATGACTCTCGTGTCAAAGTCTGAGGCTGACTTGACCGGCAGCTTTGTCGTGATGAGTCCCGGTCGTGTTCGAATAGGCGGGCGTACGCGATAGATATGGCGAAATCCGGAATGCTTTCCTTATGCTCCGCCGCGTTGTGGTGTCTCGGTACTGGGTTGTCTCAGCGAGAGACAAGCCCGTCGATGAGGACGTAGGCGATGGCGTGTAGCGAACTGGAACTCGAACGCATCAGCAGACCGTTGGCGCGTTCTGCCGAAAACGAAGCCCGGCACACCTCAAGGACAGGGTTCGATTGGAGTATGTGATCAAAGGACATGACGTCGTAATCGTCGAACGGCGGCCTCGGTGGGACAACAAGAGTGAATGGACCGACTCGCGGGTGCCGAAACTGAAGTTCATTCGATCAGCGGACACGTGGAGGCCCTACTGACAACGCCTCGGATCTAAGATGGCAGGAGTATTCAGGTACATCATCCAATGAACGCCTCTCTGAACTGGTGCTTGCCACCAGGGCGTGATCCGCGGCGCACCAGATCACGTGTAGCATGAGCGCGGTGGGCAGTTGTGCCGACAATGCTGCCGCCGAGAGCTTCTTTGGCCTCCTCAAACGCGAACGGGTGAATCGGCTGCAGTCGGACGAGAGCCGAGGCAAGAGCCGATATCTTTGACTACATCGAGCGCTGCCATAATCCCCGACAACGCCCAAGACTGGTGTTTCAGCAACAGAGGCAAAAACTCTTAACTCAGCTGTCCTTGAAAACGGGGTAGAACCACTACAGAACACAACACTCTTAAGTTAAGCACCAGAGTGAAGCATTGCGCTTTTGGATTACAGCGCTCTAAGAAGTATCCAATGGCTGAGGACATCCGAAATCGTTCATTCAATCAATGAGAAAAAACTTCTAACCAACTTAAAGAAATGTTTGTATTTTTATTAGGTCTATAAATATCCGATTGTGAAATTTTGCCATATATGGAATCATGTTGCTGCTTCTGTACACGCTGCAAGTTGTCGAAGGACTTGCTTAGGGAAGTCTAACCCCGTTTCTTCCGCAACAATTTAAAAACGAGGATGTATCAAAGTACGACGGCAGTCGAAATTGCGACCCCCGCGGGGAAGATCAACGCGGCAGAGACGAAGAGCTGGCAAGCCCTTGGCTTAAGAAAGGCTCCTTATAGGGATAGACGCCATGGCAGCGTGGAACATTGTTCTCCAGGTACAGGGACCAAACAGCAGCAGTCCTCCTTATCCGCATTGCCAACAATTCTCGATACCCGGCGTTCCGCGGCCCTGTCGCATTCTGTTCTATGCGTGCGACACCCATTCCGCCGCACAGACCCAAGCTGCTCACGACCAAGTGGAAGCGACACTGAGGGCTAGACCCGGTGTTTCTGCTAACAATTGCGGTGGTCCCGGTATGTGGGGTTGCATGACATGGCACGAGTCTAGCTGCTTGCAAGTACTTGTCCCCGTCATTGGTGCGCCAATTTCAAAGGCGGTTGAAACAGACTTTGTGGATTGGCAGGCGAAAGCCGGATCCCTGTCCGTGATTGTCCCAGCGCTCCTGCCCGGTATCAGCCATAGCGCCGCTTTTGGAAGTTGCCAAAACGCAGTATCACGGTTGAACAGCGCAAGCTGGCAGGGGAATCCATCCAGGTTGGCTGCGATCATTGCTCAGCGTGCACTGCAACTCGAAAAACCGGGACTGTTCATCAGTTATCGCCGAAGTGATGTAGGTGTTCTGGTTGATCAACTCTATGACGAACTGGCCCATCGTGGCTTTCGTGTTTTCCTTGATCGCTTCTCAGGCAGTCCCGGGCGCTATTTCCCAAGCGAACTGGCGGAGGAAATGGCCGACAAAGCCACGCTTCTCGTGATCGAAACGCCGAACATCCTGCAATCCAAATGGACGCTTTGGGAGATTGGCTTCGCACACAGGTACCGACTGGGCCTGGTGTCGTTGCAGTTGCCGTGCGCTCCCTCATTATCACGCATCCCGAGCAGCAGTCGTTTGCCTGTCGTGCCGAACGCCGGAGGCATACTCAACCCGGGAGACTTGGCCGGCGCACTGACCTTTATTGACAGAGAACAGGTCGTCGCGAGCCTAAGGCGGCGCGCATTCTATGAAGGGCTGGTCGCCGGCGCTGCGTCGTTGGCAGGCGGCAGCGTCAATGACTTAGGTGGCGGAGTTTTGGAACTGTGCGATAGGGCGAGTAAAGCCTCAGCCCTTGTGATGCCATCTGGAAGGCCGGGGCAACTGGCAGACGTTCGCAGCCTCGCACTTGCTCATTCTGCAAAGCTGCCGCGCTTACTCCTTGGCCAGCACCGGCATCTGTCCCCATCAGCGCAAACCGGTCTCACTTGGTTGGCAGGACAAATTCCGACAGAACTACTCGGACGGTACAGCGGGTATCGCCGTGTGCAGACGCTTTGTTAGGAGGCGGGTATGTCCATCGCGGCTTTCATCGACACGCCTGAATTCAAGCGCGACTTGGCAATCGAACTGGCGGTTACGATGGCCGAGTTCAGCATTGAAGAGGACGAACCCCTCTACCTACTGGCCGATGCAGTCACCGCACTCGAAGTGGGTATGAGCCTGATCGGGGCGCGAGAGTCTCGTACCGTCGAAGGGGGCGAGTATCGCGTCTCACCGATCCAGCTCCTACCCTTCATTTCGCGCCCAAATTCATGGGATGGCGAGTTTCTGCAGGGGACATCAGATGCAGGCGGAGAGATTTCGGAGCTTTTCGAGCTCGGCCTGTTTGCCCGAAAGGGCGAACGCGCCGAAGAGTGGAACTTCGGAGATGAGCCTGCCGTTGCGCTTTCACAAGTGATGGCGAGAGTGCGGCCCAGGTATGTTGTCGGATTGGGTGACAGCTCCGTGTACTGGACGGCTATCAGCGATGGCATCCAAAGATCGACACGAGAGTACGTTCCCCAGATCGTTATAATTGAAGGGTTTGAATCAGAACGCGTCGAGGGTCGATATGAGCGCATCTTTGTTCGCCGCCCTGACTTTACTCCGGTTCGGCGAACGGAACGCGAGTTTTCGCGCGAAGTTCATGAGTTGGAAGAACTTCGGCTTGTAGCTGAGCGCGACGGCGCATTGGTCGCGGGATTCCTAGACTTTCTGGTTGGTAGTGTTCGAGGATGATAAGGACCCTTGCTGCCTTCCCAGGAGGTTGCCTCGCATGCGCCTCTTTATAAGCTACCGGCGCCAGGATAGCGCTGCGTGGGCCGGACGGTTAGCGGATTATCTTTCGGATCGCCTGGGTGCGGGAAATGTATTTCGGGACATCGATACCATCCGGCCGGCCGAGAACTGGCTCGACAAGATTCAGGCTGCCTTGCAAAAGGCCGACTGCACCCTTGTCGTGATTGGGCCGTCCTGGCTTGACGTGGCCGATGGGGAAGGTCAGCGACGGCTTGACAACCCGGGTGACCTAGTGAGAGTTGAGATCGCCACCGCTCTCCGCAGAACGAAACCTGTTGTCCCGGTGCTTGTCGGCGGTGCCAGGATGCCGCTTGAGTCGGCGTTGCCCAAGGACCTTCGGCCTCTGACACAGCGCCAGGCAGTCGAGTTGGCGGACCACCGTTGGCGCGACGACATGCAGCATCTGCTCGCTGCGGTCATGGGGCGGGTTTGGTGGCGCCGCGGTATTCTGATCGGAGCCGGGGTTCTGCAAGCAGTATTCGTCGCGCTATGGATATACGTTGGCTTTTTGGAGGCTCGGATCGCACGGAGCGAAGCGCAAGGCACGGGCCTTCGGGACGCGTACATTGCGAAGATGCAAGTCGGAAGCGACCAGTGCATGGCTGGCATCTGGCCGGAAGGGTCCGTGAAAGGGCCGAGCTACGCGGAAAACGGTCACATGGTCACCGAGCTATGCAGCGGCGTTTCAGGCTCTCTGAACTATTTCGGAAGGCTGTTTGATGATGAGCAGATCTGGCGCCTGCCGCCTTCGCGAGAGACCGCCGCGCGGTTCGCGACGGTTTACGATGACACCTTCAATCGCAGCTTTGAGCCTTACCTCAGATCGGGCTGGACGAAGCCACTCAGCGAGGCCGCTTTGACGCTTGCGAGTCGGGCACAGGCTGAGTTGGCCATTCAAGGGCAGCAGATCGTCGCTTTGAAGCAGGCAGCAGGCTCGGCCGCCGATCGGCTACAGTTTCTCCAGCCCATAGTAACCCTGGGCAAGTTCTGGACCTTGATGGTAGTTGCCGCCATTGTCGTGTGGCTGGGGCGCGGCCGACGAGGGTTCATCGACTGAGTGATGAGCCTCGCATGAGCTTTTTCCTGTCAACGGGGTCCAGGCTCCCTGACGACATGCACGACGTTGGGTAAGCGCGAGGCGGAGCTTCGTGTCTGACGAGACTTGCTCGCCATCCTCGCATTCGGCGGGGCGCTGCCCCCACCAAGGTCCTCCATCCGGACCAGCGAAGCTCCGAAGGGTGATGCCACTCTGTGCGGCGCAACGTGGCGCCCGCGTTCTCATCCGGCAACCACCACCTCATCCGAGGCGGCCGGTCCGTCGGTGGCCGATCCTTCCCGAACCCGAGGAGTGCGTCATTGGCGGCGGATGAAGGGGGCAGGCTGAGGTAGCCCCAGTTTGACGGACAACTCAAAAGGGGGCAGGATCAGAAGTCTTTTTGTGAAAGTAGCGACGGGAAAAAACCTCAGCAAAAGGAAAAAGGAAAGACTAATTTGTTAGAGCCATCCGGCCCCCGCGCGATGGCTTTCCGTGGGTCTTCACTGTCTAGGCCATGCCGCTAGCCTAAAGACCTTTTTCAGAGCCATCCCATGCATCAGAGTCCGCGCCGACTCTATGGCTCATCACTACTTCCCCAGGCGCGCTGCAATTCGCGAATCCGCCGAAGCCCAGCCGGCGTCGAACGGATGGCCTGGGCTATCGATGTCGATGACCACCGGTGCGTGATCCGAGGGTAAAGGTTTTCCCTTCCGCGCTTCGCGGTCGATCTCGGCCCAGACAACGCGATGTCTTAACGGCGCCGTCACGAGCAGGTGATCGATGCGCATGCCGATGTTTTTATGAAAATGGCCGGCGCGGTAGTCCCACCACGTGTACCGGCCGGGTTCCGGGTGATGCAATCGGTACGCATCGATGAATCCTGCGCTCCAGAGTTGCGCAAAAGCCCGGCGCTCGCGCTCCGACACGTGGGTCCCGCCATGACAGGCGCGTGGATCCCACACATCGATATCGTCGGGCGCCACATTGAAATCACCGCCGATGACGGCCGATGTCTCGGGAGTGACGGCACCCTTGATCCAGCGAGCCAATCTGTCGAACCACACGAGCTTGGCTTCATAAAACGGTGAATCCAACTGCCGGCCGTTCGGCGCGTACACGCAGATGATGCGTACGCCGCCGCATTCGGCGGCAAGCATCCTCGCCTCAGCCAGCGGTTCATCATCACCGATATCAGATGTCCGCGCCGGCCGTAAGGGCTCTCCAAAATTCGTGATCACGCCGGTAATGCCGCACCGACTCGCGATCGCCACGCCGTTCCATCGACCCTCACCATGGTGCGCCAGTTCGTATCCGGCCTGCTTGAATGTTCCGGCAGGCGCGTCCTCGTCCGCCAGCTTCGTTTCCTGCATCAGCAGCACGTCCGGCTTCGCCCGCTCCAGCCACCACAGGACCTTTTCCAAGCGGGCCTTCAGCGAGTTGACATTCCAGGTGGCGATCCGCATGTCTAAAGATTATCCTATCCGACTGAGTCTGCCGATGGTTGGTGGATTAGCCCGATGGAGAAGACCTTCGGCTGAGCTTCGTGGGTTCGGTGTTCGGGGCTCAGCATTCTGGCTTCCGCCGGACGTGCTCGGCAAGACATAAAATCGGACCATTTTATCATCCTTTGCAGTGGGACTTGAACCTGACCCTGCGGCAGCAACAACAATGCACAGAACCTATCTTGGCCGCCTATCGGAACACGATCCGTTGCACTCCTATCTTCAGCAGGACATTCAGCCGCAGCTTACCGGCGCTCCAGGCCGTTCGACCTATCGAGTATTCGAGCTCAATGCCTCAAACGATGTGTACTTGTATGAAGATCGCGAGACGACTACGAAAGTCATCGGGAAGTTTTTCCTCTCTTCAAGGAAGAAGAATGTGGATAAGGCTGCTTCACGCCTCACAAACGAGTTTGACAATCTCTGCATGGTGCGCAGTTACGGGTTGACGGGCTATCCTCATCACGTCGTCAGGCCGCTGGGACGTCACTATTCGATGAATGCACTTCTCGTCACCGAATACTGCGAGGGGGAACTCCTCAGTGAAGTGATACGGGAAGTAATCAGACACGGTGACCATGGCAAGCTGTATCACAAACTCACTGCTCTGGCCTATTTCCTGTCGGCCTTGCACAATCGGACGGCGATAGGTGCCAGAGTGGAATTCCATCACGACTGCCGGTATATGGATCACTTGATCGGCAGGCTCCTGGAAATTGCGGCAATCGGATGGGACGAGGCACGCGAGTTGTATTGGCTACGAGACCAATGGCGCAGTCAACCGAGGATGTGGGAAGACCGGCAGGTACTCGTCCATGGGGACGCGACACCGGAAAACTTTGTGTTCAATCACAACTTACAAGTCATCGCATTCGATCTAGAGAGGACGAAGCGTGCTGATCGTGTCTTTGACACCGGGCGCATCGCCGGCGAACTGAAGCATTTCTTTATGTCTGCCACCGGCAACCCGCATGCCGCCGAACGCTTCATCGGCCATTTTCTCTGGGAGTACGCCTGCCATTTCCCGGACCGCCATAGTGCTTTCCATTCAACCACTCGCAGGATTCCATTTTACATGGGCATAACGTTACTCCGCATTGCACGAAATAATTGGATCGAAGCGGAATACCGCCGGCGTTTGATCAATGAGGCAAAAGCCTGCCTGAGGAGCTTCTAAATGGTCGTCAGAGGAATTATTTTCGATGTCAACGGCACGCTCGTGGACATCCGTACGGATGAAGGATACGAAGAGATCTATCGTATCATCAGCAATCTGTTGTCGTATCAGGGCATCTCACTCGAGCCGAAGACTCTTAAAGATTTGTATTTTCAGAACATGAAGGAACAGCGAGCGGCATCCAGTGAGCGTCACCCTGAATTCGATGCCATCGGTATCTTCCGAGAGATTATTGCGCTGCATGCGACCGACTTCACACGCGGTCTGCCGCCGCAGAAGCTCCAACAGCTTCCGACGGTGCTTGCTGAAACGTACCGTGCCGTCTCACGCTTTCGACTGCAAGTCTATCCCGGAGTGGAAGACACGATCGCGCATCTGTATTCGAAGTATCATCTGGCCATAATCACCGACGCGCAAACCGCCTATGCAGTTCCGGAGCTGAACGTCGTGGGCTTGGCTGGATATTTCGACCCGATCATTGTCTCGGGAGACTTCGGGTATCGTAAGCCTCATGAAGGTCTGTTCACCGCAGCATTGACTGCCATGAACATGGAGCCGTCAGAGGTGCTGTATGTGGGCAACGATATGTACCGCGATGTATATGGAGGACAAAGAATCGGCATAAAGACCGTCTTTTTCAAATCCAATCAGGGGACGCAGGAAAAAGAAGGCGTTAATGCTGACTATATCATTTACAACTTCGCTGAGCTGTTGAACGCCATCCGCTTCTTCGAGGACCAATGATCCGAAGTGCAAGAACGCTCCAAGGTTTCACTGGTACACGACGACGATCTGATAATGAGACCCGGTGGAGTTAATCTCTAAACCAGCTTCGATTTGTGGACGTGATGGCAGAGAAGCTCACAACTCAATGCTGCATCGTCGGCGGTGGGCCGGCCGGGATGATGCTCGGCTTGATGCTGGCCCGCGCCGGAGTGTCGGTCGTCGTACTTGAGAAGCATGCCGATTTTCTCCGCGACTTCCGCGGGGACACCGTCCATCCCTCTACACTCGAGGTGATGCATGAGCTCGGGCTGCTCGATGAGTTGCTGAAGCTTCCGCACCAGAAGGCTTCCCAGATCAACGGTGTATTCGGCGGACTCGCGGTAACTGTTGCCGATTTCTCGCATTTGGCGGTCCGGTGTCCGTACATCGCGTTCATGCCGCAGTGGGACTTTCTTCGTTTCCTTGCCGGTCAGGCATCCCGTTATCCGACCTTCACGCTGCGAATGGAGACCGAGGTCACCGGGCTCATCAAACAGGACGGTCGGGTGGTCGGGGTGCGCGCGAGAAAAGCGAACGGGGAGATGGAAAGCCACGCCGGCCTTGTGGTTGGTGCTGATGGCCGTCACTCGGTTGTTCGGACGCAAGCCGGTCTCCGCGTGGAGAATCTTGGTGCGCCGATGGATGTGTTGTGGTTCCGACTGTCCCGGGCTGTTGAGGATCCGGACAGTCCCGTCGGGCGGTTTGAATCGGGACGGATCTTCATCATGCTGAACCGAGGGAACTACTGGCAGTGCGGGTTCGTGATCCCGAAAGGATCCGTGGAACGCCTCCATGCAGAAGGTCTGCCTGCGTTCCGTACGAGCGTCGCGCAGCTCGCGCCTTTTGCCGCGAACCGTGTCGGCGAACTCATGGACTGGGATGGCATCAAACTGCTGACGGTAAGAGTGGACCGACTTCGGGAATGGTCACGGCCGGGTCTCCTATGTATCGGCGATGCGGCGCACGCCATGTCTCCGGTTGGTGGCGTCGGGATCAATCTTGCCATCCAGGACGCGGTCGCCACGGCGAATCTATTGGGTGCACCACTTCGCGAGGATCGGCTGACGGCTGAGTCTCTGCGCTGCGTCCAACGTCGACGCGAATGGCCGACGCGGGTCACACAGAGACTGCAGCTCATCGTCCAGAATCGGATCATCAGTCGAGTGTTGAGCCGCAAGGATAGGCTCGTGCCTCCGCTCGCATTGAGAATGTTGGCGCTGTGTCCAATTCTCCGGCGCATTCCGGCCCGACTCATCGGAATCGGCGTGCGGCCTGAACATGTGCCGACTCCAAAACAGCGAGGTTAACGAGATCTATTGGATGGGCCATTGCTTAGCCATCGAGAGTTTCAAACAATCTATTCAGCCGCATAAATGAGAAACAAAGGGCAAACTCGTCGAAACTGAGGTTCTGCAGTACTGGATTGAACAATCATACCCGTCTTGTTTTAGTATGTATGACCTGTTCGGAACGAGGACATTAGCTCGAAGGGAACATGGCATGGATGTCACGAATCTTGAAACCATTGCGAGTGAAGCGGAACTGAATAGAAGGGGGAGGGTGCTGGCAAGCATCGGTGAAGTGAATGTGTGCGTATCGAGATTTTCGAAACACCCAAGATGGGAAATCCACCCTCATGGGGAAGAAGTATTGGTCGGTATAGCCGGTGAATTGAGTCTGATCATTTTGGATGCGGCTCGTCCTAAAACGGTTGTACTCAAGCCTGGCGATGTCGTGGTCATCCCGCAAAATACATGGCATTCGCCGATACCCCGCGGCGAGGTGTCCGTGCTGAACATGGGGCATTATGCTGGAACACTTGTTTCGAGCAATGACGATCCACGGCTATAAAGAACGGAAGGATCTATGAACCTTTACGAGATCGACCTCGTGACCATCGACGGCAAGCCGCAGAAGATGGACGTCTACCGCGGCAAGACGCTGCTCATCGTCAATGTCGCGAGCCAGTGCGGCTTTACGCCGCAGTATGCAGGGCTGCAGGCGCTGTACGACAAATTCAAGGACAGAGGAGTCGTGGTGCTCGGTTTCCCCTGTGATCAATTCGGGCACCAGGAACCGGGCGGCGAAGCGGAGATCGAACAATTCTGCACGAGAAACTTCGGCGTTACCTTCCCGATGTTCGCCAAGATCGAGGTGAACGGAGCGAATGCGCACCCGCTCTACGCATACCTCAAGTCCGAGAAGCCCGGGATTCTCGGTACCGAGGCGATCAAGTGGAACTTCACGAAGTTCCTAGTCGGCTCCGATGGCACGGTTGTGAAGCGTTATGCGCCGAACGACAAGCCGGAAGCGATCGAGGCCGACCTGACTGCGAGGTTGTAAGCTCGCTGGAGGTCTGCGCGGCCGGCTTTTCAGAGCGATCCGGTCCCGGGCGAAAGACGACTCAACTGTCTCACCACCACCAAACCAGCAAGAACGCCCCAAAGAGCCAGTCGTACACGACGCAGAACGGGATGTACCAATGCGGCGTCCGGGCATAAGGTCCGTGGCGGTGGTGAAAGAGATCCCAGAATCCATGGGCCACATATCCTCCGGCGATCAACAGCGGAGTGAACTGAAGGCCTGCCAGTCCGATGGCGGCGAATGCCAGCGCGCCGGCCAACTCGATGTGGTTCGCGCTTGGCCGGCCGTCACGCGCGGCAAAGCCGACATAGGCTCCACCAATCAACGCCAGCAGGAGCGCGGCCCATTGCTGAGCCAACGGTTTCGGAAGCGCAATAAACACCGGAACCGTGATCACGGCAAGGAACAGGCCGGCCCAGTAGGGATGCTCGGCTGGGAAATTGGCCCCAGGCCTAACGGTATCCGTCTCAAAACTCATGGTGCATTCTCCTTTTCGTGTCCAAAGAAAAAGATAACGCGGTACTACGCCTAGCTTAGCAACAATACAGGGCACAAAAAGCTTGAGTGCCTTTCATTTGAATATGCGAAGGGTGTCAGGAGCCTCATACTCAGGCCGATTGAACAATTGAGGCAAGGTCAGCCAAAATTCTGTTGTCGGAAAGGTGATCTATGCCCAAACGAGACTCCCTTCATCATCAGCCGCCGGAACCTGTACACCGCTTGTTATGTGCCGCGAGGGATTGTCGTTACGCCAGTGTTTCCGTCCCAGGGAAGGACCCATGTTGAGCAGTCACTGGTATCGATTCTGATTCAAGCCGTATCTGTTCTGATACAGGCCTCCTTACAAAGAATCAGGCAAGTAGCTGAGAACTCGCCGAGTTTGCTCTGTCGGCAAGGCGATTTCCAGCGGTCTACTTTTTGCCTTCCACCAGCTTGAATGCGAGCTTGCGTTACCAGCGGAGTGCTTACAATCACTCACCAGTGATCAACTGTATTCGTGCATTTACTAGATAAGGAGAATAGCCATGAGCACCGAGATGCTGGACTATAACCAAGGGTTTGATTTTGGGGTCGGCGTGGATGAGTCAACAGGTATGCCCATGGGCATTGCGATCAAGCCGGGCGATATTCAGCCTGTCACGCAGGCGGGAGGTCAAAACGTTTCGTACAACTACAGCATGATCGAATCGGTCGAAGACTTCTACGATGCGCTCGATGTCGATGTCAAAGCGAATGCGCGCTACATGTTTGGCAGCGCGAGTGCCAAATTTCAATTTTCGCAGTCCCTCCACGTCAACACTCAGTCCATCTATGTGGTGGGACGATGCACGGTGGTCAACAGCTTCCTACAAACCTTGCACCCGACGATGAACCCGGATGCCGCAGCCTTGCTTTCCAAAGGACAGGCCGAGCGGTTCCGAGAAGCCTACGGCGATTCGTTCATCCGCGGGTTTCAGAACGGCGGCCAGTTCTATATTGTCATCAGCATTACATCGAGTTCGAGAGATGAAGCCCGCAAGGTCGGAGCCGATGTGAAGGCCGGCGTCCAGTTCCTGGTCGGCGGTGGATCCGTCAGCGTCAGTGTCGACAAGGTTGTCAAACAATCCTCATCCACGTGCGAGTTCAGCGTCGCCATGCTCCAGAGCGGCGGAAAGGGCAACGAAGCATCGCTCACACCGACGATCGAAGAAGCCACGGCCCGGTTGAAAGCCTTCCCGGACATCATCGCACGGAATCCGATTCCCTACAGTTGTTTAGCGGCAAGCTACAAGACTCTTCCGCTCCCGGATGCGCCCAACTTTATAGACTTCAAACAACAGAAGCGGGTACTCAATGAGGCGGCGCAGTTGGTGATCCGGTACGATGCCGCCTTGAACGACCTCGAGCTGGTGACGAGCAACATCAAAACCTATGAATCGATTCCGACCGGAAAGCTGGATGAATGGCGGAATACTTTGGAGAAAGACATTGATGCCCTGTATGACGCAGCATCCCATGCTGTGGACAGTCCAAAGGAGGCGCAGTTGCCGCCGCTTCACTCTGAATCGGTCATCGCCAACATCAAATCGCTGAAGAAAAAGCCTTCCACCCCAGTGAAAATCGTGCACTTTGTCGGAATGGTCAAGCCACAGAGGCCAAGAGAAAAAGCCCTGGCACAGGCGATGGCACAGCGGCGCATGAAAGCTCAGCGTACCGGCCAAAGCTCCGGAGCAGCACGAGAGGCACGTGGAAGCGTGAAGTAGAAGCCACAGTGAACCGGAGCCTCGGGCCACACCGCGGGAAATCGAAACACTTACCGGGGAATCTGACAGAGGAGGGAGCCATGTTCCAATTGACCGAATTCCCAACCGCTACCCGAACCACGTTTCGCCAAGGCGGCATACTCTGGCCGCTGGCGGTCACCCAGGCGATCGACGGTGGCGTCAAGAATGTTGACGATCTGACGAATCTCGTCTTCTTTATGCACCATCCCGAACGAATGACCGGAGATACCGGCCGCGCGCTCGACCCCAAGGAGGCCGATTTCCAGCGGCTGGCGGACGAATGGACCGGCTTTCGGACCATGGTCAGGCCAATGGTGAAGATACCATCAAGCGGGACGTCTACCGGTTCAGGAAAGAGCAAGTCGCTGGCCGAGGAGTTCACCGACTTTGTCAAGGATGTCCGCACAGGGGGCGACACGTCCCTCTCGACCGGCGACCAGGCGAAACTTGAAGGCTTGCTCAAGGGCCGGTCAGTCGCCGAGATCAAGATGATGGAATGGATCCTCGTATTGTGGCCGTCATTCGGCCATTCGGGGAAGATGAACCAAATGATCGAAATCGTGACGAGCGCCATCCGGCGATCGAATAAGGAGGAATCGTCTCGGGGCCGATTCGATGAAAAGGCGGGGAGCGAGATTCACGCACGGCTCTCCAAGGCGGCGAAGGAAACCAAGTTCGGTCAATGTCTGGACTTCTTGGCCAACGAAGGCCTGCAAGAACTTTTCGCCGATGAACAAACTCGGTTGGCTGAAGCCCTGAAACGCTACGTGCAAGTCGCTAAAGACCGCAAAGAAAAGAAGCAGGCTCACGGCGGCGGCACACTGTCCATCATGGCTTCCGAGATGCGCCTCGAAGGCTTGGTCGGTCCCGTCACTGTGCTCCGCTGGACGGGGTCGGCCGATAAAGGACACCACACGCCGGATCCGGTGTCGGTATTCGACCGGCTGTCGGATGCCGGCGACGGCTGGTATTTTTTCCTGTGCAAAGTGCAAACCAGTGGGGGTGGCGCCCATACCTTCTTGATTGTGGTCCACGTCACCTCGGGCGGTTCCTCACGCGAGTACTTTGAGATTCAGGACGGCCAATCCGTCCGCAAGACCACGAGGCAGCTGAAGGACTGGTTTGATAAGGAATTTCTTCCCAACACCACGAAAGGCAGCAGCCGAATTTGGCAAGTCTATCTGGAGCCGACAGAGTGAAGGAAAGGATACCGCCCATCGGGACGGTTTCGTTCAAGGGAGGTTTAGTGGTGAGTAAAGAACTTCTCCGGCCTGATTTGATCGAAGGGGCCGGCTCAGGCATAGTGCAGCTCGACCCAGGCCGGAATTCAACTGAAGAGGCCGGCCAAGGAAGGGGACATAGGCACTTCACTTTTCAGGGCGGTAATCATGATCCTGCATATTGACCATGTGACCGTGGTGGTGCGGGACGTCGCCAAGGCGAAGGTCTTCTTTGCGCTCCTGGGATTTGTCGAGGAGAAATCGGTGGTCATCTCGGGCGAACAATTTGCCCGGTATATGGGCGTGGAAGGAATCGAGGCCGAACACGTCACCTTGGTGTCGGAGCGGGCGACACCACGGTTTGAAATTCAGTTGCTGAGGTATATTCGACCTGAGCCGCTCTCTGACGCAAATCTCCCGAATCTCGCACGTCTCGGCTACAACCACATTTGTTTCGCGGTGGAGGATTTGGAGGCCGAGGTGCAACGGTTGACGAACCACGGCGTCAGCCTCCGGAATGAGATCATGGACTTCCACGCCCGCAAGCTGGTGTTTCTTTCCGGTCCTGAAGGGATCACGGTGGAGTTAGCCGAGTGGCATGCCTGATGGAGAGGCAAATCAGGTCACAAGGGGCCGGCGCATGTTCGTGGAGAGGCACGCTGAAATGCTACTTCTTGTCTTTGGGGTGGTGCTCAGTCGATGATTTCTCTGCGGGCTTTTCCTGTCCCGTCACCTTCTTGAACGTTTCGCCGATCGCCGGGCCGATCTTCGGGATTTCCTCGCCGATATTCTTGGCGGCGCTTTTGAGTCCTCGCCCGATATCCTCGATGGTCAGACCCTTATTCGATTCTGTCTTCTGACTATCGGCTGCATCGGAAGAAGCCGCGGTAACGGCGCTTAAAATGGCGGCCAAACAGAACACGAGCAACAGACTTCGCATACGGGATCTCCTCCATCCCATGCTCTCACATGTGTGGTTCAGTTTCCTATCTCAGGTATTGATAACGTAGTCGGATCGGCTTCCGATTCAACCACAGGAGCGGCCTGCCCATCAGAAGCAGCGTGCATATCGCTCATGGCGGTCACGATTCCCGCATACACTTTGGCTGCCGCGACAGACCAGGCTGGATTAAAAGGGTCACCGCGAAAAGCCGCCTCCGCCGCCTTTCTTTCATCGTGCGTCAGGGCGCGTGTTTGGTCAACGGACGGATGGGTGGGTGCACCAATCTCCCCGCTGCATTTATTTTCCATCATATCCTGTGGCATGTGGTCCTCCTTCCTTGCGGACGTTCAAAGAGGGCTACTAGAGGTCAAGCAATGTTGGTGCCGCAGTCATTGAAGTCGACGGCCGTTCGCATTGATCTTGCCTCCGACGTATGACGTATATCGTTTTGGGACACCTCCTTCTCACCTCCTTCTAAGTACCGCCCCATTTTCATATGGTTAGCCGGTATATGCGCCTCTTGATGAGCCTAGGCTCTCGGGTTTTTTACCCTGGTGGAAATAGAAAAGCCCTAGTTTGGCGATATAGCCAAGGGCAGATGGTGTGGATCGGGATGAATCAGCGAGGAACAAATTGCCCTCAAAGCGACACCAATGTATCCAGTTCGATACAGTTTGATGTCTCCCGCTAATGTCGATAGGCGTATGTGAGAATGCGTTGTCGAGTAGATGAAAGGCTTGTCTAAAGCTGGATTACTTGACGGTGAAGTTCATCACCATTCCCTTCCGGGCATGCGAAGAGCGAGCCCCGGGATTGGGAAACAAACAGATGAACGCGTAACGTCCTTTTGACAAATCGACCGTAAATGAACCTTCCCTTCCCGGTTCCAAGCCGGTGATGCCTCCGATCAGGCGGCCAGGCATCGCCACCGCAGCGTTCGGTTGGAATGCCGCAAGGATGTCGCTCACCTTGGCGCTCGGATCCAGGCGCACCACGCTGACCTGATGAACCTGTGTGCCGCGATTTTTGACGAAGAAACTATGTCGGCCCCTGGAAATCGATTGAACGACCACGAACTCATAGTCGCGCATCGCCAAATGATAATGGTTCATCGGATGTTGATCGGAGGTCACCTGCGCAGTGACCCGTAATTCCTTCGTCATGCCTAACGCGACGTGTAGAATGCCGGACTTTGACGGGATCAGGCAGATAAGCGCATAGGTACCGGCTTCTAAATAAACTCGGGCTTCCGCTATACCGCCGGGACTTACGCCATTCGGCCCGCCCATGTGTTTGGCCCATCCTGGAATCGAGACCTGCGGACCTTGTAGCGCTGCGATCAGATCCGCGACGGTCCTTCCTTCGGTCAACCTCAACAATTGAATGTGATGGGGCTCCCGACCGTGGTTGTGAATTCGAACGGTCGTGGGTCCGGCCGGCAACGAGTCTGGACCCTCAAAAGCATAGTCCGCTGCGACAAATATCGCGGTCGGAGATTCTTGGGAGCCAGCAGGTCGAGGGGAGTGCTGAGCGCAACCGACGGTCAGAAAAATCAAGAGGAGAATAACAGGAACACCACGGCGACTGAGATTCACCATGACGATCCTCGCTAATATAGAGGCTCACAGGCCGGCGGGAACAGCCGGCTCGAACACTTATATGCCCTTTCTGAAGGAACGGCAAGAGGACGTAGTGAGACAGTTTCCTTCCAAAAGGATACTCATCTCCCGTGAGGAGCAGAATTGCCTAAACACCACTGGATTCAAATGGCCGCCACGTTATCGTAGTACTGAACGTCTTCGCGATAGCCGCCATGACCTTCTCCGACGTCGCTGAGTGTCTCGAGCAGTTCGATCCGGTACAGATACTTCACCATTTTGTAGCCATATTTATGCTCAATTCGGAGACGACAGGGCGCTCCATGTTGAGGCGGCAACGGCTGCCAGTTCATCTCGTATGCCAAGATGGTTTGGGGATCGCGGACTTCATCGAGGTGAAACGCCTCATAATAACGCTTCGGGGCATACTCTTTTTGAGCCAGTGAGTGAAAGGCAATGTAGCGGGCTCGCGGTTGCGGCCGGCACAAGTTCAAGATGTGGCTTACGCGGACGCCGCCCCACTCCGCCACTCCGGACCAACCTTGAATGCAATTGTGTTTCGTAATCTGTTCCTGCTTGGGCAATCCCCGAAGGTCTTCAAGAGACAACGCGAGTGGTCGTTCCACCAATCCCTCGACTTCCAACGTCCACTGGGGGAATCCGGTTTCAGCCTGCCTACAATAGGCCTCATCGTCCGGTGGATAGCCGTTGACCCGGTGATGCGGTGTGATATCGGCTTTGGTGTATTGCTGCGTCGAACGCAGTCTGCCGAACAGGAAGCGTAGAACGGGCTCCAATACTGTGTCGCCGTATTCTTGAAAAGCGCGCTGGTGCCGCCGCGTGAACAGCGTGGCGATTACATGGAAGAGCGCGACGACCCCAAGTCCGCCGACCAAGATGCCGGCGGCCAACTCCGGATAGAGGGCGGCGCTTCCGAATACCATATTGCCTGCGTTGGTGTAGAAATACACGAGGAAGACCAGGCTGACGTGGATAATGACATAGACAACGAGCGTGACCAGACCGATGAAATGCAGGCTCCGGGCCGCTTGTTTGCCGCCGAACAGTGACGGATACCAGGGGAATCGCGCGATAAACGCGGGAGACATGCAGAGGCCGGTGAGAATCATCAACGGTGCGACGAGGAAGACGACGGCGGCATACGTCAGTTGCTGCAGCGGGTCGTACGGATCAAATGCGCTCTCAGGGGGGATGTGAAACGTGGCGAACGTGATGAAGCTATCCCACGCTTTCGGGAAGATCGTCCATTCGGTGGGAATGAGACGCCTCCACTGTCCGGTCGCTGCTAATAATGCTACGTAACTGAGCCCGTTCACAACCCAGACGATCACCGTTAACAGATGCCAGCGGCGGCCGGTCCCCAGATTGTGATGCCCTCCGGGGAGGGCGATAATAGAGTTCACATGCTCGGCCTCGTCCATGGACGTCCACAGCCGGTCCTTCGGCATGCGCTTCTTGCCGAATTTCAGCCATTCGCTTCCGTCGGCCGAGTCGTCGTTCCAGTACAGCTTCGGATGGTCCGCGAGAATCTGAATGCCGCTCCGCATCAGGAGAAACATGCAGAAGAGGTTGATAAAGTGGTTGACGCGCAACCAGAGCGGGAATCCTAATACATCGGGTTGGCCATCCATGGATCGTTCCTTTCCGGTTCCGGTCGATTACCAAGGATTGAGGGGCGCGCGTTTCTCTCGCAGACTGCGCATACTTCCGAGAGACGATTAATGGTTCCTCGGCTCAGCAAAGATCTCTCATACGCGTTCGGCTTCAGCTGCAACCCAAGCGGACGGGACATGCGAGCCCTGCGTCATGTTTCCGTGCGGCTGGAGAGGGCGCAACGGTCTTTCCTGTGCATCGGTCTCCACCGGCGCGGGCATACGATCGTTCCCGTATGGGAGCCATGGAACCCATGCCAGTGAAGCCAGCGTCATTCCCGATGCAAGCCAAATAAGGGGACCGATCTCGTGGTGAAACACCGCTTCGTACAGATGACCGCCGAGAATCGAGCCGACCTGTCCCCCGGCGCTATAGAGGGCCATCAGTGCGGCGAACGAGAAGGCCGCTGCCCGAGGAGGACAAACCATGGCGGCCAGACTGAATAAAGTGAGCAGCGAAATCATGCTGATCACCCCGCCCACGAAATATAAAATGACGGCGCTGACAGTGTCGATCAACAGCAGGTGAGCGAGAGAAACCGTCCCGGTCAGCATGATACTGAGCGAGAGTAGGCCGGGACCATGGAACCGAGCGGCAAGCCAATTCTTGTAGCCGATCGCGCCTGCCGCCGCGCCGATCGCGCCGACGGCGTTCAATTGCCCGAGAAAGTATTGATCGAACGTCAGGCGATCGGTCATGTGATAGTAGAGCGGCGTGGTGAAACGAGGCGTGAGATTCCAGACAATGAGAAATCCGGCCACGATCCAGAACGCTCGTGATGTGAGTACCATGCCAAGCGCCTTTCTCGATGCATGGACATGATCCATCTGTCTAGTGGTCTGTTCCTCCCGTAACAACCAGACAGTCGCAAGACCCACTGCGGCAGGCGCGGCCACGATAATCAGCGCCGCCCCCTGCAACGCCGTAGCCGGTTCCAACGAGTGTGTCAGCCACCCACCGAGAAGCGCCGAACCGACGGCGGAGATATTCAGCCAGGTCCACTGTTGTCCCTGAAACGTGCGGATCAGCCCGGTCCGCTGTCCCTGTTCCACCATGAGCGCATCAAGGACGACATCGGTCGCCGCGACACTGATGGTAGTCAGGCAGAGAACGCCGATGATCAGCTTGACGGAGAGCAGCTGCGTGAGCCAGGCATATCCCATTGCGGCTGAGGTAAAGGTTATGAGCAGATAGCTCTTCCGGCGATACCCGAATAGGGGAACGAAATCGGTAAGGAGGCCGTATAGGGGCTTTATCATCCATGGGATGGCTGCCATCGCCAGTGCCTGGTTCACCTCGTCCGCTCCGAGGCCGAGCGATTTCAGATAGTAGGTCAAAGGGTGGTTCACCAGTCCGGTGAGACCTTGAGCGCAAGCGGCTACGCCGAAAAAAATCATGAGGCGCCGGGACGTCATCGAATGATTCATGGTCGTACAGGATGCAAGCGGCCCGCTTGCCGATGGTGAGTCGCGGAAACGCGCCCGCTACATCTCCCATAGCAAGGCTCCGGATGCTGTGCAAGCGAGGCCCGGAGCAAAATGCGGCAGGGTCTTGTTTAGAAACGGAGAATGATGGGTTAGCCGAACGGCTTTGCGGGGTTGCGGTGGAAAGCGGTATGCATCGGCCTTACGCGGCGGTCATTTTGTACTACCAGGCGTGCGTAGTCGTCGTGGAACAGGCCCGGCTATCCGCCACGATGTTAACCGGAAATATATTCCGGTTCCTGTTCGGCGGTTGTCTCTGAAGATTCAAGGAACGCCTGCTTTTCTTGCATGGCTTTCGAGAGGCCTGCGTACACTTGTGCTGCGGCAGCCGACCAGGCAGGATTGAACGGCTCGCCGCGAAATGCCGCCTCGGCCGCTTTCACTTCATCATACGTAAGGGCCCGAGGCGTCTCGGCCGTATCCTGCCTTATTGAGGTTTCCCGGCTGCATTCATGTTCCGCCATATCCTGTCGCATGAGTGCCTCCTTTTGCGAGTGCCTGATACCTTTTGAAAAGCAATCTTGATGCCAAGCCGTCGCGCTTCGCCATTCCCTGATTCATCCGCAATTCAAACAAGATGTCCGGGGCGGCAACCGCATTGACTTTCATCGGTCATTCAGGCACTTACGTTTGACACGTGAGCCGGGATTCCATCTGCACATTGCCTCTATGCCCAATGCTGGAAGTTAAAAAATCCCGTTCATTTCTTTTGATGTGTGCCGCATTCGTCTCAGTGGATGTGTCATGTGTCGTTCCACCCCGAGCGATGACCGAAACAGGCTGATGCTCGAATTTCAGCGGCGACGCCGGACAGAAGTACAGAATGGCGACTAATTCATCCCTTCGAGGCTGCGTCGTTGTCGTGGTAGGCGCGGGGTTGGCCGGTCTTGCTGCCGCCGTGGAACTGAAGAAGCGGGGAGCGGACGTGGCCGTCTTCGAGGCTCGCGATCGCACCGGCGGCCGTGTGTTGACAGTGAGAGACGGATTTGCGGAAGGGCAGCATGCGGAAGCCGGCGGCGACTTTATCGATGAGGATCACAGCGAAATGTGCCGGCTTGTCCGCAGGTACGGCCTGACGCTGGATCCGATTCTGCGCTCGGGCTTTGCGTTTGTACGTTCGCGCCGCGGCGGCAAGATCGGTCTTCCCATCCGCAGTGAAAAGGTGTGGCATCAGCTTGCTGAGGCCTTGGATCCCTTTATTCAGGGATATCGGTTGAGCGAAGAGCGATGGGACGGGGCCGTGGCGAAACAATTGGGCTCCCTGTCAGTAGCGGATTGGATGAGGCGGACGCGACTTCATCCCGATGTAGCAAGCATGTTGTTCGGCCTGAGGGGATTCTTTCTGGGAGACCCGAGCGACCTGTCACTTCTCACGCTCGTCGATCAGATCGCGTCCGACACACCGGGAAAAGGCCGCATGTACCGGATCCGGGGCGGCAACGATGCCTTGCCGTCTGCGCTCGCTGCCGAGCTTCGCGAACGCCTGCAATTACGACATGAAGTTCTGGCGATTCGCCAGAGCGAAGCCGGAGCGCTCGTTACCGTTTGCATGGCGAGTAGAGATGAAAAGCGCATACGAGCGGATTATGTCGTTGTGACCCTGCCGGCCGGGAAGGTCCGCTCATTGGAATTTGATCCGGCTTTGCCGCCGCTGCAGCGGGACGCAATTGCGAAACTCCGGTACGGGCCTGTCACAAAGACGTTGCTGCAGTTTGATCATCGATTCTGGCGAAGACGTGGCCGCCCGCTCGCGTATGGGACAGATCTACCGACCGGCGCGGTCTGGGACGGGAATGAAGAACAGCGAGGGAGCCACGGCATTCTCTGTCTCATGGCCGGAGGATCGGCGAGCCCGGCCACGCAAGAACTGCTTGCGAACGTGGGGCCGCAGGGATTGGCGCGGCGGCTTGATTGGTTGGGGGCATCGCGCGGAACGTTGCTCGCGACCGCGACAGTGAGTTGGGAGCAGGATCCATGGGCAGGCGGCGGCTATGCCCTATTCGGTCCTCAGTATGATGCGTCCCTTCGCCAATGGTTGGCTCGGCCATTCGGCCGCATTCTCTTTGCCGGAGAACACACGAGCCTGCGCTGGCAAGGCTATATGAACGGAGCCGTCGAAAGCGGACTCCGGGCTGCCGCGGAAGTCCAAGCGTTGCACTCCTTGCGCCGCAAAATGCGTTTGCTTTCCCACTCTTTTCCAGTACAGTAGCGGTACAGAGGGGATGGAGTCCCCCGTACAACCGCCCTGACCGGGGCTGATGACTCCTACGCTACATCGGTAGCCGAGGAATCATCGCGTGCGGCGCTCGCGCTGAAGCGAGTGCCGTCCTGTGTTCGGTGGATAAGGGAGGACTCCTGCATGGACCAGCTGTTTTTCATTGCTTCTCTGTGGCTCGCCTTGGCGGTGCTGTCGGCTCTCCTCGCGTCCCGTCTCCGTCTCTCGATTGCGCTCGTGGAAATCTGTGTGGGCGTGGCAGCCTCCGCCTTCATGGCGGCGTTCGATCTCGGCGATGTGCTCGGATCGAATATGGAATGGGTACGGTTTCTCGCTTCTTCCGGCGCGGTCGTACTGACCTTTTTAGCCGGGGCCGAACTCGATCCGGTCGTTATTCGGACCAAGTTGACTGAAATCAGCGTGGTAGGGTTCGTCGGATTTCTGGCTCCCTTTGTCGGCTGTGCGGCCGGCGCCTATTACGTCCTGGGATGGGACCTCAGAGCCAGTTTGCTGTGCGGGATCGCCCTCTCCACAACCTCGATGGCCGTGGTGTATGCCGTGATGCTTGAAACCGGATTCAATCGTACCGAGTTCGGCAAAGGAATTTTAGGATCGTGCTTCATCAACGATCTGGGAACCGTCATTGTACTTGGACTCCTGTTCGCGCCATTCACATACAAGACCGTGGTATTCATTCTCTCCAGCGCCCTGGCTCTGGCCATCTTGCCCGGACTCACGGCATGGATGACGGGGCGGTATGCCTATAGGACTGCTGCGATTCGCACAAAATGGATCATGTTCATTCTGTTCGGTCTCGGAGCCATGGCTCTGTGGTCCGGAAGTGAAGCGGTCTTACCTGCGTATGTAGCCGGGATCGTCCTGGCCGGAACCGCAGCCAGGGACCAGCATTGGATTCGTCGATTGCGGACGCTGACCGTGGGGTTCCTCACGCCGTTCTATTTCATCCGAGCCGGAACGCTGGTCTCGTTATCGGCCTTAGCGTCGGCTCCTCTGGTGTTCGTACTGTTATTGACAGGGAAAGTGCTCTCCAAGATCATCGGACTCTATCCTGTCGTCGGCCTCTTTCGCCAAGAGCGGAATGAACGCTGGTTCTATACATTGATGATGTCGACGGGGCTCACCTTTGGAACCATTTCTTCGCTCTATGGACTGGCTCATGGGATCGTGACCCAGGAGCAATATTCGTTTCTGGTGGCTGCGGTCATTGCCAGCGCGGTGGTCCCCACCATGATCGCCGGCCTGGCTTTTATTCCTCGGCACCTGCTGCCGGCGGACAGACACCGCACGCCGCTTCCGCGACTTAATGGGTTGAGCGACGAAGGGTAAGTCTTATGTAGTGGAGGCTATGCGAAGCGACTTGGCAAGACCGATTTTAGAGAGAGTGAAAATCAACCACTTGGACGGGTCGAAGTTGTACCACCGTGAGCCGTTCCGATAGTCGCTCGGATAGGTATGGTGATAATTGTGATAGCCCTCTCCGAATGTGACCAACGAAACCCACCAGTTATTGCGGCTTGAGTTGGATGCGCTATGAGGTTGGCTGCCCCAGAGATGACACACGGAATTGATGCAAAATGTTGAATTCAGCACCGCAAATGTGCGGCCGACACCGGCGAGCAGAAAACAGCTGATCCCTCCCATCCAGCCATGGACCAATAGACCCACGATAAAGGGAAGGGCGAGTCCCGACAACACGATCGGCACGTAATAGCGGGATTGCCACATGACGATCGGATCCTGCCGCAGCCGTGAGGCATACCGCTCATCGGTATAGCGGTCGGTGGCGAACAGCCAACCGCAATGGCTGTGCCAAAATCCGCGTTGTGCATTGTAAGGGTCCCCCGGCTTGTCGCACTGCGCGTGATGCCGGAGATGATCCGCTGCCCACTTGAGCACGGTGTTCTGAAGCGCCCAACCACCGGCCACGAGCAATATCACTTTGACTGCGTTCGGACAATCGAAACTGCGATGCGCGGCGAACCGGTGATAGCCGACCGTGATTCCCAGTCCCGAAATGATGTACAAACACCCGAACAACATCCAGTCGAGTGTTGTGTAGCCATAGAGATATCCGAACGCCGGGACGACGACGACGGCGCTGATGCAAATGATTCCAAATAGGACGCCGGTCCAGATATTGTGGCAGGCTCTGGTGATAGGGACCGGTCGTTGAGAGAAGGCGATCACGCGGGGAGTAGTGGCTTTCCGATGGAAGGGGAGCGCCTGCTCGGCAGGCGCTCCCGGCTGATTCATGCCTTTAGAAGCGACCGCGACCGCGGCTTTCTCCGCCACGGCCCCCGCCTCCACCGCCGAATCGCCCGGCGCCGGAACGTGGTTCCTGCGGCTTGGCTTCATTGACGGTCAGCGTGCGGCCTTCCATCTGTGTCCCATTGACGGCCGAAATGGCCGCCTGAGCTTCTTCCTGGCTGGACATTTCGACGAAGCCGAAGCCCCGCGATTGTCCGGTAAACTTGTCCGTGATAATCCGCGCCGACTCCACCGTGCCGTGCTGAGCGAACAGATCATTCAACTGTGACTCGGTGGCAGAGTATGGCAGCCCGCCGACATACAACTTTGAACCCATCGGGATTCTCCTTCTAAAGATGACATTGTCTCAGACGCGAGAAGGGTCGATAGGAAGTAGCGGGCCGAAGGCGCGAAGCGACGTGGGCAACCTTGGTCTGGCTTCCGAACACTCTCCCGGATCGAACAACATCGGTGACAGACCTGCTTATGTGAAGCTTCAACACGAGGTCCTGCGTGTTGAAGAGCGCTCATCGTAGCAAAATCATAAAGAGAACGCAAATAGATGCAGGGGAGCAGAAAGGGACCGGCTAGCGGCCGGGCAGGCGGTAGAACTGGAATTCATCTCCTGAAGAGGCGGCGACAAATTCGGAGGGAAGGGGCGGCTGCAAGCTCTGTCCGCGGCGTACGACGAGATAATCGTACTGCTTCCCGATGATAGTCCAGGGGATGGGCCTTCGGTGGCTGATAAATTCCTCCATGGCCGGCATCGCGTTGTATGGAGGAGTCAGTTCGATGGGCTGCTGGCTGGGAGCGGAAAAAATATTGGAGACAAACGCCGCATTTGTAATGACCGCCCAGCAGGCCAGATTCGCCATCGGAATCGGTTCCGGGTGACGAGTCTCGCTGATGTCCACCGGATTGGTCGAACCCAGCTTGATTGCCGAAAATAACCGAACCCCTTGTGGTAATCGATCCAAGGCTGCGACGAATTGAGTGTAATGAAAATCGGCTTCCTGCCACCGGTGTGAGATATAGCCGACTCTGAGAAGGAAAAGGGACGCAAGTGTCACGGCGAGGACCAGGGCCCAACGCCGGGGAATAGGCTTCCAGTCGGAGGCCGCCACCGCAAGAAGAACGAAGGCGACCGGCATGCGGATTTCAACCATCGACATCGCGCCGATCGTGCTGGGCATGACGAGGGCGGCTATGCCGATGAGAGCCAGCGGGACAAACATTGCTCTGCAGATCGAGAGTCGTCTGAATGCGAAACCGCCGAGGATAACGGCCAGCAGAACCCCGACTGTGGCACGATCCAACGTCTGATGATTCGTTCTGATCGTCCCCTTCATAGCTTCGACTTTGGTCGAGAACGGGACAAACGTCACCGAAGAGACCGTGGCGGTTCCTTTCATGGCCAACGGGAGCTGATCGCCGCGTGGCCAGAAAGTGGGGGAAGCCAGCAGCAACGCCGTCGGCAGCAACAGTGACAGCGCCGCCTTCACCAAGTGCGATTCGATCAGGCGCGGAGAAGTCGGCGCATGCCGCCATCGCTGGCCAATCTCATATCCCGAGAGAAGAAGAACATAGACGCCGAAGGCGAACAGGTGAGAAAAAAACAGCAGAACCGTCAGCACGGAAAATAACGGCATAGTCTGCCAAAAGGGTCGATGGCGATGGGCGACCCAGCCGGCAAAACACCAGATCGCGAAGCCCAGTCCGAACAGATAGTTGAGAAATCCCCACAATAGAATGCTGTTGAAAAGGAACAAAAAGGCTGTGAGCGGCCACCACGACCAATGCCTATGTAGGGCGTAGTGCAGCGCGAGGACGCCCCCGGAGAGCAAGAACAATGTCAGGCCGATAAAGAGTTTTCCGGCGGTTTCGATTCCGACAAGGCGGGCGAGGGCAGGAACGAGCACATCGATCGCAAGATTCGGAAGGATATCCCAGCGAATCCGGTAATACCGACTGAGATACTCGGAATGGCCGTCGTCGGCCAGGATCTGCATGCGCGCCATATGATTCGGATAGTCCACTAACGGAGGAATATGGACCAGCGCCAATGGCGTCAATGAGAGGCATAGGAGGATGAATGCCGCGGGAAGCACGTGCGCGGCTTTCACTGGCGAGGATGTTTGCTGCATCGTTCGATTCTCACTTGAAGGAGCCGGAGATATCAAGCTTTGGAAATTGCCGGACGACCGCTTGAGGCCGCTCCCGGGTCGGCAATCAACGTCACATTATGCGTTATGATGAAGGGAAGGAAAGCCTTCCTGCTAGAGCTGCCGCAACGATGAGCGGAGCATCGGCGGCCGCTGCAATGCAAATGTGAGGAGATATGTATGAACGGAATCACGGCGGCTCACGTCCATATCGAAATCATTGAAACGGTCATGAGACTGTATGTTTCTCTGGGGCAGAGTCTCGATCAATGCCTGAATGAAATCGGGACCGGCATGGTCGAGGAGCATGAACTGCAGGCGCGCCTCTCTGCGAGCCGAGCACAGATCAGCGATATCCTCGCGGGGAATCCGGCGGTCAAACGTAAGTTTGAGGAGGAATGCAAACGGCTGCTTTCCCTCACTTCCGCCTGCTTTTCGAACGGCACACAATATTCCGTGGCCATGAAGCAAGCAAAAATGGAACGTGATGCCCTTAGACAAAAAACATCGGCGCTGGTGGATCTCTTGGACCTGCTTCGATCGCAGAGCGGCGGCCCGCAGTAATAGTCGGGCATGTTTCCGCGGAGGGAACCGATCAAGATTGACCGCCCTCGGACGGGGGTGAAGGATTGCCTGCGTGAGCCTGCCGCGGCGCGCGATCGGAAACGTGGGAGAACTGGGTCGATTGGTCCGGCCTCGGCTGGCCGTTTGGGGGAGCTTCCTCCTGAGTTTCCACGAGGCGATACTTGGGAAGAAACCGTCCATTCTCTAGCGATTGGATGAACGCGACGAGTTGTTCGCGTAACAGACAGCTCAGATTCCACGCCGTCGGTCCGTCCTTCGCGCTGCAGATGGCGCGAAGTTCGATACACTGCTCCCGGACACCAATCACTTGCAAGGAAGGCTCGGCTCGACCGTCCCATAATGGGCAGCTCCTTAAGAGCTCGGCGAACTTGGCGCGCACAAGTTCGATATTCGTCCCGTAATCCACGAACAAGTGAATGACGCTGAGCACATTCGATTCGCGCATGGACCAATTCTCAAACGGATGGGAGATGAAGTATGCGACCGGGACCACGAGGCGCCGGGCATCCCAGGTGCGGATCGTGACATAGGTGAAGCCGATATCCTCGATGTACCCCCAATTCCCCTCAAAGCTGACACTATCCCCGATTCGAGCCGGTTGAGTGACTGCGATCTGCACGCCGGCCAAGATATTTCCCAACACATTTTGAGCGGCAATGCCGATGATCACGCTGATGATGCCGGCCGAAGCCAGAAATGAGGCCGACCACCCGTCCAAGATCCGGGCCTGATAGATTCCCACGCCCACGCCGGCGCAGACCGCGCAGAACATCACAAGCCGGCGGATAATGGACACATGCGTGAGCAGTTTGCGGGCTTCCGATTCCTCTTCGAGCGCGATCCTATCGCGGTAAATGTTGCTATAGACTTCAGCCAACAATTCGATCAGGCGGATGCCCAGCCACGTCAGCGAGATGATCAGGACGATAGACACGATCGGTTCGAAGAGGCCGAAGACGGGCCCGGACAACGACAACAATGTATAGGTTACGTAGTAGAAGGCAAACGCGGACATCAACAGCACTATGGGGCCTTGGGTGCGGGACGCGGCCACTTTCACGAACGTGCTTCCGAACCGCTGAAGCAGAAACACAATGAGGCGTTCCATGAACAAGCCGATTCCCGCCGCCGCGATAACGGCAACCAGCATGATCAACCCTTGCCAGAAGGGGTCGCCGTTGTACAAATGCCTGCGCACGGCAGTCGGAAAATACTGAACGAGCGGGCCTGGTCCGTAGGTTTGATAGAGCGGAATGATTTTTTCGACAGTTGCGGGCGAAAATAGCCAGACGGCCGGTCCGTCGGAAGGCTTGAATCGTTCGAGCCTGATTTCGATATCCCATCGGTTCAGAGGAATCGTGGCAATCTTGATACTGCGCCTGGGTTTGCCCATGTCCGGCGACGGTGCTCCACTGTCGGCATCGAGTTGGCCGTCTTCTCGATCCGGGATCGTGGATCGATTGATCCACGGCTGTTTGTTCAAGACATAGTAAAAGCGCTCGGCCAAGTAAGGGGCGTACCATGGCCGGTCGGCGATCGGAATCGAAGCCAGGTTCAGCGTCCGACTGGCCTTTGTAAAATCTCCTTCGCGCGAAGCGTCGAAGAAATGCTTGAGTGTTTCTTGAGGGGTGCGAAGATTGATCGGCCCGGCTGACGCAGGCGCGCCTTCGTTCAATTCATCGACGGGGAACACGTCCTGTGGTGGCGGAGATTCGTGGGCGGGAGGAGGTTGGTCCGACCCCTTTCCCCATGCGGGCGCGAACGCCAGGATTATGCTGAACGGGACAAGAAAGAACAGGTGACCGGGAGCCATGCGTACTGATCCTGGACTTGCCGAATGGGGCTGTACTACGCCAGAGTGTGCGGAAGCGGAAAAGTCTGATCAAGGAAATTGGAAGCGTTGGAGATCAACGAATAGGGTTGCGCTGAGGCTCATTGGTTTACAGGCGGCGGTTTACGGTATGCTGGGGTTTTGGAAGCTAAAAGGAAGATCATGAGCGAATCTCCGTGTGTGGTATCGTCTCAGTGGCCGCTGCCGCAAGGCGATTATTGGTCCACACCCTTTGCCGAATCCCTGCTGCACCATCTTGAACTATATCCCGGCCTCACTATTTTGGACATTGCCTGCGGAGATGGGATTCCGGCCTTTTATCTCGCCGAACAAGTCGGACCGGAGGGGCGGGTGCTCGCAATGGATTGTAATGACCGCTTATTGGCGCGTGCGAGGGCAATTCAAGGTTCGGATCTTCCCTGGCTTCAATTCGCACAGGGCGACATGCGCGCCTTATCCGATGATGTGCCGGAGTTCGATCGGGTTACCGGCAACCTGTCGGTTATGTTCTTTCGTCCGGATCGTCCGGCAGCCCTGCGCCAATTGGTGGCGCATGTGAAACCGGGAGGCCAGTTGGTCCTGACTTTTCCATCGTTGGGGACGTTCGATTCCCTCTGGGCGCGCATTGATCAGGAGATGGCCGCAAGGGGATTGCGGGCAGAGCGCCGGCGACTGGAGTCCTACATCGCTGAACGGCCGTCGGCGGAGGACGGGCGGAGTTGGTTGGACCAAGTGGGCCTGGTACGGACCCAGGTAACCGAATGGCCGCTGGAAGTCGCTACCGGGCCCGGTGAATTATTTCTTCACCACCCGCTGTTGCGAGGCGGCTTTCTCGACGATGTCTACGAGTGTTTTGACGATCAACTGCTTGCCAATGAGGTCATGACCGCGGTCTCAAACGACATGGCCGGCTTCTTGCCGCTGATCGCCCGGCGATGCGCGCTTTCAGGCTATCGGTCCCGCTGATACGCGATGCGATAGATCACCCCGGCCTGGTCGTCCGATACGAGCAGCGCGCCGTCCGGCATGATGAGGACATCGGCCGGTCTTCCCCAGGCGTCCGCTCCTTGCAGCCAGCCTTCCGCGAAAATGGAGTAGCGCCAGTGTCCCTGCTGGTCCCGCGAGGCCTGTGAAATCCGATAGCCGATCTTCTCACTCCTGTTCCAAGACCCATGTTCCGCGATAAAAATCCGGCCCTGATACTCCGGCGGAAACATAGTGCCGGTGTAGAAACGCATGCCCAAGGCTGCGACATGCGGACCCAGATTGAGGACCGGCGCCGTGAACCGATCACAAGGCTGGTCAGCGCCGTACTTGGGATCCGCGATCGTGCCGCCATGGCAATAAGGAAATCCGAAGTGCAGGCCGATTGACGGAGCATGATTCAGCTCATCCGGCGGCTGATTGTCGCCCAGCCAGTCCCTGCCGTTGTCCGTGAACCATAAATGACCGGTCGCCGGATCCCAATCAAACCCGACCGAGTTTCGAATGCCGCGGGCCACAATCTCATAGTCGCTTCCGTCTCGGTTCATTTTCGCAATGAGTCCAAAACGATCAGGCTCCGGGTCGCAAATGTTGCAAGGCACGCCGACCGCGACATACAGTTTCTTGTCCGGACCGAAGGCGAGATACTTCCAGCCATGGTGTGTTTCCTTGGTCAAGCGATCGGTCACGACCACGGGCGCCGGCGGATCGGCCAGGTGTTGTTCGATCGCGTCGAAGCGCAGGATGCGGTCTACCGAGGACACATAAAGAGCCCCGTCTTTGAACGCCACGCCGACCGGCATGTGGAGGTCGCGTGCAATGGTGTAGACACGATCCGCTCGATGGTCTCCATCATTATCTACGATCGCGTAGAGCCGGCCCTCTTTCTTGCTGCCGACAAAGAGGGTGCCGTTCGCGCCGAGAACCATGCCCCGCGCGTTCGGAACGTCGTCGGCGTAGAGACTAATAGAAAATCCCGGTGGGAGCGCAATCTGTTCCAGTGGAAGCGAGCCTGCTCTCGCGCACGTGACACCCGTCAAGATGAGGCAGCCGGCGGCGGCAAGAAGGGCCAACCGATTTGTCATGAAGTCTCTCCATTTAAAGGGAACATTTCATTTGACGCGCTTACCATCGACGATCGAAAAAATCGTAGAGCCATTGTCCAACCCATCCCAATAGCGGCGGGACGAGCAGGCCCGGCAGCAGTCGCGACAAGGTCATGGGCCAGCCGAGAAGCGGCGCTTCATAGCTCAGCATGCGGATAGGGCTGAGAAGCACCTTGGCGGTAATCAGTGCGATCAACGGCCCCGGCGACGCGCCTTGTCGAAGCAAATTGGCTACGATCGGAAAAATCAGGTATGGCCCGCCGGGAAGCACAAGTCCAATACCCCAACCCACGAGAATGCCGTACAGGGGATTCTGTCCGCCGAGCCATCGCACCAATTGTCCTTCCGGAATCAGAACCTCCAAGAGTCCCGCCAGAAGAAAGCCGAGTAGGAGTTCCGGCCAGACGCCGCCGAGCAACTTTGCGGATGTCCGGACGGCTTCGCCCAAGAGCGGCGGGTGCTTACTAAAGACGATCAACGAAAGGAGAATCGTGCCGCCCAACAGAATCAAGAAATTGATGTCCATAAGACGCTTCATGGGACCATTGTCAGCGCGCGATACTGAAACGGAGGAGTGTCGCAGGATGCGGCGCCGGCTCTGGCCTGGAGAATAATCTCGTGATGGGGTGAAAGGGCACAAGCGGGATCGGTCACCGCCGGATTTCCCGTAAGATGAAAGGCTTGGCAGCGGCACCCACCAAAATCGACCGACCGGCGATCGCACGTGCGGCACGGCGCCGGCATCCACTCTTCGCCGCGAAAGCGCCGGAACAGTGCCGATGATGCCCAGATTTCACTGAGCGGCAGATCCGTGATGCGATCGGGTGTGGAGTCGGGCAATGTATGGGCCGCGTGGCAGGGGAGGACGAGTCCGTCCGGTGTCACGACCACATAGCGTCGCCCCCACCCATCCATGCAGGCTTTCGGCAGGTCCGAATAATAATCTGGCAACACATAGAGGATCTCCATGCGACCCAAGAGGCGAGCCTTTGCCTCCCGCGCCCGGCTCCGCGCCCGGTCAAGCTGGTCTTTGCCGGGAAGCAGCGCGCCGCGATTGAGGAGGGCCCAGCCGGCGTACTGCGTAGTAGCCAATTCCAGCCGATCCGCTCGCGCCTCTTCGGCCAATGCGATGATAGCCTCAATGTCATCAAGATTCTGCCGGTGCATCACCACATTAATCGTGAGCGGCAGTCCCGATTCTTTGACCCATCGAGCGACGGTAAGCTTGCGATTGAAAGACGGAATGCCGGCAAGTCGGTCGGATGCAGGAGCTGCGGCGGATTGGACGGACAACTGCATACTGTCGAGCCCGCATTGTATCAACCGATCAAGCCGTGGTCGGTCGAGCGGGATGCCGCTCGTGATGAGATTGGTGTACAGCTCGAGTTCGTGCGCCGCCTGGACGAGGTCTTCCAAATCATCCCGCAGCAGCGGCTCGCCCCCCGTCAGATGGAGTTGCACGACGCCCAGCGCATCCGCCTCCCGGAATACTCTCCGCCACGTGGCGGTATCCAAGGCGGGCCGGTGCGCATAGTTCGTCGGATTGGAACAGTAGGGACAGCGAAGGGGACATCGATACGTCAACTCGGCGATCAGGGTATAGGGCCGTTCCCGGGTCATGCCGCGCCCTCTTGAATGAGGCCGCGCTGCTCCAACGCAGACAGGAAGTGATCCAAATCCACCGCCAGTGCAGGGGGAGATGAGCCCGGATGGGAGGCTGCAAGAATCTCGATGATCATGGCAACCGTATTGGCGCCGGTACAGAGCCGCACAATCTCGCTCGCCGTGCGGTTTAGAACGAGACCCTGTTCCGGGGAGAGCAAGAGATACTCATGCGAGATCGGATCGAACCGAAACCGCGCTTTTCTGGTCAATGCAGGACGGCTGTATCGGGTCATGGCACTCACCCTCCCGGGAGCCGCCGGTCACAAAGGTGTCGTACAGGCTGTCCAGCAGGCCCCATAGAATCTCAGTTTTACGAATGAGCGCCGATACACAGCGCATCTGGCCTTCATAATCGACGGCTTGGCCCAGCACGAACGACAGGGCCTCCTCCGAATCACGCGCGGCGCGCGGCACTCTGGTTCGAAAATATTCCAGCGCGGCGCGATCGACCCAGGGATAATGGCGCTCCCAAGCGGCAAGCCGGGCCGACATGAGATCAGGCGCAAAAAGTTCGGTGAGCGAGGAAGCCACGGCTTCGACGAGCGAGGCTTGCCGCACGAACGAGACATAGCTGTCGCACGCGAGTCGCGCGCCGGGCAGAACGGAGTGAAGAGATTGAACGTCATCGTCGTCAAGGCCGACTCCGCGGGCAAGCCGTCGCCAAAGAGCCAGGCCACCGTCGTCGTTTCCGATCCCGTCATGATCCTGAATGCGGCGGATCCAAGACCGCCGAAAGGCTGGATCTTCCGACTTCGAGAGGATGAGCGCGTCCTTGATGGGGATTCTCGTCTGGTAATAGTACCGGTTCAAGACCCATTGTTGCAGCTGATGGCGCGTCAAGCCGCCTTTGTGCATCAGCCTGTGAAAGGGATGCCGGTCATGATAGCGGCGTTCCCCTTCCGAGCGGAGCAGGGCGATAAATGCGGCGTGGCTGAGCGGAACATGCTCATTCTCCCTGGTCAAAGGACGATCTCCATACCGTCGTACGCCACCTCGATCCCAGCCGATTCAACCAAGCCGCGCTCGCGTGATTGTTCGTTCAAAATGGGATTCGTGTTGTTGATATGGATGAGAATCCGCCTGCTGGTCCGGAGCGACGAGAGCATCTGCACGCCGCCGTCCCGGCCTTCGAGCGGCCAATGGCCCATCTCACGCGCAGACCGTTGTCCGAGACTCAGCGCAATCAATTCATCATCGGTCCAAAAAGTGCCGTCGAAAAAGAGGCAGTCGGCGCCGTCAAGCAGCAGCGCGAGGTCAGGACTCGGACCCGCCATGCAGGAAGCATAGACCAGCCTGCGTCCGGATGCGCCGTCACGGATCGAAAGCGCGATGGTATCTTCTTCATCGGGTGGGAGTTCGCCCATCAGATGAAGCGGTACTTTGCCCGGTACCGGAATCGCCGCCACCAGCAGCCCGCTCGGTCGACCGTCCGGCAGAGGCAGCGACTCTTCGTTTGCCTGGAGTTTCAATGCATGCCAGGTGATGTGGTCCGGTGTTCGACTCAACGTTCGATATAACACGTTGCCCTGCGTGAAGCCGTTGCGGACACGAGCGGTCGCATAGAGGTGGAGCGGCTGGGATTCACGCAATGAGAACAAGCCGAGGCACTGATCCAGGTCTCCGTTGGTCAAGAAAATGCCGGCGATGGGGGTCTCGCGGCCGACTCGGGGATGCAGCGGCGTGAAGTGTTCGATCTGTGCGTGAATATCCGGTGACGCGTGGATGAGGAACCAATGGCGCCGATCTGCGCTGAAAGCGACCGACGTTTGTGTCCGCGCCTGAGCCTGAATAGTTCCCTGTCGCCGCCCATGACAATTGTGGCAGGCACAGTTCCATTGCGGGAATCCGCCGCCCGCGGCCGATCCCAACACCTGCACCCACATTGTGCTATGTCCTTGGGCCGGTTTGCGCGGGAGCCCCCGCCGTCTGTTCATTCAGCGGACGCGCCGGCGCCATCTCGTCGGGGACACGCTCGTCAAAATCTTCCTGATAGGCCCCAATTTCAGAACTCATGTTGATCTCATGGAAGCACGGTGTTTCCCAGGGCATATCGACCTCCTCCCTTCAGCAGATCTTTGCCAGGACGCCATGAAAACCATCTTGGTAAATGCGCAATCTTGTGTCAAGGCGGAATGTCGGCTGGCAGCACGGAATCGACGCATCGGCATGAGTTAGATTCCGCCTTCTTCGCTAGGGCCGTTTTTCAATCTTGACAGAGCCGTCCTGATATTGATAACTAGTATCAACAACAGCCGACATCGGCGATGATCGAAAGGCACTCTGGGTGGCGGGCCGATCCTGAATACGGCAGGCGAACGGCGAATGAATCAATTGAGTCAAGATGAATGTGTCATTCAGGCGGGTTGAGGGAGGGACCATGTACATCTGTTTGTGTAAAGGCATCCGTGAATCCGATTTCGAGGACATCATCGTACGGACCGCCGGCTGTGCAAAACGTGTGAGGCAGGCGATGGGCCTTGATGACGGTTGTTGCGGCCGGTGCGAAGGAAATTTGGAGGGGATGATTGAAGACAGCGGCGTGGCGGGCTGCGCCCGCTCCTGAGTCTTTGATTGCAGTCGGTGTTGGGATAGAGGCGGTACTGACGTAGGAAGGGGAATCACTATGAAATTATTGCAATCCACACTCACGGACCGATGTATGGACCATGTTGCATCGACTTCCGCCCATGCCGGTCTGATCGAAAGGCCACGTATGGCGGTCTCGATCGGAAAACCTGTTCCGAAATTGCGCCTCACCGCCGTCGTGAAAGGAGAGTACCGCTGTCTGAATCCGGCCTCGATTGCGGGTCGGTGGATTGCGTTGTGTTTTCCTGCCTCGTTGCGGACCGATGATCTAATGTGTCTCAACAGCCAAGCGATGTTTTTTGCTCGTGCGGGCGCGGTTCTGTTGGGAGTCGTCTCCGATCGGATGTTGCTTCAGCCCGGTTCTCGTCCGGAATGGCAGGATATGGCAGTGCCGTTATTGACGGATCCGCTGAGTCGGCTGCATCGAGCCTACGGGATGTCCTCCCAATCCGCAAAAGCCAGCACGTTCTTAATCGATCCTTCCCGAATTCTGAGGCATCACATCGTCCATGAACTTGCCGCCTGGGACATGGAAGCGCTTCGAGGGCTCTTGACGCGCAGTGTGGGGCAGGGTGACGGCGCTGAAACGATTGTCTTGGAAAGGAGCCATGAATGTCGCATGTAAATCAGGATGGACATACGATGCTGGATGTCTGCGGATGCGGCCGATTACATCTGACATATGGCCCCGTGACGTTGAATTTTCGACGGGAGGAATTTCTGCGATTTGCTCGCGACGTGGGACGATTGGCCGATTATCTGGCGGGTCTTCAACGCACGACTCAGTCTTTCCCTCAAGCGACAACAAAATGCCATTAGCCGGCCCTGTGACATGTGAAGACTGGGGCCGTCTCGCAAGCGATTGCCCGGAACGCTCCTTTGCCCGGGCGGGATCGTGCCTGCGGGACTCTAACAGATGAAAGGAAGGGAACATGAAGATTCGGCAATGTCCCCGATGCCAACAACAGATGCTGATTTCCACCGGCGCGTTTTGGACGTGCTATGCCTGCAGCTTTGCCATCACCGGACAAGCCCTGAGTGTGGATCTGGGGTATCACCCGGAAAAGAGGCGTAGCGGCAGCCGCGGGCCTGGCTGAACAATGCAGTTCATCGGGCGATATTGATAGAAAAGGAGTAAGCCATGGTACGGTCATCTCCTCATATGCGCGACGAGTACCCGGTGATGATAAGTTTAGCGGTCTCGCTGATTTTGATCGCGCTCAGCCTGGTGGGTTGGTGGCTCCGTGGCTCCTGATCGATGGCGGACCTGCTTGCCGGATTGGTATCCCTGCGGGTCCACACCGAACCGTGATCATGAGAAGGCCGATGCCCGGCCACTCGGCGAGCATCGGCCTCATCGACCAAGCCGCACGGGGCCAATATCGAGAACCCGCCTTCCGGTCGCTCGCATGGCGAGAGCCGGCTTCAGTGTCGGATGCCGGGTATTAGTGACAACACTATGATGGACATACATGTTGTTCATTTGAAACGGCGGCCGGCAGTCGCAGGATGGCAGTATAGGCCATCACAATCAATGATAGAGCAGTGATCCCGCTGCCAAGGACAATTCCCTCCGGTTGATCGCCTTCCGCCCGGCCGCCCCGACGATGCCGGATCTTCAGTACCGTTTATGGAACCAGCCGGCGACTGATCCTTCCCAGCATGCGCCTTTTTTCCTGAGGATGAAATATGTGTGTGATGATCCGGCTCATGCGCCGGCCGCTCATATACATGCTTCCTTCCCAAGGCTGTGGTCTGCTTGATCCCGTCCTGACTGATCAAGAAAGATGAGAGCTGTCGCTCAGCCTGGTATACTCTCCACCGCAACATCCCATGGTCCAATGAGACGTCCATGAGGAGCAACCTCACATCCGCTGCGCGGTGAAGAAAGGTCATCCAGATAATTTATGAAACAGGATAGCAACCGTCCGTCCACGAATCCTCCCGTCAGAGGATTCTCCCCCGGCTTCGCCGCCCTCGGCCTCGAAGCCACATTATTGACGGCTCTCGACACATTGGGATACGAAGAGCCGACGCCGATTCAGCGGGAAGCCATTCCTTCGCTCTTGGCCGGCCGCGATTTGCTGGGCCAGGCAGCCACTGGAACCGGCAAGACGGCCGCCTTCACGTTGCCGCTGCTCCAGCAGATCGCCCATTCACCTCGACGCCATCCCTCGGCGCTCATTCTGGTGCCGACGAGGGAATTGGCGATTCAGGTCAGTGAAGCGGTCCGGCGCTACGGCAAGGAACTCCGCATTACCGTGCTGCCAATCTATGGAGGTCAAGCGATCGGCCCTCAATTCCATGCGCTCAAACGAGGGGTGGATGTGGTGGTTGCCACGCCGGGCCGGGCGCTCGATCATATCCGCCGCCAAACGCTGAACCTGAAACAACTCCGGATCGTCGTGCTGGATGAGGCCGATGAGATGCTCGACATGGGGTTTGCCGAGGATCTCGACGCCATTCTGAAGGAGACGCCGGCCGATCGGCAGACAGCGCTGTTTTCCGCCACCATGCCGCCGCGCATTGCCGCCATCGCGCGCCGCCATTTAAAGGATCCGGTGGAGATCAAGATTGCTAAAGAGCCGGTGAAAGCAGGAGCGGCTCCACGGGTCCACCAGACCGCCTATCTGGTCGCCAGACCGTACAAGGTGGCGGCCCTCGCTCGGATCGTGGATATGGCAGGACCGAAATCGGCACTCGTTTTCTGCCGGACCCGGTTGGAAGTCGATGAATTGACGGCGATGCTGAAGGAGCGCGGCTACCGGGTCGAAGCCATTCACGGCGGCATGAGTCAGGCGCAACGCGATCGCGTGATGCAGTCGTTTCGATCCGGGCAGACCCACCTCCTGGTGGCGACGGATGTGGCGGCACGAGGACTGGATATCCCGAGCGTGTCCCATGTGGTGAATTATGATGTGCCTTCGTCGCCGGAGGTGTATGTCCATCGCATAGGGCGCACCGGCCGGGCCGGTCGGGAAGGCGCGGCGGTGACGATTGTAGAGCCGCGCGAACAGCGGTTGCTACGAAACATCGAACAGCTCACGAAATCTCGGATCGAGTTGGCTCCGGTACCCACGGTGGGCGATCTCACAAAAAAGCGGCTGGAGGAAACAAAGGTGGCAGTGGAGGAATGCCTCACAGCCGGCGATTTGGATCGCTTCCGCGCCATGGTGGCATCGTTGGCCGAGAGATTCAATCCGGACGATGTCGCGGCGGCGGCGGTGAAGCTCGCCTATCGCGCGCGCGGCGGCGAAGCGAAGGAAGCAGACATCCCGGCCGTGCAAGGACGCAGCGATGAACGGCATGGGGCGGCGAGACCACCGGCTTGGGGATCAAGAGATCGCGCGCATGGCCGCGCGCGCGATTCCAGAGACGCGGGGAGGCCGGTCCGGGGCGGGCGATCCGAAGGTATGGCGAAGTTGTATATCGGAGCCGGCAGGACCGCCGGTATTCGTCCCGGCGATCTCGTGGGCGCCATCGCCAACGAAGCAAAACTGGCCTCCAGCCGGATCGGAGCCATCGAGGTGTCCGATCGATTTTCGTTGGTCGACGTGCCGGACGAGTTGGCCGGCGTCATTATCAACGCCCTCGGCAAAACGAGGATCAAAGGACACAAAGTTGCGGTGCGGCTGTTCCGCGATTGACGGCCGGACGGCGAGCCGCGAAATGCAAGACATGTTTCACAAACGCAATGGAGGAAAGAAGAGATGAGCGGGACCGGCGAGAATTCTGTAGAGCGACTCATGGGCCTCACATTCCGGGCGCATCCCTGGCACGGCGTGTCGATCGGGGACGATGCGCCTGGAGTAGTCACGGCCTATATCGAAATCGTCCCCACCGATACGGTGAAGTATGAGGTGGACAAAGTCAGCGGCTTCCTGAAAGTCGATCGTCCCCAGCGGTTTTCGAATTTTTGCCCCGTGTACTACGGGCTGGTCCCGCAGACGTTCTGCGGCGAACGGGTTGCGGCTCTTTTTTCAGCCCGCGCGAAACGTCCCGGCATGGTCGGAGACGGAGACCCGCTCGATATCTGCGTCTTGACCGAAAAGACCATTCCACACAGCGATATCTTGCTGACCGCGCTTCCCATCGGCGGACTCAGCATGTCGGATGGCGGTGAGGCGGATGATAAGATCGTGGCGGTCATGAAGGAGGATGCGGTCTACGGAGCCTTCACCGATATCGCCGATTGCCCGCTCAGCCTTCTGGATCGACTTCAGCATTATTTTCTTACCTATAAACATGCTCCCGGTTCGCCTCATCACAAGGTGGAGATTACGAGCCTGTATGGACGAGAGGAGGCGTTGAAAGTCATTCGTGCCAGCCATGCCGACTATCGGGCGAAGTTTCCCGAATTGGAGTCCCGCTGCCCCAACGGGCTCGTATAAGGCCGGTCACCTGCTTTCCATGAAAAGTCAATGAATATTTGATGAAATCGTCTTCAGAATCGCGTTAAAGGCAGTATCTGCCGGGCGGATCGAGTATGCTCCAGTGTGACGGCCGTTCGTCGCAGGCCGCGCTTTTTCTATTTGCCAAAGGAGAGACGTTGTCATGGGTCACGAACCTTGCATCACTGAAACGGACCTGAACCGATTGTCGGATTTGGTCCACACCGGCCCGGCATCCAGACGAAAAGACGATGAATCCCGGCAGACCTTGGAGCAGACCTTGGATCATGCGCAGATCGTCGCGTCGACGGCGATTCCGGAGACGGTCGTCACGATGAATTCCACGGCGCGAGTCGTGGATCTGTCCACTGGTCGGGAGAGGGTCTGCACGGTGGTGTTTCCCAATGAAGCCGACGTTGAGCAGAATCGAATTTCCGTGCTGGCGCCTCTTGGAGCCGCCATGCTGGGATGCCGTGTCGGCGATGTCGTCGAATGGCGGCCGCCGGGAGGCGCCCGGGAAGTCCGAATTCTCGAAGTGCTGTATCAGCCTGAAGCGGCCGGTGATTTTCAGCGGTAGTATCTTCGGCCGTCGAGTTCCATCCTCTCCTTTCTTTCCGACTCCAACTCTAGATTCATTTCGGCGCTTGTGGCAAGGTGAAGCCATGGTGCCCGGACCGCCGCCATGCGGCGGTCCGGGCGCATGTCGCATCGGCAAGAACCAACACCGTTTGATTGATGAAACCGCCTGGCGTTATGAAGTACGCGCAAAGAGCGTTCGATGTTTGAAATTTCTCCCGACCTAGCCATTCCCGAGAGCGAGATTGAGTTGACCGCCGTCCGATCGCAAGGCGCCGGAGGCCAGCACGTGAATAAAGTGGCCTCAGCCGTACACTTGCGGTTCGATATTCAGGCGTCGTCATTGCCCGATGAGGTGAAGACCCGCCTGCTGCAACTGCGGGATCACCGGATCTCGCGGGAGGGCGTGGTGGTCATCAAAGCACAAGAGTCCCGAAGCCAGGAACGAAACAAAGCGGTCGCCTTCGATCGACTTCGTGAGCTCATCTATGCCGCGACCATCCGGCACAAATCGCGAAGGCCGACGAAGCCGAGCCGAGCGGCGCATCGCAGGCGGTTGGCCGATAAAGCCAGGCGGGGGCGATTGAAGGAGTTGAGAGGAAAAGCGGAGGACGAATAACCCCACGTCGGGCGTGCGCTTACGCTTCTTCGTGCCGCTGCCGGCCGTACCGGCGGTGCAGTTTCACCTTTGTCCCACGCGCTCCCCGCTTTTTACGCCTTTTCCGCATCCGAATGTTCAGCATCTCGACGGACACGGAAAAGGCCATGGCAAAGTAGATGTACCCTTTCGGCACATGCACATCGAAGCCTTCCACCATGAGCGTGACGCCGACGAGAAGCAAGAACGACAGCGCCAGCATCTTAATCGTCGGATTCTCATCCACGAAGTCCCCGATCGCCTTGGCGGCAAATAACATGACCACGACGGCCAAAACGATCGCAATCGCCATGACGGAGACCTGATCGACCAGACCGACCGCCGTAATCACCGAATCCAACGAAAATACAATGTCGAGCAGCGCTATCTGCGTGAGCACCATGCCGAGGCTGATGCTCGCCGCCTGGTCTCCCGCTTCCTCGATGCCTTCCAGGCTATTGTGAATTTCATGCGTGGCTTTGGCGAGCAGGAACAGGCCGCCGCCGATGAGAATGATGTCCCGGCCCGAAATCGTCTGAGCAAAGACCGTGAACCACGGTTCGGTGAGTCCCATGATCCAGGAGAGCGAGAACAGCAAGCCCAAGCGGGCGATCATCGCGAGACCGAGCCCCATTCGTCTTGCAAAGGCGCGCTGATTTTCAGGAAGCCGGCCGACGAGAATCGAAATAAAGATGATATTGTCGATCCCGAGCACGATCTCCAGCGCGGTCAAGGTCCCGAGTGCGGCCCAGGCTTGCGGTGTTGCCAACCAATCAAACATTGTGGTCTCCACGGTTAGTTGAAGCCATGTGAACACCCGCGATAAGGCCTATCCGATACTTAGCCGGACAGAACCCCACGGCGGGGGAGTGTAGCGTTACAAGAATGGAGGGCGCAATCAGAACCGGCCGCGGCTACGCCGGTTCATATTGACAGCACCGCATCCGCCGCATACTGTACGCTCCATTTTCCACTCAGAAAGGATGGGGGTATGGCCAGCACGCGACGGCTTCCCGATCGGATCATGCAACTCGGCATGGGGTTTTGGGGCTCCAAAACACTCCTCAGCGCCATTGAACTCGGGCTTTTCACGGAGTTGGCGAAAGGACCGCTCGATATCAAGGCCGTCACCCGCCGGCTGCAACTCCATCCACGCGGCGTCATGGACTTCCTCGACGCGCTCGTCGCCCTCGGCATGATCAAGCGAACCGGCCGGCGTTATGCGAATACTCCGGAGACGAATCTCTTCCTGGACCGGGCGAAGCCGTCCTATATCGGCGGGATGCTGGAGATGTCGAACGCCCGGCTCTACCGTTTTTGGGGCTCGCTGACCGAAGCCTTGCAGACCGGCAAGCCGCAGAATGAAGTGAAGACCGGCGAGGATTTCTTCGGCACGCTCTATGCGGACCCCCGACGGCTTGAGGGTTTTCTCAAAGCCATGACGGGACTCAGCCGGGGAACGGCTCGGGCCATCGCCAAACAATTTCCCTGGAAACAGTATCGCTCGTTTGCGGATATCGGTTGCGCGCAGGGCGGCGTGGCGGTTGAAATTGCGTTGGCCCATCGCCACCTCATCGGCGGCGGGATGGATTTGCCGGTCGTCCAACCGGTGTTCGAGGCCTTTGTGCGGGCCAAAAAAGTAGAGAAACGGGTGCGGTTCCATCCCGGTGATTTCTTCAAGGAGGCGCTGCCGAAGACCGATGTCGTAATTATGGGGCATATCCTGCATGATTGGAATCTCGACGAAAAATTGATGCTGTTGCGCAAAGCCTACGAGGCGCTTCCACCGGGAGGCGCGGTGATCGTCCATGAAGCCATTATCGATGACGCGCGCAAGCACAATGTCTTCGGCCTCCTCATGAGCCTCAACATGCTTATCGAGACGCATGGCGGCTTCGATTTTACCGGCGCCGATTGCAGGCGATGGATGAAGCAAGTGGGTTTCAAACGGACGAAAGTCGAGGCGTTGGCCGGCCCCGATTCAATGGTGGTCGGGATCAAGTGACAAGATACTGAGCCAACCGCGGAAGGAACGGGAGGAGGACGATCCCGAGGAGAATGGACAGCGCCACCACCGAGGTGACGATCTCTTCATCGAGCTCGGCTTCCGCCGCATAGATCACCGCATTGACGGCCGACGGCATGGCGGCCACCAGGATGACCACCGTGCGCTGAAGTCCCTCCAGATGTAACAGCCACGCCGCCGCGAGACCCAACAGCAGTCCCCCGCCCATCCGGACGGCTACGCCAAGGATCGCAAGCCCCACGTTCCGTCCCACGGTCGCCACGCTGATCGACAGGCCGAGGACCAGACTTGCCAGGGGCGTGGTCGTCCAGTGAATCGGCGCCAGTACCCCGTGGAGCCACACCGGAAGACCGAGTCCTCCTGCCTTCAGCGCCAAGATGCCGCACAGGCCCCAGAGAGGCGGAGCAGACAAGAAACGAACGGCAAATGGCCGGGCGGGCGATGATGAGGTCCCATGCCGGAGAGCGAGGCCATATAGGACGGTCAACGTCAGGACCGTTTGGCCCAAGTCGAACATCATCGCATGAGCCAACCCCGCTTCACCGAATGTGGCCAGGATCACCGGATAGGAGAAATAGAGACTATTGATTAGGCCGGTCGCGAGGAGGAATCCCCCCTGGGTCGGACGAGGCAGGTCCAATAGCCGGGCGATTACCCAGGAGATCAACAGCAAAGGCAATGTCACTAAGCAGGCCGCGGCCGGTAATTTCCAGATCGCGGCGGTGAACGGGATGCGATCGAGCGAGATCATGATGGTGGCCGGCAGGCTGACGCAGAAGACGAACCTGGCCAGCCGGTTCGCATGGGCCTTCGTGAGCAGGGAGGAAGACCGAAGCAGCACGCCGATCAAAAAAATAATAATGAAGGCTTGCAGAGAATCAGGCATGACACCACGTTTACGAATATGCGGCCAAAATAACTCCTTTGAAAATCACGAGAAAAAGGACATCCGCCAGTGTACCGTTTCCGTCCGCTCGACTGGCGAGACGAGGCCCGTCTTGGCGGACATGAGCCGGATGTCTCTCAGACGCCATAGCGGTATGATATAGTCTTGGCAGTCAATATGTTCTGTCCGATCGCTTCAGTGTTCAGCCCTGTTCAGTCCCTCTTGCTCAAGCATGGGCGGTGTGAGAGGGTAAAAACTCAGGTGTATTCAGGAGGGAGGATCGTGGCGTCGATGCGAAGAATCGTGCTGCCGCTGGGAGTCGTCGTGTCGGTTGCAACCATGGCCGGATGCTACACGGGAGAGTATGCCTGGCGGTCCACCCGCCCTCAAATGGCTCTGGCCGGCGGCAGATTGATGCAGGACCAATCACTGTTTATGCGATTGGGCGGGAAGCCCAGGATCGAAGCGGTCGTCGATGATTTCGTCACGCGTGTGGTCGGCGATTTACGGATCAATAGCCGGTTTGCCACCGCCGATATCCCGCACCTGAAAAGCATGTTGGTCGACCAGATCTGTCAAGCTTCGGGCGGGCCTTGCACCTATGAGGGGCGGGACATGAAACTGACGCATGACGGGATGGCCATCGGCGGTGATGAGTTCGATGCGCTGGTCGGCGATCTCGTCGTCACCATGGACAAGTTCGAGATCGGTAGACGCGAGCAAATGGAATTGCTGAATACGCTCCGTCCGATGAAAAGCGATATCGTGGACAAGTCCGTGACCGCCAAACCGTGAGTGGTGAGTCCTTCAATCGCCTCCGCACACTCCCGTTCGTCGAACGCTCGCATCGTCAGTGAACAGACCGTCCAGGCGTCCCCAACTCCACAGGTTCGTGCGGTTCCTCGCGCCGCTCGATGACGAGCGATCGCAAGGTCTGTCCGGACAACGCCTGCTCGACCGCCTCGTCCCGCCGGCGGAGCACGTCAAGAATCGGGTCACCGTCCTCAAGCGGAATACGCGCAGCAGCCGCGCTTCCGTTGCGAACCGAGTCCAAGACCTCCTTGAGCGAGATCAGTTCAGGCGGCTTCATCAGGCTCACTCCTTCCGGCTTGTTCATGAGGCCGAGAAGGCCATCGTCCACCAGATGGTCCACCTGCTCTTCCACCAGCGAGACGGGCAGGTTCATCTCGATGGCCAATTCCGGGACGGCCAATGGCCGGTCTCCCACCACATGGCGGCGCGTCAGCAGCGCCAAGAGGGTCAAGGTCAATCGTTCGCGAAAGCTTTGCGTCCGCTGCTGCCAGAGCAAACGGGACAGATAGGCGGTGGGATGCTGATGAAAGAACGAGAATTGCGCGCCGATGAGCACGATGAGCCAGCCCGTGTAGAGCCACAACAGAAACAGTATCAAGACGGCAAACCCGGAGTAGATCGCGCTGTACTTCGCCGATTCCGCCACAAACTTCGCAAACAATTCTCCCGCGATGCCCCATAAAATCGCAGCGGCGATCCCGCCGACCAGCGCGGAGGTCGCCCGCACCTGGGTATGGGGAATGAATTTGTAGAGAAAGGTAAACACCCCGCACAGCATCACAAAAGGAGCCAATTTGGCGCCCCAGAACATCAGGCGGCCGAACGGTTCGATTTCCAACACGTGCTGGACCAGGGTATTGCTTTGGACCGAGGCCAGCAATCCGAACGCCGTGACGATCAACACCGGCCCGACCAAGACGGCGCTCAAATAATCGGCGAATTTCCGCGACCATGACCGGCCCTGCCGCACCAGCCAAATGGCGTTCAGCGCCTGCTCGATCTTATCGATCAGCGAATAGGTGGTGTAAAACAATCCTGCAATGCCGACGGCGCCCAATACGCCGATCTTGAGATTGTCCACGAACCCGATGATCGTGGCGGTCACCTCCTCGCCTTTCTGGCCGAGCGGCTCCAGCGCTTGAGCCAGAATCGGCTCAAACTGATGATGGACGCCGAACGCCTTCAGCACGGAGAACATCACGGCGAGAAACGGCACCAAGGAAAGGAGCGTGGTGTAGACCAAGCCCGCGGCGCGGGCATCAAGCAAGCGATAGCGAAACTCCATGCCGACCGCAATGGCCAGACGCAGCGTCTGCACGAGCGCTCGTTGAAAGAACGGCAGCTTCGCGAGATCGGTGGTCCAGAGGTCCTGTTTCACAAATTGGATGAGACGTTCCACGCTTTCCATAGGTCCTCGCAGATGCAGGATTCCAAGGGCATTGTAAAGGAGTCGCCGGGCTTTGGGGAAGCCGTGCGGGCTGTCCGGTCTCCATTGACGCCATCAATCGGATGAGTCATACAAGGATGCCGGTATGGCCGAGTGAAACCGAGGCTCAAGAGCCGGCTCTACTAAGGGAGGTTTCCATGTGGCGATTCACCCGTCCGCTCCTCGTCCGAGCCGGGGAGATCCTGATTGCCGCGCTGCTCTGTGTCGGATCGCCGGCGCAAGCGGGCGAAGCTCCGATTCTCCCCCTGTCCAAGATCGTCTTGTATTCGAGCGGGGTGGGGTATTTCCAGCATGATGGGACCGTGCAAGACCGCGCTCGACTGGATCTTCGTTTCAACGTGAACCAGATCAACGATTTGCTCAAGAGTGTAATCGTGCAGGACCTCGGCGGAGGAAAGGTTGCGTCGGTCACGTATAGTTCGCGAGATCCCGTCGCGAAGACTCTCGGAAGTTTCAGCATCAATTTGAACGGAAATCCCACCCTTGGACAGCTTCTCACGCAAGTGCGGGGTGAACCGGTGGAACTGGCTTCGCCCAATCCCATCGCCGGCACCTTGATCGGAGTGGAAAAGAAACAGGAAGCCGTTGTGGACGGCGGCCAGCGCCGTCTGATCGAGACGGAATATGTGAACCTCCTCACGGAGGACGGATTCCGATCGATTCCGTTGCCGACGATTCAACGGATCAAGCTGGCCAATGCGGCGCTGAACCGGGAACTTCACACCGCGCTGGCGGTGCTGGCCATGAATCATGACACGCAAAAGAAAGTCCTTTCCGTCACGTTCGATGGGACGGGCGCTCGCCAGGCGCGTATTGCATATCTCACGGAAACGCCGATCTGGAAAACCTCTTATAGATTGGTGCTCGATGACGCGCGGCCGCCGTTCCTGCAAGGGTGGGCCATCGTCGAGAACACGACGGAGCAGGATTGGACCAATGTGAGCCTGTCGCTCGTATCCGGGCGGCCGATCTCGTTTATCATGGATCTCTACCAGCCGCTCTATAACCCGCGGCCCATCATAGAACCGGAGCTGTATGCGTCGCTGCGTCCGCAAGTCTATGGAGAAGCCATGGAGCAAGCAGCCGGCGCGGGTGAGAAAGCAGAGGGAGAAAGGCGAGGAGATCCGGCCAAGGACGGCAGACAGAGGCTCGAATCCAAGAAGTCGATACGGGCCGGCGCCCCGGCGCCAGCGGCCGCCGCCTTTGCCGATGAAGCAAGGGCCCTGTCGGTGCAGGAGGGGGTGGAGCCGGCCGCAGAGGGCCGGGATGCGGGGGCGCTGTTCGAGTACCGGCTTGGGGCGCCGGTCTCGCTGGCTCGACAGCAATCAGCGATGGTCCCGATTCTTGGGCAGGAAATTCAAGGCCGAAAGGTATCGATCTACAATCAAGCGGTCAACCTCAAGCACCCGCTTCATGGATATCGTCTACAAAACTCATCGCCGCTGTATCTCATGCAGGGGCCGATGACCGTATTTGACGGCAGCTCCTACGCCGGCGATGCCAGGATCGAAGACATCGCGCCCGGACAGGAACGGCTCCTTAGTTACGCGCTCGATCTAAAAATGGAGGTCGAGCCGAAGCTCGAAGGCGGGCAGCAAGAATTGGTCAGCGTCGCCGTCAAGAAGGGCACGTTGTGGGTGACCCGTCGCATGGTGGAAGATCGGACGTATCGGATCAAGAATCGGGACCAGAAAGAGCGGGCGTTGCTCATCGAGCATCCCTATCGCGCAGATTGGCAGCTGATCGAGCCGAAGGAATCGGCCGAACGCACGCGTGACGTCTATCGGTTTGCGGTTCCGGTGGAGCCTGGCGCAAGCGTCGCATTGCGGGTGAAGGAGTCCTTGCCGATACAGGAGTCGGTTCACCTCATGGACAGCGGCGTGAATCAGATCCTGCTGTACCTCCAAGCCAGAGAGGTGAGTCAGAAGGTCAAAGAGGCGCTGCAGAAAGTCGTGAGCCTGCGCACGAAGCTGGATGAAACGCGGGGCCAGCGCGGCAGACAGGAACAGCGGATCGGGGAGATCACCGCCGAACAAAGCCGCATCCGGGACAACATGCAGCGGCTCCAACACAATTCCGAGCTCTACAACCGTTACGTGACGAAGCTTGATCAGCAGGAGACCGAATTGGACAAGATCAGAAAAGCAATCGAAACTTTGAAGGGAACCGAGGACCAACAGCGCCGTGAGCTCCAAACCTTTCTCGTGGAACTCGATGTGGGATGAGATGAATACAGGACGTTGCCCGAGCGAGCGGCGAGCGCGCCCGCCGGCGTGCAATGAAACTTGCCCGCCGGCTTGTCGCAGCGGCGAATCCGTGATTGCAGCACAAGCATTCAGGAATAGTGCGGCCTAGATATACAGCATTTCAGGGTCACCCGCCCCTTGGCCGTTCTGCGCGGTAAAGTCCGTGATCCCGGTGTATTCCTCCAGTTCCGTTCCATTGATCGCTTCGATTCTGTACGTCGTCTGTGAGCCGGCCGCCGCCTTAATGATCCGGATGTGGGCTTGGTCTTTGGGTACATCCACTTTGGCCCTTCTCAGATCGCAATACATCGTGTCGGCCGGCCATATGGGTGCCTTCGACCCGGGAATACAATTGGGAAACTGCTGCATGGTGATGAATGCCGCCACGCTGGTCAGGCGAAGGACCATCAGTTTGGCGTAGTAATTGTCTCCGTTGAGCTTGACGCACAGGGTCATGCCTTCCTGAAGGTTCGAGACAAATGTGCTGCTGCCTTGTTTGTCGATATCGTTAAAAATGCCGTCCCCATACACATAACCGAGTTGCGGCGTATGCAGGACGTCTCTGACTCTCTTTCCCTTCACGATCTCATCCCCGTTGATGAGTTCGTCCATGGACGGCGGCGCGGCCCCGCCGTGTTTTTGAAACCAGTGTCCCCACTGTTTATCGACAAACGCGTGATGCAGCCAGAATCCCGCGTCGCGGGGAGAATGGCGGCGGCCCATCGTGCGTCCCAGTTCAGCATGCACGTGGTTGTGGTAGCCTACTTCCAGATCGAACTGAAAGTCTTCAAACGCTTTTTCTTCGAAGTGGGGAAGCAGGCTCTGGAGCTCGTTCGGCGGAAACGGCACCCGCTTGCCTTCATTGTCGGATATTTTCTTGAGCGCCTCCGGAAATGGATCCTTGAATGCGTTCCAATAGGGAATGGTCACGCTCGGCACTTCGCGGCGGAGCCGATTCTCGAATTCATTCAGGAAGACCCGATGCCACGCGAGAAAATGCGGTCCCCTGTGCCACTTTCCATCCTTGAAATGGGAGTGAACCTTCCAGTCGTGATTCTTATCCTTAAACGCCGCTGCATGTTCATCGGCAAAGTCGTCGAGCGATGGTTTGGCGACGCCTTTCAGAAATCCCTCTTTGAGTTCCCGGAATGCACAGACAAGGTTGTCCCACTCGACGGCGGTCATCAATCTCTGGTCTTTTCTGATTTTCATGGCGAGGTTCTCCTGGGCTCCAAGGGTAATGTGTGTATTGTTGGATTTGCCGGCATGAAGGTGGGGTAGCAGGATCGATGCCTCGCGCCACTGTGCAGCGGGATCAACCGTTTCTCGGCTATTTGCTGCTATTTGCGGACCATTCGACCCCGATCGTGCGGCGCCGGCTGTATGGTAACCGATACGCCTGGTATCAAATCCGATACAAGCCGATACAAGCGGCAGACTTTCTTCCGCCGGGCGAAACATTGTAAATGGATCGATTCGAGCGACTTCCTGCGTCAGGCGGCATCGCAGGCTGTTGACAGCGGTTGCGTCAATACGTAGCCTGGTATCGTTCCTCATGTAAAGAGAACGGAAGGAGCAACGGATGAAACTGCCAATCGGTTCATCATTGCGTCGATTGCTGTGCGGCCTTGGCGTGATTCTCTTACTTTCGGCCTGCGCCTCCCCGGGTGAGCGGCGCTCCATCGAGCCGGCCCACGACAATGCCCCTCCCTTATTCAATAACCTTGGGACGCTGCATCATCCCATCTCCACCTCGTCGCCGAAGGCGCAACAGTATTTCGATCAGGGGTTGCGGCTGGTCTTCGCGTTCAATCATGAAGAAGCGATCAATTCATTCAAAGAGGCGGCGCGTCTCGATCCCAAGGCAGCCATGCCTTACTGGGGCATCGCTGTGGCGCTCGGCCCGAACATCAACTTGCCGATGAGCCCGGAAGCCGGGAAGCATGCATACGAGGCGGTGCAAAAGGCCCGTGCGCTGGCTTCCACTGCCACTCCGGAAGAGCGGGCCTATATCGACGCGCTGGCGGTTCGCTATTCCGCCGAACCGGAGGACAAACGAGAGGCGCTCGATGCCGCCTACGCCGACGCGATGGGAAAGGTATGGGCGCGCTACCCGAACGACGCCGATGCCGGCGCACTCTATGCCGAGGCCATGATGGATCAGCAGCCCTGGGACTATTGGACATCCGACGGGCAGCCTAAGGGCAAGGCCACCCAGATCGTCGCGACGCTCGAGCGGACGCTGGAGCTCAACCCCAATCATCCCGGGGCCTGCCATTATTACATTCATGCCGTGGAGGCCTCATCGAACCCGGAGCGGGCGCTGCCCTGCGCGCGACGCTTGCCGGATTTGGCGCCGGGGGCGGGTCATTTGGTCCATATGCCCGGTCATATTTATTTGCGGCTGGGGATGTATCAAGAAGCGGTGGAACGGAATGTCCATGCGTCCGCGGTGGATCATGACTATTTGGAGCATCGCAAGCTCACCGGCGTCTATCCCGTCGGCTACTATCCACATAACGTGCATTTTCTGTGGAGCGCGCTGTCGATGGAGGGCCGGAGCAAGGAGGCGATGAAGACAGCTCACGATCTCGAGCGTCTCGTCTCGTGGGACATGGCGGCGAAGGTGCCGGCGCTGGAGGACTTTGCGCCGACGGTCCTCTTTACATTGGTGCGGTTCGGCAAATGGGACGAGGCGCTGACGGTGCCCAAGCCGCCGGCCGATTTGGCCTATACGAATATCGTGTGGCACTATGCGCGTGGAATGGCGTTTGCGGCGACCAAACGACCGGATGAAGCGCAGCAGGAGCTCAAGGCATTGACTGGATTGGTCGAGTCAATCCCGGAGGACCGGATCATGGGAGGAAGCCGCGTCGTCGATCTGGCGAAGATTGCCGAAGGAGTGCTGGCGGGGGAGATTGCGGCTCGTCAGGGGCGGTATGTGCAGGCGATTGAGACGCTCAAGGCGGCGGCGGATGTGGAGGACCGGTTGCGCTACTATGAACCACCCCTGTGGCATATTCCCGTGCGCCATTCCTTGGGCGCGGTCTTGCTGCAAGCGGGCCGTCCGGCGGAGGCGGAGCAAGTCTATCGCGAGGATCTGATGCACCATCCGCATAATGGCTGGGCGCTGTTCGGTCTCAAGCAAAGTCTGGAAGCGGAACAAAAACAGGCGGAAGCCAAGGCGGTCGGACAGGAATTCCAACAGGCTTGGGCGCGGGCCGATGTCCAGCTGCCCGCCTCGCGATTCTGAACGCCGAGGACGAATGATGGAGGCCGTCGGCCAACGTGAAGCTTGACGGTGCGAGAGGAAACAAAAGATGAAAGCCTGGGGTTATTTCAACGCGCATCAATTGGGCGAGTTTGCGATCAAGGAGATGCCGGTGCCCGATCCGGCCGCCGGCGACGGAGATCTGCTGGTGCGGATTCACGCGGTATCCGTGAATCCGGTGGACTACAAAATCCGGCGAAGCCGCAGCTCGACGACCGTGCATCCTGTCATTTTGGGATGGGATGCGGTCGGAGAGGTCGTGAAGGCCGGCGCAAAAGTCCGCGGCTTCCAACCGGGCGACCAGGTGTACTACGCGGGAGATCTCATGCGTGACGGCGTCAATGCGGAGCTTCATGCCGTGGACCATCGGTTGGTGGCCCGCAAGCCGGAGCGGTTGAGCGTCGTTGAATCGGCGGCGCTGCCGCTAGTGTCGTTGACGGCGTGGGAGGCGCTGCTTGAAGAGCGTCAACATGCTTATCATGAGAGCACGACAATCCTGATCATCGGAGGGGCCGGCGGAGTCGGCTCCATTGCGATTCAACTTCTCAAAGCAAATACCAGCGCCAAGGTCATCGCCACCGCGTCGCGACCGGAAACCAGGGTCTGGTGTGAGACTATGGGCGCCGATCTCGTGCTCGATCATTCGAAGGATCTGCGAGAAGAACTCAAACGGCACGGCATTGCCGAGGTGGACACGGTGTTCGGCATCACCCATTCCCAGGACTATCTGAGGATGCTGCCCGACATTATCCGCCCGTTTGGACGGTTCGTCCTGATCGACGATCCCGGCGTGGTGGACATTGCCAACTTCAAGCGAAAATCGATCACGGTGAGCTGGGAACTGATGTTCACCAAATCGTTATTCGGATACAAGCCCGAGACGCAGGGGCAGACCTTGGCCGAGGTTGCCGGGCTGGCGGATGCAGGGCGCCTGAAACCTATCGTCCGTACGGTTCTCACCGGTCTGTCGCCGGAGAATTTGCGATCGGCCCACACGATGCTGGAATCTGCCACGACCATCGGAAAGATTGTCATTGAGTGCCGTTGAGGGGCGGCTGACTCAGGGTTTGAGTCTTCAAGATCGCCGCAAGGCACACCTTATGAGCGGTGCAGCAGTTTCCGGCATTCCGTCAGGATATAGACGGGCCGCGTGTGCTTGTCTTTTTTATTCGGGATGTGTCCGATGGCGGCGCCGGTCACGACCATGCCGGGAGGGCAAAACCATTCATGGTACCTGATGCCCGACGCCGGAGCCGACGGGGGAACTTTGTCGGTGAGATGAATACCATCGGGACGGCGCTGCGTGGCGCCGCTGTCGAAGATCGCTTGAGCGGTATGATGATACAGCGCGACGGTGAGCAGGCTTTCCCGGAACTGGATGTAGTGTTCCAATTCGAAGATTCCAAGCGAGAGGCGAGCCCTGGGCACAGAGGTTTCATACAGTTTTCCATCCTTCTCAAAATCGAACAGGAAGGGCGCTTTCTTCACGGGAGAGCCCACGGTGCCGTCCGGCAGCAGATCGCCGCAGGAAAAGCGAAATGACTCCCAATCGCGACTGTTCACTTCTTTGATAAAGAATTCCTGAAGCACCCCATTCGGATATAGATCGAGGCAGGACACAAACTTGCTTTCCTGGACCTTGTCCCTGATCAAATCCAGATCGTTGCAGGCAACCCAGACCGAGCCGGAGACCCCCTTTATCGGCAGATTTTTCGGGACGCATCCGGCGACGACAAAGGTGCGGCTCTCGTTGGAGGTGTACCGCTTGTCTTTGGCGTCGAGCGGCGCTTTATCGATGGAAAAGCCGGAAGTGCTCGCTATGGTGGCGGTGAAATCCGACCCGGCCTTGGCCCAAAACCCGTCCGCCAAGACGATGCCGCTCGGATGATCGTAGTAGCTCTTGGCGCCTTCCTTTAGTTCCCGGTTCAGCATCAGGTCGGACTCGCTTTGGACCGGCTGATCGATCCCAAGGAACAGCGCGGTCATGATCAGACAGACGACAAGGGGTTTCATTGGTTGCTCCTTTTCTGGTTCATTCGTGGTCGGCTCCTGCTCCTGGCCGAACGCTATAGTCTTGGTCGCAGCTGGTCTCCAGTCGGTTTCGGGGCCGTTCCATTGTTCGGCATGGACGATGGAGCCGCAAGAGCTGCAAACTATGTTCCTTTTTGGATAGTCCCCGCAGACTACGTAGACAGTCGTTGCTCTATCGAGCAGACCCAACTAGGTTGTGTATCCGAGAAGATACGATGTGTATCTTTTCAGATCGGGGCACATGCAATTGTTCCCGCCATACTCATCACCGCCGGCTGACATCCGTCTCGATTCGGCTCGCCTCCGGATTTCAGTCGCGCTCGGCATGGGGTAGTGGGTCAGTTTCCTTTTGCGTCATACCCGCGAAGCTTGTCCTCGCGGAAGCGGGGAGCGGGCATCCAAGGCCAATGTTTTGACTGGATTCCCGCTTCCGCGGGAATGACGGACTTCAGTGCTTCAAATGCAAACTGGCCTACTACCCGGCATGGGCTTCCCGTTGATTACTGTTCGGCGGGATGCTGCAATAGAAGAAGTGGTGGAAGCAAGGGTGGCATCTGCGGGGGAAGATCGTGAAAGGGATATGGTGGCCTGGTCTGCTTTGCGCGTTGCTGGCGGGCTGTGTCGCGATCGGTAGTCCGGAATTGGCCGATGAAAAGGCCATGGATCGTATTACGGTCGGGGAGACGACCAAGGCGGATATCGTGACATTTCTGGGTCCACCGGCTGAGCGGCGCTCCATCGAGATCGGGCATGCGACGAAAGAATCTTGGTCCTACAGTTATGCGTCCGCCACGATCAATCCGCTGGAGTATCTCTTGCTGTACGGCCTATGGACCAACGGGATCGGATTATTCGACACGAGGTATGATCTGTTTCTCTCCTTCGACTACAAGGGTGTCGTCAGCGGACTGTCCCTCCTCAAGACCTCCTACGACATGGGAAGCCCGGTCAGGTCAACCCACGTAACCGCGGTCGCGGACAATACGATCGGTGTAGCCGGTCCGACCGGACGGACCGTGCGCTTCGTCGACAGGGTGGACTATCGGGCTGAATAGTACTCGCGACCCAGGCCTGCACGCGGCCCACCTCGCCTCCGCCTTCAAGAACCGCTCCCTTCGGCAGTTCACTATGTCTTTCGTCCGCCATGCGGCCAGCAATACCAAGCCCAACGCCATCACCGACAACGTAGCTGGCTCGGGGGCCGACGAAGAGGGCACCGCGATCCCGGAGATACTCTCCGGTGGAATGCCAAGTTCGTACGAATTGTTTCCGAAACCGAGAAGCGGCGGGTTGGGCGACTGATACCCGACGATCGGGCTCATGGCTCCTGAGAACAAAAGGCTCGTACGCGGAGCGGCGCCTGGCTCATAAAATTGCCAACTCGTGCTGCCACTGTTCGTGACAAACGGTGTCCGGGCCTCGTTCGGCCGAATGGCGATTCCAAAACCGGTTGCGCCGTCCAATGACCCGCCGGCCCCATCGACTCCACAACGTGGAAAGGTACAAGCCGATTGATGCGATGCATCAAGCACACGCCCATAGTCGAGAAATTGGGCATGTGATCCTGCTTGGACAAACGTGCCGGTCGTGGTGACCGGGCCACCGGCTTGTGCGCTGAACTCCGCCAGTACTTGCCAGGGAAAAACAGGCGGAGGAGGATGCAACGGAATACGGTTGGTGATCTGATAGAGATAGGTATAGTTGTCCTGCCGCAATCCAGCAGGCATTCCATCGGCAGGCCGGAATATCGGAGAAAGCACACTGACGATTGGATCGCCGGGCGGCAACACCGCAAAATTGATGGTGGACCTGTCGCCGTTGCTATGCCCGGTTGCGTCGCCGATTGGAATGGATTCCGCCGGCATGACCGCTACGGCCAACTGAAGAGCAAGACACAATCCACACCAAAGGCCGGCTCGGATCATAGTCTGCACCTCATTTGCGGGTGGTATTGTTCTGCGCCCGGTTTCTACACGCGAAACAGCAGCAGGGCAATTAGATTTATGGCCCTACCATGGCGCAAGCCTCACCGCCCCATCCGTTCCATGCGCACTGTTGGTTTTCAGATGGTCCTGGTACCTGTCGTGATGAAATGTATCTCAATACCCGGAGTTCGGTGAATATGGGTTGCCAGTGAAGAGGAGCTTGCTGCTATTCAGGCCTTGGGATAAAGTACTTCTCATGCGAACTTCAAATCGTGCAATACGACGGACCATAGCGGCCTCGGAGATTAAACGCAGAGGCCTGGCTGCCGTCGATAAGGCTTTGAAGCATGGTCCGGTTCATGTGCTTAAAGAGAATGAACCGGCATATGTCATTATGGCCGAAGAGCAGTATCGCGAACTTTCCGAAAGGTATCAGAGGTCTTACGTTTCCCGCGTTCGCAGATCCTTGAAAGATCTGAAGGAAGGTCGGGTGCGGCGTGTGACGGCACAGACCCTTATTGATGAACTCGGCCTTGAAGCCTGATGTACGTGCTGGTTACGACCAGCCGTTTTGATCGGCGTGTACTCAGGTTCAGCAAAGCCCATCCTGAACTCAAAAACACCTTGCCAGAGTTCTGAGAGATTTAGAAGCCGACCCATTCCAGCCGCATCTCCGATTGCATGCGCTCAAAGGGACATTAGCAGGACTGCACGCGGTAAGCGTGACGCACTCATATCGCCTGACTCTGACGCTGAGAGTGACGAAGAAGGAGATTGTTCTGCTCGACATCGGGACGCATGATGAAGTGTATCGTTGAATAGTTCTTCTCGTAACTTTACTAGTTTTACTGCCGGAAACAATACAGGTTTCCTTCTCTCAACTCCTAACTCAAAACTCCGGTAGATTTTCCATTCTACATGCGACCCTTCCCGTCTTGTTCTCCTACGTGAATCTGGGTATGCTTCAACCCGCCGAGGTGCCGGAACGGGCAGCGGCGCACGCTGTCTACTGATCGGCATCGGAAGAGTTGAATGCCCACGCCTGA
>JANRMQ010000019.1:0-49149 GCA_040981125.1 Nitrospira sp.
GGGTTGCAGTGCCCACTCGTCCCCCGGCTAATTCGATTGCTCGGCGAACAGTTAGCCCTTTAGAATAGGGATAACTCCCGGGTTTTTTGACTGCCCCCCCAATACTAAAGGTTTCCGGAATCTGCTCGCTGGTCATACTCTTTGGTTTCGCATCACCCGTGCTTTCCTCCGGCTTTGCTGGAACATGGATGAAGTCATCAGGCAGCACCGTGATGTTTTCAATTTCCATAAGAATTACATCCTGACCATTTATTTTCCGTCGGAGGAACGATTTGTCTTTAGCCGCATTCTGAGAATACCCACCGGCCTTCTCAATTGCTTGACTTCCAGTCAACTGGCCACTCATAGGATACCTGTCCGAATTTTTGACCTCGCCGGTAATTGTGAACCACTGCTTGGGTGGGACAAGAATCGTGTCCTCGGGAGAAACTGGATCACTGTCTTCGATAGATTCATCACTCTTACCTTCTCGGAGAACTTTCATCGGAGTGTCATCTGCATTCTCTGTTTTGCCACCAGCCAGTCCGAGCGCATCTATTGCCTTGAGACCCTTGGTGAAACGGTACTGTCCTGGTTTCTTTACTTCGCCGATCACTTGCACCCTATGGACAATAGGATTAGCTAAATGGCGCGCCGCCATTCCTGTCGTGATGAATTGTCTGATGTTGAGCGGCCCGAACCAATTGTGCTCCATCTGAAAGGAACCCGCGACTGCATAGACGTCTGCATCCGGCGATCCCTTCGGGGGACAATATGGGATCTCGCCGGTCGGATGCGGGCCATGCGCGTTTGCGGGATCAGGTTTCTCTCCATTCTTCTTGCCCTGTACGCCAAGCCGTGCCTTGAAAGATCGCCACCACCCATACTCTTCAACATGGCAGACGGGGACCAACATCATTTCGGCCCGTTTATAGGCAAGGCTCACTGAGGGGTTGGGTTGTGCATCTCCCATGGGAGGCTTTGCCTCGAGGCCGACCATCGTGCTGGTAAGCACCGTTACGCGGGGCTGCCCGGTGCACCCTTGGAAGAGAACGATCAGCATTCCAAGCGTCGCGATTATCGCTACCAGTCGCAGTTTCATTGTGACAGCCTTTTCAGAAAGGGGCCTGATCAATTACACCGTTTCTCTGAGGTCTTTTGTTTCGATTTTGTTATCTGTTTTTGAAAGAACTCCCGCATGCTGTCGTCTTGCGCCAGTTGCTGCGCCGGGAGGCCCGTGGCGAAGACGCTTGTGATTTGTAGCGCATCGGGAACATCTTCCGAGAACGGAGCAATGGCTTTAATGAAATCCCACAAGGACGGATTCGCCATCACACAGAAGTATCCGAGCACGGAGTATGTATCGCCAGCAGCACTGGAATTTTCGTGTTCCGCAGGGAGAAAGATTCCCTCTTCACGCTTGTAACCCACGAGCATTTTGGGTGGCTGATCCGCTTGTTGTGAAATATCAATCCCAAATTTCGTAGAAGTAATGAACACCGCGTGATCCTTGACGCAGCCTACAAGGGTCAGAACGAGAATTGAGAGGCTTCCGGTCCTGAACAGAAGACCTATGAAAGGGCTCATTCGGTACACCTCGTTTCAGCAGCCAGCAGGGTTCTATCCTTATACACCGTAAATGTGGTTTCCAGCGGGCGATGACTATCGTGACAGAGAATATAAGTTCCATCTTGAAGGGGCATAAACTCCCATGTGGTCGACAAGCCGATGCTCAGAAAGTTTCCCTCATCACCCATAGCCCCTTGAAAGCCGACCAGTGAACGGATTCTCAATTCCGGACCCGTTTGCCGGTTGATACGGAGGTAGATGGGGCTTAGGGCAAGATGCTTTGTGATGGGGATGATGAAGAAAGGCGTGGAGGTGCCGAGTCTCTTCATCGAGCGGCCGGCGCCAACGCGTTGAGGGATCGCGGTAATGCGGCGCACAATTCCCAGGGAAATGCCCCATTGTCGTCCGGATTCAATTAGCGCAGGAAAGTGCACCTGCTCATCGATACGCTCGACTTTTGCGCGAGGCTCTTCAGTGCCGAAAAGGAGTGGCCCGATGTAATGATCGGTGGTCCTCCCTCTCCATACGCAGCCTGTCAAAGTGTACGACAAAAAGGCGATCGCCGTTATGCTAAGAAAGACACCACAATCAAATCTATGGATGATCATGGGTCACGGTCATCAAACGATGATTTACCTGCTCCGTTTTTGAAAGTGGGAAGTATAGACATGAACTGATTAAGTGTAAAGAAGAAACCCTAGGCATAATGCCAGCATTTATCTGCCGTTTACGATCTGCAATCTCTGAATGTGGTCAGCAGTCACGATCGTTGGTTCCTTGACCGGATCGCCACGCACATTTTGGCGTTCGAAGGCGACAGCCGGGTCGTCTGGTACGAAGGCAACTACAGCGAATATGACGCGGATCACAAGCGGCGCTTGGGCAAGGACGCGGAGCGGCCGCATCGGATCCGGTATCGGAAGCTGACGCGGAGCTGAGGCGGATGGAAAAGACGTTCGAATTGGTCGTGGCTCGTCGCGGAACAATTGATCCGTAAATTTTAATGTTTGATCACGATTTTCCACTTGAAGGACTTTGCACGCCTTCTCTATAGTGAGCCCACCCATTTACATAGACGGATGCAGTCACTTCCGGTGGGCGCGTTGCCGCACGCCGGTTATGTATTCCCGCTGAGTGTCTATCCGCCGGTCCTTGTTTGAGCCCGATCGATCACTCGTGTCGAGAAAAGGTATCTGGTGTCCCGCATTTCAATTCCCAGATGGCTGATTCGCTTTTCCATGGAGTCCCCGTTTCGATTGTTGACCAAACGACTGCTCGCTCGGTTGCCGATCTCGGTGGGCACCAGAGAAGTGTGGGCGATTTCGCCGAGGCCCGCGTATCTCTCCGGGCTCGTCGCGGGCGCCTGGCTGGCGCGTGAGCATGAGATTCCCGCCATTACCGCCATTGAATTCGGAGTCGCCGGCGGCGAGGGGCTGTTGGCGCTCCAGGAGGAAGCAGCGGCAGTCGAACGAGAAAGCGGCGTGACGATCAAGGTGGTGGGGTTCGACAGCGGGAGAGGATTGCCGGAAATGACAGGCGACTACCGCGATCATCCGGATTACTGGAAAGAGGGGGATTTCCCGCTCGACGAGCAAGCCTTGCGGGCGAAGTTGTCGTCCCGCACCAGGCTCGTCTTAGGTGACGTGCGGGAAAATGTGCCGGAATTCATGGCGCATATCCAAGAGGCGCCCATCGGCTTCATCTCCTTTGACCTTGATCTGTATTCCTCCACGGTGCATGCATTGCAACTACTCTCGCATCGCAACCGGTGGATGTTGTCCAAGGTGCCCCTCTACTTCGACGATGTCGAAGAAACTCTCGTCAGCCACCGGTTTGCCGGAGAATTATTGGCCATTGATGAGTTTAATGAGTCATCGTCGGCGGTCAAGATCGATCCGTGGCGGGGTATCAAGGCGGACCGTCCGTTTCCTGAGGACCCGTTCTTGGAACGCATGTATGTCGCGTACGATTTGGAAGCCATCAGCGGCATGCGGCTGGAACGAAACCGGCGCCATCTCCCCTTGCAAGCCAGTCACTGATTCATCCCCTTAGTCTGCCAATCTCTAAGAATAACCGAACAGGCAGCCCGACGGCCTGAAAGCGGTCGGAGAACGACGACGAGCCGGAGAGTTGCGCCGGCATCCGAGGTTGTCCTAAGTTGATACAACTTACCGGCCATCGTCCCGGGAAATCGAATGGTATGGAGGATGAGGAGCACGGTAATGCCTCAGATTCGCAGCCTAGGGAAACACTCTCTATGAAGCCGCTCATGCTGGTCACGGGCGCGGGGGGGCTGATCGGCAGTTATCTGGTGCGCTCGGCGCCGCGGTGGGCGCCTCGCTGGCGGGTTCAGGGGGTCACGCGACAGGATGCGGATCTCACGAACCACGAGCAAGTGAACGCGCTCTGGAAGCGGCTCGCGCCGCAAGCGGTGATTCATTGCGCGGCGCTCAGCCGGGCCGGTCCATGCGAGCAGAATCCCGCACGTGCGCGCGCCATCAATGTCGAGGCCACGCGTCACCTGGCGGAGTTGGCCCACGACAGACCCTTCGTCTTTCTCTCAAGCGACCAAGTCTTTGACGGCGTAACAGGCTGTTATGTCGAAACCGATGAAGTTCGTCCATTGAATGTCTACGGCCGCACCAAAGCGGAGGCCGAACAGGTCGTTTTGCGGAATGCCTCCCATACCGCCATACGGGTTGCGTTGACGGCCGGTCGCTCGGACACCGGCGATCGTAGTTTCATCGAAGACATGCGGACGGCTTGCCGGGAAGGACAATCGATCACATTATTTACCGATGAATATCGTTGCCCGCTTCCGGCAGGAGCCGTCGCGCGGGCGATCTGGGAGCTGGTGGATCGCGGGCGGCCGGGTCTCTACCATTTGGGAGGCACCGAGCGATTGTCGCGTCGGGAGATCGGAGAGGTGTTGTTACATTGGTATCCGGAGTTGTCCTCCTGTCTTAAGGCGGGTTCTTTGCGTGCGTACACAGGCCCGCCGCGCCCGGCGGATCTTTCCATGAGCAGCGCCAAGATTCAGACGCTGTTGTCGTTTCCGCTGCCCGGCCTCCGAGCGTGGGTTACGTCGCGCCGGCATCCGGTCGCGGACCCATGGGATTACGGAGTGAGCTAGCCCGTGAACGACCCGCTCTCTTTGTTGATCCATGCATGGCTGGCTTCGGCTGTGTTCATGCTCGTCCTCTGGCTGATGCAGCGCCGTCGTCCTAACGCCTCCATTGCGGATGTCGGATGGTGCGCGGGCATGATCGGCGCGGTCGTCTGGTATGCGCTGACGGCAGAGGGAAGCGCGGCACGCCGGTTACTGGTCGCCTCGATGATCAGCCTGTACGCGGCGCGTCTCGGAATCCATATTCTGTTCGACCGAGTGATCGGCAAGCAGGAGGACGCGCGATATCGGACCATGCGCCGGCGATGGGGACGGCATGAGCCGATTCTCATGTTCGTATATTTTCAAATGCAGGCGGTCGCCGTCGCCCTCTTTTCGTTGCCGCCGCTCGTCATCATGCTGAATCCGCGTCCGGCGTTCAGCCTGTGGGAGCTGTGTGGGCTGGTGGTATGGGCCGTTGCGGTGAGCGGCGAAGCGATCGCAGACGGGCAATTGGCGGCGTTTCGGAAGCAACCATGGAATAAGGAGCGGGTCTGCCGCGCAGGATTGTGGCGATATTCGCGGCATCCCAACTATTTTTTTGAATGGCTCCATTGGTGGAGCTATGTGGTCATGGCGTTCGCGCTGCCTGCGGGCAACTGGTGGGCCACGCTGATCGGCCCGCTTGTCATGGGGGGGGCGTTGGTGAAAATCACCGGCATTCCGCCGGCCGAAGCGCAGGCTCTGGCGACCCGCGGAGAGGACTATCGTCTGTATCAACAGACGACCAGCGCGTTCTTCCCCTGGCCGCCGCGATCGGACAGATAATCAACTCCGATCCAGTCAATTACCAGCGACGTCCCCTCCATTGCCGCTACTGTGTCTTAAATTCATCGAGGCGGGCCCGAGCGGTCACTGCCGCCTTGCTGTCCGGGTACAGACGGACGATATCCTCGTACAATTGTTTGGCGTGGGCCACATTATTCTGACGTTCTTCCAGTTGGGCCGTTTCCAGCCACTGCGCTGATTGATCGGCGCCGCAAGCCGACAGGATCACCGCGCATATGAGCAAACCGTATCTAATCCGTCGCACGGTCATGCTCCCGCGATCCCAAACCTGGGGGCCGTGATCGATTCGCTCCGGCAGCGCGGGCAGCGACTCGGTCTGGTCAGGCGGGTCCGATCTTTAAACTCAAAACCGCATTGCCGGCAGGTGGAGGGTTCGATCAAGAACCGGCGTGTCGCGTCGCGGCCGACTGTCTTCACGATGTGCGACAAATGTTCTTCTACCTGACGTTCTGAAATTCCGATCATCTGCGCCAGTTGAAACGACGAGAGTGTGGTTCCCGTGATGAATTGCATGATACGTTGCCTGGGCGTGAGGTCCTTTTCGGCTTGCATGGCGAATCCTACGCCATTCCGCCCGCCAATAAAAGTGGCCGCATGCCACACGGGTGTGCGCCGGGCTTGATCAAGTCGTGCGGGTCTGGCACCATCTCACGGTCGGCTCCTGTGGTTTATCCTTATACAGGAGGGATTTCATCGAAAGGAGAGCTCATGAAACTTCTCGCCGTCCACCCGGGTCCGCTCATGTATACCAAGATTTACTTGCGTCTTGAACCGTTGGGGCTTGAGTTGGTCGCGCAGGCCGCGCGTCACGCGGGCCACGAGGTGCGGATACTCGATTTGCAGGTGGAGCAGCACAGCGACTTTCATCGGATGGTGGCGGAATGGCATCCCGATGTGATCGCATTTTCGTGCAACTATCTCGCGAATGTGCCTGAGATCGTGGATCTCGCCAAGGCCGTGAAGGAGCGGCACCGGCACTGCTTCATCGTGGTCGGCGGGCATAGCGCGTCGTTTGTCGCGGCCGACATGCTCGCGCATGCCGAAGGCGCGATCGATTGCATCCTGCGCGGGGAAGGAGAGGCGTCCATCGAGCGGCTGTTGTCGGCGATCGAACACGACCCGGCGTCGGTCACGCTGATTCCGGGAGTCGTCACGGCGGACGGGGAAGGCCCCGCCCCGCAATTGCTGCATAGTCTCGATGACATAAGCCCCGCGCGGGAATTGGTGCGGCACCGGCATAAATATTTTCTCGGCGTGCTGGATCCCTGCGCGTCCGTCGAATTCGCGCGCGGCTGCCCCTGGGACTGCTCCTTCTGCAGCGCCTGGACCTTTTACGGCCGCAGTTATCGAGCGGTGAGCCCGGAGCGGGCGGTCGAAGACGTGGCCCGGATACGGGAGCCCGGGATCTTTATCGTGGACGACGTGGCCTTCATTCAGGCGAAACACGGATTGACCATCGGGGAAGCGATCGCGAAGCGGGGCATCAAGAAGCAGTATTACCTCGAAACGCGCGGGGACGTGTTGCTGCGGAACAAGGAAGTGTTCCGCTTTTGGAAACAGCTGGGCCTGAAGTACATTTTTCTCGGCATCGAAGCGATCGATGAAGAGGGGCTCAAGATGCATCGGAAGCGCACGTCGGTCGGCAAGAATTTTGAGGCGTTGGAGTTTGCCCGCTCGCTCGGCCTGACGGTGGCCATCAATTTGATCGCCGATCCGGATTGGGACCGCCGACGATTCAGCATTGTCCGCGAGTGGTGCCTCGATATTCCGGAAATCGTGACCGTGAGCGTCAATACCCCCTATCCGGGGACCGAATCGTGGCACACCGAATCTCGCCGCATCACCACGCGTGATTATCGGTTGTTTGATATTCAGCATGCCGTGCTTCCGACCAGGCTGCCCTTGCCGGAGTTTTATGAAGAGCTGGTCAAGACGCAGCAGGTCCTTAATCAGAAACATCTCGGATGGGCCGCGCTGAAATCCACCGCCACCATCGCCGCGGGCCATTTGCTCCGCGGACAGACGAATTTTGTGAAGATGCTGTGGAAATTCAACAGCGTTTATAATCCCAAACTTCAACTGGCCGATCATCGGAGTCCTCCGCGCTACGAAATGACCCCGGCGCCGCCACCGCAGAAGCGCATCGACCCGCAATTGCTGTATATTCTTCCCGCGAAGGGCCGGCAGGGACGCGCGTTGGACGATGCGACCGAAGCCTTCGTGGACCGGTCCCGTACCGGCACGACTGTGTGAATAAACGGCGGATTCGGCAACCGCTTTTTGACAGGCGATTTACGGCACTCTCATGAGCGGACCACAGTGGGCTGAGTTGGCGGATTTGGCGTTGGCGCGGTTGCGGCAGGCCGGGGCGGATTACGGCGACGTTCGCATTCTCGACACGGTGACGCAGTCGATCCGCGGCGAGGATCGACGCATCGCCGTCATCCGTGAAGGGAACAGTCGAGGCATCGGCGTGCGCGTCTTATACAGGGGCGCCTGGGGCTTTGCCGCTACGTCTATCCTCTCGTTTGAAGAGATTCCGCGAATTGCGGATCTCGCCGTGGAGATCGCCAAAGGCTCCGCCTCGCTTGCGATCGACAAAATCCATCCCGCTCCCGAGCCCGTGCATCGTGACACGGTTCTCACCGCCTATCGCGTCGATCCCTTCGCCGTGCCGTTGGAAGACAAGACGGCCTTGCTGTTGGAGTTGATGGAGGCGGTTCATGGCGAGCCCGGCGTCGTGCGAAGCAGCGCGAATTTATGGGCGCAACGGGATCGGAAGCTGTTCGTTTCGACGGAAGGAACGCATCTCGATTTTGATCTGCTGGCTCTGCAAGGGGAATTCTCAGCCACCGCGGTCCGGGACGGCCGGTTCGCCACCCGCAGCTTCAACTCTCCCCATCTTCGCATGGGGTATGAGCTCATCAGCGACCTAAATTGGCTCGCCGAAGCTCCTCGCGTGGCGGCCGAAGCGGTGGAGAAGGTTCGGGCGCCGGCCGTCGAGGCGGGACGATATGATTTGGTGCTCGACCCCGAACATCTGTCGCTCACGATTCATGAATCCTGCGGTCATCCCAGCGAACTGGATCGGGCGCTGGGTTATGAAGCCAACTATGCCGGGACCAGTTTTTTAACAACGGATCATCTGAGGACGTTTCGGTATGGTTCGCCTCACGTGAACTTGATCGCCGACAATACCGAACCCCAAACGCTCGCCGCCACCGGCTATGACGACGACGGCGTCGCCTGCCAGAAATGGGACATCGTGCGGGACGGGATGTTTGTCGGATATTGCACGAACCGCGAAGTCGCGCCGGTCATCGGCGAGACTCGCTCGCGCGGCTCGAACCGAGCCGACAGCTGGGCCAGTGTGCCGATCGTGCGGATCGCCAATATCGGCTTGGCTCCCGGCTCATCGACCGTGGATGATCTCCTGGCGGACGTGAAGCACGGGATCTATATCGAAGGTCACGGATCATACAGCATTGACCAGCGCCGGTATAATTTTCAGTTCGGTGGCGACGCCTTCTGGCTGATCCGTAACGGCAAGCGGACCCATATGTTGCGTGACGTGATCTACCATGGGATCACGCCGGATTTTTGGAAGAGTTGCGACGGGGTGGCCGATCGGGCTCATCGGCGCCGGTTCGGATTCATCACCTGCGGAAAAGGCCAGCCGGGGCAGTCGGGCTGGATGACGCATGCCGCCTCGCACGCGCGGTTTCGCGAGGTCGATGTCATTCGAGGCCAGGCTCAACCATGAAATCACCGGAGTCGAAGGCCTGGCCGAAGATGACCGGGTGGGACGAATTCCATTTTTTGAGCGATCTCGTCCTCGAACATTCGACCGCCGACGATACGTTCATCGCGTTGTCCGATCAACATGGTGGAACCACCCGTTTTGCCAACAATCAGGTCGTTCAGAACGTCGATACGCGGCGCGTGTCGCTTGCGGTCACGGCCGCCTTCGGTCGCCGTCGCGGCACCGCGACCACGACGGACCTCACGGCCGGATCGGTGCAGGACACGCTCAAACGGGCCGAACGGATCGCGCGTGTCTCACCCGATGATCCGGAATATGTGCCTCCGGTGGGGCCGAAACAGTATCTTTCCCTGCCCACCGCGCGGCCGGAAACGGCCGCCGCGGGGCCGGCGCGGCGGCTGGATTACACCAGGGAAGCGATCAGTCAGTGCAAAATGGAGAATTTGAATTCGGCCGGGACCATCTCTTCCTCGCTGGCCGCGGTGGGCGCGGCGGCGAGTTCCGGACTCTTTGCCTATGAACAACGGACCGAGGCTCGGTTCAGCCTGACGGTGCAGGCGGGAGAGGCCAGCGGATGGGCCGCCGCCGCCCACCGGTCGATCGACCATTTAAAAATCCAGGAGCGGACACTGACGGCGATCGATAAGGCCAAGCGGGGCGCCGATGAGCCCATGGAACTGGATGCCGGGCGCTACACCGTGATCTTGGAGCCGGCGGCCGTCGCCGGACTCCTGACCTGGCTCATGTGGATGCTGGATGCCAAGTCTCTCTACAAGGGCACAAGTCCCTTTGTCGGAAAGTTGGAAAAGCGCATTCTGGATCGGCGCTTGACGCTTCGGAATCAGCCGGAACATAGCGATCTTTTCGGCGCCGGGTTCACCACGGAAGGTCTTCCGGTATTCGATTCAATCTGGATCGACGGGGGTGTCCTCAAACAGCTGATGTATGACCGGTTCACCGCACAGCAGCATCAGATCGAGCCGATCGCCACATTGGAATCGCCATGCCTGTCGGGAGAGCGGCCGGCCGGCGCGAGAGTGTCCGATCTGGTCCGGACGACGCAGCGAGGGATTCTCGTCACCAATTTCTGGTACATTCGTACGGTGAACCCGATCGACCTGACGTTAACCGGCATGACGAGGGACGGAACCTTTCTCATCGAGAATGGAGAAATCGTGGCCGCCGTCAAAAATTTCCGATTTCATGAGAGTCCCCTGCGCGCGTTCAATCAGATTGACGCATTTACCACTCCGGCGGAAGCCGTGACCTCGGAAACCGGGAAAGTTTTGGTGCCGGCCATGAGAATTCGAGATTTCAATTTTTCGAGCGTGACAAAATTTTGAAATGAAGGGGTGAAAAAAAGATAGTTTTCGGCATTGACTAGGGCCTTCTGGGGGGAGTAAGGAAAGAGAGGGCCCCGGGGCGGAGGCTATTGCCATGACCAGGAAGCAGCACAAACTACAAGTAAGACCCATCAAACTCTTATGCTTCGTGCCTTCCGAGGAACAAAAACAGGCGCCCAACCCGTTCGAGCCGTCGTCGATGCGGCTGGCTGTGAGAAAAGTCGCGGTCGCCCTGGAGGACTTGACCGAGCGTTTCGAAAGCTGGTGCGACGGTAAGGAGTCTGTCAAGGTCGTCGCGCCGTTATCGCTCACGCAGCGGGTTCAGCATTTGATCGGATGGTCCGGCTCGTCGTCGAAGAGTGTGGTCGTGCGGGAACAGCCGGTTATGCCTGAACGGGGGTGGGAATCGGCGATGGGCGAAGTCATCTTTCGAATCCGGGACCGGGCCGGCCACGTGCAGCGTGCCCTGATGGCGCAAGCCAGGGAACTGAAAGAATGGATGGCGCACCATAGCCAGGCTACGCAGGCGGAACTGAACGGTTTGCGCGATCGGGTCTCCTCCCAGGAAACCCAACTGGAACAGCTTCAGACACAACTGAAAGATCTTCGGGCGTTGGTGTCGTCCCAGCAGCAGGTATTGGTCTATATGGGAAAGGAGCTTGATTCGGTCCATGGAGGCAAAGACCAGGTCAAGGCCATGCCGGCCGGTCGTCCGGGGAATCGTTCCAAGAAGGCTGAAAAATCCAAACGCCGGGCGCCTGCCGAAACCGGTCAGGCCCCATATCTGAACGCCTGATCTTCTTCCGTTTTCACGCTCGACTGCCTGGCTTCCTCTTCCGCTCCATCCTCTTCCATCATGCCCGCATTTTTCGTGGAGTTGGCTAAGCCGGGGCCTGTTGCGCCTCGGGCGGAGCGCGTCTTCCCATGAGTCATCTGATGCAGGTAGCCACGACCCGTGCGAAAGAAGCCGTGGATTTGACCGATCGGGTCACTGACGCCATTGCGGCGGCCGGCATTCAAGAAGGTCTCTGCGTACTGTTTGTCTCCCATACGACGGCGGCGTTGACAACCGGTGAAGTCGGAGAAGGAACCGAGGAAGATCTTCTTGAGGTCGTTGAGCAAGTCATCCCGCGCATTCGTTTCCGCCATGCGCACAATCCATCGCATGCATGGTCGCACATGGCCTCGTCGCTTCTGGGACCTTCATTGAGCATCCCGGTGGCACAAGGTCGCCTTACTCTCGGCACGTGGCAATCCATCCTCCTGATTGAACTTGACGGTCCACGCCGCCGGGACGTCCATATGCAATTGATACCGGCATGATTCTCATACCGGTCGGCTCCCCGGCTTTTGAGCCACCCGTAGGAGATATGCGAGAATGTCTTGTGCCACGGCTCCCATGAGCCTGCGGCAGACGGCCGCAAGGATATCGAAGGAGGCCTGGCTGCTCCGTGTATTGACGGCGTGACCGTCGGACTCGTCGCCTTGTACACGTCGATAAATGGAGGTATTTGGACATGGGGGAGCGGTTACTCGCACGACTGCGCTTGACCGGGCTCTTGCTGCTCGCGGTGAGCGCGACGGCTTGCACGACCAACCCGTACACCGGTCGCTGGCAATTGATGGCAATTCCTTCCAGTTGGGAGACATCAATGGGCGAACAATCATATGCCCAGGTGCTCCACGACCCGAAGAATCCGATCAGTCACAATCCTCGCGAGGTGGAGCCGGTCACCCGTGTGGCGGAGCGGATTATTGAAGTGGCCAAACGATCGAAGTACGCGGAGGCGGCCCAAAGCTACAAGTGGGAAGTCAGCGTCATCAAATCCGATCAGACTGCGAACGCCTTTGCCCTGCCGGGCGGGAAAATTGCCGTGTATACGGGGCTATTCCCATTTGCAAAAAATGAAGCCGGCCTGGCTGCCGTGATGGGGCATGAAGTGGTGCACGCCTTAGCTCGGCATGGCGGGGAGCGGATGAGCCAGAATATCGGAACGCAGGTCCTCATCATCGGCGCGGCCATCGGCCTCGGAAGCTCGGGTATGGGTTCTACGACCAGTCAAATGGCGATGCAAGCACTCGGTCTCGGCGCCCAGGTGGGTGTCTTGTTGCCGTTCAGCCGCAAACATGAGTCTGAGGCCGACTATATCGGGCTGCTCTTTGCCGCCGAAGCCGGATATGATCCGCAGGAAGCCGTCCGTGTATGGGAACGGATGGAGGCGGCAGGGGGACAGCAACCATCGGAATTCATGTCTACCCATCCGAGCCATGGGACCCGCATCAAGCAGTTGACGGAATGGATGCCGGAGGCTCTGGCTCTGTATGAATCGGCTCCGAAAGCCCCTATGTCGGATCTGCCTGCCATCGGCCGGCGCTGACCGCTGCTTCCTATCGACTCTCTCTTCATCAGCGTGGTCCGACCGGCAGGACATCCAAGCCCCGGCTTGGGGCGCGTCACGAGAACCGTTTATGATCATCATTGTGATGGGGGTATCAGGTTCCGGTAAGACCACGATCGGGATACAACTGGCTGAGGCGCTGCAGTGGATCTTCGTCGATGCCGATGATTTCCATTCAGCGTCCAATATCGCAAAAATGCGGCGGGGAATTGCTCTCACCGACCAGGATCGGAAATCCTGGCTATCGGCGCTGCGGTCGCAGATCGATGAATGGCTCAAGCACGACCATCAGGTGGTGCTGGCATGCAGCGCCTTGAAGGCCTGGTATCGCCATGCTCTGTTGGTTGATCCATCACGAATGCGCATGGTGTATTTAAAAGGCAGCCACGAGTTGATCGCCAAGCGCCTTGCCCGGCGCAAGGAACATTTTATGCGGCCGGAGTTGCTGGCGAGCCAATTTGATTCATTGGAAGAGCCGGATGACGCACTCATTGTGGACATCGCGCAACGCCCTCGAGAGATTGTCCGACAGATCAGAGAGCAATTGGATGTATAGCGTAAGATGGGAACGGGAGTTCGACGGAGTTTAACGGAGTTTAAAGGGAGGAGCGCCCGCATGAAGACCATGGCCCGGATCTGTTTCTATCTGGCCCTGTCCTGTTGCGCGCTTGCCGTGGTGGTCGGCACGGGGATGAGTCGGGGGGCGGAACAGGCCGTCTCCGCCAAAGCATTCTTCGCCGGAGGCTGCTTCTGGTGCATGGAGGAAGCCTTTGAGAAGGTTGACGGCGTCATCTCGGTGGTGTCGGGCTACATGGGCGGAGACCTGGCCAATCCCACCTATGAACAGGTGTCGGCGGGAGGGACCGGACACGCGGAATCAGTGGAAGTCCTGTACGATCCCGCCAGGATAAGTTACGCCACACTGCTCGATGAGTTCTGGCGCAACGTGGACCCGCTGACGCCTGATGCTCAGTTTTGCGACCATGGTTCGCAGTATCGGTCCGCGATTTTTTATCTCAACGACGAAGAGAAGCGAATGGCGGAAGATTCCAAGCAGGCGATCGAGCAGTCGAAGCGGTTTACGCAACCGGTCGTCACGGAGGTGGTCAAATCGTCCGTATTCTATCCGGCTGAGGATTATCATCAGGATTTCTATAAAAAGAACCCGATTCGCTACAAATTTTACAAGTACACCTGCGGCCGCGCGCAGCGTCTGGAGGAGCTGTGGGGAGTCCCTTCCAAAGGCTGACGAGCCGCATCGGGTATCCTGATGGAGCGAGACGACTGATCTGCGCAAATCGAGAAATATTTTGCCGCTTTCCCAGCTTTGTTTCATGTTGGTGGAGTCACTCCGATCCAAAGACGCCTTACGGCAGGAACATGGTGAAGCGTTCCGATATTTCCGGTGCGGTCCGATGGTCGCCGATCCTTGGCGCGTGCGGAATCATGATTGCCATGCTGGCGCTCTATCCGTCGCTCGTCTGGTTCGACCGGCCTCATCCGTTATCCCAACCCGCGAGTTCCGAAGACCGCATCAGCCGGTTCATTGCCGACTATGCGAAGCATTATCGCCTGGAACCGGCTCTACTGCGCGCCGTCATCAAGGTTGAATCCGATTTCAATCCCACCGCGGTGTCGTCGAAGGGCGCGAGAGGACTGATGCAACTGATGCCGCCGACCGTCGCGGCGCTGAATGTGGCGGACCCTTTCAATCCCGACGAGAATATTCGAGCGGGCGCCGGGGAGTTGCGGCGCTTGCTGAACCGATTCAACGGCAATGTGGCGTTAGCGCTGGCCGCCTACCATGCCGGTGAAGCTCGAATCGGCCCCCATATCAGCGTGCCGCCGTATCGCTCCACGGAGCGATATGTCGGGAAGGTCCTCTGGTATTACCATCTATTTATGGATCGCGAGAAACAAGGGTAGCGGCGGTCTCGATCCGGAGTCCGGAGCGTCCGCTATGGGTTCGAACCGCCTGGAGACGAAAGAGGAGGAGCGGACCGACCCTTTTTTGAGAACATGCGATAGGCGATTGCTCCGGCCAGAATGGTGACGGCCCCCATGAGGGCTTCGGTCGGCCGCGTGACGGCAATGGTCGTGACCATCACCAGCATGGCCAGTATGAACGCCAGCGGAATGACCGGATACCAAGGAACCCGGTAGGGGCGAGTCAGGTCCGGATAGCGGCGCCGGAGGATAAAGACCGCCCCGACGGTCAGCGCGGTGAAGAGAGCCAACACCGATCCCCCGAATACGACCAACTGTTCAAATGTGCCGGTAATGATCAGGAGCGACGCCCATAGGCTTTGCAGGATGATGACTCGGGTGGGCGCCCCGGTTCGGCTGTCAATGTGTGAGAAGAAGCTGAGAAACATCCCGTCTTTCGCCATGGCCCAATAGATGCGCGGACCTGCCCAGATCATGGCGCTTACGCCGCCGGTGATCGAGATGCACAGCAACAATGCAAAGAATCGCGCGCTTTGCGGTCCCCAGAGCGCTGCGGCGGCTTTCTCCGCGACAGGCAGGAGCGGCGGTTCGCCGAGAATCGTCACAGGCAGCGCAAAGACATAAACCAGGTTGATCAGGAGATAGAGGACGGCGACGAAGAGCGTGCCGCGGACGATGATTTTCGGCAGGGCACGGGGCGGATCAACCAGTTCAGCGGCGACGTATCCCACGACGTTCCATCCGAGATAGGTATAGAAGACGAAGATCAGGGCGACCGTGCTCAGGCTAAAGGACGGATGCACGTGGTCCGCCCGAACGGACAAGTGGCCCCAATCTCCCGTTCCAAACAGAAAGCCGCCGAGGATGATAGCCAGGAGCGCCGCCACCTTGGTGGTCGTCAGCAGCCGCTGAACCCATCCGCCGCTCGACACTCCCTGAACATGGACCGCGGTCAACATCCATACGAGCGCCAGCGCGGGGATGACGGGGGAGACATCTCCTTCGGTCAATCCCGGGATCGCGCGCGCAGCGTAGGCCGAGAAGCTGACCGACGAGGCGGCAATCGCCGCCCCGAAGCCCACGGTGAAGGAAATCCAGCCGCTTAAGAATCCGACCAGCGGACCGTACGCCTGCCGAAGATACACGTAATCGCCCCCGGCCTGCGGCAATGAGGCTCCGAGCTCACTATAAGAAAAGGCGCCTGCCAAGGCGATCAAAGCGCCGACGATCCAGAGACCGAGGATGATCAGCGGATCGCCGAGATCTCTCGCCAGATAGCCCGTGACGGTGAAAATGCCTCCGCCGATGACGTTGCTGACGAGCAAGCAGGCGGCGGTAAACCACCCGATTTGCGATCCGGGCCTGGGCTCGTTCACGGGGGTGCGATCACGAAGACTTGGAAATGTTGCTTGGGGAGATATTCGAACTCTTCCAGGAGACGATAGCCGGCCAAGGTCATCTCTTCACGAACGGTTTCCTTGGGTGTCGCGTGCCCGAACAGCCAGAGCCAGCCGCTCGGCTTGAAATCAATGATCGCGATACGTCCGTCTTGCCGCAAATGCCTTGCGAGGGATTTCATATAGGCCGGACGGTTCGACAGATGATGGTAAGTATTGCATGTAAAAATCAAATCGATACCGTTCGGCGGGAGATTCGCCGCGTCGGGAGAGGCGAGCACCGGTTGAATATTCGAAGGCAGTCCGCCTCTCCGGGCGCCTTCTTCTTGAATGAAGCGGAGGCTCTCTTTGTCGATGTCCACCGCATAGACCCGTCCCGCCGGACCTGTCGCCTCCGCCAATGGGAAGGTAAAGTATCCACCTCCTGCGCCGAGATCGGCGACCCGGGCGCCGGGGGCGATCTTGAGAGAATTGATCACGGCTGTAGGCTGTTGCCAGCCATCCCGAGCCGGGTCGTTCATGCTGCGGTAGATGGCTTCGGTGCAGGCGCTGTTGGTCAGGGCGACGGCGATGAGCAGGAGGAGCCGGACCTGGACTCGGACTTGCGGGATAAGCGGCATCATGATACTCCTCGGTTTCATAGAGCAGAACAATTCTAGGCATGAACCACAGGCGGCACAAGAGCCGCCTCGAAGTCGGTTCTTTCTTATCCGGCACGTCCGCTGTAGCGCCTGTTGACCGGTCAAAGGAGAAGACGCGATGGCCGATAAGATCAATCCTCGGATGGCCCAGCTGGCTCAATCGGAAATTAGAGCAATGACCCAGGCCTGTGCTCGAGTGCAGGGAATCAATATGGCTCAAGGGGTCTGTGATACCGGGGTTCCCTCCGTGGTCTCGCAAGGAGCGCAACGGGCGATCGACCTGGGAATCAACAGCTATACCCGTTTCGACGGATTGGCCGAACTGCGCACGGCGCTCGCGTACAAATTGGCGGACTACAACGGGCTCACGGTCAATCCCGAAACGGAGATCACGGTGAGTTGCGGCGCAACCGGGTCCTTCCATTGCGCCTGTTTGGCGTTCCTGAACCCCGGCGATGAGGTCATCCTCTTCGAACCCTACTATGCCTATCACATCAGCGCGATCACCGCAGTTGAGGCCATCCCTCGTATCCTTCGCATGCGCGCCCCCCATTGGACATGGTCGCAGCAGGACCTGGAAGCAGCCGTGACGCCCCGCTCGAAGGCAATAGTGGTCAATACCCCGGGAAATCCCTCTGGAAAAGTATTTGGGCAGGGTGAATTGGAGCAGATTGCCGAGGTCGCGCAACGGCACGATCTCTTGGTCATCACTGACGAGATCTATGAATATTTTTTATTTGACGGCCGCCGGCATGTCAGCATGGCGACCCTGCCGGGGATGAGGGACCGTACGATCATGATCGGGGGATACTCGAAGACCTATAGCATTACGGGATGGCGCATCGGCTACAGCGTGGCCGCGCCTCAAGCGGCCCAGTTGATCGGCGCAATGAACGATCTCGTCTATGTCTGCGCTCCCGCGCCTCTGCAGTATGGAGTAGCCGGGGGTATTCGGGAACTGCCGGCATCCTTCTACGACGAACTCGCCCGCGAGTATCAGGAAAAAAGAGACCGGTTCTGCCGCTCGCTGCAAAAGGCCGGCTTGATTCCTTCTGTGCCGGAAGGAGCCTATTATGTCCTGGCCGACGTTTCTCGGCTCCCGGGAGCAACCGGCAAGGAACGAGCCATGTACCTGCTGGAGAAAAGTGGAGTGGCCGGGGTCCCGGGCGAGGCGTTCTTTGCCGGGTCTGATGGCCATCGATTTCTTCGGTTTTGTTTCGCAAAAACTGAGGCGGATTTAGAGGAAGCGTGCCGGCGTTTGGAACAGCTCGATCAATGACATGATATCATTTATATTTCATATAGTTATATAATATTCCTGCCTTTCAATCCGTCCCTTTCATCTGAAGGTCCGAAGCTAGGGGAATGCGCAGGCTTGTTGTTCAGGCTCCGGCGTGTTATCAAAATTATGTGTCTGGTATCCCGATTGCATCATTTTAGGAGGCCGGCACAGATTGTCTTTGGGATGACACAGAGGAGTTTCGATGAAAAAGCGCATGACCAGACGGGTCTTCCTGGAACGTACCCGTCAATCTATCGGCTTAACGTTAATCACGGTCTTGTTTGCAGCTTGCGGCCATGGGCAGGTTGGGTCGCTGCCTAAGCAACAGACTTCGCGAATTACCGATCCCGCAGATGTGGGTGATCCGCATGTCTTGGCCGGTGAATGGGAATATGAGGAGGGCGGCCTAGTCGTCTCACTTGTGCTGGACGAGCAGGGCAATGGAGAGTATCCCTTCAAAGGTGGTCGATTCGAAACAGGCGCCTTGTGGGACCATACATGGACCGGCAAGTGGTCGCAGCGGGAGAATGATCGGGAAGGCGGATTTGAGGTGACGTTGGCCCCCGACTATTCCGAAGGCGACGGCCGATGGTGGTACACGCGAATCGAACAGGATACGAGTCCGGCCAAGCCGGGGGGGCGTTTCAAGGTGATCCGCGTGCAAAGCAACGCCAATATGGATGATCGGCATACGTCGCTGGTCCGGTAATGACCGGCCTGCGTGGGCTAGGAGGGGGGTGTACGGGGTCGATCGGGATTAATGGCCTCGTAGAGAGCCGAATAATCCATGTCACCCAAGCCTTTATTGATCGTTTCGGACAGAAGCGGAACGATCGCCTCGAGAGCGCCGGTCGGTAGTCCGCCCAGTTTCGCTTCATCGAGGACCAGGCAGACATCTTTCAACAGATGCCTCGCGGAGAAATTGGGATTGCGGTAGTCTCTCTCCAGGAGACGGGGAAGTTTCTTGTCATAGGTCGGCGCGAAGAGCGCGCTGCTCCGCAGCACCTGCATGAACAACTCCACGTCGACGTCCTCACGTTGAATCAGGCCAAGACTGAGGCAGAATGCGGTTGTTTCCGCTGCAATCAGGTGATTCAAGGCCAGTTTGAAAACCGCTGCTTTTCCAACCGGTCCGACATACACGGGAGAGCGGGTTAAGGGACGAAAGACTTCGGCCAACCGATCGAGCTGATGGTTCGTACCGCCGAATAGGATGAGAAGCGTTCCGCTCCGCGCTTCGTTCACGCTGCCCAAAACGGGCGCTTCGCAGTACTCGCCGCCTCTGTCTTTTACGGCCTGCTCGAACGATCGGCTGTCGGCCGGTGCAATCGTTCCCATTTGAATGACCGTTCGTCCGGCGAGCTTCGGGCCGTGGTGGCTAAAAAGCAGGGATTCGATGGCCGGTGCGTCCGCCAGCAACAGGATGATCGCGTCCGACCCGTTCACCGCCGCCTCGCAGGAATCGGCAACGGTGATGCCCAATTGCGCCAGAGATTCAGTCTTGGATCGTGTCCGGTTATAGACGATGACCGACTGACCCCCGGCATGGAGTCGTTCCGCCACAGCGCGCCCTAAGATACCCGTTCCGAGGATCGCTACCCGCATGCTGCACCCCTTCTCCCGTGCTTAAGGACGCGCTGAGGAGGCCGGTGGACCCAATGAACTGAGGAGGGTCCGAAGGGATGGATCGGCGCCTCGGCCCATCGCGAGGATGCCCTGGAGCCTGGTGTCCGGTTGATTGAACCGAAGATGCCGCCCGGGGATGTCGGCAGTGGTTCCTCCATTTTCTTCAATCAGCAAGACTCCCGCCGCGACATCCCATTCATTGCCGCCTTCCAGCATTACCGCCGCGTCGGCTCGGCCGGCCGCAACATTAGCCAGCGCGTAGGCGATCGATCCAATCGGCCGGCACTCCACCCGATGCAAAACGGACTGGAATCGGCCTTGTCGCAGATCCCATGGATTCACAAGCGCCAGCGGGAGCTTGTCTTGTCGTAAGGCTTCGTGTGGTTTCTTTGTTGCCGGACGAACTTCTGTTCCCTTGCCTCGTATCGCAGTAAATAATTCACCTGTGGATGGATTGAGAATCGCCGCGACGACCGGGTACCCGTTCTCAACCAAGGCGGTCGAAATACAGAACTCCGGGACCTTTTTAATGAATGCGCGCGTTCCATCGATAGGGTCCAGGATCCATAGTCGTTTTCGATTTAACCGATCGAGGTCATCGGTCCGTTCCTCCGACAGCCAGCCATCGTCCGGGAAATGACCGGTCACCGCTTCGTGAATGATCCGGTCGACCAGCCAATCAGCCGTCGTGACGGGAGAATGATCGGCTTTTGTGTGGATGGACAAATCCTCGCCGGTCAGGGCAAGCACCTGCCGTCCGGCCCGTTCCATGGCCTCGACGAGGATCTGTAGCTCCCGTTCCATCGGATTTTCATTCCTTCCCTGTTCAATCGAGCGAATCCAGCATTCTCTTGTACCTTATCAGGTATTGTCGCCCCAGCAAAATCGACGCCGGTATGACGCGTGAGAATAGGCTTGACCATGGCCATGTTCCCGCGCTAAAGGAGGCGCCACCATGAAATTGGTTCAAAAGCGCTCGAGGAAGGCCGGCTTGCCTCCCGGCACCCTCGTGCACATCGGAGAAAAAAAGTCCGAGACGGTGGAAATCACCGTGTTCGATTATGATGACAGCCATTTTCAGGAACGCCGGGTCGCCAAGGCGGAGGATGTTCCGATCGCGCCGGAGCCTTGCGTGACATGGGTGGATGTCGGCGGCGTGCACAAAATCGAGGTGCTGGAATCGTTCGGGAAGTTGTTCGGCCTCCATTCACTCCTGTTGGAGGACATTGCCAATACCGATCAGCGGCCGAAGTTGGACGACTACGGTACGTACGGCTATGTCGTACTGAAAATGCTCTACGAAGGCGAACGGCGCGGCGATATCATGGTGGAGCAGGTAAGCCTGGTATACGGGGAGAATTTTCTGCTGTCGTTTCAAGAAAACGGCGGGGATGTGTTCCAGGCGGTGAAAGATCGTCTCCGTTCGGGCAAGGGACGCTTGCGCCATGCCGGCTCCGATTATCTGCTCTATGCCGTGATCGATTCGATCGTCGATCGCTACTTTGTGGTGCTGGAGACGGTGGGCGAGAGAATTGAAGCGCTACAGGACCTCGTCGTTTCGAACCCTCAGCCGGAGACATTGCGCGAGATCCACGCGCTCAAGCGGCAACTCCTGTTCCTCCGCCGGTCCGTCTGGCCGCTGCGGGATGTCATCAACAATCTCTCTCGATCCGAAGGAAGTTTCTTGCAGGGATCGACCAAAGTATTCTTTCGGGATGTCTACGATCATGTGGTGCAGATCGTCGATACCGTCGAGAGCTTGCGGGAAATGGTGTCGTCGATGTTGGAAATCTATCTGTCGAGCGTCAGCAATCGCCTGAATGCCGTCATGAAAGTACTCACCATCATCACGACGATCTTCATGCCGCTGAGCTTTATCGCCAGCATCTACGGGATGAATTTCGAGCACATGCCCGAATTGAAGTCCAGTTGGGGGTATCCCGCGGTACTGCTCGCCATGGGCACGATCGGCGGGGCGATGCTGTTCTTCTTCAAGCGGAAGAATTGGCTGTAGAAGGGCCGGTCATCGAGATCATTCCATGATCTCCACGCGGTCGACGAAATAGGTGGTTTCGCCGAAACAGGTCGTCGGAATGTACCGGAATTCCTTATAGTGAAGCACCACGCGCTTTCCCATTTGACCGTCCAGTTGCCGGGCTACCGCATCATCCCAGACGCTGAAATCCCACAACAACGGAGCCACGCCGGGCACGGTTGTCATGGCGAGCTCTCCTTCATGGGTTTTGCAGACCCAACCTTTGCGCGAGAATTTCTGCAAATATCCGGCCCGCTCGCCGTCGGAATAACTCCAGTTGAACACGACGATCAGGTAGGCGGCAATGCCGAAGAACAAGAAAACGATCAACAACCTAAGCTTCATGGTTCACGCGCGCACAAGCTTCGAAACGGTTCATCATGCCTCCTGCAGGAAGTTACACATCGCGAAACAGCCAGGGCGCCTCGACTTTGCGGCGCCGTTCGTATGCCGCAATGGCATCCTGATGCTGTAACGTCAATCCGACTGCATCCAGACCGCGATACAGGCAATCCTTCCGGAACGGATCGATCTCGAAACGATAGACCGCGCCGCCGGGGGTGGTGACGGTCTGAGTTCCGAGGTCTACCGTCAGTGTAAACCCTTCCGTTGCGGCCACTGCATCGAAGAGCGACTGCACTTCCTCATGCGTGAGGACGACCGGGAGAATGCCGTTCTGGAGGCAGTTGTTGAAAAAAATGTCGGCGAAGCTGGGCGCGACGATGCAGCGAAAGCCTTGGTCCAGCAGGGCCCAAGGAGCATGCTCACGCGACGAGCCGCACCCGAAGTTCTCGCGGGTCAAGAGAATGGTCGCGTGATGGTATCGAGGTTGGTTCAGGAAAAATGTCGGGTCCGGCGAGCCGGCATTGGTCTTCCGCCAGTCATAAAACAGACCTTCCCGCAGCCCGGTCCGCTTGATGGTCTTCAAAAACTGCTTCGGGATGATTTGATCGGTATCGACATTGAGCCGGTCCAGCGGGGCGACCAGCCCGGTTAATGTGGTGAACGGTTGCATGACTAGTTTCCCATGTTATCGGTTGATGCAGTCGCCGCTTTCAGCTCCAGTGTCGGATGTCTACGAAATGTCCCTCGATGGCCGCCGCCACGGCCATGGCCGGAGAGACGAGATGGGTGCGTCCACCGGCCCCCTGGCGACCCTCGAAGTTGCGATTACTGGTCGACGCGCAACGCTCCCCCGGTTGGAGCACGTCGGCGTTCATTGCCAGACACATGCTGCATCCGGCCTCCCGCCATTCGAAACCGGATTCTTTGAAAATCCGGTCGAGACCTTCCTGCTCCGCTTGCTGCTTGACCAAGCCGGAACCGGGGACGACCATCGCGTGAACGCCCTGCGCGACCTTCTTGCCCTTGGCGAAGCCCGCGGCCAGCCGGAGGTCTTCGATACGGGAATTGGTGCAGGATCCGATGAAGACTTTGTCGATCGAAATCTCAGTGAGCGGAGTGCCGGGCGTGAGCCCCATGTACGCGAGCGCCCGCTCGGTCGCATGGCGGAGCTTGTCATCTTTCATCTCGCGCGGATCGGGGACCGTTCCATCGACTCCGGTCACCATGCCGGGGCTCGTGCCCCAGGTGATCTGAGGCGCGATCGCGTCGGCCCTGAGTTCGACGACCGTATCGTAGGCCGCTCCGGCGTCCGTCGAAAGTTGCTGCCACGCGCGCACGGCCTGTTCCCAATGAGCCCCTGTCGGAGCCATGGGGCGTCCCTTGATATAGGAGACGGTGGTGTCATCAGGCGCCACCATGCCGGCCCGCGCTCCTCCTTCAATCGACATGTTGCACAGAGTCATGCGGCCTTCCATCGAGAGGGCCCGGATCGCCGGGCCTGTGTACTCGATCACATGGCCCGTTCCGCCGGCGGTGCCGATCTTCCCAATAATGGCCAGAATAATGTCTTTGGCCGAACAGCGGTCGGAGAGAGTTCCCGCCACCCGAACTTCCATGGTCTTCGGACGCTTCTGCAGGAGGCACTGCGTGGCCAAGACATGTTCGACTTCGCTGGTTCCGATTCCGAAAGCCAAGGCGCCGAAGGCTCCGTGAGTCGATGTATGTGAGTCACCACACACGATCGTCATGCCGGGAAGGGTAAAGCCCTGTTCCGGCCCGATGATATGCACGACCCCTTGTCTGACATCATGCATGCCGAAAAAGGTGATGCCGGCTTCGGCGCAATTTTCTTCCAACGTTTGGATCTGTTTGGCGCTGATCGGATCGGCGATCCCGAACTTCCGGTCGGTCGTGGGCACGTTATGATCCGGGACGGCGAGCACGGCGCTCGGCCGGCGGAGCTTGCGCCCCGCCAGCTTGAGCCCTTCGAAGGCTTGAGGCGAGGTGACTTCATGCACCAAATGCCGGTCAATGTAAAGCAACGTCGTTCCGTCCGGTTCTTCCCGTACGATATGCTGCTCCCAAATTTTGTCGAATAGTGTTTTTCCGGCCATATCGCGGCTCCTTGCTCCAGCGTCCCGTTCTCCTTCACCGTTTTTGTGAAAGGAGTCGTATTATACATGCTTCACCGGGCGATCGCACCTGAGGCCGAGCCGTCACGCTTCAGATTTGGGCGACGGCAGCCGATAGAGGGGCATGGACGATGGACCCGTCGAAATCGAACGCATGACCATTCCCCGTTGGACAATCAAGCGGGATCCACGAGCCACCGGCTGCGCCGGCTGCGGTTCCATTATCGTCAAGGTCACGGCGGAATGGCGCCAGGTCTCATTTTGTACGTGCCGGCTTATCGAGTATCGAGTCCTGCCGAAAACCCGCGATGGTTGAGTACCAATTGTTGCAACGACGCTGCGGATGAGGAGATCTGTCATGTGCCGGTACGGCTGCGCGATCGTCGTGGGGTTCTTACTGATGTCGGCAGGATTTGCGGTAGAGGCGGGAGAGCGCTCACTGCGCCCCAGGTCCGCCTACAACCTCGCATGGATCAAGTCCCATTCTCGACCGTGTGAATCGGCGGATCTGCCCGGTATCTGGCGCCTTCTCACCTACGACAGTCCCTATCGGTTCAAACATCCTCATGCCCCGTATTTGCACCCGCACCAGCTGTTTCAGTTTGCCCGCGACGGCGGAATGAAGTCAGTCCATTCCTCTCTTCCCATCCGGGACAATCCGGCGCGGGTCTTCCAGGGAAGTCCCTCGGACATGGCCTATTCGCTTGAGCCTCGCGGGCTGCTGCTGGTGCAGGTTCACGGGACGGCGCAAACCAAAGAGAAATGGCAATGTGTCGCGATCATACGTGATCACCGCGATGGAGAGCGCCATCCGGCGATGAAACGAGGCGATATCCTTATGAAGCTGATCGGAACACACGGTCAGATTCTGTTCGTGCGCCAGCTGCGAAAAGAGCCTGCCTAAATCCGCCTTGCCTCCGAAGCCCGCGCATGATACGCAGAGAATGGCGTAATCGCTTGCTCAGCCGTTCCGACCATCGGTGGCATTGTAAATGGATGAGATCCCGATTTGGACCCGGCCGTCCGTGGCGGAATGGTGCCGGACTCTTCTCTCGAGCTATCGCCATTGGACCGGTTCAGAGCTGATCGAGCCGTCCGCCGATGGTGCGCGCCGGGTACAAGCCCTCTTTTTTGCTCCTTTTGTTCTGGTGTCCCATGGAATCGAGCACGATCCCGTCCTGAATTACGGCAACCGGATGGCGCTGGACCTGTGGGAGATGTCATGGGACGAATTGACCGCCACGCCGTCCCGCCTGACGGCAGAGCCGATCAATCGGATGGAACGGGAACGGATACTTGAAGAGGCCAGAACCCGCGGGCATATCGCGAATTATCGCGGGGTGCGTATCTCGAAGTCCGGGCGGCGGTTCATGATCGAGCATGCGGTAGTTTGGAACGTCGTTGATTCGACGGGGCGCCGCATAGGTCAGGCCGCGACGTTTTCAGAGTGGACCTTCCTGTAGGAATTGAAATCGAGGCAGCACCTGCCCGTCGATGATCACTTCCTGGGCGAACATGTCCGCCGGCCTGATCCACCACCCTCCCGCTCCGTATAGTTGGCGATAGACCACGAATTCTTCCTCTGTCTCGGAATGCTTGGCCAATCCTAAGACTTCGTACTCTCCACCCTTGTAGTGTCGATAGCGGCCCGGTTTGATCATGGTGTATTCTCTCGATGGCTCACTATAGCGGAGGCGGGATGAGAGGACAATCGGAAGAAACCGGTGGGCTCCTCGAATACGGAGGCTGTGGGGGCGGTGGACGATTCCTTCAGGCGCAGATGAAGATCATGAGGCCTTGGATTTGATCCGTGAATTAATGGACGCGATGTATTATCGTGGGGCGGCGCTGACCCTCGGGGCGTCCCGCAGATTATCAGTCGTCCGTGAAACGGTGAAGCAGTTGATCCCCTCATGAGGCTCCGAAGCGATGGTCCCGTCATAGCATGGATGCTGGCCTTATGCGTCGGATGCAGTCAGCCGACGTGGGAGGCCACCATGCAGGCCGGTGAGACAGCGATGCAGCGCGGGCAATACGCCGAGGCGGAACGGATCTTTTCCGTTGCGGTAACCAGGGCCGAGGAGGCCGGCCGGAAGGATCGGCGGGTCGCGGTCAGTTTGTCGCGATTGGCCCAAGCCTACTCGTCGCAGGGCAAATATGTGGAGGCCGAACCGGTTTATCTCCGTGCGCTTGAGATCTACCAGGAGGTGCACGGCGAGCGTCATTTGGATGTGGCCGCGACGTTGAACAACCTCGGCGTCATTCATCGCATGCACGGCCAATATGCCGATGCCGAGCGCCTCTTAACACGAGCCTTGCACATCAAGGAACAGGTTCTCGGGAAAGATCATCTCGATGTGGCGCTGGGGCTCAATAATCTGGCGACCGTGTATGTCTCGCAGGGTCAGTACAGTCAGGCGGCGCCGTTGTTTCAGCGCGCGCTTGCGATTCGTGAAGCCCGACTCGGTCCCGATCATGCCGATGTCGCCAAAATGCTCCAGGAGTATGCCGCGTTACTGCGCAAGGCCGACCGGTCCGCCGAGGCAGCCGACCTGGAGCGGCGCGCCAAGACCATTCGGGCCAAACTTCGGTCCGGATAGCGCGCCTCCGGAATCACCGGTTGAACCGGTCTGGAAGTCCGGTGTAGCGTAGATGGCCTTGCCCGTATGAGACCTCTGATCCATGTCTGACCTGAAAACCAAAGCCCTGATCGGTCGGTCAGTCGGGATCATTTCAATCGCGCTCGGCTTCGTGAGCGGTATCTATGGGCTCGAGCATACCGAAACCATATGGCTGCGCACGGGGCTTGGCTTGCTCGTGACGGGCATGCTGGCGCAGGGCTATGCCATGTATTGCTCCATTAGATGGATGCGTGAGAAGCCGGATGTCGGCTCGCAGTAGCGATCCGATCAATGGATATCAATGACTGTGAATCTCCTTGTCTTGCGGTCGGCCTGGTTCGTGCTGCTGGTCTGCGCGATCATGGCCGCGGGATGCGTCGGACCATGGCGGGATCGCTACCTTGACCGTGGTGTCAAGAAAGTCACCCAAGGTGACGTCGCGGAGCAGTTCGGCCCACCGCACACGGCGAAAACGCCCGCATTGGGAGGTGATACGGTGTGGACCTATCGCTTTCCGATGAGCGATAAAGAGCTTCATCCATGGAATCCCGGCAACTTAACCGCCGGCCCCAAGACAAGAGCCAGCTCTTCGCCGTCGCCGTTTGGGAAGAGTTTGCCGGGAAGCGAAGAAAGTTACCGGGAGCCGTTGTATTGCTACCGCTACACGCTCGCGTTCGATGAAGCGAAGGTTCTGAAGAGCTGGAAGCGCGAGGATTGCGTGCCGAGGTCCGACGATGATGATGCCACCCCCTGAGCGGAGTCCGCATGGCGAACGTGTTTCCGGCCGTTGATCCCGTCCTGTTCTACGACATTCTCAAAACATTGCTGTTGCTGGCGGTGGTCCTGGCCTTTCGGACCGTGCTGGTCCGCTCGGTTTCCAAAAGTCCCACGTTGACTCTTGAGGCCAAGCGCCGGTGGGTTGTCACGATCCGCAATACGGCCGCGCTCGGGTTTCTGGCTGCCATGGTCTTCATGTGGCTTCATGAGCTCCAAGCCTTCGCGGTTTCCATCGTCGCGATTGCCGCCGCTCTGGTGCTGGCCACCAAAGAGTTGATTCTCTGTTGGAGCGGGGCCGCATTGCGGGTCGGCGGCAAAGTCTATTCGGTGGGAGACCGGATTCAAATCGGCGGGTATCGCGGCGTGGTGCTCGATCATGATGCGTTTGCGACGAGACTACTCGAGATCGGTCCCGGTGTGATGTCTCATCTCTATACCGGGCGCATCGTGGTGTTTCCCAACAGCTTGCTGTTTACCAACGGCCTGGTGAAAGAGAACCCGACGCATGATTACGGGTTGTACGTGCTCAATGTTCCGCTCAGAAGCGAGGACGATTGGCAGTCGGCCGAACACGCACTCCTCGAATCCGCGAAAATCGAATGCGCGCCGTTTTTGGAGGAAGTGAATCGCCAGATGAAGCTGTTGGAGCAGAGAAATTTATTGGAAGCGCCGTCACCCGACCCTCGGGTGACCATTCAATTGCTGGAGCCCGGCCGCGTGCATCTCGTCCTCCGCTATCCCGCTCCCGACCGGGGGCGATCGCGCGTGGAACAGGCGATCATCCGCCGATATCTCCGCGCCGCGAAAGCACCTTCCTGATCTCATCGTCTGATCGAAACCGCCGATTTGCCTGAGTGATCCGCCGGAGACCGCCCCATGCGGGCGAGCGTCCACTCCATTCTGCGAAGAAACCGACAAACGATTGGCAGAATAGGCTTTTCGCGGTAGGTATGAAGGTCGGCCGTGATTATCACCAAGGAGGTTGTCGATGAAGAAAGTCGTTGGCGCGGTAATGTTTGCGGGGTTGATAGGGATCGCTTGCACGGCGTCCGCAAGCGAAATCGGCCAGATGAAGGATGAGTACGCGGGCGAGATGGGCCGTATGGCGGATGATATGTCGGCGCAAAAAGAAGAGGCGCGACATGAGATGAATACCACAAACGACCGGATGAAGTCCGAAGTGAAGGTCGGCAAGGAGAAAGCGAAGGCGAAACATAAGCGGACGAAGACCGACGCGAAGGCCAAAGCGAAAGCGAAGAAGGAACGGGTCCGCGCCAAGTCCAAGCAGTTGAAGGATGCCGGCGAAGGAGCGGTGCACGAGGCCGACGGGATGGCTCACGACTTCATGAGCACGAAGCCGAACTGACCGAACGCCCTTCCATCGGATCCCCCTTGCATGTCGAGCGCCGCCGGCGGTCGGATCATACGATCGCCGGCGGCTTCATGCATCATCAGCCTTGCGATCTTATGTCTACGAGCAAGGTTTTCCCCATCGTCCGCCTTGTTGCCGCCGGTCGTGTCTGTTAGAATCCGCCGCCCGCATAGCCATGAAGATCGCCACGTTCAACGTCAACTCGCTTCGTAAACGCGTCCGCATCGTGCTGGACTGGCTGGAGCGCCATCAGCCTGATGTCCTGTGTTTGCAGGAGACAAAGGTGCAGGACAGTGAGTTCCCGCTCCTCGCGTTCGCGTCATCCGGCTATGACGTCACGTTTCGGGGAATGAAATCGTACAACGGGGTGGCGGTGTTGAGTCGAACGAAGCCGGACGCGGTGTTTTACGGATTTGACGATGGGGGGGAGCCCGACGATGCGCGGTTGATGCGAGTCGTCATCCAGGGCATTCCGATCGTGAACACGTATGTTCCGCAGGGATTTGAGATCGTCTCGCCGAAATACCGATATAAGCTGGCCTGGTACGATCGGCTACGGCAGTACTTCGGCAGGCATCTGTCTCCGAAGGAGCCGGCGATCTGGTGTGGAGACATGAACGTGGCTCCAAGGCCCATTGATGTCCACAGTCCGGAGAAACATCTTAAACATGTCTGTTACCACGAAGACGCGCGCAAGGCCTATGAGGCGACCCTTGCGTGGGGCTTCGTCGATGTCTTCTGCAAACTGTACCCGGATCGCCAGCAATACACATTTTGGGACTACCGCGCGCCCAGCTCACTTGATGCCAACAAGGGCTGGCGCATCGATCATATTCTCGCGACCCCCCCGCTCGCCGAACGATGCACGGCGGTCGAGGTCGATCTTGAGCCGCGCCGGGCAAATGAGCCGTCAGACCATACATTCTTGTGGGCGGATTTCAACATAGAATAAGGCGACGGAGCGTGGCCGTCCGCCTCGCTCCGTCCGTCTGAAAATTCCGGTCATTGCACTGTCTCGACCGGTTCCATCATAAACCGCTCGCTGATCTTTCCTGCTCTTCTATTCTGTTCGATAAGAGGGTCCATGATGGACCCGCAATTGATGCAGCGCCAGACGAATGTTTCCGGCGTGAAATCGGGTCGCCATTCATTCACCATCAGTCCCTTGCATCGCCCGCATGTCATGGCTCCCACCTCCTTTTAGGGTTGTGCCCTGATCCGCTTCAGCCTTCCATGCGAGCGAAGGATAACAACGCGACATTAAAAAGCAGTTAAAGGAAGGTTAAAAAGAGCTAATGTGCAGGAGGACGCCTCGCGCTCCGGCCGGGATGCCGACCGGTTTTGAAACGCATCAGCAGGGCGAGACGGAAATTATTCGACAAAGGGGGCTAAAGACCCCCGCGGCGGGGGTCACTTGGCGACAAAACGCTCCCGTCGGCTGACCGCCACATCGGTGACGAACATTGCGCCGGAATGCCGGGTGAAGAGCGGCCCGAGACCGGCCAGGATCGGCTCCACTTTCACTTCCGGCACCACGGTGAACACGACCACCTGGCTGCTCATATCATTGAAAAGCAAATGGCCTTCATGATACCCGTGGTGCCCTTTGCCGGACACGTTATTGATGATCGTGTAGCCCGTGGCCCCGGTTCGATCGAGCAAGTCAGTGACGAATTTCAGTTGATCGCCCTGTACGACGATCTTGATCTCCTTCATCGGATGCAGCCGCAATTCGATCATGGTCCAGTCCTCCTGAATGTTCCGGTTTCCACTCGGTGGCGGGGTCATAGCGATAGAAGCGCTTGTCTTGCGGATCGAGCGCCACAAGCGTCATCCATCCCAAATTAAATAATTGTTCGAGGAGCGGATGCCGATTGATGATGTCCCGGATCCGCGGGCGCGGCGCCTCGATCACCGCGAGTAATCTCACTGGTTCGTGATAGGGAAGCGCGCCGTTGAAGACCGTCTGGGCGGGTAGGCCGATTCGCAGGTCGCTCGACACGCCGGTCATGACTCCGACGCGGCCGACCACGTTGTGATAGACCTTGCTGCCGCTTCCGTACACCTCGTTGTCGACCGTGGAAAAATAGTGTTCCATATTGATCCATTGGGCGACCACCAGCGGCGCCGTCATGATCGTCTCCAACAGCTTCCCGGAGGAATCCTGCCGATGATCGTACGAATGGAGAAAGGATCGGCCTCGGAGGTTCACTCGTTGCGTGAGGGTCCGACGGCCGATGATGATCACGCTGTTCTTCGAGAGACCCCATTCCGGTCGAACCTCGGCCCAGTCTTCGCTCCGGCGCACGAGTGCGCGTCTTGCGGTTGACGGCTCGCCCGATTCCATATGCGGTTCGAGCAGCCGGCTCCGCTCCAGCGAGGTTTGGATGCCGGCCCGGTCGAGATCCGCCAAGAGACGCTGCAGATCTTTGCGATGCGTCGCCGGGACATCTTCCAGATCAACGACGCTGACCCGGTCCGTCGTCGTATCGTGCTCGGCCGCCAGAAACTGAGTATCATTCGGAATCGTGATCCCGCGCCCCTGCAGCAGATCGCGCACGGCGGGCCTATTAGCCATCGCGGCCATGGCCCGGGCGTTCGGCAGGCCGTGATTGCCTCCACAGGCGCCGCAATCGAGAGCCGACTCGAACGGATTGTTTTGCGAGGTGCTGCCATGGGCGCAGAAGAGCACCAGGCGCGCGAAATTCGAGGTGAGCCCCATCAAGCGCAACGCCGCTTCTACGAAATAGGCTTGCTCGGTCACGGCAAAACCGGTCTGGGTGATTCGCTCTAGACGCGCCGAGATTCCTCGGGGGCTGATCCGGTGCTCTTCCCGCAATTCCTCATAGAAGGCCTGCTCCGTTTCCGGTGTCAGATTCAATGACTTCGCGACATCGCCGTTGTTCTCCTCGGTCTGGCCGATTGCCCTGCGGCGAATGGTTTCCAACAGGGTGGGGGAGAGGGCGGCGCCTGAAAGTCCGAATCGGTGACGGACCAGCTCGCGGATGACGGCCTGCTGTTCGGCTGCGACCATATCTTCGGCTTCGGTGCGGGTGATCTTGTCCACCGTCAACGTAGTGGCGATGGGTGGCAGCAACCAGTTCTTCAGGCGTTTCCAGGCCGAGTGATACCAGCGCGGCAGCAGAGTGCGTCCGAATAAAGGCACGCTGAAGAACCACCCCAGCGCTTCCACCATGACGTACGGGGTGGCCACGTTTTCTTTCAAATCATGCAGCAAGGTGTGGGCGGCTTCAGTGACCTGGGCGGCGGTTTTGTGCCGCTCCGCGAGCGCCCCGTGATAGCTGCGTGGAATTTCCCGGACGTGGTTCTTTGGTTTGAGCAGGACCGGGCAATGGGCGACGGCATGTCCGGCATTGAAGGAGCGGTAGTCGACCGGGACCCCGAAAAATCCGGCGAGTCCCAGGGTTTCGTATCCGCCCAAATGTTCCAGGTGGCGGCGAAATACTTCAGACCGGACGTCGATGCAGAATACCACCTGGCTCAGTGGTCTTGAGGCGTGAGCTTCATCCTGGGTGTCGGTCTCCGCCGCGAGCGAACCGGATGCGAGCTCATCGAGTATCTGCCGCCGGTAGGCTGTCTCGAATGCTTTCAGCCAGACCGGCCCATGCTGAGAGGGCGGAAAACTTGCCAGCCACCCCAGCAGGATGGCGGCATCGGATGGAGCGGTGGAGTCGATCGCGGATTGATCAACGGCGAGAATCCGGGCGAGGCGTATGAGCCACCGCGCCGCTGCCTGGGTTCGTGCGACGGCCTCCCGTTCCCGCTGGATTGAATCGTGCCGGCGGCCAAGTTCTTGCCAGATTTCGTGGTTGTGGCGATCGTTGGAGTGTAGGAGCCTGCGCACTTCCGCGCCGATCGCGTTCGTGACCTGCCCGGCCGCCGATGCCTGACGCAACCGGCACGCGTCAGGATGTCGAACCATATAGGTTTTGATGGCGTCGGCATGGCCGGCGAAGCCAAGGTGAGATCGGCAAGCGGCTTCGACCAGGTGACGCTCATAGAAGAGGCGGACCGCCAGGTATTTCACCAGGTCGACGCGAAAGATCTGTTGCCAGGGATGGCCGGGTTGCTGCGCCCGCCATTTGATATAACCGGTCCACCCCGGCAGCGCGGCGAAGTGCCGAGTGAGATACGGCTCCCAAGCCTCCTTGGGTATTCCCATGCCGGTCAAGCTATCGAGGACCGCGTCTTCCGATCGGTCCGACAATGAGCGAATGATGGCGGCCGCCCCTCGGATACCGTTGAGCCGAAAGGTGAGGTCATGCTGAGCCAGCATCTTCCAGGCTCGGTAGAAGGTCTGTTCGCGGTGGGGCATGGCCCAACTCGTTTCGCCCTCGTCCAAGAATGCGCTGCACCACTTCACCATCTCCCGATTGATGGTGTCGACGATGGTCGTGCCTAAGGTGCGGTCGCACCATTTGCTGAGCGGATCTTGAGCCGGCGGCTCGCCGGCATTCGACGGCGGCGACAAGGCGATTGATTCGGATGGTCCGGGCGGGGTCGGCGATTCCAACCAAGAATGGACTCGTTGCGCGACCGCGGCATCTTCCGGCGCGCCCTGGTGCGTCGCATCAGGCTCACCATCGGTCACGCCCTGGATCATCGAGGCCGCGAGGACATCCACATGACGCAGAGACCGTCCTGCGAAGCTGACCTGTTTATCGAGAACAAGCGGCTCCAGGGCGTGCCGCACATCCTGTTCCGTGATGCGCCCGCTTTGAATGTGACGCCGGTACTCGTCATTGCCGAGATAGCCGCGCCCACCGAACAGTTCTCGACCCTGCTGCACCGCTTGCTCGAAGGATAGAGACTCCAATCCATGCAGCGGGTTGTGATGAATAAATGTCCGCATCGGCCAATACTGCGCAATGGCATTTCCGGCCAATTGCACATAGGAGCGCAGCTCCATCCGCTGCGCTTCGGTGAATTTCTCAGGGCGAGGTTGCGTCATGGCGAGGGGTCGTGCGCTCTCATCCGTGAGGGCGTTGATGCGAAACAACAGCCGGGCGTCGTCGACGGATGGAACGCATGAAATCCTCCACATACAGGGCGTTGAGGAACAGGACATAGAGCCGGGTATGGAGCGGTTCGAGCCAGCTCGGAAGCAGCAGGCGCACCCCGCGCGCTTTCCCGTAGAGAACGATCCACACGGAAATTACCAGGAACGTCGAGCAGGCGACGAACAGATCAAACAAGCCCTGATTCCAGGCGGCCGCCTGAAAATACGCGGCCGCGACCCCGGGCTCGGGATAGAGAAAATGCGTGAACGATTCGCCGGCCCAGAGATATGTCAACCCGATCAACGCCAAGGCGGCCACCATCGTGGCCGAGAGTTTCCATGATGCGACGGCATTGAGCCGGTAGAGGCTGAAAATGGCCTGCGACGATGTCACCCAGGCGAAAAACAAGAAAATCATGGCGCCCTGTGCTTCGAACAGAGGAATATTCACGACTCCATGAGCCATCAGCATGATGAGCAGCGGCAATACCAGCGTGATCGCGAGGCCGGTGGCCCACGGCATGAAGGCGAATCCGGCGGATTCGCGGGCGGGATGTCGGCCGGGAAGTCTGAACTCCGTCCGCGCCTTATGGATGCCGGCGCCCGAATTGAGGAACAGCGTGGCCTTGAAGAGCCCATGCGCCGCGAGATGAAAAATCGCCAGGCCGAATGCGCCGAGCCCGCACTCCATCACCATATAGCCCATCTGCCCCATGGTCGAGTACACCAGTGTCCGCTTGATGCTGGGTTGGGTCAGCATGGTCGATGCGCCGATCAACACAGTCACGGCTCCGACCACAAACAACACGTAGAGTGCGTCGGGAGCCAGGCCATACAGCGGAGCCATCCGGTTCACGAGGAATCCTCCGGCGTTTACGATGCCGGCATGGAGCATGGCGGACACGGGTGTCGGGGCCTCAATCGTTCCCGACAGCCATACATGGAATGGAAATTGGGCGGACTTCGTCATCACGGTCATGACAAGCACCAGCGTCACAGCGGTAATGGCGTCGATCTCCCACCATGTGCCGCTACCCCATACCGGCCGCGCGGGCATGTCGTTGATCATTTGGAATAACCGGGTGAGGTCGAGGGTGCCGAATGTGATATAGATCAGCATGATCGCGACGAGCAGCGCCGTATCGCCGATTCCCTGGACGTACAGAACGCTGCGCCCCGCTTGACTCGCGGCAACGCCGACTTTATTGAACGATAACAGCGCCTTCAGCAGCCACGTCACGGCGTGCCAGTAGACGAACAACCAGAGCAGATTGCCGCTGGTGACTAAACTGAGGAGGACGAACGTCAGCAGGCCCAACAGACTGAAAAATCTTATATAATCCGGATCGCCTTGCATGTAGCGCTTCGAATAGATGTGAATCACAAGGCTGACGCCGGTGATCAAGACCATCATGACCGCGGAAAGCCGATCCACCAAGATGGCGGGAGTAAATGGAGCGGGAAGCGCCGAAAGACTCAAGAGTTCGGGCCCCTGGTGCACCACCTCGTACAGCGTGCCAATGGCGGCGGCTGCGGAGACGACCATCGCCCAGATGCCGGTTTTGACGATTCGTTCGGGGGCGGAGGAATCGGACAAAGCGATGAGCGCGGCGGCGAGCAACGGCGAACCGATTGCCATGACGATGAACAGTGAGAGCATGGACGATGAGATTCCGCGATACCGTTCCTGCACCGAACTGGAACACGACTCCAGGGCTGGAGATTCGTACCAAATACCGGTGACCGGGTTCCATATAATAATTGAACGAACTATCCCGCCATATCAAGTGCGCCTCCGGGCAATTCGCACGGATCCCCCTGCGCGCCCATGATCGCGCGTACGGCGGCGCCGTCGCATCCGAATAAACCATGCCGGATATCGCCATAATTGGAGCCGGCGCCGCCGGGCTCGCCGCGGCCATTTTTGCCGCGGAGCAAGGAACCGGCCTTACCGTTCATCTTCTGGACAGCGCGAAAGCGATCGGGGCCAAGATCCTCATCTCAGGAGGCGGCCGCTGCAATGTCACGCACGATGTCGTCACGCCGGAGGATTTTCACGGGAACCGGCATATCATTCGCAACGTGCTCGCGGCCTTCGATGCGGAAAGGGCCCGCCGGTGGTTTGCGTCGTTGGGCGTGGAACTCAAGCGGGAGAAGACGGGCAAACTCTTTCCGGCCACCGACAGGGCGCGGACTGTCCTCGATGCGTTGGTAGGTCGATGCCGGGATCTGGGCGTGGTCTTCCATATAGGACATCGGGTTACGCGTGCGACGTATCATGAAGCGGGGAGAGACGCCGGCGCCGGCCTGGGCTTCGAGATCTATTATGATCAGGGCATGCTGGAAGCGAAACGCATCATCCTGGCCACCGGCGGGCGGTCTCTCCCGAGAAGCGGAAGTGACGGCTTCGGATACGACCTGGCTCGCACCCTGGGTCATCAGGTCACGCCGACCGTTCCGGCCTTGGTCCCGCTGGTGCTCGATCACTCTCTGTTTCATCAAGAACTTTCCGGGTTGTCGTTGGAGGTAGAATTGACGACGGTCGTGCAGGGTCGGACCGTCGACCGGCGCACCGGCGGTTTGCTCTGGACCCATTTCGGCGTCAGCGGTCCGGTGGTGATGGATGCCAGCCGTTTCTGGACGCTCGCCCGCCGGCAGGGGACGGAGGCGACTCTGTATGGCAACTTCCTGCCCGGGGACGATCAAGACCGGGCGCGATCGTGGTTGTTGGCGGAAGCCGCCCGGCAGCCCCGCCGTTCATTGGCGAAGATCGTGGCGCAACGCCTGCCGGAACGCATGGCCGGCGCTTTGTGCCGCCATGCGGGATGCGATCCGCAGAGGGGCATCGCGCTCCTCCCCCGCTCCGATCGAGAACGCTTGCTTTCGGTGCTGACGAGATTTCAATTTCCCGTCCAAGGTGATCGGGGATGGAATTACGCCGAAGTAACGGCCGGCGGGGTGCCGCTCGACGAGATTCATTTCAGAACCATGGAATCCAAGCTCGTGCCCGGACTCTATCTGGCCGGCGAAATCCTGGATTGCGACGGCCGGATCGGCGGGTTCAACTTTCAATGGGCCTGGGCCACGGGATACCTCGCGGGACGTGCTGCGGCAACGTATACGTAGTGTTACGGTTCGATGCGGCGGGCGGATTCATCATTCCTTCATCTGTTCTTCTTCCTTTCTTCATCTTCGCTTCATTCGCCGGCGCATGAACGGGGCGAGCTGCGCTGCAGCATAAACCGCGAGCCTTCGCGGTTGTCGCGGTTTTATCGCGAGCCTTCGCTACTTCAAAAAAGTGTGTGATTCCGCACAGCGCGCCCTCATTTCATCAACTCCCCGACTGGCGCGCGGTTATGGAGCAAAAGCCCTACGGTGAGGAGTGAGTTGCCCGGGGTATGAGGGTTGCTTTGATTCGGGCGGGCCATAATCAGACGAGTGTGGCCAAGGAGGTTTTTTACTTCATCAAACCTATTCCGTTCATTGTAAGGAGGAGGTAACGCTATGCTTTTCTCTCGTCGACAATTCATGAAGGCTTCGGCCGGAACGATTGCGGCGGCGGCCATCGCGGATCGGGCTTTAGCCTTGACCGCATTGCAACCGGTCGTTGAAGTCGGCAACCCGCTGGGTGAGTACCCGGACCGGTCGTGGGAGCGTGTCTACCACGACCAGTATCGCTATGACTCATCCTTCACCTGGTGTTGCTCGCCCAATGATACGCACGCCTGCCGGATTCGCGCCTTCGTCCGAAACGGCGTGGTGATGCGCGTCGAGCAGAATTATGACCACCAGACCTACGAAGACCTGTACGGCAACCGCGGAACGTTCGCCCACAATCCGCGCATGTGCCTGAAGGGCTTCACCTTCCATCGCCGGGTATATGGACCATACCGGCTGAAGGGCCCCTTGATGCGCAAGGCCTGGAAGCAGTGGATGGACGATGGATCGCCGGAGCTGACCCCGGAGACCAAGCGGAAATATAAGTTTGACAGCCGGTTCCTGGACGACATGGTGCGGGTGTCCTGGGATACGGCGTTCACGTATTTGGCAAAAGCGCTCGTCGTGATCGGAACCCGATACAGCGGCGAGGCCGGAGCCCGTCGCTTGCGCGAGCAGGGCTATGCCCCGGAAATGATTGAAATGATGAAGGGTGCGGGCGTCCGTTGCTTCAAGCACCGCGCCGGTATGCCGATCCTGGGCTTGCTCGGCAAGCACGGCAATACCCGATTCAACAACTGCATTCTTCCTCTATTAGATAGCTGGATCCGGAAAGTGAGCCCGGACCAAGCGCAAGGCGGACGGTACTGGAACAACTATACCTGGCACGGCGACCAAGATCCCTCGCAGCCGTGGTGGAACGGCACGCAGAACTGCGACATCGACCTCAACGACATGCGGTTCTCGAAGCTGAACACCAGCTGGGGCAAGAATTTCGTCGAAAACAAGATGCCGGAGGCGCACTGGAAGCTCGAGTGTATGGAGCGGGGCGCCAGGCTTGTCGTCATTACGCCGGAATACAATCCGACGGCGTCGAGAGCGGACTATTGGATCCCGGTGAGGCCGGAGACCGACGGAGCCTTATTCCTCGGAGCAAGCCGGATCATCATCGACGAAAACATGCAGGATATCGACTTTATCAAGCAGTTCACGGACTTTCCGCTGCTGGTGCGGACCGACACGCTGCAGTATCTGGATCCGCGGGATGTGATGAAGGATTACCAGTTCACTGATTTTTCAAAGAGCTATTCCGGCCGTATGCAGGGGTTGAAGCCGGAACAAATCGCCGCATTGGGCGGCATGATGGTGTGGGATTTGAACAAGCAGCAGGCGGTTCCGATCCACCGAGAGCAGGTCGGATACCACTATCAGAATTCCGGCATTGACGCAGGTCTCACCGGGACGCACCGCGTGAAGTTGCTCAACGGTCGGGAAGTCGACGTGATGTCGATTTACCAGCTCTATTTGATCCACTTGCAGGACTACGATCTCGACACGGTGCACCAGATCAATCGATCCCCCAAGGATTTGATCGTGCGCTGGGCGCGTGATTCCGGCAGCATCAAGCCGGCCGCGATCCATAACGGCGAAGGTGTCTGCCACTATTTCCATATGACGCAGATGGGCCGGGCCGCCGCGTTGGTCACGATTCTGACCGGCAATATCGGCAAGTTCGGCACCGGTTGCCATACCTGGTCCGGGAACTACAAAGTGGGAATCTGGAACGCCACGCCGTGGTCCGGTTCAGGCGCCGCGGTGCATTTGGCGGAAGATCCGTGGAACATGAATCTGGATCCCAATGTCCACGGCAAGGAGATCAAATACCGGAAATTCTATTACGGCGAAGAGCCGGGGTACTGGAACCACGGCGACACCGCGCTCATCGTAAACACGCCGAAATATGGTCGCAAGGTGTTCACCGGCAAGACGCACATGCCGACGCCGAGCAAAATCCGGTGGGTGGTCAACGTCAACATCCTCAATAACTCGAAGCACCATTACGACATGGTGAAAAACGTCGATCCGAACATCGAGTGCCTGGTCACCCAGGACATCGAAATGACGTCCGACGTGAACCATGCCGACATTGCGTTTGCTTGCAACAGCTGGATGGAGTTCACCTATCCGGAGATGACCGCTACGGTGTCGAACCCGTGGGTGCAGCTCTGGAAAGGCGGAATCCGCCCGTTGTACGACACCAGAAACGACCTCGACACCTTCGCGGGCGTCGCGGCCCGGTTGGCCGACGTAACCGGTGTCACGAAGATGAAGGATACGTTCCATTTCGTGTATCAGAACCGAGTGGACGTGTACGCGCAGCGCGTGCTTGATTGCTCCAGCACGTTCTACGGCTACAGCGCGGACGTGATGCTGAAGTCGGAGAAGGGCTGGATGGTGATGGGACGCACTTATCCGCGGCACCCGCTCTGGGAGGAAGTCAACGAGAGCAAGCCGCAGTGGACGCGGTCCGGCCGGCTGGAAACTTACCGCATCGAGCCGGAAGCGATCGAGTACGGCGAGAATTTCATCGTGCACCGGGAAGGCCCCGAGGCCACGCCCTATCTGCCGAATGCGATTCTCACCACCAACCCGTATGTGCGACCGGATGACTACGGGATTCCGATTACGGCGCAGCACCACGACGACAAGACGGTGCGCAATATCAAATTGCCGTGGTCGGAAGTGAAGCAATACTCCAATCCGTTGTGGGAGAAGGGCTACCAGTTCTACTGTGTCACGCCCAAGACCCGGCATCGGGTGCACAGCCAATGGTCGGTGAACGACTGGGTGCAGATTTATGAGTCGAACTTCGGCGATCCGTACCGGATGGACAAACGGACGCCGGGCGTCGGCGAGCACCAGTTGAACATCAACCCGCAGGCGGCGAAAGACCGCGGCATCAACGACGGCGACTACGTCTATGTGGACGGCAACCCGGTGGACCGGCCGTATCGCGGCTGGAGGCCGTCGGATCCGTTCTACAAAGTGGCGCGGTTGATGATCCGCACGAAATACAATCCGTCCTACCCGTACCACGTGACGATGGCGAAACACGCTCCGTTCGTGTCGACGGCGAAGTCGGTTAAGGGGCATGAGATGCGACCGGACGGCCGCGCGATTGCCGTCGATACCGGATATCAGTCGAACTTCCGGTACGGCGCCCAGCAGTCGTTTACGCGGAGCTGGTTGATGCCGATGCACCAGACCGACTCGTTGCCGGGCAAGCAGGCCAATGCCATGAAGTTCAAGTGGGGATTCGAGATCGACCACCATGCGGTCAATACGGTCCCGAAGGAATGCTTGATCCGCATCACGAAGGCGGAGGACGGCGGCATCGGAGCGCGTGGTCCATGGGAGCCGATCCGGACCGGGTTTACGCCGGGTCAGGAGAATGAGTTCATGCTCAAGTGGCTCAAAGGCGAACACATCAAGATTAAAGTCTAATAACCCGTGAGGAGTTGGGTGGTCGGGGTAAGGGGTGTGGAGCAGTCTGCTTCGCATCCTTCACCTCGCGTCTCACGCCTCACGCCTTACGCCTTACGGAGGTTACGACATGCCTGAAGTCTATAACTGGCAGCTGGGCCGGAAGATGCTGTATCCGTATGAGGAGCGGCATCCGAAGTGGCAGTTTGCCTTTGTGTTCAATATCAATCGGTGTTTGGCCTGTCAGACGTGTTCGATGGCGGACAAGTCGACGTGGCTGTTCTCGAAGGGGCAGGAGTACATGTGGTGGAACAACGTGGAGACCAAGCCGTACGGCGGGTATCCTCAGTTCTACGACGTGAAGATCACACAGTTGGTCGAGCAAGTGAACCCGGGCGGGCAGGTGTGGAACGTGCGGGTCGGCCGCAAGCACCATGCGCCGTACGGGGTGTTCGAAGGGATGACGATTTTCGACGCGGGGGCCAAGGTAGGCCAGGCGGCGATCGGGTACATTCCGACGGACCAGGAATGGCGGTTCGTCAATATCTATGAAGACACGGCGACCTCGATGCGGGCCTTGGTGGAAGGCGTCGACAAGTCGGGCTTCAGCCGCGAAGAGCCGTGGAAACTCACGGGCAGCTCCTTGCCGGAGCATGAGACGTTCTTCTTCTATCTGCAGCGGATCTGCAATCACTGCACGTATCCGGGCTGTCTGGCGGCTTGTCCGCGCAAAGCGATCTACAAGCGGCCGGAAGACGGGATCGTGTTGATCGACCAGAACCGGTGCCGGGGGTACAAGAAGTGCGTGGAACAATGTCCCTATAAGAAGCCGATGTACCGGGGGACGACCCGGGTATCGGAGAAGTGTATTGCCTGCTATCCGCGGATCGAGGGGAAGGATCCGTTGACGGGCGGGGAGCCGATGGAAACGCGCTGCATGGCGGCCTGCGTCGGGAAGATCCGGATGCAGAGCCTGGTGCGGATCGGCGAGGACGGCCTCTGGGCGGAAGATCGGTGGCACCCGTTGTACTACGCGATTCGCGTGGAGCAGGTGGCGCTGCCGTTGTATCCGCAGTGGGGGACGGAGCCGAACGGCTTCTACATTCCGCCGCGGCACAGCCCGCGGGGCTACGCGCGGCAGATGTTCGGGCCGGGCGTGGACAATGCGATTGAGAAGTACCTGGTGCCGAGCCGGGAGCTGTTGGCGGTGCTGCAATTGTGGCGCGCGAGCCAGCAGATCATCTTCCGGTACGACGTCGTTCCGGGCCCGAAGGTGTTCGAGACCCAGATTCACGGGAAGCGGTTTGAGATGTTCAACGATACCGTGCTGGGCTTCAACAAGTCGGGGAAGGAAGTGGCCCGTATTCAGGTCGAAGAGCCGATCTACATCCGGCCGGCCGAACGGGTGAACTGGTTGTAAGAGCGAAGGTGGCGGGAGGGGCGATCCTCCCGCCATCCCAGGCTGTCCTGAATGTTGCGGTACGTAACGCAGTGATCCCTTCCAAGAGAGCATGCTCGCAGTCAGTGACCAGCAGGTCTTCGCGAGAGCGAGAATGCGTAAACGTCGCCGGCAGTCAGCGGGCGCGTCTGCCAAGAACGCGTCGGTAATGATCGGCGAATGATGTGGCGACCATGCCGGTAAACCGGGTTCCGGTGAAGGCATGTATCCGATAATGGCTGATTGACCGGTCCCTCCGTTTATAATTTGGAACACTCTCGTATGCGGAAGTTGTATGCGACCTATGCCCTGGCGGCATTGGCGCCCGTGGCGCTCTTTGTCCTGATTCAGATTCCGCTCGTCTGGCACTGGCACAGTATCCATCAGGCGCAGCAGCAGCGCACTCAGATCAAAGAGGAAGTGCTGCGACTGCAGGCGTTGACGGCGGATATCGAAAACGGGTTCCGCGGGTATGTCCTGACAAAGCAATCGGCCTTCCTGCATCCCGTGGTGCATGGTGAAGCCAAGGTGCAGGGGGTGCTGGATCATTTGATGGATTTGACGAAGGATCTGCCGAATCTCCTGGCGCGTGTGAAGGTCTTGCAGGAGCGAATCCATGAACTGATCGATACGAAACGGCGGTTGACCAAGCAGATGGACAGCGGCGAGCAGGAAGCCGTGATGTCGTATATCCGGTTCGGGGACGGATTGGCGTTATCCAAAACAATCGAGAAAGCGATGGAGGACTTCGAAGTCAGGATCGAAGGGGAATTCTCCCGCTTTGATATGGAAGAGACCACGTTGAAGGAGCGGATGCTGCAGAAACTCCTCATCGCTGCCGCCGGCATGTTCGTGCTGGGAATTCTGATCACGCGATTGATTTTTCGGGCCGCGAGCGAAAAGACGAGCCTGGCTCCGTCAAAATAGGGACATCCCGGCATGATCGAATGAGAACCAGGCACATTCTCCCCTCGCCGTAGATCTGCCGAAAAATCTTTTCACTCAGCGTCTTGCACCGGCCGTTTGACTGCCGTAAGCTGAAAGCTTATGGTTTTTCTATTTGGCTTGCGCCGCGAGACAAGGCCGCAACCGTGATGATGTCCGATCTCCATGGTAGGATGTGCACAGTGAAGAATATCGAAGAAAATTACCGCGCCTTGCTGGCGGTGACGAATGTCCTCAATCAGCAGCGCGACACGGACAGTCTGTGGCGGGCGATCACGGAGCATCTCCGGCAGGTCGTGCCGTGGGAGCGGGCAGGGATTACCCTGTACGATCCTGACTTGGACTCGTTTCGATTTTATGCGCTTGAAACCAGCTTGCCCACGCGGGTGCTCCAGCGGGACGCGGTCATTCCCCATGCCGGCAGCGCGGTCGGATGGGTCTACGATCATCGCCAGGTCCATGTTCGGTCGCGCTTGCGTGCGGAACGCACATTCTTGGAAGATGATTTGTATCTCGAGGAGGGGTTGGGCCGCATGATCAACCTGCCTCTTCTGGTGGGCGACACTTGTCTGGGCACGCTCAATATCGGCAGTGTTCAAGACGGAGAACCGGATCCGGGAGATGTGGAGTTTTTGGGGCAGGTCGCGAAGCAGATCGCCCTGGCCATTGATCACGTGCGGGCCTACGAACAGATTGATCGGCTCCGCCAACAGCTGGTCCGTGAAAACGAGTATCTCGTTCAGGAAATCAAACAGAGCCACAATTTCGGCGCGATGGTCGGGAAGGGCCTGGCGTTTCGGAAGGCGCTGAACCGGGCCGAGGCCGTCGGCCCGACGTCCACGACCGTCCTGATCACCGGCGAAACCGGAACCGGCAAGGAATTGTTGGCCCGGGCGATTCATGAGCTGAGCCCGCGGCGGCATAAGGCGTTCGTCCGGGTGAACTGCGCCGCCCTTCCGATGGGCTTGGTGGAAAGCGAGCTGTTCGGCCACGAACGAGGCGCCTTCACCGGCGCCGATCAACGCCGGTCAGGCCGCTTTGAATTGGCCCATGGCGGCACGTTGTTCCTTGATGAGATCGGCGAGATGCCGCTCGATGCGCAGGTCAAGTTGCTGCGTGTTCTTGAAGACGGCCTGATCGATCGGGTGGGCGGCATGCAATCTATTCCGGTGGATGTCCGCGTCCTTGCCGCCACGAACGCCGATTTGATCACGGCATCGAGCGAAGGCCGCTTTCGCTCGGATCTGTATTATCGATTGCATGTCTTCCCGATCGTACTGCCGCCTCTAAGGGAACGACCCGAGGATATCCCCTTGCTGGTGAAGCATTTCCTCGAACAATACCGGCTGAAATTGAAGCGTCCGCCTCTGGCGTTGAGCCACGAATCAATGACCAGACTCTGCCGATACTCATGGCCCGGCAACGTACGGGAATTGCAGAATGTCATCGAGCGAGCCGTCATTCTCGCCCGGTCTTCCACCGTGGAAGTCGAGGCCGATCTGGTCGCGCATTCGGATGCCGAGGCGCAGAACGAGTCACCCGTCAATCTCGTGGAAATGGAACGCCAGCATATCCTCTCCGTGCTGACGCGGACACATTGGCGGATCTACGGCCCGCATGGGGCTGCCGGTCAACTGGGGGTCAATCCCAGCACCTTGCGCAGTCGCCTGAAAAAACTCGGCCTGTCCAGGCCCACCAAACAGCTCATCTTTTAGGGTTCGTGACGGCGGCGTGGCCGGTCACGATGGCTCGTGACCGGACACGAACCGCTTCGCGATCGGCGATGTCCGAATGGCCGGATCCGAGCGCCATCCGGCCTGATTTCAACCGCATGCAATCGTTCCCTTCCGCCCGGTGCACGGGCCTGTTTGTTGCTCCCTTTTTCGAAGAGAGCTCGACCGCCGCTTCGGACTCCTGATTCCCGCGGGATGCTCTTGCGCTCTCAAGTGGAGTTTTCTTCCGTTGGTTGTTTAGAATGAGGCCTCCTCCAACGGAAGAACCTGTGGCGATTCGTACGATTAAGGGCCGCATCGTCTGGGCGATCGTGATTGTCGGGTGCATTCCGCTCCTGATTGCCCTGATGTTGGCCTACATGTCCGGGATGCGCTCCCTGCGCGACGTGATCGGCGGAAACCTTCAGGCGGTTGCCGTGCAGGTGGCCGATCGGGTGACGATGCTCGTCCAGAGCGAAATTCAAAGCGTGCGTCTCCTGGGATCGGCGCCGCTCCGGGTCCGCCAGCCTGTCGAGATCGCCAACCGTTCCTATCCGCCGGATCGGGACAAAGCCCGGCATCTGATCGGCGAGCGGATGCAGCTCTGGGAGAAAGAAACGGGCAGCGCGACCCGCCTCTTAAACTCGGAACTGTCCAGATTTCTCCTGGAAACGAAGGTGCGGGATGGCGACAAGGTGGTCGGCTTGCTGATTACGGACCAGCACGGGGCGTTAGTGGCGGCAAGTTCCGAACCGGACCACTATCACTTCGGGGATGAATCATGGTGGAGGCACATTCAGACTGCGGATCAGATCTATGTCAGCGGGCTGATTGCCGGGCAGGAGGGATCATTCCGAACGCCGGAAGAGACAATGGATATTGCCGTGCCGATCCTCGATGATCGGCAGCATGCAGTCATCGGGGCCGTCAAAGCTTCTTACCGCTTTGATACGCTGTTCGGAATGATCAAACAAATTCGAATCGGCCAGACGGGCCACGCCATGCTGTTCGATGCGGCCGGACACCCCCTGGTCTGCCCGATTCTTCCTCGTCAGGCGCACAGCATTCCGAGTCAATTGATGGCGATGATTGTGTCTGTCGACCCGGGATGGGGTATTGCCGATGACGATGGTCATGGAGGAGCGGACACAGTGGTGGGGTATGCTCCGGTGACGGGCGTGACGTTGCCCGATAGTTCCTGGCACATTTTTGTGAGGCAGCAACCGGTTGAAAGCTATGCTCCCATTCGGGACCAACTACGGAATCTGGCCGGGATTGGGCTGGTCATGGTGGTGTTACTATGGACGATTGGCCGCTATGTGGCGTCCAGAATCGCCCGCCCGATCCAAATTCTGAAAACAGGAGTGGAGGCGATCAGCCAGGGAACCTATGATCGTCCGCTCAATATCCGGACCGGCGATGAGTTCGAAGATCTGGCCGCGGCGGTGCACCGGACGGCGGATCGGCTGAAGGCCTCCCGTTCGGAATTGGAAGCGCTCAATGCGGATCTTGCCCGCCGGGTCGAGGAGAAAACCGCCGAGGTGACGCAGCATCTGAAAAAGCTTCAATTTACGGAGCGTCTGGCCACGCTCGGCAAAGTCGCGGGAGGCATTGCGCACGAAATCAACAATCCGCTCGGCATCATCCTGAATCGCATCGAGTGCATCGAGACGGATGCGGCCCACCTGGACCTGCCGGAGGATTTGCGGCGGGATCTACAGGCCATCCGGTCGCAGGCCGACCGCATTTCACGGGTCACAAAAAGCATGTTGGCCTCGTCCCGAGGCGCTGCGACGATTCTCAAGCCGATCGACGTGAATTGTGTGCTTCGGTCCAGCATCGAGGTCGTGAAGGAACGAGCCGTCGCGAAGAACATCGGCCTTGAGACGGTCTTGGCGGCGGATCTGCCTCCGATCATGGGAGATCGCGATCGGCTCGAAACCGTCATGCTGAACCTGATGAACAATGCGCTTGACGCGGCCGCGGAGGGCACGCAGCCGAGCCTCGTCACGGTTCGGTCCGAGCAAACGGCGGGCCCAGACGGAGACTGGGTCACGGTGACGGTGAGCGACTCGGGGCCAGGCATTCCGGAGGACCAGCTCGGGCGAATCTTCGAGCCATTTTTTACGACGAAGGCGGAAAGTCACGGGACGGGAATGGGATTATTTTTGAGTTATGGAATCGTCGCCGATCATCGCGGACGGCTGGCGATTACGAACGGCCAGCGCGGCGCCGTGGCGTCGGTCTTTCTGCCTGCGCTGGCGGCCGTGTCTGAGTCGCAACAGGAGGCCGGATGGGAACAGGCAAGATATTGATCGTCGATGACGAAGTCGACGCGTTGGACAACTGCCGCCGCATGCTGAGCCGTCTGGGACATGAATGTCTGACGGAGAACGATCCGGTCCGCGCGGTACAGCGGATTCAGGAGGAACGTCCCGAACTGGTTCTCACCGATCTCCGCATGCCGGGTCTCGACGGAATGGGAGTGTTGGCCCAGACCAAGAAAGTCGATCCCGCCATCAAGGTCGTGCTGTTGACCGCCTATGCGACCGTGCAGACCGCCGTGGAATCGATGCGACTGGGCGCGCTGGATTACATCCTGAAGCCGTATACGAGCAAGGATCTGGAGGAGATCACCAGGCGGGCGTTCGGCGAATCGGAAGAGAACGGCGAACGGGTGTCCGGTTGGGAGGAACTCGACCGGCAGCCAGTATCCGGTGCGGAAGACAATAAAGCGGCAGGGCTCATTCTGGGGCAGAGCCGCACAATCCTGGAGGTGAAAGACCTGATCGCGAAGGTGGCCAAGACGGACGCCAACATTCTCATCTACGGTGAAAGCGGGACCGGTAAAGAGTTGGCGGCGCGGGCGATCCATGATCAAAGCGAGCGGGCCGGCCGGCCGTTTGTGCCGGTCGATTGTGTCGCGTTGCCCGATACTCTTCTGGAATCGGAATTATTCGGCCATGAGAAAGGCGCCTTCACCGGCGCGCACGCCGCCAAGCCCGGATTGTTCGAGGTGGCCGACGGCGGGACGGTCTTTTTGGATGAAGTAAGCGGGATGAGTCCGACCTTACAATCGCGCTTGTTGCGCGTGCTGCAGGAACGGCATGTTCGGCGGGTCGGCGGGACGCGGTATGCCGATATCGATGTCCGGGTCATTGCCGCATCCAACCGCGATCTCGAAGAGGCTTGTCGTGAAAAACAATTCCGAGAAGATCTGTATTATCGTCTGAACGTCATTCCGATCGTGCTGCCTCCGCTTCGGGACCGCGAAGGCGATGTGGAGCTGTTGGCGCGGGCCTTTCTGCAACGCTGTACCGCCCGCGGCGGCGCCGATCCTGATCGCGCGCCGGCATTCGATCCGGCCACGCTGGCGCTTCTGAAGGAGTATGCCTGGCCCGGTAATGTCCGGGAACTCCACAATGTCATTGAGCGGACGGCGGCGCTGGCCGATGGGCCGATCATCTGCGTGGAGCATCTCCCGGAGCGGATCATTGCGGCGCGGCCGGATGGATCTCCTCTTCAGGAAGCCGCTTCCTACAAACAAGCCAAGCAGGAAGTCGTGCGTTCATTTGAACGCAATTTCCTCCTCGATCTGCTCAAGCGCCATGACTGGCACATGTCCAATGCGGCTCAGGAAGCCGGCGTGGACCGCAAGACTGTTGAACGCATGGTGAAGCGCCATGGTCTTCGAGAGCCCCGCAAGCAAGACGCGTAGCCGGCGTTCGACGCTGTGTCCGCCGCTCCGTTTCCTGGTGCTTCCTTTTCCTTTGCATCATCATGCATGCCGGTTCTTGAGCAGATCGCGTCTGCTGGTGCACAAAGGCTCGTCGAGAATAGATTTCCGCGGCTCGTCGGGCGCGTCGTTTCTCCGCGTGCTCGCCAACCTGCTGTAGATAGATGGGAGCATTGGCTGCCGAACGGCACGCC
>JANRMQ010000020.1:0-33504 GCA_040981125.1 Nitrospira sp.
CGCCTCAGCTTCATTGCGGGCTTCGATCAGTTGCCGGGCCTTGAAATCCTGCGCGGCGAATTTGAAGGACTCGCCGATCATCCGTTCGACCTCTTCGTCCGAGAGGCCATACGAGGGCTTCACGGCGACCGACTGGCTCGCGCCGGTCCTGACATCCCGGGCCGAGACGTTCAAAATTCCGTTCGCATCGATGAGGAAGGTGACCTCGATGCGGGGTACGCCGGCCGGTAGCGGCGGCATCTTCAATTGAAAGCGAGCCAGGCTTCGATTGTCCTTCACGAGTTCGCGTTCGCCCTGCAGAATATGGATATCGACTGAGGTCTGGCCGTCGACGTACGTCGTAAACATTTCCTTCGCGCTGGTGGGAATCGTGGTGTTGCGACGGATGAGAGAACTCATGACTCCGCCCATCGTTTCAATCCCGAGCGAGAGCGGCGTTACGTCCAGCAGCAACATGTCGGTGGTGCCGCCGGAGAGGATATCCGCCTGCACTGCTGCCCCAAGCGCCACCACCTCATCGGGATTCAAATCGCAATGGGGGGGCTTTCCGAAGAGGGCCTGGACCTGTCGGCGGACCAGCGGCATTCTGGTGGATCCCCCCACCAGCACCACTTCGTCGATATCGTTGGGAGCAAGTCCGGCATCCTTCAGGGCCATACGGCAAGGGCCCAGGGATCGTTCGACCAGCGGCAGCGTCAGCTCGTCCAGCTGGCTGCGCGTGAGATCACGCCGGTAGGGCCCTTTGCCGTCGGGCAATTCCAGCATGATGGTGGCGGCTTGCGCATCGGAAAGCCGAATCTTTGTTCGCTCGGCTTCCAGTCGCAGGCTTTGCATCGAATCAGGATAGAGCGAGATATCGAGGCCCTGTTTCTGGAGAATGTCCTTTGCCAGCAGATCCACGAGAACACGGTCGAAATCGTCGCCACCCAGGTGCGTGTCCCCATTCGTCGCCAAGACTTCAAAAATTCCGTTCTTCAACTTTAGGATCGAGATGTCGAACGTGCCGCCGCCCAAGTCATACACCGCGATGGTGCCTTGGGTGCGTGCTTGCAGGCCATAGGCCAGAGAGGCGGCCGTCGGCTCGTTGATAATCCGCAGCACCTCCAATCCGGCAATCATACCGGCATCCTTCGTGGCTTGACGTTGGCTGTCGTTGAAGTAGGCCGGGACGGTAATGACGGCCTTGGTGACGCTTTCCCCCAGGTACGCTTCCGCCCTCTGCTTAAGCTCCTTCAAGATCATGGCGGAGATTTGGGGGGGAGAGTAACTCTTGTCGCCGATCGTGATGCGGATCACACCACCTTGCTCGTGCAGCTTGTAAGGGAAATAAGGGAGTTCGTTTTCGACATCCGCCAACCCCTTACCCATGAATCGTTTGACGGAGTAGATCGTGCGATTCGGGTTGCGGACGAGATGCTCTTTGGCCGAATCGCCGACGATGAGGCCGTTGTCGGTTAAGGCGACGACGGACGGAACCATCGATCGTTCATTGCGCCCGTGAATGATTCGAGGCGCCTTGCCGTCCATGTAGGCGATGAGTGAATTGGTAGTGCCGAGATCAATACCGACGATTCGAGTCATGGGTGCGGTTATCCAACGGTTGCAATGAGATCGTTGACGATGTTGCGGACATAGGTGCGGTTGGACAGCAGTTCGCGCATCTCCTTGAGGACCGCTTCTTTCTTGGCCCGCACGGCCTCCGTGGGTTCTCCTTGCCGTTGTAAGCGGTCCCAGGTTTCGAAGAGGTCAAAGAGTTTGGATTCCATGTCCTGCTGCCGTCCCTCCAGCGTTTCCCGATCGGACTGGAGCTTCGCTTTCAGTTCTGTGAGATCCGTCGAAGGTTGGGTTGCCGCTGCTCGAAACTCTTCCAAATCATCCTGCAGGGAAAGGATCTCCTCGAAGAGGTCAGCTGGCGGTGAATTTCTGATCTCCTTGGCAGCGCCAGCCTCCAGGCGGACCAAGTATTCGGCTCGTTGAATGGGGTCCTTCAACGTGCGATAGGCCGTGTTCAGCAGGGCGGAGTTCCCTAAGCTGATGGTGCGCTCGGTGTCCGTCTTCGTCTGATAGAAGTCAGGGTGAAAGGAGCGGCTCATTTCATAGAACTTGTTTTCGAGGCTACTGGCATCGATCGTCAAGAATCGAGGCAGGCCCAGGCAGGTAAAATAGTCCAGTTCCTTGGAGAGAGGCTGGACTTTCACGCAGCGGTCACAGAAATATTCCCCTGTGACTTCCGATTGGCAATGCCAGCACATGCTGCGCGCCATCTGGAGTTCGGTGCGAGAGCTTCCGACTTTCGAGGTCTGTTCCATCACGGGTCCTTTGCCGAGGCGCCTTGTGCCCACGTTCGAGCGGTCGCTGACGTTTAGGCCGAGAACGATTCGCCGCAGCCACAGGTCTTGTTGGCGTTGGGATTCACGAACTTGAATTGCCCGCCCATCAAATCCTTCTGGAAATCCAACTGAGTGCCCTGAAGATAGATGGCACTCTTCGCGTCGACGATGACCTTGATCCCTTCAATGTCATAGACGGCATCGTATTGCCCGATCTTGTCGTCGAAATTGATGGTGTAGCTGAGACCGGAACATCCGCCGCCTTTGACGCCCAGCCTGAGTCCGCCCTCCGTCATACCCTGCACATTGATCAACCGCTTCACTTCCTTGACGGCCGATTCACTGAGCGTAACGACAGGGGCTGGTGTGGTCGTATCGGGAGTATTCATCGTACTGGCTCCTTGTTGGACAGGATGTGTTACTTCGTTTGTCCTTCGGCTGCGGGTACCTGAGTTTCGGCCTTCTTCCTGTAATCAGCCAACGCGGCCTTGATGGCGTCTTCCGCCAGGACCGAGCAGTGGATCTTGACCGGCGGGAGATTGAGCTCCTGCACGATATCCGTGTTCTTGATTTGGGCGGCCTCTTCAACTGTCTTTCCCTTCAACCACTCCGTGGCGAGGCTGGAACTGGCGATAGCCGATCCGCAGCCGAATGTTTTGAATTTAGCGTCCACGATTGTGTCGTTCTGCACCTTGATCTGCAGTTTCATGACGTCGCCGCATTCGGGCGCGCCTACCATGCCTGTCCCGACACCTTCCTCATCTTTCTTGAAGCTGCCCATGTTGCGGGGGTTGTTGAAATGATCGACGACTTTATCGCTGTAGGCCATGGGGTCCTCCGAAATATTATGGGTGACGATTCGATTGAGTGTTGATCAGTGTGCCGCCCACTGGACGGACTTCAAGTCGATGCCTTCCTTCGCCATTTCATACAGGGGCGACATCTCTCGGAGCTTGGTCACGGTCTCAATAATGCGTGTGGCCGCGTAGTCAACTTCATCGTCCTTCGAAAACCGCCCTAGGCCGAACCGGATGGAGGAATGCGCCAGTTCGGTTCCGACGCCCAAGGCACGTAGCACGTACGAGGGCTCCAAGGTTGCAGATGTACAGGCGGAGCCAGAGGAAAGGGCAATCTCCTTGCATCCCATCAACAGCGATTCTCCTTCGACATACGCGAAGGACAGATTCAGGTTGTTTGGCAGCCGCTCAGTGGGATGGCCATTGAGATAGACATCCTCAAGCGCCGTGGTGATGGTCTTGTGGAGTCGGTCGCGCATGGTGGTCAAGCGGGCGGCTTCTTGCGCCATTTCTTGTTCACACAATTCGCAGGCTTTCCCGAAACCCACGATCAAGGGAACGGCGAGGGTGCCGGACCGCATGCCGCGCTCGTGACCGCCCCCATCCATTTGAGCCGCGATGCGGACGCGCGGATTCTTTTTTCGGACATACAAGGCGCCGATGCCTTTGGGGCCATAAATCTTGTGGCCGGTGAAGGACATGAGGTCGATTCCCATCTCTTGGACGTTGATAGGAACCTTGCCCACCCCTTGCGTGGCATCGCAATGGAAGAGCACGCCCTTCTCCTTGGCGATCTTTCCGATCTCTTTGACCGGATTGATGGTGCCGATCTCATTGTTGGCGAACATGACGGAGATCAAAATGGTCTTGTCGGTAATGGCGTTCCGCACATCTTCCGGATTGACCATGCCGAACTTATCGACTGGCAGATAGGTGACCTTGATCCCTCGCTTGGCTTCCAAGGCCTTGGCGGTATCGAGCACCGCACGATGCTCCGTGGCTGAAGTGATGATGTGGTCACCCTTCTCGTGGTACATCTCGACCACGCCCTTCAAGGCTAGGTTGTCGGATTCGGTTGCGCCGCTGGTAAAGACGATTTCCTTGGCATCCGCGTGAATCAGCTTGGCAATCTGCTTCCGGGCGTTCTCCACCGCCTCCTCAGCCTCCCAACCGAACGCATGGTTCCGACTGGCGGCGTTGCCGAATTTTTCTGTGAAATAGGGAAGCATAACTTCCAGCACGCGCGGATCCATCGGGGTGGTGGAATGATTGTCCAAATAAATCGGGAACTTCATCGCTCGACTCCTTCTTGTGTCGTCGTGACAGATTGGATGGTGATGAGCGGCGTGCCTCCCATCATGTCCTGCAGTGTCATACTGTTCAGCATCTGATAAATACTGCTTTGAATCTTGAGCAGCGGTGTTCGGATATTGCAGTGTTCCCGCTGCATGCAAACGTCACCGTCCCGTTCGTGCGAACAATCCATAATTCCAAGAGGGCCTTCGAGGCTTTCCAAGACCTGGGCGATGGTGATCTCTCGCGGGCTTTTGCCGAGAAGGTACCCGCCTTTGGGTCCGTTGTGGCTTTCGATCAAGCCGCTCTTCGAGAGGGTCTGGAGGACCTTGGCTAACAATTCGACTGGTATGTGGTATTCCTCGGCGATCTCTTTGGTGTTGACCACGCGTGCGCGCGCCACATCTCCATATTGGTTGGAAGCAATGTGTTGCAGTGCCATCAACCCGTAGTCCGCCTTTTTCGATAATTTCAGCATGGGACTATTGCCGATCCATAAAGTCGGAGACTATAATGATCTCCGATCAAAAGAGTCGCCTAAAAGCTATCATGCGATCTTTTGGGCTGTCAAGAGAGCTGGGACCACGTTTACGAGAAAGGGGCGAAGCACCATGGGCGGGACCAATCCCTATATCCAAAAAGCTGAGGTGGAGTTACCGACGAAGGCGTACCGTGTGACCTTCATCTTCCCCGACAAGAGCGAGCGAGAGGTGATCGTACAGCCCGACAGGATTCCCTATGGTCACACGGGGCTGCCCGGCAGCATCCTCGATATCGCGATGGGAAATGGAGTCGAGTTGGAACATGTCTGCGGCGGCGTCTGTGCCTGCTCCACGTGCCATGTCATGGTGAAAAAGGGACTGGAGACCTGCAACGAAGGAACGGACGATGAGTTCGATCAGTTGGATGAAGCGCCCGTCACTACATTACAGTCTCGGCTGGGATGTCAGTGTGTCCCGAACGGCTCGGCTGATGTGGTGGTAGAAATTCCGGCGGTCAATAAGAACCTGGTGAAGGAGGGACATTGATCCTCGCGTGCTGAAGCCTCGTCGTCCCACGGTTAGTCGTAGGTTTCGAGTTTTACTTCCTTTCGGTCGTACCCCAGCTCCATCAAGAGTGCCCGTAGGGGGCGGGCAAAGGCCTTGATCCCTGCAATCAAGGGGGTCACCCTGTGTCCGTTCCCCGCAGTCTGTTTGACTGCGTCCGCGGTCGCAGGTGCTGCTGGGTCCTCGGTCACAAAGCTGAGGTAGTGGAAGTCGGACTGTGCCGCCGCTAGGGCCAGAAACTCTTCATGATAGAGCTGCTCTGCGCCACTGGGGGCTTGCGCAATCAACGTGGTTGAAGGCAAGGTCCCTTGCGCCGCCATCGATCGGATCATGCAGCGAAGCGGCACCAACCCCGAGTAGCGTCCTACCAACAGCAGCGCAGTGGACGGGGAATCAGGAAGCAAGAAGTGCCCGTAGGGGCCGGAGAACGACAGTTGGTCGCCTGGCTTGAGTGAGCCCAGATACCCTGATCCCTTTCCTCCCGGGACATGGTCAAAGACCAGCGTCAGGTGACCGGTAGAGGAAGGCGGTTCCGCCAGCGAATAGGCGCGATTGAGTGGGGGATGGTCTCCAACCGGCAACTGCAGGGAGATCCACTGACCGGGCTTGAACGACATCGGGCCCTCGACGGGGCGAAGCACGAGTTCCGTCGTGTGGGGCGTCAAGGGGATCAGAGAAATGATGTCGGCGACTCTGGTTGGTTCGGCCATGCTCTGTACATAACAAAAACCGTTTCAGAATGAAACTGCCGCGTTCTGTACATCCCCTCGGTCCCATGTTATAGATGCCCCGCTGTTTTCCGTTCCTCCACGCTCCATCAACCGCACGGTGACGCGATGAGTCAGGTCAGGGTCCGGTTTGCACCCAGTCCGACGGGATATCTCCATATCGGTGGGGTGCGGACGGCATTATTCAATTGGCTGTTCGCACGGCAGCAGAACGGCGTGTTCGTGCTTCGGATCGAAGATACGGACCAAAGTCGATCGACGGATGAATCCATTCAAGCCATTCTCGATGGGATGCGATGGGTCGCACTGGATTGGGATGAGGGCCCGTTCAGACAAACCGAGCGCATGGACCTCTATCGCGCCCATGCCATGCGGCTCTTCGACGAAGGGCGAGCCTACTGGTGCGTGTGCACCGCGGAGGAACTCGAGGCGCGCCGGAAGGAGGCGGAGGCCGCGGGGCGATCGCCCAAGTACGACGGGCGCTGTCGAGGGCGCGGTCTGAGCAAACCTGCCGGAGAGGCGGCGTTGCGATTCAAGGCCCCACAAGAGGGCCAGACCGTCATCGACGACCTAATCAAGGGCCGGGTGGTGTTCGACAACCAGATTTTGGACGATGTCATCATCCTGCGCTCCAACGGCTATCCGACCTATAACTTCTCGGTGGTAGTGGACGACGGCCTGATGGGGATTACCCATGTCGTGCGTGGGGACGATCACTTGACCAATACGCCGCGGCAGATACCTATCTTTGAAGCACTGGGATTTCCGCTTCCGCGGTTTGGCCATCTGCCGATGATTTTGGGCTCGGATAAGGCGCGGTTGTCGAAGCGCCATGGCGCGACCTCGATCATGGCCTACAAAGAGATGGGCTATCTGCCGGATGCCATGGTGAACTACCTGGCGCGCTTGGGCTGGTCGCATGGGGACCAAGAGATCTTTTCGCGGGATGAATTGATCGAGAAGTTTTCCTGGAAGAACGTGCAGACTTCGGCGGCCGTGTTTAACCCGGATAAGTTGTTGTGGCTCAATGCCGAATACATCAAGGCGAGCCCCCCCAATCAGGTTGCGCAGGCGTTGGTGCCGATGCTGGAACAGGCGGGGCTGAAAGAAGCCGTCGAGGCCGTGTCGGAGGAGTGGTTGGCTCGGCTGGTCGTCTTAGTACGCGAGCGAACGAAGACTCTCGTCGAAATGGTGCAGTGGGTCTTGCCGTACTTCGGCGAGGCCGTCGCCTTCGACGCGGAGGCAGCCCAAAAGTTTTTGACTGCGGCCCAGGTGCCGGCTCTGACGAAACTGGTCGAGCGGTTCGAGGCGATGCCGATCTTCTCGAAGAAGGAATGGGAAGCGGCCTTTAAGCAGGTGGTCGAAGCAGAAGGCCTCAAAATGGGGCAGCTGGCGCAGCCGGTCCGTGTGGCCTTGACCGGTCGGACCGCCAGTCCCGGGCTCTTCGAGGTGATGGAGGTGTTGGGGCGCGAGCGAACTCTTCGCCGCCTCCGCGGGGCAATCCAACGGGCTTCGCGCGCCTGAATCCGTGCACCGGAATCGGCCTCGATCTTGACGAGGCAGAGAGGCTTATATTACTGTGTGGACCGGTTGGGGGATCGTCTAGCGGTAGGACGTCAGTCTCTGGATCTGACTACCTAGGTTCGATTCCTAGTCCCCCAGCCAAAATTTCCCACACCCTGCGATCCGAAACTGCGTCTGGATTGGTTCCGTACCGCGCTGGGGGATCGTCTAGCGGTAGGACGCCAGCCTTTGGAGCTGGCTACCTAGGTTCGATTCCTAGTCCCCCAGCCAATAAGCCTGCCTCCATCAATTCTCCTGGAGTTGCGCCCGCTTTTGATCCAGTTCAGCCCACCGGACATAGAGCCGATCCACTTCGGCCTGGGCAGCGGCCAGTGCCTGTCCACGGGCCTGCAATTCCCCCGCATCCGAAATAATCGCCGGATCATGGAGGGCCGCTTCACAGGCTGCGACCTGCTTCTCCGCTTTCAGAATATTGTCCTCGATCGTGCCCCACTCTTTTTGCTCGCGATAACTCAGCTTCTTGGGTTTGCGCGCGGGAATCGCCGAGGTGGTCTCGTTCTGGACGGCACTACGCCCGTCACTTTTGGATTCCGGGGCGGATCCACCGGCTCGCTCCTGCGCGCTTTCCCACTGGGCATAATCGGCGAACCAGTCGGTCCGTCCGGTGCCGTCCAAGGCGAGGAGGATGGTGGAGACACGATCCAGCAACCAGCGGTCATGGGTGACCAAGACGAGTGCTCCGGGGAATTCGAGCAGGCTATCTTCCAGAACATCCAGGGTTGGGATATCCAGGTCGTTGGTGGGCTCGTCGAGAATGAGCACGTCTGCCGGTTGCAGCATGAGGCGTGCGATCAGCAACCGGGCCTGTTCTCCGCCGGAGAGCCGGGAGACTGGTAGGTCCAGCTGCTCCGGACGAAAGAGAAAACGTTTGGCCCAGGAGGCGAGATGGATGGAGCGGCCTTGATAGATCACGGCGTCTCCGGATGGAGCCAGCGCTCGTCGCAACGTGGCGGCGGGATCGAGTGAATCGCGATGCTGCTCGAACGACACGATGCGGAGACCTTCGGCCCTCGTGATCGAGCCCTCATCCAGCTTTAAGGTGCCGGCCAGCAACTGGAGCACCGTCGTCTTTCCGCTGCCGTTGGGCCCGAGAAGTCCCAGGCGTGTCCCTGGACCGAGGAGCAGATCGAGGTTGGTCACGATGGCGTGGGTGCCGAACCGTTTTGTGACCTGGTGCGCCACGATCAGCTGCTTGGACTTTCGTCCTGACGCGGAGAAGTCGATCTCGACAGTTGCTTGGGCTGCGCGAGCTTCTGCCTGGTCCAACTCGTCGATGAGCTTTCCGGCTGCGTCGATGCGACCCTTCGCCTTGGTCGTACGAGCCTTGGGGCCACGGCGCAGCCATTCGATCTCGCGTCGTACACGGTTCGCCAACGATGATTGGTACTCGGCCTGCGCCTGCAGGAGCGCATCACGTTGTTCGAGAAAGTCGCTGTAGCGGCCGCGCGCTTCAAAGCAGCCGCTGGGATAACAGCGATTGAGTTCCACCATGCGCGTCGCGATCGATTCGAGAAACCGCCGGTCGTGGCTGATGACGAGAAAGGCCTTCGCACGTTGCGTCAAGAGCCTTTCCAACCAGAGAATGCCTTCGAGGTCCAAGTGATTGGTCGGTTCGTCCATCAACAGGACATCCGGCTCCAGCAGCAGGGCCTGGGCGATGGCGAGCCGTTTCCGCCAGCCTCCGGACAGAGTGTCGACCGTTTGATCGGGGGCGGCAAAGGTGCCGATGCTGAGCGCGCGCGCGATTCGACCGCCCTGTTCGTGGGGATCGAGTCCTTCCTCCACGAGCGTCTGTTGGAGGACCTGTTCAACGGTGGAGTCCGCGGAGAAGCTGGGTTCCTGCGGCACATAGCCGACGCGGGTGTGGCGGCGGAGCGTGCGGGTCCCGCGATCGGGGATCTCAAGCCCGGCCAGAATCTTCAACAGCGTGGACTTGCCTGAGCCATTCGGGCCGATCACGCCGACGTGGTCTCCCTCGAAGAGCGCGAGCGACAGATCCGCAAACAGGGTGCGGACGCCATAACCCTTGCTGATCGATTCGCAACTCAACAGGATGTTGCCGGCCATAAGCGGGGGTGCTCACTTCACGACGTGACGGCTGAGAGGGCGCTTGCTTAGCCTGTGGGCTGGCCCTTTTCGATTCGGGCCCAGGCGTCTTTGAGCGTCACGGTACGGTTGAAGACAGGTTTGCCTGGTGCGGAGTCCGGATCGGCACAAAAATATCCGACACGTTCAAATTGCAGCCTCGTCCCGGGGGAAACCGTCGCCAGGCTGGGCTCTACTTTGCAAGCCGAGAGCCGTTCGAGGGAGTGGGGATTGAGGTGGGTGGTCCAGTCGTCTTCGACGGGAATCTTACCGGGATCCGTGAGCATGAGACGATCATACAGTCGGACCTCTGCATCCACGGCATGTGGCGCAGATACCCAGTGGATCGTCGCCTTCACCTTGCGTTGCGCCTGAGGGCCGCCGCTCTTGGTGTCCGGATCGTACGTGCAGCGCAGCTCGGTGATCTCGCCGGTCGTCGGGTCCTTGATGACCCCCACGCATGTGATGATGTAGGCATAACGGAGGCGGACTTCGCGCCCTGGCGCTAGGCGGAAGAACTGTTTCGGAGGATTTTCCCTGAAGTCTTCTTGGTCGATATAGAGCGTGCGCGAGAAGGGCACCGGCCTTCTCCCTGCCGACGGATCTTCCGGATTGTTCACGGCCTCCAATTGCTCGACCTGCCCTTCAGGATAGTTTTCGATGACCACGCGCAGGGGGCGGAGCACGGCCATGACTCGGGGCGCGCGCTTGTTGAGATCTTCCCGAACGAAATGTTCCAGGAGCTGCACCTCGACGACGGCATCCCGTTTCGCCACGCCGATTGCCTCACAAAAGGCGCGGAGCGCCTCAGGCGTAAATCCGCGGCGGCGGAGGCCCTTGAGCGTGGGAAGGCGCGGATCGTCCCAGCCGTCAACCAGCTTGCGCTCCACCAGGTCCAGTAGCTTGCGTTTGCTCATGACGGTAAAACTGACGTTCAGCCGGGCGAACTCGATCTGCTGCGGGCGTTGCGACGTCTCACACTGCTCGACGACCCAGTCGTAGAGGGGGCGATGGTCTTCGAATTCCAACGTGCAGATCGAATGGGTGATGCCTTCGATCGCATCCGAGAGGGGATGCGCGAAATCATAGGACGGATAGATGCACCAGGATGCGCCGGTGCGGTAGTGAGCGACGTGGCGGATGCGATAGAGCACGGGGTCGCGCAGGTTGATGTTGGGTGAGGCCATGTCGATCTTGGCTCGGAGTACGTGCGCCCCGTCCGGGAATTCACCTGACCGCATGCGCTGAAAGAGGTCCAGGTTTTCCTCGACACTCCTGCTGCGATAGGGGCTCGGTGTGCCCGGCTCCGTCAACGTGCCGCGATGGCGGCGCATTTCTTCGGCGCTGAGGCTGTCCACGTAGGCGAGTTGTTTCTTGATGAGGAGCACCGCAAAGCCGTACAGCCGCTCGAAATAATCGGAGGCGAAGAACAGCTTGTCCTGCCAGTCGAACCCCAACCACCGCACGTCGTCCTGAATGGCCTGCACATATTCAGGATCTTCCGTGGTGGGGTTGGTATCATCCATCCGCAGGTGGCAGACCCCGCCGGGATTCTCGGCGGCGATGCCGAAGTTCAAGCAAATGGATTTGGCATGGCCGATATGGAGATAGCCGTTGGGTTCGGGCGGAAACCGGGTGACGACGCGACCGGCATGTTTGCCGGCGGCGCGGTCTGCTGCCACGACCTCACGGATAAAGTCGGAGCGTGATGGGGATTCTGGGCTGTTGGACATGGTCGTGATCGCGCCTCGTTCTATCACAGAAGAGGCGGTCGAGTCGATTTTCTCTAGCGGGATCGCATAGACTGCCGTAGGATAACACCTCTGCGCGAAAAGAAGATCGTCCTGTCACAAGCCGACAAGGAGTATGGGTGATGAACTGTCGCCGGTTCGGGTGGATGTGGCTGATTGTGTCCGGTGTATTGTGGGCCGGCGTACTGCATGCCGAAGAACCGGCACTGCCGGGGGCCTGCCGTCCCTTGTCGTTCGAGGTCAAGATGCGCTGTTACCAGGGGCACCTGGAAACGGTGCTGCAGCTTGAGGGAACGGAGCGGGCGCTCACGGAGTTGGAGCAGATTACCGCGCAAGATCCTGAAGCGTTGCGGGAGGCCCATCCGCTGGTTCACCACATCGGGCAACGCTCGTTCGTGCGCTATGGCTCTGCGCCTCAGGCCATGGCCCATTGTCGCGATGTATTTTGGTCCGGCTGTTACCATGGCGTGTTGCAGGCCTATCTGAGCAGCCTCACCACTGTCGAACCGGAGCATATTCTTCCGGTGTGCCCCATCAGTGAGACGGTGTCGGCCTACTCGTTTCAGCGGTACAACTGTCTGCACGGGCTGGGACATGGCTTAACCATTCAATTTCGCTACGATGTCCTGAAAAGCCTCGCCTTCTGCGACGCGCTGCCCGGCAGCTGGGACCGCGAGTCCTGTTACGGCGGCGTGTTCATGGAAAATATCGTGACGTTCCAGCAGGCTCGGCAAACGCAGGTGTCCACTGCCCATCACCACCACGAGCATGCTCCGACCAGTTTCTTAAACCCCCAGGATCTGCTCTACCCCTGCTCCGTCCTGGCCGAAAAATACCTGCGCGCCTGTTACCTCATGCAAACCTCGACGATCCTCACCTTCCTGAATTATGATTTCGCCCAGGCCTTCGCCCAGTGCGCGCGGGTGGAGGGAGAACACCAGACGACCTGTTATCGGAGTCTGGGGCGGGATATCAGCGGGTATACGCTCCGCGATGCCGCTCGGGTCAACGAACTGTGCCGACTCGGCCAAGGCGATCAGATCCGCCAATGCTTCATCGGCGCGGTCAAGGATTTTATCCTGACGGACGCCAGCCCCGATCCAGGGTTGGCGCTCTGTCGGAGTCTGGACGGGCCTTTCAAGAAGGACTGTTACGCCACGGTGGGGGAAATGTCGGTGCCGCTCTTTGACGACAAGGACAAGCGCGCACAAGCCTGCCGCAAGGGCGAGGATGAATTCGTCGAAGCCTGCCTGACCAACGCCACGGCCTTCTGACCGCTCAACATCCCTCGCACGCTCCTCGCGCGGCTCATCCCCTCATGACGGGCGTGGTGAAGCCTGGTGGCCGGGCGGAGGGACAGTCTGCACTACGGAGAACTCGCTCCGCGCGATCACCTGCCCCTCCACGTGCAAGCGAAACTCATAGCGGCCTGGAGCAGGAAAGACCAAGACGGGGATATTGATCCCCACGTCCGACATTTGCCGCCGGTTGGGGATGGCGACGTGGGGGAGCGAGGCGCGGCACACCAGTTCCTCCGTAGGAAGGTACACCAGGTCGATGTCGAAATGGTACGTGCCCTCCGCGTCGGTCATGCAGAAGTACAGGCCCAATTGTTGGTGCTGAAAGGGAAAACTCGCGGCTTGTAGGTGGGTGAAAATGCCGATCAGGGAGCGCTTCCTCGTAAGGCTGTCCTCAATGACGTAATCGCAGGCCAGGAAGGCGTGAATGGTCGGTCGGGGAAGATCGGGCATGCTAGCCCAGTACCGCCGTTCCGCCGCGCGCCTCGAAGACATCCCCGAACAGGGTCTGCGTCGAGCCGATCCGGCAGTAATGCGACGTAATTTCGACGAGTTGGCCACGGTGTGAGTAAAACTTTCCCGTTGCGACCTGAATCTTTTCGCCCGGCGCCACGGCCGTTTCCAGAACGGTCTCGCCGGTCTCCTGATCGGTCACTTTCAACCACGCTAGATTAGGAAACAGCGTGGGCGGCGAATCGCTGGTGCTCAGGGCGAAGCGGTTGCCGTCATTGAAGGCCCAGCGGTTGCGACGCAAGTGGGCCACATGGTTGCCGCTGCCGTCGTACAAATCGATGGTCAGTAGGATGCGGCCATGTTCGGGGTTGAGTTCGAGCACCAGCTGTTCCTTCCCCTGGATTCGCAGCACGCCGTTCGTGTTGCGAAAGATGTTCGACCCCAGGCGAATTTCCAAACTGTGCTTCTGTCGATCCGGTTCGAGCGACCGGAAAGGGTTCGGGGTTTCCGGGTTTCGTAATTCCATGCCTAACGACCGTAGTGGTCAGAGGCGCCGAGGGCCACGAGCTGCTGCAACGTAGGCTCTTAGGGGGGCGCTGTCAAGCCCGTAGTGGGCGCAAGCTTACGGGGAAGCGGGGCCTTCGCGCTCATCCGAGTCGGTCGCGGTGACACAGACCGTCACCTCTTGGTCGGAGGAGCCTTGGACGGGGATCGTGATGGACTGGGAGACGGAGCCTCCACCGGTTTTCTGGGAAGCCGGAACGATCTTGGCGATCACCGGCCCTTCCCCGGCGTTGTAGTAAACAGTGGTATAGGCGAGGTTGGTGAGCGGCTTGCCGTCCGTGCCGGTCGTCGGTTCGGAGTACGAAACGGTCACCGTCGATTGCGGCGGCTTCACGCGCACCTTCGTGGTGGCGCCGCATTTGGCCCAGGCACTGGAGTAAGGTGGAGCGACCGTTCCCTCTAGAAAGCTGGCCCCGCAACCGGCCACGCTGAGCAAGACGATGAACAATCCTGATACGGTCAGGCTGCGAGTATGGCGAGACCTCACAAGCATGGGCGTACTCTAGGCCAATTTTGTGCTTCGTTCAAGTAATAGTCCGCGGTGCCCGCCCGCCGTTTGAAAAGCAAAAACCCGCTGTGGTACAGTCCCAGCTCTTTGCACGTCAGTCCATCGACCTGCCTGGTCCCATCGTCTAGCTTGGCCTAGGACGGAGCCCTCTCAAGGCTCAGACACGGGTTCAAATCCCGTTGGGACCACCAACTTTTTCAGGCAGTTAGCACGAGCCGGGTCGGACCCACCCCCGGCATTGTCCTAAATTTGTGATAGTCATCCTTAAACACCTGCACCGCTTCCCGCAAATTCTCCGGCGCCAGATGCGCATAGCGTTGCGTCATCCGTCCATCGCGATGACCGAGCAACCGTTGCACTCGGTAGAGATCCACGCCCTTCTGCACGAGCGCTGAGGCAAAGGTATGCCGCAGGTCGTGAAAGCGAAAGTTCGTCACGCCTACGGACTCACAGGCTCGCCGAAAGGCCGTTGTCACCATATCCGTCGTCACCGGTTCTTTATCCTCGGTGTGTTGCAGGAACACCGGGCCGCTTGCGAGCGGTCTGGAGGGTCTCACGGCTTCCAAGGTCTTCATCGCAGGATCACACAACGGAATCCCTAAACGATCCCCGTTCTTGGTGTGATCCAGAATGATGAGTCCCCGGGCCAGATCGACCTGCTCCCATTGCAAGCACACCACATTTTCCCGGCGCAGGCCGGTGTAGCGTGCCAGCATGACGATCGGTTGTAACCACGTCGGACAGGCTTGGTAGATCCTCGCCAGCGTCTCGTCATCGCAGTACCGGACGCGGGCATTGTTCACCTTGCCCATCGCCACCCGGCATACCGGATTGTCTCGGCACCATTCCCATTCTCGAATGGCGATATTGAAGGCGGTCTTCATCAAGGCCAATTCCTTCACGATGGTGGCCGGAGCGGCTCCCGCTTGTTGCCGTTTCCACTTGTATGCGGCAATCTCCTTCGGTGTGACCTGAACCAAGGTCTTTTTGCCAAACACCGGTAGAAGGTGAGCCAGGACGCCTCGCGCCCGTCGTTCACCGTGACGGCTCGCTCCCACGACTCGCTCAGCCACGTAACGCTCGACCATTTCTTCAAAGGTCCGTTCCTGTTCTTCGAGTCGGTCGAAGTAACGACCTTCGACCAACTTGACCTTGATCTTTCCGAGCACCGCTTCTGCGAGTCGGCGGTCCGTACATTCGGTACTTCGCCGGATCTGCCGCCCCTGATAGACAAACGTCATCCACCACACTTTGTTGCGCTTAAACAGCCCCATCTGCATCCTCCTTCTGGATGAGGCCTGATTTCGGTCTAGTTTCCCCGTGGCGGGGAGTATAGACCTCAGATTTCGCCGCTTCAATGAGATGGTCTAGGTCGCGGGTATCGTCGCGTCTCAGGGCGGGTAAGCGGCTTGCTGTTGCCGATTCAAAAGCATCGAGCCACTTCCGAATGTCTTCTGGTTCAAATCTGACGAGGCCATGAATGCGACGGCACGGGATTTTGTTCTTGGAAACCCAGAGATAGAGTGTGGATTCTTTGATGTTGAGCCAAGCCGAGAGCTCTTTGACGGTAAGCATATGCAGATACACCGGGGGAGTCTGACGACACCCCCAGTCCCCCTAACATGGGCTGCCCGCGTGACCGCCGGCAGACCGGTGAAACCGAGTGGGTTGCTTGAGCAAATTGCGGTGTCGGTCGTTCCACCGAGCAATGCCCCTGACAATTTCGTTCAGTAGCCATTCTTCCCCTCCAGGGGTGGCACAAATGACCGCCAGCATCGGCGTCAGGGTGTCACTCACCCATCGTTTCACGTTCTGCAGGGTCTGCACCTGCTGCTCCTGGGCCAATCGCCCCTTCTGAAATCCCTCCGTCAGGAGGGCGTACCACTCCAGCATCGGAGCCCGGTACCGTTCTTCATCCTCGGCGTCCTTCGGGATCTGCCGGAAGTCGACATAAGAGCGCAGCAAGCCTATCACCAACTCCTTCCAGTCGGCTTCATCTAACGTTGCCAATGCTCTGGCACACTGTTCGGCACGATCCTTCTTGAGCTCCAATTCCCATCGCGTCCCGTAGTCCTGATAGTTCTCCTGCCCCTTGCTGTGGAGTTCCAACCGCTTGTCATAAATCCGCAAGAGGGTTTGGCTCTGAGGACTCCCGAAGTACATGGTTTCTCCGGTTGTCGCTCCGGTGCCATGCGTCAGATTGGACACGATATGCCGCACCTGCGCCGCCCTTGTGACGCATTGGCCTGCCGATACCGCTTCTCGGATGGTCGAGACCGGCACCGCTCTTGCTCGATCATCCAAGGCACAGTCGATGCGCGTGACATGGCCCTGTTGTTTATGCACCCACTTGAGCAGGGTGCGGATTTGATCCAGTGTCAGGGCGGACGCCAGGCCGCCCGACAGATCCACATGGATTTCATTCGGGCGACGAGGGGCATTGGTGCCCAGTTTGCCGACCCCGCGCAGGCCGTCTGACCGCATCCAAGACAAGGGATAGCCTCGGAAGCCGCCTTTGGCCTTGCTCCAGACCCCGCCAAGCATCTTCATGGTCTCTTGGGGACGGCTCGCCAGGACGGTAAAGGCCAGCCAATCGATGGTGAGGTGAAGCTCGAATCCATGGACTCTATCGAACTCCTGTACAGAGCGCTGTGGGTAGCGCCCCCGTGTTACCAAGACGGGGGCCATTCCGCTCCGCCCCGCAGCCTGCCGGCATGCGGCGCGGACCGGCTTTGCCTCTTGATGTTCTGACGGATAGCACTGTGCTAGCGTCCTTCCTGTGTCGGTCTGACAAGCTTCTGTCGGACGACGCCAAAGGCTTTTTCTCCGACCTCTCGCGCCACGATCTTGATCGCCTCGGCCTTGCCATCCATCACCAGGCTCATCAGGACGGCTCCGCGCACATATTTGGAGACGGTCGTGCCTTCGTCTGCTGCGCACTTCTCAATGAGCTTGCGTTCTTGTTCTGTCACCTTAAATTGGAGCGTTTCAGTTTTTGTGTCTTCGGACTTCATTTCGCGAGCCTCCATATTTTATATTACATATTATAGTATTAATAACATGTCAAGACCCCAAGGTAAGGTAGCGAGGAGCGCTAAAGCTAATGCCTCTTCCGACGGTTGCCGCTATGTGTAACGATTTGTTAAGGGCCCAACTGTGTTACATTCGCGCCAACGTCTGGATCAGGAGAGAAGAGATGGCGGATATCAAATCTGGTGAGCCATTCGGTTTAGACATTTCGGAGATCAATAAAATCAACTGGGATTTGGCGCTACAGCGAGTCATTCAGGATCTTCGATCGGATTTTATTTATGCACCGCACCTAAGCTTCATTTACAACAAAGCGGGTAACGATTTGATCTCCGCCCTGAAGCGCGAATTGAGATCTGGCAACTTTAGCCCTGGTGTCCCGCTTACAATGGAGGTTCCGAAGTCTTTTCGGATCCGAGTCGCCGTGCAATCCAAGCGATTTGGACCTAATTATTCTCGGCCAGGAAGTATTCTCCTTCCTCGTGACCGTCTACTCTATCAATGTTTGGCGGACCAGGCCGCGCCGATTGTGAAGGCCAAGACCGACGCCAAGCGATCCTTTAGCCATCAACTTGCCCCCGCTGGCAGCGCCAGCATGTTCCTTCCGACACGAACATGCTGGAACGAACTCCAAAAATCGCTTGCCGGGCATGCAAAGCTGGAGAGCGCAGGTTATATCCTCAAAATTGATGTTGCGAATTTCTTTGGCTCACTCAATCAACACACGATGATTAATTTGCTGAATGACTCCGGCTATCCCAAATCTCTTTCATCCCGGCTTGAGGCGATTCTTACGAGTTATACAGGAGAAAGAAGTTCTCGAGGGATTTTGCAAGGTATGTACCCTTCCGATCTGCTTGGCAATTACTACTTGGCACCAATCGACCAATTCCTGGATGACTATGGAGTGCCCTCTGCCCGATACGTCGATGACATATATGTATTTCTCAAGAATGTGGACGCTGCCGATCAACTCATTCGACAACTCATTCCAACCCTCCGCAGTTATGACCTGGTACTCAACGAGGCAAAGTCTGTCATCATGCCCAAATTGTCAGTAATCATGCCAAATTGACCCCTGTCATCATGTGAAATGAACCCCTCTCCATCACCAGGAGAGGAGACCTATGGAACTAGCAGACGCGGTGACGAGCCCAGTACCATCTTCGCGGGAGACGACTCCAACGGAGGAGGCTGGGATGCTGCGAGAAGACGGCGTGCGAGAAGTGCTGGCGCGACTACAGCGCGGCGAGCCTATCAAAGCCATTGCGCGGGAGCTCGGTGTGGCCCGCAATACCGTGAAGCGGTGGCAACGGCTGGGGGGCTGGCGTCCCCGCCCACCGGGACACCGCCCCTGTCAGATCGATCCCTATCGGCGCTTTCTGGAGCGCCGCGGCCCTGAAGTGAATTGGAACAGCCGGGTGCTCCATCGGGAACTGCAGGCGTTGGGATTCGCGGGGACCTATCAACAAGTGCAACGGGCGATTCAGCCGCTCCGGGCCGATCGGGCGTGGGCGACCGTGGCGACGGTGCGGTTTGAGACGCACCCCGGCCAGCAAGCCCAAGTGGATTTTGGCCAAACCCGCCTCTGGATTGGCGAGCGGCTGGAAGTCATCCACATCTTTGTGTTCACCCTCGGGTACTCCCGGCGCCTGTGGGCGTCGGCCTATCCGCATGAACGGCTCAGTGCGCTGCTCGATGGGCATGAACGGGCCTTCCAGCATTTTGGCGGCGTGCCGTTGGAGTGTCTCTACGATAACCCGCGGACGCTCGTCCTAGGTCGGCGCGAGGGCCGCGTGCTCTGGCATCCGGTCTGGGAGGATTTTGCGCGACGGTATGGCTTCACCCCGCGCGCCTGTCAGCCGTATCGGGCGCAGACGAAGGGCAAAGTCGAAAGCGGCGTCAAATATGTGAAGCGCAATGCCCTGGCTGGCCGCCGCTTTGCCTCCTGGGAGGCCCTGAACGCCTGGCTGCAGGAATGGGCGGTAACGGTCGCCGATCAGCGCGTCCATGGGACGACGCATGAGCGGCCGATCGAACGGTTCGCCCGGGAGACGCTCACGCCCCTGGGCCAGCGTCCGCCGTATCACTACGAACGGGTGCGCCTGCGGCGCGTGCCGGCTGATGCGCTCGTCGCCATCGCGGCTGCGCGCTATTCCGTCCCGGTGGAATATGTCGGGACGACCGTCCACGTGCAGGAGACCAGTCACCACTATGAGATCTTCCATGGGGGAACCTGTATCGCGCGGCATGCCAAAACCACCCGCCATGCGGTGGTCGTGGATCGGGCGCACTATCGCGGGCTGCTGCGTCCGGGTGGAGCCGCCGCGATGCCCCGGCCGCCCCAGTGGGATCCCGGGTATGGCGACCTCGGCGAGGTGATGGTCCGGGATCTGGCCCTCTATGCCGCGGTGGCGGAACCCGGCGGTGCCGCATGAGCACGCCCCAACTCGAGCGGCTCCAGGCGCACTGCCAGCGCCTGCGCCTCTATCAAGTCGCCGCAGAACTGCCGAGTTTACTCGAGCAAGCGGCGAAGGCCGAGCGGTCGTATACGGACTTTTTAGAGGAGGTGCTGCGGCGTGAGGTGCAGGCCAAGACGGACAAGCATCTGGCGATGCGGTTGGCGATGGCGCGGTTCCCGTTCCAGAAGACGCTGGAGACCTTCGACTTTAAGGTCCAGCCTTCCATTGATGTGAAACTGATCCGCGAACTCGGCACCGGGCGCTATCTGGAGCAGGGTGAGAATGCCTTGTTCCTCGGGCCGCCAGGCGTCGGCAAGACGCATCTCGCCGTGGCCCTGGGCATCACGGCCTGTGAGCAGGGCCACCGCGTCTTGTTTACGACCGCCATGGGCCTCCTCGCGACGCTCGGCAAAGCGCTCTCCGAAAACCGACTGGAGGACCGGCTCAAGGTGCTGGCCCAGCCCCAGCTCTTGATCATTGACGAGATCGGCTATATCCCCATTGATCGGCAGGGCGCCAATCTGTTCTTCCAGCTCATCTCCCGGCGCTATGAGAAGGGCTCGATTCTGCTCACCAGTCATCAAAGCCTCGGCGCCTGGGGCGACGTGTTTGGTGATCCGGTTATCGCCACGGCGATTCTCGACCGGCTCCTCCACCATTCCATCACGATCAATATTAAAGGTGAGAGCTATCGATTGCGAGAGAAGCGGAAGGCGGGGCTCTTCAAGTCCCCTGTCAGCGCCGCGAGCCATTCAGATGCCTAACGCAACCAGATGTACCGTCAACCCGGGGAGGGGGCAACTTCACATCAGAATAAAAGGGTCAACTTCGGCTGATGATTGACACAAATCGGCAATCAATACAGAAGAACCTGACCTTGAGGCCCTATTCGCTGACGCTGTGGCGGAGATAGCCGAGCAAATCGATACTGACGACCTCGACGTGGACTATGGATTCCAGTCAGAGTGGGACGACGAAGAGCCTGACGAGGAGACATTAGAGCTCCGAGCGACCACTTTGCTCTTTGACTCGCTTTCTGACTACCCAGGACACGAAGAGAACATCGAGCGATTTTGTCTGCCGATCTTTTCGAAGACCAGGAGCGAGCATGCGGTTAAGCATGTGCTGGATTCTTTCAAGAAACGACCCTCGATGTCGCAGATTTACGCATCATACCTAGCGAACTTCTTGGAAAATGAAGAAGTTCACGAACTCCTCCTAGGCATCTTGAGAGATGCGTTGCCATCTGATTGGCAGAAGCTCTGGGTATTAGCCGCACTTTCCCGAGTCGGCAGATCGAGCGATGCTGCGGTGAAGGTTGCATGGGATTTGGTCGACGCCAAAGGCCACGATGCGCTAAGGGCTGTCGCTGCTATCCATGTTGGACAATTCGGAACCCACACGCGTCGAAAGGCTCTAACTTCGATCTATGGATCGGTCTCGAACTACATTCAAGCCGCGATCTATTACTCTTCTCGTGGGTGGCCTGGCGTGGAGCGTTCCAATGCAAGAGCGAGCTGGAGTGGGCACGGTCCATTGCACAGCTTGCTCACAGCTGCTATGGGCAACAAGTAGGTTACGCCTCACACTCTTCTTGGAACGATCGGTCCATCGTGATTCGTTGTTTTCGGCATATTTGCTAAAGCCGATGTAGCGCGCCCTCGAGAGGGCATTGCTTTCTTTCTCGATGGCTAGATTGGAGAGCATTAGCCGCCCTGGTCATTGTTCCACAGCGGAAATGGCGACTCTGGCCCGGTAAAGAACACCACTTCTACTAGTCTGGCCTTTCTGTCAGCTTTGAGTGAGCGCTTCTAACGCATTGATATGAAGGTGGTTTGCATTCTAAATGCTAATTAGTGCTAAATTTTTTTACTTTAGTACTTGTTGACATTTGCAATGTACTAACATACAAATTATTAGTACATTTTAGTATTTGGCGAATATGGCACTTGTACCCCCTCCCAATTTCCCTGAGACACTCAGAAGCCCAGAGCGGCTGCGGAAGTTTTTTGAGTTAGGATCCAAGCCTGAATTTCAACAAACGATCCAAAAAGCCAATGAACGCTACACCCACTGGCACCGTTTCAGATACCTCCCCATACCAAATGGATTAACTCATGAGGAGATATGGGCGTTATTAAAACTTGGGAGACGGGCGAACTTCAAGCAAGCTCCGTTCACAGATAAACAAGGAGCGCCATTTTGGTACTGGATACCGGATTCTCTTCAGAGGCATCTCCACGACATCGATGTCTGGGCTGGAGGCAACGTTGTGTCAGAGCACCCAGGTCCATTACCCGGAAAAGAGCAATACATCATTAGATCGCTAATGGACGAAGCGATCGCTTCTAGCCAGCTTGAAGGCGCCGCAACTACTACCAAGAAAGCCAAGGAACTCCTACAAACCGGACGAAAGCCAAAAGACAGAAGCGAGCAAATGATCCTGAATAATTGGGAAACCATGCAGTTCATTAGAGAGAACAGGAAGGTAAATCTCTCGAAAGAGCTAGTGATCGAAATCCATCAAAGAATTACCGCAGACACTTTGGAACACCCGGAAGATTCGGGCCGCCTCAGAAGTAACAATGAAATAGTGGTCGAATACAAAGGGGAAACCGTTCACACACCACCCGACTTTAAGCTTCTAGAAGAAAGACTAAAGGCATTCTGCGAATTTGCCAATGAAGATAGCCAGACCAAATGGATTCATCCTGTCATAAAAGCCGTAATGCTTCATTTTTGGCTAGCTTATGACCATCCTTTTACTGATGGGAATGGAAGAACCGCAAGAGCCTTGATGTATTGGTATCTCCTATCCCGAGGCTATTTATTGTTTGAATACTTAGCAATCTCACGATACATCCAACGATCTCCAGGACAGTACGTTCATGCCTATATACACACGGAAACTGATGAAAATGATCTAACCTATTTCCTGCTCTATAACCTAAGAGCAGCAAAGCTAGCCTGCGAAGAGATCCTAAGTTATATTCGGAGAAAACAGAAAGAGATCGCTGGTTTAAGTTATGCCTTAAAGAAATATCCAGGCCTAAATATGCGCCAGCGAAGTCTTCTGTCCCATGCCATTCAGCATCCTCATGAAATTTATACGTTCGATACCCATCGAAGCGCTCACGGAGTTGTATATCAGACTGCGCGCTACGACTTGCTCGATCTTACTGATAAAGGCTTTCTCAAGAAAGAAAAACGAGGCAAAGAGTTTGTGTTTATACAGGCCGAAAAGATGATGGATAGACTGAGAAGTGCGGCCAATTTGTAGTGCCCCTTGCATCTGGATCAGGTCATCACGAAAACGTATTGACGTCTCCCCCAAAAACGACGGCAATCTAAAACGAGAGTAGAATGGCGGCTTCGGCGGTCCTCGACGAAAGGAGTGGATCGATGAAGCGGTCACGATTCTCGGAAGAGCAAATCGTCTATGCCATCCGGCAAGCCGAGAGTGGCACCCCCATCGGGGATGTCTGTCGACAGCTCGGCATCGCCGAGCAAACCTTCTACGCCTGGAAAAAGAAGTATGCGCATCTCGGCGTGAGTGAACTGCGCCGACTGCGGCAGGTGGAAGAGGAGAATGCCCGGCTCAAACGACTGGTGGCCGATCTCTCGCTGGATAAGCACATGCTGTCGGAGGCGTTGCGAAAAAAAGTCTAAGGCCCGCGCGCCGTCGGGAGCTCGCCCAGTGGTTTCACGGGACGTTTCAGGTGAGCTGTGCGCGGGCCTGTCGGTTGGCGCAGTTTGGTCGCGCGTCGTGGTATCGGAAGAGTCAGGCCAAGGATCAGACCGCCCTGCGGCTGCGCATTCGCGATCTGGCGCATGCGCGGCCTCGGTTTGGCTATCTGCGCATCTGGGTCTTACTGCGGCGGGAAGGTTGGGCGGTCAACCGGAAGCGGGTCCGGCGCTGGTATCGCTTAGAGGGGCTCCAGTTGCGCATGCGGGTGCGCCGACGAAAGCATATCGCCCTGCATCGTGGGCCAGCTCCCGTGCCGGTCGGCCCGTCGGAACGGTGGAGTATGGATTTCGTGCATGATACCTTGAGTGAAGGTCGGCCCTATCGGATTCTGACCGTCGTTGATAACTGGAGTCGCTCTAGTCCTGTCCTAGAGGCCGGATTTCGGATGTCTGGAGCGCTGGTGAGTCAGGTACTGGATCGCGTCCTGGGAGAGGGCCAGCGGCCTCGCTCCATCACGGTCGATCATGGGACGGAATTCCAGTCCCGTGCGCTCGAGGAGTGGGCGTATCGACGGGGCGTGCAGCTCGACTTCATTCGACCGGGGAAACCCGTCGAAAATGCCTTCATTGAATCATTCAACGGACGGCTGCGGGATGAGTGTTTGAATGTACATCAGTTCGCCTCGCTGGCTGAGGCCCAGGCGATCATCGAAGCCTGGCGCGTGGACTATAATACCCGCCGTCCCCACAGCTCACTTGGGCACCTGACGCCAAGCGAGTTCGTCAGGCAACGTCAGGAAGAACAGGACACCGAAAAAGTCGTCTGCTCTCCTTAAGAGCTGTCTCGGAATGGGGTCAACGTCAGAAGCCAAAAGTTCTCCTTTGCCACTGTCTCCTTGACGGGGGAGCTTACGGTGTCAGTCTGTCTTGCAGCAGCCAGGCAGATCCGAGGGCGATGCGTGGGCTTGAGTATGCGTTTGCAGTCTCCCTAGATGGAGCAACGCTTCTTACCGTTGCGAGTACCAACGAAGCCCGCTTTTCTGCTCGGTATAGGTGGGTTGGGGGGTGCCGCCCGGCTTTTCCAGCAGGAGTACCTTGAAGTCGACGAGTCCGAACCAAGCGGGATCGGCAATGTCGTGGTAGTGGCAGCCCTGTAGTTTGGGAAGCATGTCGCCCAGGGCCTTGTTCAGCTCGCTTTCCGTGTAGGCTCGTACGGCAAAATCTCGCCCCAGCCCCTGGCAAAAACGCTGAATCGTATAGGCTGCGCCCGTGCAGAGGACCTTCGTGTCAGGCTTGATTTGCAGGAACTGCGGCAGCGGCAGATACCGTTCCTGAAAGCCGAGCCAGCGGACGGCTTGTCGGAGGTGGCTGTACTGCACTTCGTATTCGGTGTGGTGGGGCAGTTTGACGGCAGCCGGCCAGCCTTCCTCAATGCCGAATTCCGTCAGAAACGCCCGCCCGCCTGGCTTGAGCACGCGCCACACTTCGGCGGCAAATCGGATCGGTCCCAAGTTAAAGATGACCTCCTCGGGGAGGTCGGCTTCCAGGGGGAGCCGAAGTCGCCTGATCCAGTCCAGTGCTTCCTGATGTTGGGCCGTCTCCCCGCGCCCGTCGGTGAGTTCCTCTCGGGTGAGCTTCACCGGCGTCATGTCCGCCATGTTCTCGTTGTCGATGATGAGGTCGACGGAATTGTCCTTGAAGGGCAGGCATTCGCCGTTGGCATGGGTGCCGGTACAGGTCCAGCCGGCGCTTGAGGCCCGCTTGGTTTGGAGCCGCAGGAACGGACGGGTGACGTCTAGGGAGACGTAATGAATACCTTGCCGCTCGAACGGCAGCAGCTCTTGCCCCAACTCCCGGGCGACATAGCCGAGGCCTCCGCCGATTTCGAGAATGACCTTCGGCTTAGGCTTGAACCAGCCCAAGCGCCGCAGTTGACGCATGAGGAGGCGACCGTACGTCGTGCCGCCGAGGGCCTCACAAGGTTCCCGGAAAAGGTGTGAGACCGTCGTTTCGATCAGGTCGAAGTGGCCGTCTTCCAGGTCGCTTTCCTTCAACTCGTGGATATGAAAATCCTCGAGATGTTCTTCCCCTTCGAAGTTTTGTTGTCCCGACCAGCCTTCGCGAATCTGCTGCAGGAGGAGATCCCACTTGGCTTTGTGGCGATGGCCGCCGGGCGGCTCGGTGCCGAAATAACAGAGCGAATAGTTCGGGGTGGACCATCGCGCCAAGTGCCAGGAGCCAGGCTGGCCGTCCGGACCGCAGACGCGGCTGCCGTACTTTTCAAGGAGCGCACCGACCGTAATGTGACCGTTCATGGAGGTCAGCATCTCGATGCCGGTCCGATTGAGGCGCACCAACGGAACATCGTCGTCGAGAGGGGCCAGCCACCATTCGTCGTACCCATGTTGGTAGGCGACCAGATCGGGAATGCGCCAAGCGAGCAGGCGAAGGACATCACCACTCAAGCTGAGAGGTTCTTGGACGGCTGCGGCGGCTTTCATCGATCTCGGCGATCCATGATGGAAGCCGCAGCCTACACGACGGCAGCCGCGACCTGCAAGAACCTCGGACCGGGCGGTGTTAGGTTTGCGAGGGCAACATAGGGGAGTCGGTCACGATGATGATACCGCGCATGATCGGGTGGATGCGACATTGGTAAGGGTACCGGCCCGGCGGCAGGTTGGGAATAGTAAAGCTCCCGTCCGGTTCCACTGCGCCCGAATCGAAGGCGCATCGGCCTCCCTCCTCGAAGCACCCGTCGTGGGTCACGGTGTGATGAGTGGGAGTCGGATTGTCGAACCGAATGGCCGCCCCGGCGGTGACCGTCACGGAAGCAGGCACATAGTAAGGAGATCCGCTATCCATGCTCACCTGGGCGGTGGGTGGAGTCGCGTGAGTCGGCCAGGCGGCCAAGGCGCCTGTCGCAATGAGAAACGAGAGCGCATAACGAGTCATGGAGCCTTCACCACATGTGTGAATAATGGATTCATTATACATAGAGACAGGGGGCGGGCGGAAGGATTCGCGGACGACTCCTTCCCGCTGTGATCGGGTGCGGCCCCATACGGTTGCATCGACCCGCCGGTTCATGCTAGATGGAGGCCGCTTTACCACCGACGTGCCAAGTTGAAGACCTGATGAGGAGGACGTGGAATGGCGAAGACACGCGTGAAAAAAAAGAGCGCTCCTGCTAAGGCAGCGCGGGTCCCCAAAGCCGTGAAAAAGGCTGCGAAACCCAAGAAGGCCGCGGCGACCAAGAAATCCTCGGCTCGTAAACCAGCCAAGGCCAAGAAGGTTGCGGCGAAGAAGCCCGCAAAGAAGATTGCCAAGCCCGCAGCCAAGAAACGGGCAACCGCCAAACCCACACGTGCGTCCAAGCCGAAACCGGCGGCGAAGCCTGCCAAGTCGTCAATGCAGCCGAAGCCCGCAGCGAAGGTGAAGGAGAAGGCCGCCGCTGCACCGGTCGCCGCCGCTCCAGAACAGAAGTCGGCGAAACCTGCTTTGGCCGAAGTTTCCAAGCCGCCCAAGGTCGAGGTGGAGCCGCGCGCGGTGGAATTGGATGAGGAAGACGAGTTGGCCGAGGACCTGGATGAGATGTCAGACGAGATGGAAGAGGAAATCGAGGACGAACTCGATGAAGAACTCGATCTCGACAGCGAAGATGACGACGTCGATTATCTGGAAAAGTCTGAGGATCTGCTCGACGATACCGACGAGTTTCGAAACAACTGAGAGAGTGGGGCGGCAGAGTCTCCGGATCGTGAGGGAGATGCCGTGCGACATCAGCGGCGGTTTGCGCCTTCGTGGGCTGACACGTCAATTCCTGCCGATGTACTGCTGTGGGCAGTCTGACCGCGCCACCTCCCCCTACCGCTGAATTCCCTTCTTCCTAGATCTCATGAGCCATTTTCTCTTTATCGCCGGCGCTCTGCGCGAACGAAGCTCCCAAGAAAGTGCGGAGTTACAGCTTGGCGCCGGGATTTGGGGGCTCTGTACGGCTCTGATACGGGACAACCTGCAAAAGTTCATCACGCTGGATTCCCGAGGGTTGGTGTACGTGCTGAAGGAGGGGATTTGCGCTGAGTTCGCGATCGTGTCGCCGGTTCAGCCCTTTCACGCGCTGGACGACTTACTGAAGGATGAGTTCAGGACCGAAGCCCGCTTTGGGTTTGTGCGGGTGACGCCGGTGCGACGTTGGCCGAGGCACGCGCTACGCGCGCATCAGCTGCTGCAAAACACCTTGGGCATTCAAGAACAGGCTGAGTTGACGCGGCGGCTCAGTCTCGGCATGCATCGGCTGGCGGAGGACGAGTACCGAGCACTCGTCGAGGGGTTGAACGGCGAGGGCTGACCGGGCTTTCGATCGAATGCGGGTGGCTAGCGGAGGGATTCGCCGGTCATCAGGTGGTAGGCCTCAGCGATCGTCCCGACCTCCTCGATCTCGACATTGAGATCCATGGCCAGTCGGTCGAGGTTCCAATGTGGACCATATCGTTGGCCGCTTGGAATCAAAATGGTACGGTATCCTTCCCTGGCGGCGGCGCGTACCTTGTCGGGAATGCCGCCGACCGGACCGATATCGCCGTCCCCGGTGACTGTGCCGGTCAGGGCGATGCCGCGCAAGAGCTGATCTCCCTTCAGCAGCGCCGCAAACCCGATAGTCATGACGGCGCCGGCGCTTGGCCCGTCACTGTTGATGGGAATGTAGGTGATACCGGTGGCCGTGACTGTTCCCGTTAGCTCGACCGCCTCGCTCTGCTCGAGCGCATAACGGAATGCCTGGACCATGGAGCTGAAGTTGGCCTGACCCAGCTGGATGTTGCCGCCTTGCCATTGAAGCACGATGGGCGAGGGGGTCGGCGAGTGATCCCATCGTAAGAGCAACACTTCGAACACGCCCTGATTGTTCGACTGGATTGCGGCGAGGATGGGAAGTTCGACGACGGTGTCCATTGCGGCACTTGGCGGTCCCGCTTGGAGCAGGGTGATGCAGAGCGCAAGGGCGCCGGCATGGCGAAGGCCTCGACCGTTCCAGGTTGCTCGGTTTCCGGCTCGCATGGGGCAAGTCTAACAAACGACCTTGTGGAGTAAAGTCTCCGTGAGAATTGTTTCCGTCATCGCCTGGGGCATCCTGCTACTCATTGTGGCGGACGCGGGGAGGGCATCTGCGGAATGCCGGGTCGAGAAGGGGTCGGCAGGGTCCGCGACCTTTACCGTGCATTTGAGTCAGACCTGCACCCAGGCGGAGCGCGAGGCTCAAGCTGTGTCGGCGCAGGAGTTGCTGCACGCACTGGCCTCCGGCAAGGGGATCGATCTCGCCGGGGCGGTGATTCAGGGAGACCTGTTTTTGGATGAACTGCCGTCGCAAAAGGCGGGGTCGCTCAAGGATTTGACGACGGAAGATCAACGGCTCTTGGAAGGGCTGGAGGGGCAGGAGGTCCATGTCATCCGTGGTCCGTTCGCGCTGAAGCATGTGTCGGTGAAGGGGCATATCCTCAATCGCCTCAAGCAGGGCTTCTTGTTGGTGACGGGTCCGGTCGTATTGACCGACACCCACTTCAACGGTGCGCTGGACCTGTCACGAACGGTGTTCCTCGGGGTGGTGGATGGGTCGGGGGCCACGTTCGACCAGGAAAGTTTTTTTGTGCAGGATCAATTCACCCAGGGCGCCATCTTTTCCGGCACGAAATTCGGTCCTCACGTTCGGTTTCACCGTTCCCAGTTCGGGGCCCCCGCCGTCTTTCGAGGCGCCAGCTTCAACGGATTGAGCGAGTTTCTGGAGGTCGTGTTCACGCAGGATGCAAGTTTTGCTCGAGCCACGTTCCACATGGGAACGGGATTCTCGGGGGCGGAATGTCGGGGCAAGTGCGACTTTTCAGGGGCACGATTCGATCGCGAAGCGTTTTTCTTGTTTGCTCGCTTTCACCGGCCGGTAACGTTTGCCGAGGCGCGTTTCGGCGGCCAGGCGGATTTTTCGGATGCGCTCTTCCTGGATAACGACGACCTTGCCGGCGCTTGGTTCGCTCGCCCGCCGCTCCTCACCCGCACCATTCGCCCCACGGCGGCGATGCCCGGCTCATCGAATGGCACCGCCTCGTCGCAAGCCGTGACGGTCTCCTTGTTTCTGGCCGCCCTGGGTCTGCTGCTCTACCTTCTGAAATCGCGATAACGACTTGCCTCACCACAACATATGGTTTTGACCTTGCCCGTCACCCCATAAGTTGGTATAAGATCCGAAATTTATCTAGGAAAGCACCTGGACCTGATGGACCAGACGGAACTGCCCTACCAAGTCAAGATCGAGAATTTCGAAGGTCCGCTCGATCTGCTGCTGCACCTCATCAAGAAAAACGAAATCAACATCTACGATATCCCCATCGCGCTGATCGCCCGGCAGTATCTGGATTACCTCTCAGTGATGAAGGAGCTGAATCTGGCGGTGGCGGGGGAGTTTTTGGTCATGGCCGCGACCCTGTTGCACATCAAATCTCGTATGTTGTTACCGGTGGAAGAAGCGACGGTGGACGAAGAGGAGGGGCCTGATCCACGAGAGGAATTGGTCCGTCGACTGCTCGAATACAAGCAGTTCAAGGAAGCGGCCTCGCAGTTGGATTACAAGGAACGCTTGTGGCGCGATGTCTTCCCGCGTGAGTCTGGGCCGCCGACCGATCTCAAGAAGGATGAGAGTCTGCTCGACGAAGTGTCGCTCTTCGATCTGGTCGACGCGCTGCAGGCGGTGTTGGCCAGACACCCCGGCAAACCCCTCATCGAAATCATTCCCGACAATCTCACGGTGCGGACCCGCATGAGCGCCATTATCGAGGCCTTGGAAGCGAAGGAGTCCATGCCCTTTACGGCCCTGTTCGAGGTGTCCAGCCATCGATTGGTGGTGATCGTGACATTCTTGGCGCTCCTGGAACTGATTCGCATCAAGGTCGTGCGGGTCTTTCAAGCTGAAACCTTTGGGAACATTCTCGTGTCGCGAGCGTTTTCGGCCGTCACTGAAGGAGATGTGGTGGAGGACTCTGAATGGAAGAACCTATGACTGTCGGCATCGAGGGGGCGATGGAGGAGTCTGCCGAGGCCAAAGTGGTGGCCGAGTCCGTGACTGCAGCTGCTGAGGAGGCCAGCGGAACGGTGATCCTTGAGGACGCTTCCGCCCCCGGAGAGGCGTCTACAGCCTCCGACTCAGTGTTGTCCGACGTACGCGCATTGAAAGGCATTCTCGAAGCCCTGCTATTCGTCACGACTGAACCGATTCCGACCGCGAAGTTCGTGTCTCTGCTTGGAGCGGTCACCCGGCAGGATGTCGAACGGACGCTGGCCGAGTTGAGCCGAGATTATGAGCAAGAAGGACGAGGACTCCAGCTGGTCGAGGTGGCAGGGGGCTATAGGCTGGTCACCAAAGGAGAATTTGCGCCGTGGCTCAAGCGCCTGGAGAAAACCAAGGCTCCCTCAAAGTTGTCTCGTTCCGCACTGGAGTCCCTGGCGATCATTGCCTATAAACAGCCGATCGTCCGTGCCGAGGTGGAGCAGATTCGCGGAGTCGAAACGTCGGGGGTGATCCGTACGTTGTTGGAGCGTAAGCTGGTGCGCATCGTCGGTCGGAAGGAGGAACCAGGACGCCCGATCATGTACGGCACCACGAAATTTTTCCTTGAACATTTTGGGTTGCGCGACCTGTCCCAATTGCCGCCGTTGAGGGAATTCAAGGAATTAGGCGAGGCCGAACAGGCGATGCTGCCGATCGAGGAGTCGGTGGCGATCGGCGGCGCTGTCGAGCCATCGCCCCTGGCCGTCCAGGAGGAAGGCGGGCGCACAAACGGCGCATCGGATGCTCATTTCGAGACGTCCAACGGTGCGCCGACCGAGATTCCGGCAGAGACCGTGGGGGAGGCCGGCGCTGAGGAGGCTCTTGTGGTGGCGGACATCCAAGAAGAATCGTAACGAAACCACGCTCCGATCCTTCGACCAGTCACCCGCCCCAGCACGCCGTCCTCAGTAGCAGCCGATAGGAATAAATCCCGCCCCAAAGATCCGCGAGAGCGCCACGTACCGGGCGTTGTCGTAAAACGAGTAGCTTGGGGCATTCCGATATCTAGCCGTGGGGTCCCCGCCGTACGAGGGGTCGGTTCCGAAGAAGAACCCGCCACGGTTTTTCTGGTTCAGCTGAATCCATTCCCCGTACATGCTGCAGACCTCGGCCTGGACCGAGCCCCCGATCAAGTTCCCCGCAAACCAGTCTCGTCCCGAGTCCGGGACCTGTGTCAAATTCCGCAAGGCGCCGATGGGGGTATCGTAAGCAAAATCTCGCCCTCGTGGGCTCGGCTGGAAGGAGGGATGGCCGGGTGTCGGGGTATTGGGCAAGTCTGGCAGGGCAGGTGCGATGGACAGGGCTCGAAGTACCTTGGGCTGACAGCCCGGTCGCTCTTTATTAGTATAGAGGGTCGTGCCGTCTGGACCGGGACATTCCCACATTTCCACGGAGGGCGAGTCGTTCGCCTGCGCAACGGAACTGAAGGTGAAACCTGCCATCAGGGTAGCGAGCGCCAGTCTTGGGAGCCACATAATGCACCTCCAATTGATCATTGTACTGAGCGAAGTCACGCTGTTCCATACGTGAGAGTGCCGAGCCTATGCGATCCGTTGGAAATGCGTCCATCCGGCTTTGGAGGGATGAAGAGGGGGGCCAAGACCGACGACAAATCGAGTTGACCTCACCTTGACTCTCTTCTTTTCGCTTTGTTAGACTCCCCCATTCTAAGTTGTTGAAACATCCGCAAATCTCCACCAATCCCGTATCACGAGGAACACCATGATCAAGGCTTGGCTGCTCGACGAAATGTTTCGGTTTGACCGGCATCATCTCACGGTGGATGGAAGTCAGAGCGAATGGGGTGCCGGGGACTCGGTCGCCGAAGAGGAAGACCTGCCCCCCGCGCCGACCGGAGTGGCCGCAACGCCGGGCAACGGTCGGGTCATGATCACGTGGGACCCGGTGCCGGACGCGATGTATTACAACCTCTATTTCATGACTACGAAGGGTGTGCAGATCAAGTTTTCCGAGCTCACCCGACCGATCGCCAGCGTCGACGATTTCAAGACCGTCATCGGTGTAACCAAGGAGAAGGGAACCTGCATCGAAGGCGCGCAGTCGCCGTTCATACACGACGATCTGGCGAACGGGACCTGCTATCACTATGTCGTCACGGTGGTCACGCAGAAGGGTGAAAGTCCCGAATCGCAAGAAGTGATGGCGATTCCGTCGCCCTATCTCATCGCGAAGATCATCGGCCAGGAAGGGGTAGAGGAGGGTGAGTTCAGTTCCCCCACCGGGATCGCGCTGGACAAGGACGGCAACATGTATGTCGCCGATACGGACAACCATTCGATTCAGAAATTCGATAAGGACGGGAAGTTCCTGGGCCGCTGGGGCGGAGAAGCCAGCAGTGCGGAAGGCAGCTATTACTATCCGCGAGGCCTTACCACGAATGCCGACGGGCATGTCTATGTCGCAGATACCGGTAACAATCGCGTGCAACGGGTGGACGGCGACGGGAATCCCATGAAGACCTGGGGCAAATTCGGATTCGCCTGGCGCGGCGCCGACATGAACAAGTTCGACGCGCCGTGGGGCGTCACGACCGACCAGGACGGCAACATCTACGTGACCGATACCAACAACGCCCGCATTCAAAAGTTTAAGGGCGACGGCACGCCGCTGTTGAAGTGGGGGCGGGACGGGAGTTTCGACGGCGCATTCTTCTTTCCGCGCGGCGTGGCGGTGGACTTCGTGGGCAACATCTTCGTGGCCGATGAAGGCAACAACCGGATCCAGAAGTTCGATACGCGTGGAAGCTTCCTAACCAAGTGGGGGCGAGAGGGCAG
>JANRMQ010000021.1:0-29160 GCA_040981125.1 Nitrospira sp.
GTTCGGTGGAGGCTCCGACCACCGGAGCCTTTCTGGCCCCGGACACAGATCATCACTGGGCAAAGGGCGACGGAGGTAGGAGGATCAATCAAGCGAAAGAGCATGAATCTAAGGTCGATTTGAATGCGCGAGGTATGCAGATGAGCGGCGAGTAATAAGTGCGAATCTGTCTCTTGAGCCAACAGCGGCTTTATGTTAAGTAGCGTGTTGACCTAATCCCAAGTTGAGCGGAAACGTTCTTAAACAGCGATGAAACTAAAACTTACATTTACGCTTAACGGAGGAAGTGCATTGTTAAAGGTTATTCGGATTTAGAAGCGGGTTTTAGCTAGCTACTATTACATGAACAAAGGCTTATCCCAATGAAGACTGCATTGTACTTGTTTTTTGGATCGGCGATTTTTGGCATTTTAATATGTGGAACCAGTACAGAACGCGCATTCGCGAGTGCCAATGACTGCAATGCAAGGGTAGCTCTTGAGAAGTCCGAACGAGCAGCCGATGGCACCCTTCATTGGGTCTTGACGTTTAAAGTCGCGACTGACTGTGAAAATAGCACCGGTAGGTTTCAATACAGATATCGGACTGTGCCAGGATCAACAACTCCTAGCACTCGGACGGTTGCAATGTGGAATGCGGGAAATGGCAAAGCTTTCACTTGGAGTGACGAAATATCCCTTCCTTCGGGTCACATTGTCCAATTTGACAAGGTTCTTTTGGATACCATCGAGTCGACTCGCCTAAAGTGATCAATTAAATCGCAGTGCATCCATCGTGTCTTGGCAAATCTCGCTAAGGAGCATATATGTCGATCTTCAGAATTATGGCCACAAGTCTTATCGTGTCTTTTATCTCAACTCTCCCCGTAGCTGCTTCTCAGGATTGTGTCGAATTAGCCAGAACAATCGTCTACAACAACACTCGCTCCTACAGCAAAGATGAGCAGCAAGAAATCGCTAAGGCGGATCTTTGTTCAGAGCGGTACAGTCATAGTCAAAGTGGGAAAAGCTCACAAATTGAAGCATCTTACGAGTTTTTCTCTGCTGGCCAAAAAGGTTCTGAACAACAAATCCGCACTGAGCAGGACAAACATTGTGAGGGCAAGTACGGCAACCATTGGAGGACAAGCATTAAGAGCAGCGATGCACGCACTGCATCAGGTGACGCCTTAAAAGTCGTAAATGCGTGCCTTGAATTAGAATCGAAGGGACTGTTTCAAAGAGCGGATATTAAGACAGATGGCAGTGAGTTTGTCCTAGCACTTACCTACAATGGAAAAACTCCCTCCCCTATGAAGATTAACTATATAGGTCCTACCGATTTAAGTAATTACAAATGTAAAGTCCAAAACGAGGAGGTGGGACTAAAAGAGGTTCATGATTATAAAGACACGAGTGTTACAATTCCGAATGGAGGATCGCACACATTAACCTGTCAACTCCCACCTCCCAAGGAAGAGGAGCGGGACGGAGAGAAAAATCAATGCTACACGGAAACGTTGGTAACAATTGCTGTTCAAGGACCGCCCTCTACTCTTAGGTTGCCGAAAGTATGCACACCTAACATGCCAGGAAAACGTGCAGAAGCGATTGAATCGAGGCTTGCAGCCGTCGAGAGAAAGCTTGACGCTATGTCCGTTGATTTAGCGAGAGTGGATACTGCCGTGCAAGGAACGACGAGCAATCTTGAAAATTATAAAGTCGAGGCAGCCCAAAATCTTAAGTCGAACTTCATTAGGACTGTAGTGAAACATGTTGCGTGCACTAGTGGGTTTCCTTGTGTAACCCCTGCATACGAAAAATGTGATGCGCTTGGGTTTGTTGGGTCCTCTGTCTACTCGGTCGGTCCAGGTGAGGGTCACATCGCATGTTTTGGGAAGAAGTAGGACGCACGTGCATAGGAAATGTATGGATAGAACGCAACAGCTTCCCTTTACCTTTTAAGGACTGGACTGAATGTTAAAGCTCCTGCTCGGATTGGCGATAATGTGAATCCGGGTTCTGCGGCAAGCCCACTGCTCCACTTCTTCCAGGATCGACTAACGCTAGAGCTCTAGATCGGCTTGACGACTCCGCGTGGGTGCGATCTTCATTGGCCCATGCGCCTCGCGGAAATGCTCTTGGAGATTGGGCGGTTCCTTGCCCATCTGCATGTAACTGGCGATGTCACGATGTAAGTCTTCAACGTGCTTGGCGTGTTGTTGCCGGGTCCACTTGATGTGCTGATGAAGCGTCTGCCGTTCATCAAGCTGACTTTGGAACAACTGTTCTTTCTCGCTACGATCTCGGTGATAGCACCGCAAGGTTTCCAATTCGTTTTGCCGCCTAATCCTCGTACGCTTGCCGGTAAGGCGATCCCACAGTCCTTTGAAGCCCTGCTTTAATCTGCCCGCTCGTTCGGCACTTTCTGCAACCCATCGCGCTTCTTGCGATACTCGGAGCCTTTCCCGAGCGTGGCGCTGTTGCTGCACCACCTGACCTTTACGATCAGTTAGTATGACCGCTTGTCTCAAATGTTCGGCTTCAAACTGCGCGACATGACGCCTCAACATTTTTGTCATGCGAGCGGCAGTGGCATTTGTGGCCTCCTCGACGGAAGGGAGGTCCTTGCCGTCCCCGAGCCTCTGGCGCACATCTTTGGTCTTAATACCCGCATATTTGGCGATGGCATAGACTTCACCGCGATAATCCACTGCGACAAATCCCCGTTGATCACCACGCGCTAGCGTATAACCACGCATTTGAAGTGCACTCATAAAAGCAGACTTTGAGTCCGATGAGGCCCACACTTCCTGGAACATCTGTTTTAAAGCTTTTGGATCGTGGCCGCTACGCTTGGCCTGTTCCCATTCGGCATGGCTGAAATTGCATGGGTTGCGGTCCTGGCTGTCCACGAGGCCGCGCGGCATTTGCCAACCGTGTTCGAAGAAGAGTTCACGAGAAACATCACGAAGCTTTGTCTTGTAAAACGGCAGATTGATGGCCTTCATCTGCTCCGGATCGATCCGCGACCAAACTGCATGCGCATGCCTACGCCCATCCTTTTCGTGAAAGACAATGGCACGTGGCTGACCGTCGAGGCCAAGTTTCTGCTCTACGGTTTCAATCGCCGCTTCAAACACATCGACTGGGACCTTCTCATTCGGTGGAGGATTGAGGCTCAAGGAGAAAAGAAATTGCGTGGCACGGGTGCCACGGCTGACAGCATAGGCTTCATGGAAAGCGGAATGAAGGTCTTCCGAAAGAAAACCACGGAGTTCATGAATTTCGACATGTTCGTTGTCCTCGACCTTCATTAAGTGGGCGGCGAGTTGCTTGCTGCCTCCACGTTGATTACCCTTGAGGATCATGGTTGCAGCCCGAGCGCCCGCATCAGGGCGATACGCATCCAATGAATACCCTGACATGCTTCCCGTAACGATTTTTCCGTTTCAGGGGTTAGCGGCAAGGAACCGCTATTTGCGGCCTTGGCAAGCTGATTGAGGTTATTGGCGATTCTGGCCTTTCCCAGCTCACCGAGGAGCTGGCCAAGGGCCTGATCGTCTTTGACCGGTCGTTTCCACCGCCTTGGACGACGATCTGAGGCCGGTTTATCAAAAAGCTTGGACCGGATGTAGGCTCCGAGGGGCATATCCCCCGCGTCCTCCTCCAAGCGGGCACGTTCTTCGAAGGTTAGCCGCAGGGAAAAGGGACGGGGCCGCCGCCTACGTCTGGCAGGGGAAGCAGTGGCCGAAGCGTTCTGAAATGGACCAGAGGGCCGCGTGGGGCCACCGCCGGTTATGGGAGCACTCATGTAGAGCACTCCCGGACTTGGCTACGGGCCTGGAAACAGGTAGCATGGGCCTCAAGGCAATTGTTCCAGTTTTCCAGCGCTTCGAAGAGGGAGTTCGAACTTTCTCCTTCCGGGCGCGCCAATGATGCCATGACATTGCTCTATCGCTTTCGGCACCTCATTCTGACGTTGATCCTGGTGACGGGCCTCTACGCGTTGCTCGGATTCGTCGTGGCGCCTTATCTCGTGAAGCGGTACGGCGTTCAAGCCGTTTCCGAAAAGGTCCAACGACCGGTTGTACTACGCGATGTACAAATCAATCCCTTCGCCTTCTCGATCCGGCTTACGGGTTTCGAAATCCAGGAACCCGATCACCGGGCGATCCTTGGCTTCGATGAGTTGTTCATCGATTTTGACGCGATGGTGTCGCTGTTCAAGCAGGCCTATGCCTTCAACGAAATCACAGTGGTCCTGCCGTTTGTTTCGGCCAGAATTCTTCCCGACAAAAAGTTGAATCTTCTCGGACTCCTGCCGCCCCGTCCCGAGACACCCCCGCCGCCGGACAAGGCGGAGAAGGCCGAGAACCCGGACAAGGCGGAGAAGGCGGAGATTCCGCTCGTTCAAGTCGGCTTGATTCAGATTCAGTCGGGCGTGGTGGAGTTTCGGGACGAGTCGAAGAAGAAGCCGGTCATGATCGATGTGGTGCCGATCGAGATTCTGTTGCGGAATTTCAGCACCAAGCCGGGCAAGGACAATCCCTATGCGTTTACGGCTGAATTCGGGCACGATGAAACATTTTCATGGAACGGCACATTTTCCCTTGAACCGCTCGAATCGGAGGGGACGATATCCTTGGCCAATATCGATCTCCTCACTTTTTGGGGCGGCGTGCAGGACCGCTTCAAATTCGATTTGAAGTCTGCGGCGCTCGACCTTGATGTTCGATATGCATTCGACCTGCGGGCTGAGCCCATCAATTTTCGCATCAATGACGGGAAGCTTGCGTTGCGAGATTTTCGGCTGGCGGAGAAGGGCGGGAAGGAGCCGTTGATCTCGATTCCGTCGGTCAAAATCGATGACATGCGGTTTGACTTGGCGGGCCGCGACATCAAGATGGGGACGATTACAACCGATCAGGGCAGGATCCGCGGTTGGCTTGAGCCGGATGGCTCGGTGAACTATGTCCCGCTTCTCGCCTCGCCTGATTCGGAGGACGGTGACGTGCCCGCCCCGCCGCCCGACAAGGCGCCGGCCCAGACGAAACAAAACGAGCCCTGGTCCGTCATGGTGAAGACCATCCAGGTCAATGACTACGGCGTGACGTTCGAAGATCGATCGTTGTCTCCGGCGGCTCAGATGAGCATCGAAGACATGCGTGTGACGGTGAAGGATGTGGGGGTGCCCTTTGCAAAGCCGATGAACGTCGCGGCGGGACTCACTCTTAACAAAACCGGTCACCTGGAAACGGAGGGATCAGTCGGGCTGAATCCCATGCGCGCCGATCTGCGCCTCAATTTATCCCATATCGGACTCAAGCCGTTTCAGCCCTATGCCGACCAATTCGTGCAGGCGAATATAGACGGCGGAGAGCTGCACGTTGATGGGGCAGTCCGGTATGCGGCACAGCATGTCGATGAACCGCTGCTGGCATATGACGGCAAGGTCTCCATCACGGACTTTGAACTGGCCGATCGCGTCTCGAAAAAACCGGCCATGTCATGGGATTCCCTTGCCCTGACGAAAATGGCGATCCGGCTTGATCCGACATCGGTCAAAATCGCAGACATTGAATGGCGGAAGCCCTCCGTCGAGGTGGTGCTTACGTCCAAGGGGACATTGAATCTATCCCATCTTGCCCGCGGAGGGACCCGCGCTCCTGATCCAGCCAAACAGTCCAAGCCGGCTGAAAATGCGTCTAAACCAAGCGGAAAAGGGGGCGTGACTCCCATTACCATTGATACCGTCAGATTGGTTAACATGGCGACCACCTTCATCGATCAGTCCATCGAACCTCCCGTCATCACGGGAATTCAGGAATTGAGCGGGACTATTAAAGGGCTGTCGTCGAAGGAAATGGCGCGTGCCAAGGTCTCCCTTGCAGGCAAGGTCGACAAGATCTCACCCATGAAGATCCAAGGGCAGATCAATCCGCTGAGCGAGACCGCTTACACGGACCTGCGAGTAACGTTCCATAACGTGAATCTCAGTACCGCTTCGCCCTATGCCGGCAAGTATGTGGGGTATCCCATCGAGAAGGGAAAGCTCTCGCTTGATTTGATGTACCAGATATCCCAACAGCAGTTGAGCGCCGAGAACAAAGTGGTGATAGATCAATTCACTTTCGGAGAGGAAACCGATAGCCCCGACGCGATGTCGCTGCCGGTCAAGCTGGCGGTGGCCTTGCTAAAAGATCGTCACGGCAAAATCCAGATCGACCTGCCCGTGAGAGGAGACTTAAATGAACCGGATTTTAAATACGGACGGGTCCTTTGGAACGCATTGGTCAATTTGATTACCAAGGTCGCCGCGTCGCCGTTTGCCGCCATCGGCAATCTGGTCGGCGGCAGCGGCGAGGAACTCCAGTATGTAGCCTTCAACCCGGGCAGTGCTGAATTGACGGACGCAGACCGCGGCAAGCTGCAGACCCTGCAACGAGCGCTGAACGAGCGACCTGCGTTGCGTCTGGAAGTGGAGGGCCGGGCGGACCCGTCATTGGACGGGCAGGCTCTCGCGCAGCAAAAGGTCGAAGCGGCCGTGCTGGATCGCTTTGAGAAGACCAGCAAGAAAGCCGCCGCATCGCCCTCCGCCGATCGCAGATTGGAACTGTTGAACGAGTTGTATATCCAACAGTTCGGTAAGCAACCGATGAAGCGGGAAGAGATTCCGGGAGGCAAGACGGTCGAGCGGGTGATGTCGGGCGAAGAGGTGATGAGTGAACTTGCCGCCACCCGGCAGGTCACCGAAGTCGAACTTCGTCAACTCGCGCAGAATCGCGCCGTGCGAATCAGGGAATTCCTTGTCGGGGAGAATCATGCGGGGCAGGAACGCCCTGAAGAGGCTGCGGGCGAGAGACCTCAGGAGACCGCTGCGGATCAGGAACAGGCCGGCCGCCAAACGGATCAGGTGAAAGAGGACGATCAAGGCGGTCGGACGGACCAGGATGAGGGGGAACGAGCAGAGCAGTCGCCGAAGGGAGAGCAAGGAGACAATCATACGAACGAGGACCGTGTCTTTTTGCTGGAAGTCGAGCTTGGCGCGTCCGGCGGTGAGCAGGTGCGCTGCAAATTGAATTTGTCGGGCGCTTGAACGGGGCGCAGATACCGCTTGAACCAAGCATCCTGGACACGGTAGGTTACCCGATGTTCTCATAACTACGAGATGACCTTTTAGGCAGAAGGAGGACGATATGGCTCTACGATTAGGAGATGAGGCGCCAAACTTTACGGCTGAAACAACCGAAGGGTCCATCAATTTTCATGAGTGGATCGGCAATGGATGGGCCATCCTGTTCTCCCATCCGAAAGATTTCACGCCTGTGTGCACCACGGAACTCGGCTACATGGCCCGCATCAAGGGAGAGTTCGACAAGCGCGGAGTGAAGATTCTGGCGATCAGCGTGGATCCGCTCGATTCACACCGGGGGTGGACCAAGGACATCAATGAGACGCAGAACTGCACGGTCAGCTATCCGTTGATCGCGGATCCGGACAAAAAGGTAGCCACCCTCTACGATATGATCCATCCCAACGCGCTCGACAATATGACGGTGCGGTCGGTATTCGTGATCGGGCCGGATAAGAAGATCAAGCTCATGCTGACCTATCCGGCTTCGTGCGGCAGGAATTTTGATGAGTTGCTGCGGGTGGTGGACAGTCTCCAACTGACGGCGAAATACAAGGTCGCGACGCCGGTGAACTGGAAGGAAGGACAGGATTGCATCATTACCCCTGCGGTCAGCGACGATGAAGCGAAGACGCTGTTCCCGAAGGGGTTCAAGTCGGTCAAGCCTTACTTGCGGTACACCCCGCAACCTAACAAATAGATCAGCCGGTCCAAGAAAGGGAGCCGCGGAACAGCGGCTCCCTTTCTTTCTCTCCGACCCTTCCATTCTTATCGCGCTACACCAACAGCAGTCCCGCCTTCCGAATTTTTCGCCAGGCGATTCCTTTCCGGAATTCGTCGAAGTCCTGGTGCAACGCCTCCTCGAACTGTTTCCGCATGTCGATGAGCCGGGGATAGCCCATGCGATGAGCACTCCCCTCGGGAGTCGCTGCCCGGATCAGATCGTCAAGCCAGCAAGCCAGAGTTGAAGGAAGCGACAACGCAATATCTTCCGTGCGGGTGGGCAAAATGAGCTTGGCTCGCGCGTGTCCGCGGGATTCGAGCACCGGTCTTCCCCCGATCCATACGGCTCGTCGTTCCTGAGCGGCCCCAAGAAGGTCCTGCGTGGCGGACAACGCCCGGCGCGTCCAGTTGCGCCGGACCGACGGAGGCGCAAGCGGGCGGTCGAACCAGGTGCGCACATCCGCTTCCAGCCCCTGTCCCTCCATATAATTGAATAACGCCGTCCGCAACCCCAAGCCGATCCATTCCGCCCGCGCGCCGGCCTGGTCTTGGTGTAAGAGATCATTTTCGGCGAACCCGCCGAAGGTGGGGCCGTGGATGGTGATACCGTGGGCGGCGGGCTCGAGACCGATGGGGCTGTGCGCGGTGGCGACAAATTCGTGCCAGAAGGCGGATTGGAGCAGGCCGGCTGCGAAGAGTTGGCGAACCCGTTCAAGGCTATCGACGGTCTCCTGAATCGTTTGCCCCGGAAAGCCGTACATCAAGTAGGCATGAACCAGGATACCGGCATTCCGCAAGGCGGAGGCGACCGCGGCGGTTTGATCCACGGTAATGCCTTTTTTCATCGCCGCGAGGAGACGGTCGGAGGCGGCTTCAAGCCCGGCCGACATGGCGATGCATCCCGATGCTGCGAGGAGCCGGCAGAGATCCGGCGTGAAGGCCTCTTCAAATCTGATGTTGGTCCACCAGGAAATGGCGAGGCGCCGCTCCAGCAGGGCCAAGGCCAGCGCCTTCAACCCGGCAGGGGGAGCGGCCTCATCCACGAAATGAAAGCCGCGCCGGCCGGTCTCGCGCACCAATGCCTCAATGCGTTCAATCAGGATCGTGGTCGGAGCCGCCTCATAGCGACTGATGTAATCCAACCCCACATCGCAAAACGTGCATTGTTTCCAGTAGCATCCGTGGGCCACCGTGAGCTTGTTCCAGTGCCCTTCCGACCACAGCCGGTGCATGGGGTTCACACTGTCGAGGATCGAGACATAGCGGTCAAGGCCAAGGCCGTCGTACGTGGGCGTTCCGATCTCCCGCATCGACAGGTCGGGCTCTCGACAGCCATTGGAGAACCGGACCAGCCCGCCATCGCGATAGAAGGTCCTGCAGAGCAGCGCTGAGTCACGTTTGCCCTCCAGATATTCCAGCAGGCATAAGAATGGCCGTTCTCCATCATCCAGCGTGACGTAATCGACATAGTTAAAGATCGAGGGGTCCGAAAGGCGGCGCAGTTCCGTATTCACGTATCCGCCGCCGAGGATGATCGTGAGATCCGGACGGCGTGCCTTCAGAGATTGTGCGATGCGAAAGGCGCCGAACAGATTGCCGGGAAACGGAACGGTCAAGCCGATGATCGAAGGTTGCGCGCGGTCCACATGCCGCCACAGGGCCTGAATGAGAAATTCATCGGTCAAGGCGAGCGGAGTTTGCAATGTCTGCTCAATTGCCTCAAACGACGAGGCCGAACGTCCGATGCGCTCCGCATAGCGATTCAAGGCGAAGTGCGGGGTGATCACTCCGGCGACCAGGTCCATCAGATCTTCGAGGTACAGCGTGGCTCGATAACGAGCCGCATCCGCCGGAGCCATATCCTGACGGCGGCCGGCATTGCGTTCCCGGGCCAAGGCAAACCGTGGTCCCTCCGGCAGAAAACCTTCTCGGGCGAGGTGAGGAGCGAACATGGGATCGCGCCCCTGCAGGAATGCAATGACCGGATCGATGGCGGCGAGATATGCATCTTGGAGCGCCAGCATCTGCCGAGCTTCTCCCGGCAGGCGTGCAGCGTTTCCAGCGACCAACGCAAACACTTGTTGAAGCCCGGGACGTGAATATACCGACAGCATCATCTCGATCCCCAGATCGGCTTGCGACACGACGTATCCTCGGGAGCGCAAGAATCCTGTGAGGTAGGCGGTGGACGGATAAGGGGTGTTCAGCTGCGTAAGCGGGGGGATGAATAACAGGATCGAGCCGGTCGGCATGCAGGGGAATACCATATCGAGGCGCCCCTTCGCCAGAGCTGTGCCGGACGGTTAAACCGGATCTTTGAAGGCCTTGAGAGAGGTTTCGATGAAGTAGCCGGTCCAACGATAGAGGCTCAAGTAACTCGCCATGGCCGGCGTCAGCTGCTGTTTCGGCAAGCTGCGGACAATAGATCGGCCGGGGTCCTTGGCCAAGTCGATGACGGCAGGTTGATCCCCGGTCGCCGAGGGGTCATAGAGGAGGACCATTGGCCTCATCCGGGCCTCGACATTCAGGCTGAGGACCAGTCCCACCTTCCCGTCGGACAGTTCCACGATACTGCCCGGTGGATAGACACTGAGCGTTTGAATCAACGCCACGACCACTTCTTCGGGAAACAGACTTTTCGCCTTGGCATAGATTTGTCCCAATGCCTCCGACGGGGTGAGGTTCGACGCCTCTCTTTGCTTATGGACAAGCGAGTCGTATTCATCCACCACGAGCACGATTCTGGACGGGACAGAGAGCTGGGAGCCGGACAGATGCCTCGGATACCCGGAGCCATCAAGGCGCTCATGATGGCACGTGATGATCTCCACGACCTCGGGCGGGATATGGGACACTCGCTGCAACAGATCAACGCTATAGTTCGGATGTCGCTGGAGCTCAAGAAACTCCGTCTTGGAGAGGTGGCTGCGGTTTCGGAGAATTCTGAGCGGGATGTATTGTTCGCCGAAGTCGTGGAGGAAGCCGGCCATGCCGACGAGCCTGATCACGTCAGGCGGGAGCCGGAGATGACGGGCGACGATCATGGAAAGGGTGCCCACGTTGACAGCATGTAGGACGCCTGTATGGTTTCCGTCTTCCATGGCGAAGAGGCTGGCGATCGTGCTTGAATCGGCCGCGTCGATAATGAGCGTGCTCAGCGCATTGATCATCGCCTTGGCGCCGGCGACGCCCTCTTCGGAGCCGGCGCTGACCTGCTTCATGATGTCGTGTCCGCGCTTCAACATCCGTTTGTAAGTCTGGCCCGCCAGATGGACCGTCTCGCAATAGTCGGCGGCGGCCGGCAGCGCTTCATTCGCGGGATCCTTCCCGCTGGCGGCAGTGGAGGGAGATGCGGAAACGGCGGGCGCCTTAATGGAAACAGGCGGAAAGACTTCGGCGTTCGATTGATGCGGATCCACCAATACGCTCGGCAGTCCGAGCCCTCTGATCGTGGCCAACTGAGCGGAGGAAGCAATTTTGAAGGACTTTTTCGGAAACGGATGCTTGAACCAGGAACAATTCAGATCGACATACATGCCGACCTGTAATTCCCCCGGAGTCATGATGAGAAACCCGTTGTCAGAAACCTTGTGCTGGTAGTCTTTCATGGGAACCCTTGCCGAGCGCGAAGCTCGCTTACGTCTTGCTCCGGCCAAGCCGAGAGAGCATTCCTCGCCCGCTCTCTCGGCCGGACTCGTTCAAGACTTAAGCACATGTGCATTGACCGCCGGATGAAACTCATGTGCCGGCCGCGGACAAAAAATAGGGCATCCAACGCTGCATGCTCAAGTATGCGCGGATTCTTGGCGGGACTCCGCTCAAAGGGGGACGGTGGGCGATCGATCGTGTCCGATCGCGCATCAAGTCGATGATCACCGGCGCTTCGCCTTCCGGGTGAGCGAGATAGAGCAGGACCAGCGGCCTCATTCTGGCCGCCCGATTAATATTCAGCACCAAGGCATAAGCGCCGTTGACGAGTTCGACGATCGTTCCCGGCGGATACACAGTCAAGGTTTGAATCAAGGCGGCAATGACATCGGACGGCAGGGTGGCGCGTGCGGTCCGATAGAGGTGCGACAGCGCTTCGGCCTGCGTCATTCTGTGTTGAGGATCGTCGTGATTGATCAACAGATCATATTCATCGACCACCATGAGGATTTTAGTGAAGAACGACAAGTATTCCTCCTGCAATTGATCGGGGTATCCCGACCCATCAATCCGCTCATGGTGGGATTCGATCATGCGCAGAGCTTCATGGGGAAAGGAAGACAGGGTACTTAATAACTTGACTCCACGAGAGGGATGTTCCCGATACCCATCGCGGGGAAGGTGTCGTTCTCCGATATCATGCAAGAGAGCGCCGATGCCGAGGATTTTGATATCCTCGCCGGACAGCGCGAACTGCTGTCCGACCATCATGGCCAAGACCGACACGTTCAGCGCGTGCAGGACGTCCCGCTCCTCCATCACCGGAGCGTCCAGCAACGCGACAACGGACCCGGCCAAATCCGTGTTGAACAGGACACGCGCCAGTGTATTCGTCACTGCCTTTGCCGCCGCCATCCCATTTTCGGACCCGACATGCAGTTCGCCGACGGCCGCTGTGAAATGCCGCGCCGCCTCCTCATATGTGCGCGCCGCCTGCTGAAGCGTATCTCGAAATTTCTCCTCGCTTTGATCGGCTTGGAGGGCCTCCGTCGATGAAGGGGTCGGAGAGACCGGTTGGCTGCATCCGATCCGGTTGACGGTATCCTTCGCATGCGCCGACACAGACCCTGTATCGGCTGTCGGAGCCCGATCGATCTGCTCCAGGGATTCCGGGGTGGATCGGGAAGGATCGAACAGAATGGAAGACAGGCCTAAGTCGCGGATCGTGGTGATTTGACTATCGGAGGTCAATTGAAAGTGCTGTCGGGAAAAGGGGTGAAGGAACCAGGAGCAATTGAGATGGACATACATGCCCACGCGCAGGTCCTGGACAGATACGGATGGGAGCGACTGACGCTCTTTGCTTTCAAATGAGGCTGGCATCGGCTGCCGTGGAGCGCTTCCCTATTTTCTTACGTAGTATTGGATACTACGTGCCCGCACGGTATGGTATCGGCACGACAACCGGAAACTTGAGGCGGCTGAAAATCGTGTGATTTCAGAATGTTGGCCCCTTCGCCCCTCCGTTCCGTTCCGGATTGACGGGCTTGAAGTCATGCAGGCGAGAGGGGTACGGTACATCGCTGGAGAGACGACAACCGCGTGATTCGAAAGAGGAGGCCTCCATGGCCGAACAAGAGAATCATCACGATTCGACGGGCGACTCATCCATCGACCGAAGAGAGGCCTTGAAACGACTGGGCAGGCTCGGTTCGGCGATGGTATTCGGCGGCGCATTGCACTTAACGGCAGGATGGGCCGAGACCGACCGGTCTGAGCTCCCTCGGCCTTCCGATGGTGCCTTTCCCAAACGACCGTTGGGCCGAACGGGGATGGAGGTGCCGATCCTCGGCATCGGAGGCGGCCATTTGATCAGAAAAAGCCCGGAAGAAGGGATGCGCGTGGTGCACGAAGCGATTGAAGCGGGGGTCACTTTCATGGACAACGCGTGGGATTATGCCGACAATCGCAGCGAAGAAGCGATGGGCAAGGCCCTACAGGGCAAACGGCAACGCGTGTTTCTCATGACCAAAATGTGCACCCATGGCCGTGGTAAAAAAGTAGGGCTGCTTCATCTGGAGCAATCGCTCCGGCGTCTGGGGACGGATTACTTGGATCTCTGGCAGATTCATGAGGTGGGATGCGAGGATGAACCGACACGTATTTTCGGGCCGGGCGGGCCGGCGGAGGCCCTCGTTGAAGCCAAGCGGCAGGGCAAAGTTCGCTTTATCGGCTTCACCGGCCATACGGATCCCTCCGTTCATCTGGCTTTACTGCGTGAGCGCTTTCCATTCGACACATGCCAGCTTCCATTGAATGTCTTCGATTCCGGGTTTCGGAGCTTTGAGCGTCAGGTGCTTCCCGAGTTGGAGAGGCAGGGCATCGCGCCGATCGCGATGAAGTCACTCTGCGGCAACGGGAAGCCGGTCGCCGCGGGGATTGTGTCGGCTGAGGAAGCCATCAGATATACGCTGTCCTTGCCGGTCGCTACGCTGGTCAGCGGCGTCGAATCGGTCGAAGTGTTGCGGCAAAATGCCCGGATCGTGCAGCGGTTCGTTCCCATGACCGCGGCTGAAATGGACGCCTTGAGAATGAGGGTCTCGTCGGAAGCGGTGGACGGCCGGTTCGAACAGTATAAAACCAATCGTCTCTGGTCGTGCGACCGAGGGGCGGCCGAGAAACGATTTGGAAACCTGGAGCAATCATGAACAGGCGCAGCGGCTTACATAAGAGGGAAAGGAGAACGATGAGACTCGGAGTCGGCTTGTCGGCCGCCCTGGTGCTGTGCCTCTGGAGCGTGGCTTCGGCTGAGCTCGACGGCCGGAAGCTTCTCGACCTCACCTATCCATTGGATGACTCCAGCATCGCCTGGCCCACCAACAAGCCTTTTCATCGGGATCGGACGGCCTGGGGCATGACCGCCCAAGGATATTGGTATGCCTCCGCGGATTTCTTTATGTCGGAACATGCCGGAACTCATATCGATGCCCCGATTCATTTTGCCAAGGGCCAGCCATCGGTCGATCGGATCCCGCTCGACCGCCTGGTGGCGCCGGCCGTCGTTGTCGATGTGCGGGAAGCCGCCGAGCAGGATGGCGATTATCGTCTTCGCGTAGAAGATATTCTGGCCTGGGAAACGCGGCACGGCCGAATTCCTGCGGGCGCGATCGTGATCATGCGGTCGGGGTGGGGAACCCGATGGCCGGACCGGGCCCGTTATCTGGGCAGCATGACGCCGGACGATCCTGCCACGCTTCACTTTCCGGGATTCTCCGCGGAGGCGGCGCAGCTGTTGATCGCGGAGCGGAATATCGTCGGGATCGGAGTCGATACGGCCAGCATTGATCATGGTCCATCGTCCGATTTCATCGTCCATCAACTCATCAACGGCGCCGGTCTCTATGGATTGGAGAATATCGCCCATTTGGAACAAGTGCCGGAGACCGGGGCGGTCTTCATCGCTTTGCCGGTAAAAATCAAAGATGGAACCGGCGGGCCGGTTCGCCTCATCGCCGTCATGCCCTAGCCCGCATTATCCGCTGTTCCCGATAAAGCCTGCACAATCTGCGTCATTCCTTCCGCCGATTCCGATTTCGTGGTACGACAAACCGGCGGCAATCGACCGGTTCGCCTGGCTCTTTTGTCATATGCCGGCCGGAAGGAGACCAGTAATGGTACCGATCGAACGAGTTGTATGGATAAGCGTCGTTCTTGTGACAGTGGGCGCGCTCTCATGGCATCCGGCCATGGCAGCCGATCCGGACGACGAAGTGTCCTCTCCTCCTTCAGCCGAGAACCAGAACCAGTTGGAGACGGCCGAGGAAAAACCAGAGTGGTATGTCGGACTCTTCATGCTCGGCACGCTTCCAAGCAACCGCGCGCTTAAGTTTGAAACCGATCCCTACAGCAATACCAGCGTGGAAGGGGGGCTCGGCGGAGGGTTGAAAGTCGGAGTCTACCCGGCGTTTGCCCGGCGGGTCCTCGGGTTCGAAGCGGAATTGTCCGGGTTTAATGGAGGGGTCAACGCGCCGCAGACCCTGTCCGACGGAGTCATCCGCAGCGCCGATTTTCGGTTGAATGTGTTCAATGCCATGGCCAACATGCTCCTTCGCTATCCCGGCAAAGTCATCCAGCCTTATGCCGGGGCGGGGATCGGTCTTTCAGGCGGCTTTGCCAGATCGCTCAATGTGCAGAACAGTTCCGTGGGAACAATTCACGAGAATGCAGGGGACGCCGCCTTCGCGTATCAGTTGATCGCCGGAGGCAGGGTCAACCTGACGGATCGCCTGTTTTTTTTCAGTGAGTACAAGTACATGGTGGCCAACTACAAGTGGGAAAGCGAAGTGCCCGGAGGAGCCGCCGGCCCGTCATTCTCCTTGCCGTTTCGTACTCACATCATCTCCGGCGGCGTCGGTTTTAATTTTTGATTCTCCTCGCCTGCGCGCCGGAGAGTCATAAGACGGCAACCCTCACGGCATCCGTTATTCACTTCTTAATCGAGAAAAGAAGTCCCTGGATCAGTCGGGAAGAGGGAAGGGGAATGAATATCTGGCGAATGAATATCTGGCGAATGAATATCTGGCGAATGAATATCTGTTTCCGAGCGATCACAGATAATCGGCCGGATCCGAAGTGGCCGAACCGAGAGGCTCTTTCGAGGATTTGAAACGGAGGGTGAGTTCATTGTTCCCGGCTTCCGGAGAGAAACGAAACGATCCTTCCGCGCCAACGTGTGCTTCTGAATGCGATTTGCCTTGCGGGTAAAGTTTGAGTTCAAATCGGCCTTCCCGGTCGCCCTCCTGCGCGCCTCTCCGGAGGTTGCCTCGCCATTCGACATGATCCTCCATCACGTCAAGCGCTCGGTTCAGCAATGAGCGTAGAAACTGTTTCTTGACCGCAATATCGAACGGCTGATCGAAATCAAAAGTTCCGTCGTCCGCATTCGGACGCTTGTCCGCCGCCCAACCAGGAGCCGCGAAGACGACTACCAACGTGGCTATCAGAAGGGTTCTCATGGGCGTCAGTGTACGCCGGAATTCAAGCCGGATCAAGTTGGGTGAGGACCGGTCAACAGCGCGCAAGGATTGATTCCTTGCGAGTCCATTGTGAGGGCGGGTCTTCGCCGCCGGTCAGTTCGAGTTGGTCTCCGTTCAGCATCCTGATTTGGAATGGCGCGGTCTTCGCCGGCGTGGTCACCAGCCGGAACCGGTCTCCGTCGCGTTCCATTTCCCCGTTCCATATGACCGCCTTATAGAACTCCGATAGATTGTTGGACGTGATGGACCAGACGAACTCTTCCTGGTGATCAATATACTTGGCTGATCCCTCCCAAGATCCAAGCATGGCCGGTTCTACCGGAGGCAGACGCTTGACCGTCACTTTGTGCGGCACTCCCGTCAGGGACCTGTACAGAATCCGGTCAAAGCGGGAGGGGTCTTGGTTCTTGGTCACCCTATCCCAATTGACATTGAGAATGCCGGTGGTGGAGAAGCCGTCCTTGCCATTGAATTGATAGGTCCCGTGAAGAATATCTTGGAACGACTCGACCTGCCAGTAGCCTTTATCGGCGAGAAGAGTGCCGGGCGTGACGACCGCCGTAGTCAATGACCAATTGCCCGATTGAGTGAGCACGAGATGCCCTTTTGCGTTGAGCGGTCCGAGCGGCCGGCATCCGTACCAATCTCCGGTCCAAGTCGAAGACGAAACCATGGCGCCAAGGCCGGCCGACGAAGGCGCGGCGGGCTGCAGGTGTGCGGCCAATCGGCGGGACGCGGCTTTTCCCAAACTGGTCACCGCTTCAACAGGAGGAGCTTGTTGCCGCGACGTGATCGTCAACGTGACCAAGACCTCGTCTTTCAGGAAGGTCAGGTGAACCCCTCCCGGTGGCGATGGGGAGAAGAACGCCGCATCCCCGATATCAGAAACCGAGGTCCGCTGGTTCTTCTTCCGGTCGGCGTTGAAATGCGATTGTTTATCCTTGTCGGGCGCCTGGTCCAGGTCCACAACAACGGTTTCGTCGGCGTTCCGCTTGGCGTGGTATAGACATTGAGTATCGCTGCGTTTTTCGGGAGCCGAGACCGGCGTGCCGATCGCCAGCGCAACCTCGGCTTCGGTCACGAGCAGACAGGCGTTGATATGTTGTGAGACGGCGTCGGTTTGCGCCGTGCATGCGGCCACGGCTGTCGTAAGCAGAAGAAATGGCAGCGCAAAAACACGATTGTGCATGAAGCAGTATCTCGGGTGCTTACTCTAAATCTTCACCTGAGTTAAGTCAAACCTGCGGAGGCCGGCGTAGTGAGTCAGGTTCCTCTTGCGTCATGCCCGCGAAGGCGGGCATCCACTCCTCGATGAGGGTGACAGGCTTCAGTGCTTCTGATGGCAAAACCGGCTCACTCCCGCGGCTTTGTAACGAAGTCGGACGCGCGCCTGGCCGAGATACGCGCGACTCACCGCATATCCGTCACGCCGGGACGAATTTCAACGCAGCCGAGTTGATACAGTAGCGCAGGCCCGTCGGCGGCGGACCGTCCTTAAACACATGGCCTTGATGCCCCTCGCACCGCGCGCAATGGATTTCAGTCCGCGGAAGAATCAATTTGAAATCAGTTTTGGTGCCGATGACCTGCGGCGCGAGCGGCTGCCAAAAACTCGGCCAGCCGGTGCCGCTGTCGAATTTGTGCTCTGAGGAGAAGAGCGGCAGATCGCACCCGGCGCAATGGTAAATGCCGTCGGCTTTGTTATCGTGCAATGGATTGTAGAATGCCGGCTCTGTTCCTTCGCGGCGCAGAATCTGATATTGGTCGGCGGTCAAGAGCTTCCGCCATTCGTCGTCCTTCTTGGTGATCTTCACGATCGGTCCCACGTCGATTTTCTGTGCCATAGCAGACCTCCATCAACCGGACTCTTCAAGCAGATCGGATACAGACTCTAACATATCCGCCGGAGCACGTGACAGATCCTGAGCCCGCATTATTCATGACGGTTCGTGCGAACTTGGGAAAGGCGCGTCCCGGCGCGCGCCATACCTGGCTTCGCTTGAGCCGCCGCGTTCAAAAAGTTCGCGGCGGAGAGGTTTGTGGCCACCGACTTGATATTGTCCTAGCGGCGAGTCCGCGATTGCAGCAGAAGCGTTCATGAATAATGCGGGTTAGGGGAGATGGAGGCCCGGCGCCGTTGTCGGCGCCGGGCTAGTTGCGCGATCAGGAGATCGCCGCAGTGGCGTGTGGGGCGGTGGAAGTGTTGCTGGGCTTGCTCTCAGGAAGGCCTTCGACGCTGCCGTCAAAGGCTGCCCGCAACACTTCATCAATGGTCTGGACCAGGATGAATTCCAAGTCCTGCCTGACCTCATCAGGAATATCCTTGAGATCCTTCTCATTGGCCTTCGGCAGAATGATCCGCTTCAAGCCCGCTCGGTGAGCGGCGAGGACCTTTTCCTTGAGGCCGCCGATCGGCAGAACCAGACCGCTCAAGCTGATTTCTCCGGTCATGGCCGTATCGGTCCGGACCGGCTTGCCGACATACACCGACGCCAGCGCCGTCGCCATCGTAATGCCGGCGGACGGCCCATCCTTGGGAATGGCGCCGGACGGAATATGGATATGCACGCCGTTTCGCTTGAATCGCGAGATATCCAAGCCCATCGCTTCGGCATGGCTCCAGAGATAGCTGCGCGCGGCGCGCGCCGATTCCTGCATGACATCGCCGAGCTGACCGGTTAACGTGAGATCATGGCTGCCGGGAAGAAGCGTCGTCTCGATATAGAGCACATCGCCTCCGACCGGCGTCCAAGCCAGACCGGTCGCCACGCCGGGGGGCAGTTGCTTTCTCGCTTCCTCCGGCATGAACCGCTCTTGTCCCAACCACTCGTCGAGATCTCCCTGTTTGATCGCGATGGTCTGCGGCGGCACCTCCGCCGGCAGATCGGCAAACTTGATCGCGACCTTTCTGGTCAGACGTCCGAGCATCTGTTCGAGCTGTCGGACCCCGGCCTCCCTGGTGTACCGGCTGATCACATGATCGATCACCTCGTGCGGCAGATCCACCTGCTCGCTCTTGATGCCTGCCTCTTTCAGCCGTCTCGGCCACAGATAGCGCACCGCGATTTCGCGCTTTTCCTTCTCGCTGTAGCCGTTCAAGCGGATGATCTCCATTCGGTCCAGCAACGGCTGGGTAATCGTGTCCAGCGTGTTGGCCGTCGTGATGAAGAAGACCTTCGACAGATCGAAGGGCAGATCCAGATAATGATCCCGGAACGTATGGTTCTGTGCCGGATCAAGAATCTCGAGCAGCGCCGCCGCCGGATCGCCGCGGAAGTCCCGGCCGAGTTTGTCCACTTCGTCGAGCATCAGAACCGGATTATTGACTCCGGCTCGTCGCACCGCTTGGATAATCCGGCCCGGCAGGGCGCCGACGTAGGTCCGGCGGTGTCCTCTCAACTCTCCTTCATCGTGCAAACCGCCCAGGCTGAACCGCTCGAACGTGCGGCCCATGGCGCGCGCAATCGACTGGCCTAAACTGGTCTTGCCGACTCCGGGAGGGCCCACCAAGCAGAGAATCGGGGCCTTCGCTTCGGGATTGAGTTTGAGAACAGCCAGGTGTTCGACAATCCGCTCCTTCACCTCCTTGATCCCATAGTGATCCTCGTCGAGCACGTCCCGGACTCGTGACAGGTCCAAACTGTCCGCCGAGGTCTTGCTCCAAGGAAGCTCCAAGACCAGTTCCAGGTAGCTGCGGATCACTTGGTGATCCGGAGAGCTGGGCGGAATCTTGGCCAATCGTCCAAGTTCCCGCTCCGCTTCCTTACGGACGTGATCCGGCAGTTCCGCATCGGTAATCTTCTTCCTGAGGAGATCGATGTCGCTTTCTTCGCCGTTCGACTCTCCCAGTTCGTCCTGAATCGCCTTGAGCTGTTCGCGCAGGATGTACTCCCGTTGATTTTTTCCGATTTTTTCCCGTGCGTCGCTGGCGATCTTGTCGCGCAATTGCAGGATCTGCACTTCACGGGACAGGGCGGCGTACAGGTTGCGCAGCAAATCGACGCGGGATGAGGTTTCGAGCAGATTCTGTTCCCCGTCGAGCGTCAAATTGAGCAGCGACGCAATTCTGTAAGCCAACGTCACCGGATCATTCTCCGCGCCCAGAGCCAGCATGGCTTCATGAATACCGGGCGTCTGGATGAGCTTGGGCAGATCGGTCACGACGTCGAGAATCGCACGATGCAGCGCTTCTGTCTCCGTACCGCTGTCGGACGGAGCGGGAAGATGGCGCGCCCGCGCGAGCATATAGGGTTCATTCTGCTCCAGCTTGAGCAGGACAAACCGTTCCAAGCCCTGGATAAGGATGTTCAGTTGTCCCTCGGCCCCGCGAGCGGTCTGTTTAATGACGGCTTTGGTGCCGATTGTATAGAGGTCTTCGAGGGTCGGTTCTTCGGTATGCGCGTCCCGTTGAGCCACAACCAGGACGGTTTTATCTTCGGTCTTGAGCGCGGCCTCGACCGCGGCCACGGAGCGATGCCGGCCGACGGTCAGCGGCATCAAGACGCCTGGAAACAACACGGTACGTTTCACCGGCAGCACAGGAAGATTCATAATCAGTGGGCTTTCAGTCATCGGTCCCTCCGTTGACTCCATTCCGGGGTCGAGTCTTCCCCTCCATTAATAAAGTGGCACGAGATTAAGTTCGCACGAGTACTAAGAAAGGGAGATAGCCACAGGACTCGGTGAGTCAACCCGTTGGAGTAAAAGGGAGTAGGCCAGTTTGCCATGAGACGCACTGTAGTCTGTCATTCCCGCGGAGCTTGTCCTTCTCCACACCATTTGGGCCTTGATCAAGGAGTGGCTGCCCCCTCCGCGGGCATGGCGCGAGAGGAAACCGACCACTACCGGGTAAATGCCCGAAGAAGCCGTATGCCGTATATTGAGGTGGAAAACGGTCTATTTATCGATGAAGAGGCCGCGATCGCCCTGGAGGAAGCTGCGGGAATTTCCCCTGCCGTCGGTCCCCGGGCCCGCCCCGGTCAGGTAGGTATCCTGCCCGCCTAAATCGATGAAACTCGCCAGGCTCGTATCCAGGGCCCAACCCTGGCCCTGGCCCACGACATAACGATCGGCGCCTCCTTCATCGATGCAGGCGGCCCAAGCCCCGTGATCCGCGATGCCGAGCCCCGTTGAAAGGCCCACGAGATACTGATCGTTTCCCGTTCCTGCATCAAGCATGAAGGCCACGCTATTATCCCATGCGGCGGCTCCGTTATAGAAAGGGCCGGACGATTCATAGCGGTCGTTGCCATGCCGGTCGAGAAAGAGTCCCAGGCCGTAATGAGCCGCCGCTCCATGCCCGTACCGGGCGGCCGTATGGATATCGTCTCCGTCGAGATCCATCATGACGCCCAGTCCGAAGAAATATCCCAGGCCTTGGGAAAAATTGTCGCTCTGATACCGGTCATCGCCCGCCACATCGAGCAGCAAACCCCACCCGCCGGCGAGGTTATAGGCCGACTGCGTCTCCCGTGATCCCATGACACGGGCTCCCACCCCGGCGCCAAGGCCGAAGCAGTCATATTGAAAGGCGGAATCGCCCGGTCTCGCAATCGGTTGCTCCGCTTCATTATAGCTGCTGGGATAGCGCCCTCCGCACCGATAGACATCGCTTCCATCGACATCGATGACGGCCCCGACGCCAAGCGACGCTCCCAGCCCAAGGCCGTAACCATCGGCGCGATATTCGTCATTGCCGTACCGGTCTACGAGGAGGCCGAGCCCTCCGAAGGCCGCGCCCAGCGAGAAACGGCCGCCGATATAGTGATCATTGCCGCGTCCATCATACAGAATACCAAGACCGGCAAATCCTGCTCCTCCGCTGCCGGCCGCCAGGTGATACACATCATCGCCGGCCAAATCGACCACCACGCCCACACCTAAACGTCCGGTGGCCAACCCGAGCGGGGAGGAGTCGTACCGATCGTTCCCTCCCAGATCAATGACCACGCTGTGGCCGAGTTCAATGTTTCGGCTTGCTCCGATGGCGCCGCGGTACGTGTCGGCGCCGCCGAGATCGATGACGAGGCTGAAGTGCCCATTGAGGTTGTAGGTATTAGGACCGCTCCCCCCGATGACGATCAAACCGTAAGCAGTTTGATGTGCCAGCAGCACATCGCCTGTGACGCCCGGTACGGAGCCGGACAACGGGCGCTTATTGCTGAAGGCCACCGCCAGCCGCCGTAAGAATGTCTCATTGCCGAGACGAGTCAGCTGCTGAGCGGCGGCGATCATGCCGGAATAGTCCACCCGTTCCATCAAAAGGCGGACAAATTCAATATCTTGCCGTTTTGTGTCCTCCTGCGCGCGGGTCAAATTCGCCATATGCGGGCTGAATCGCTCGATGATGGACTCGGCATGGTTATGGAGAAAGACTCGCTCCTCCTGGCTCAGATTACGGAGCGCCTTTTCACGATACTCATAGGCCTGTTGCAGGACGTCCGTGAAGAATTCGAGCAGCCGTTCGCCGGCCATGGAAGTGGGAAACGGAACGGGAGCGAAGGAGACGGCCGTTCGATCCAGGCCGGCTTCCAGGATGTCGAGCACAGCGGGAATACTCTCGATGCTTCCTTCGGCCATTTCCGCCGCGAGGAGGCTGTGGCGCTCGAGCGTGGCCAAGGCCGGCCAGGGATCGGACATACCTTCAACCAGCAGGGCGGTCTTATACCTTGCGGTCCTCTGTGGGGCCTCAGCCATATGCCGCAACACATTCGCCTCCTGATCCGCAAGATGTCGGGAAATATCCGGACGAACGGCCGTCTGAACACGCTCGATCGCGGATTCCCGCATGTGCGGCGGCGGAGGGCTTTGTCGCGCGCCCGAGGGAAAGATATCGCGCGCGATGGTGCAGCCGGTCACGAGCATGATCAGCATGCAGAGGACAGTCAACGTGAGACTTCCGGCCGGACGGCCGTGGAGAAACATCACCATGAAGGAGTGGAGTGGGAACCGGGATCGAATGCAGCGGAACATGCGGAACGGCATCGCGCGATCATTGGCGGCAACTCAACGGCGATTAGCAGGATGTTGAAAAAGTCCTCCAGCTTCGTTCTCGCGGCGCTCAGAGACTCAACGTACAGGAAAGAGTACGCTTCGCCTCTTCGCTGGCTGCGGCCTCGCTGGAAGGCGCCTTTTTGAACATCCTGCGGCGGTATTGTCTCGCCATCCGGGACATTCATCCAGCGATTTCCCAGTGTTGCACAAATTGTCTTTCAACAGCCTGCTAGAGGGCAGTTAACGCTCGACTTGGTTGTCCTGCTCGGACAACAGGCCTGCATCGCGCAGACAATCGTCCGCCCAGTTACGAATGTCATGGGTCTCCAAATAGGCGCGCATGCCGCGCATCCGCTCGCGCCGAGCCTCCGGCTGCATCTCCAGCGCCTCCCTGATGGAGTCGGCAACCCCTTCATGATCGTACGGGTTGATGACGAGCGCCTCGGTCAATTCTTCCGCCGCTCCGGCCATCTGACTCACCAGAAGCACGCCCTTTTCATCGACCTGGCAGGACACATATTCTTTGGCGACGAGATTCATCCCGTCATACACGGAACTCACGAGCGCGAGATCCGCCATCCGGTAATAGGCCGCGAGGGTGTCCAAACCGATGCGGCCTTCGCGCAGTTCGATAGGGCGCCAGCGGAGCGCCTGCTGGCTGCCGAGTCCGGACGCAAAGCCGTACCGTTTGTTGATGTCTTCGGCCGTCTCTCGAATCAGTTCACGGTATCGGCGGTAAGCTTCGACGTCACCCCGCGTCGGTACGGCGATCTGAATGAAGGTGAACTTCCCTCGGTAATGCGGGTATTGATGAAAAAAGGAGTCGAGCGACCAAAACCGCTTCAGCAACCCCTTGGTGTAGTCCAGCCGGTCCACGCCGAGGCCGATCCGCACGCCCGGGTGGAAGACATGCAGCTTTCGCAAATCTTCCATGGTCCGCTCGATCGAGCGTGACTGCGCCCGTTCGTTGAGCGACTGGTAATTGATGCTGATCGGCCGTGCGAGAATCTCTGTCGTATGGCCTCGATAGTGCAGCCGGTGCTCGTTGGAGGCATCGACTTCAGCTCCGACGAATTCCTTCGCGCATTCTACGAAGGCACGCCCGAAGGTGGGTGTTTGGAACGTCATGATATCGGCCGCCAACAGAGATTCAATAATCTCTCGGCGCTCCGGACAGATCCGAAAGACATCCGCGCCGGGCCAAGGCGTATGCCAAAAGACCGAGATCGGTTGGGATGGCAGGGCCGCTTTGATCATGCCCGGGAGTAAGGCCAGGTGAAAATCGTGGATCCAGACGAAGCCCGGGCGTTCCTGTAACTCGGCAAGCACTGCGTCCGCGAACCGGCGATTCATCGCTTGGTAGGCATGCCAATAGATCTTGCGGTATTCGACGCGATCCAGCGTGATATGGCACAGCGGCCAGAGCACCTGATTCGCATAGCCGAGGTACCCGCCTTTGACCTCATTGGTTTCCAGCCACACGCGCCGGAGTCGATAGGCCGGAGAATCAGGCGGGACCTCCACCGTCATGTCTTGATCCATGACTTCTCGATCGGCTTTGCCGCTGCCCCACGCGATCCACGTGCCGCCCAGTCGATTCATCACGGGATCAAGCGCGCTGGTGAGGCCGCCGGATGTTTTTTCCCAGACCAGCCGTTCCTTGATATGGCGATGTTCGTACGGTTCGCGATTGGAGACGACGATCAGCCGAGAAAGTCCGGAATGCTGCTGCGGCTGTAGTTCTGTAAGCGGCGCCTGCGATGGACTCATAATGCGGATGCATCGCTCATTGCTCGATGCATTCCGAGGTTCACCATAAGAGTCTGCTTCTACCCTGTCAAGCCTGGAATTGATCTGGTAGTGGCCGGTTTGCCACCAGAAAGCACTGAAGTCTGTCATTCCCGCGGAAGCGGGAATCCAGATGCCCGCCTTCACGGGCATGACGCAAAAGGAAACTGCCTCACGACGATTGATCGGCCTAGCCGCGCGCAGGTTTATCACAGCGGCATAGCCGCGGAGGGGCAGAAGGATGCGTGAAGAATATGAGTTAGGCCGGCTTCACACGATGCGGACGGCGGTGACTTCCGCTCACGATGCGAAACTCGTAGAGCCGGCATTCGAGCGGTCCGTTGAACAATGGTATTCGCTTGGACGGGGAGAGGCGAAGCAGCTTGGGAAAACGCGCATCCCCCGTGAAAAAATGCGCGGTCCAGCCGGTGAACCGCTGTTTCAACCAGTCACCCAGTCGAGGATAGAACGTCGCCAGGTGATCCGCTTCTCCGACTCGATGCCCGTACGGTGGATTGGAAATCAGCAGCCCGGCGGGAGCCGGCGCCTGTTGATCGAGGACTTCGCCGTGAGAGAGCTGCACGGCTGCGGAGACGCCGGCCATGCGAAGATTGGCATCCGCCGAGTCGAGCGCCCGCTTGTCACGGTCAGCCGCATAAATCGGCATGGGACAGGCAGGCAATTGCCGGGCGATGCAGGAGTCTCGCAGCAAACGCCAGGTCCGTTCATCAAAATTCAGAAGCTTCTCGAACGCGAAGCGCCGCTTGCTTCCCGGCGGGATCCGTTGCGCCATCAGAACCGCTTCGATGGGAAAGGTGCCGGCTCCGCACATGGGATCAAACAGCGCCGGGTGGCGAGGCCAGCCCGCCAGACGCAGGATGCCGGCGGCAAGATTCTCGCGAAGCGGCGCGTCCGCTGATTCTTGTCGCCAGCCCCGCTTAAAGAGAGGTTCGCCGGACGTATCGAGATAGAAGGTGCAACGGTGACGATCAAGAAACACCGCGATGCGGACATCCGGGTCGCGGGTGTCGACGTCGGGCCGGCGTCCGGCGGATTTTCGGAACCGGTCACAGACGGCGTCTTTGACGCGCAATGTCACGAAATCGAGGCTCTGGAGCAAACAGTCCTGCGCGCTGACCTTGATCTTGATGGTCCGCCGTGCCGGAAACCAGGCAGACCATCTCAAGCTATGCGCCGCGTGATAAATATCATCTTCAGTCCGGTATGGCGCGTCTCCCACCCGCCACAAGATCCGGCTGGCGATCCGGCTTTCGAGATTCGTCCGATAGCAAACCGCCCATGATCCCTCGAACTGCGCGCCGCCCGCGGTGATGGCAACTTGCTGCGCGCCGAGTTCACGCAGTTCATCGCCGAGGACCGGTTCGAGGCCGCGCGGGCAGGGTGCAAAAAACCGGTAGTTTGTGCTATCCATTCTCCAGGAGTCTATCCGAGTAATGCCATTCTACTACGGCAAACGAGCTGCAGGCATCTGCGTCGTTCTCGGCCTGAAAAAGCCCTCAACGTATTCCATTGAATACGCCTCCGGTATTTTCGGCCCTGCGGCCTCGCATCTACCAGCAGCTCCTTCGCCTCGCCACGAAGGATTACTCGGACAGACTCCTATTGCGCCGTGGGAATTCGGTCTATGAAGTTCTGTAGCCAATGCGGCTGCGCCGTCAGCCAAAAAATTCCGTCGGGGGATAATCTCCCGCGGTTCGTGTGCGATACCTGCCAAACGATTCATTATCATAATCCGAAGATCGTGGCCGGTTGTATTCCTGAATGGCAGGATCAGATTCTCTTGTGCCGGCGGGCGATCGAACCGAAAGTCGGGCTGTGGACCTTTCCGGCCGGCTTCATGGAAACCGGAGAGAGTACCGAGGAGGCCGCGGCCCGCGAGACTTTTGAAGAGGCCCATGCGACGGTCAAAGTATTGTCCCTACACGCCGTGCTGAGCATCCCTCATATCAGCCAAGTCTATATGGTGTTTAGGGGAATGATGCAAGAGCCGCAGTGCAAGGCCGGCCTTGAAAGCCTGGAAGTGAAATTGTTCAAGCCGGGCGACATCCCATGGGATCTGCTCGCGTTTCAGGTCGTGCGCGACGCGCTCCGGCGCTATGTGCAGGATCTCGAACGCGGTAGCTTCTCCGTCCACGTCGATAACGTCCCACCCCCGCAAAAATTCTAGCCCGGCCTAGCACCTGAGCAGCCACCCGCCTCCGCAACTCCCGGCGCGACCCTTCCGGGCCTTGCGGCGAGGAACTCCTTCCGAAATTCCCGTGGCTGTGGTCGCTAACGACCACAGTGCCGTGGTCAGTTCCGGCTTTCCTTCGCCGCAAGCCCGCGGTGGGTACCCCCGCGCCTCCGTTGAAGTCGGCGGGCGACTGCCCACGTGCCCAAGTTCATGCTCGCGGTCAGGGGCAAGGTTTACGAGCGTCGAGTTGCCGATTCGGCTGGAAGGGTTCTGCCCTGCTTTCACGGACACCTAGGTAAGGCCCATAATGGGCCAGGAGGGTGTCATGGGAGTACAGAGACGGAAGTTTTCAGCGGAGTACAAGCGTGAAGCGGTGGCGATGCTGGATGTCCCTGGGGTGACACTAAGCCAGATCGCGGCGGAATTGGGCATTGGGGCCAATGTGCTGGGGCGATGGCGGCGGGAACTGCGCCGTCAGCCACAGCAGGCCTTTGTGGGTAACGGCCGATCGCGTGATGAAGAGATGAGCCAACTCCGTCGTGAGTTGGCCCGGGTCACGAAGGAGCCGGATTTTTTGCGAGAAGCGGCAGCGTTCTTCGCGAGAGCGTCGACGTGAAGTGTCGGATGATCCAACGATGCCGCGACGCCTTTCCTATCCGATTAATGTGTCGCTGTTTACAAGTCTCGCCCAGCGGGTATGACGATTGGGTGACGCGCCCGCCGAGTGCTCGCGCTCAGGAGAACACCCGGTTGCTGGCGCGGATTCAGCAGGTCCATGCGAAGCATGACGGCGTGGTGGGCAGTCCGCGACTCTGGGAAGAACTGCGTTATGCGGGCGAACGGTGTGGCCGCCACCGCGTGGCGCGTTTGATGCGCCACGCCGGGTTGCAGGGTATCCCGCAGCGGCGGCGCTGGCGGGCCAAGCCGTCGGGGACACCGCCCGCAGGGACACGCGATCATCTGGCCCGGGACTTCACGGCCACGGCCCCCAATTCCAAATGGGTCACCGATATCACCTACATTCGCACGGCCGAGCACTGATTGTATCTGTGTGTGGTGCTGGATTTGTATTCTGGGCTGGTGGTGGGCTGGTCGATGAGTCCTCGGCAGGATCGCCAATTCGTCATGCAGGCGGTGCTGATGGCGGTGTGGCAGCGGCCCGGCCACACGCCGGTCATCCTCCATTCCGACCGCGGCTGTCAGTTTACGTCAGACGAGTACCAACGGTTCCTGGCGGCGCACCACATCACGTGTAGCATGAGCGCGGTGGGCAGTTGTGCCGACAATGCGGCGGCCGAAAGTTTCTTTGGCGTACTCAAACGCGAGCGGGTGAATCGACGGCAATACCGGACGAGAGCCGACGCCACTTTGACTACATCGAACGCTGGCACAATCCCCGCCAGCGGAGAAGAATGGCGTTTCCAGGAGCAGAGCGATAAACCCTTACCTCAACTGTCCGTGGAAACGGGGTAGAACCCGCCCTGGCGGAACATTTCTCCGCGGTGTTGCACCAAACGCCTTACATCGTAATCTTTAGGCAACCCTAACCGGTGTTTAATACCTTCATATGTAATGATCGGATTGTCATCATTACATGCTAGTATCCAAATAGCAGAGAGAATATCCAGTTCATCTGCGGGTTTCATGTAGTAAGCGGATTCCTAC
>JANRMQ010000022.1:0-28989 GCA_040981125.1 Nitrospira sp.
TCTGGAATTCCCTCAGCTGCGATCATGTGATCGCAGTGCTTCAGTCAGTTCCAGCTTTCCTTCTCGGCCAAGCCTCGGTGGGTCCCCGTTCCTCCGGTGAAGGTCGCACGCCGCACGGCAGCGTCCCTGCGAATAAAAGAACAGAAGTTTCCTCTGCGCGCATCCGTTCCAGCCGAGACTGGCGAATCCTGAACTGAACCAATATTGTTACGGACGATTCTACAGATAAAGAATCGGGGAAAGTCATTTGTCCATAAAACCTGCCCAAAACAAACCATCAAAAAGCCTCGAAGTTTCCGTCTAGGCTAGGTATAGTCCGCTTATCATTTAAGCAGATATTTTGGAGACTGCTGCTTTCGGTATCGGCAGGTGATCGTGCGCCTAGGATTCAAGAGTCGAATAACGCACTTTCTGAAGTCGGATGCCTCATGATTCTAAATGTGACGGGAGTCTGTTCCTGGTTTAGTATCGCTGCAACTCTTCTTCTAGTCGGTTGCGTTGACGTTGCAAGATACAATAGTAAAGATCTTACTCTGCTCCCCTGCGAGGGAAGCGCTACCGAGTTTTTCCTGCCCGTAGAGTTTGACGAGAATGGCCATTTCATCTATCTCGATCAAGTAGATCGAATCAGGAATGCCCTGCGGAAAGTAAATCAGATATACGTATTTGTTCATGGCTGGGATAAAACAACACAAACTGCTGAAGTGGATTATCAGAATCTGATTTGCCGATTCCATACTCATTACAGAACAGGGGCTTCGTATACTGAGAAAGCTATCGTAATAGGTGTCTTCTGGCCCTCCATAGAATTTCCACGCTGGCTAAACTTTTGGAAAATCAGAGATAGAGTGGATCGAATTGCAGATAGGGGTTTTGCAAGCCTTATGGAAGTAATTTCGGATATCTCGTTTGAAACCGAAAACCCGTATAGGCTCGCTTTCATAGGCCATAGCTTTGGCGGAAGAATGGTCGTTCATGGGCTGCAGGAATACATAAACAAACCGACTAACCGAACGTTCGTATTTCTCAGTAACCTTGAACAACTCCAGCTTGTCTTGCTGAATGCTGCGGTAAGCGAATACACCCTTCTGTCCGGGAATAGGAGCTTGGAGAAGGATTTAAAGATGTTCAAGAACACCTGGAGTAAAGAACAATTTGTCCAAGAGATGAGAGTGAAATATGAAGGCGACTTCCACGTGCGCGATAAGCTTGTTGATCTAAACGATATCAGAGTGCTCTGGATACCTACCCTTACACAATTGGCATTTTACACCGACGTGAGGATATACAATGTCTATTCCAACCATGATGCCGCAAATCGCTACCTTTATCCATTGGGATCCATCACAGAAGATGGTGGGCCCGCATGTGCTATCGGAGCGTGTGGTCTTAAACAATGGAAACACTCGGCGAAGGTTGAAGAAGGCGGGACAATGATAGATCCTCCAGATTTAAAGAAGTCGAATGTATGGAACATTGACGCCAGTGATGTAATCACTTCTCATTCAGATATTTACAAAGGCCGAGTCGCTGGTCTACTTTGGGAACTCTTGTCCCTAAAAACGCCATCATTTTCGGATGAAGAGCTTCAGTTTGAGGAGAAGGCTGATTATCGATCTATTGGATGGCATTTGAGCAATGGACCATTCTGGTTCGAGTACATGAGGCGGGATCATATAGATTCTATGGCGGTTGTGAATCATTTCAGAAGAATGAGCCAGAAACTCAAATTAGAGATAAATAGATATCATTCCCTATTGTTCGACTTAGATAGTTATATAACGCGCCATAACTGGAGTGCCGCGGAAGCTACACTGCGATCACTAGCTGAGTTGACGTATTGCACCCCCGGATGGTGGTGGCAGCTCAAAGCAGGTTTAGTGGATGGAGGGATATTCTTTGACAGAAGCAACCTATGGATTGTGAGAGCAAAGATCTGCGGCTTTCCTCAGCTATTCTACGTTTGGGCAGTGGTAAATCAGAAGTTAGGGTTCTGTTCAGAAGCGCTTCGTCAAGTTGAACGTGCTAGATATTATTCTATGCAGATGGGAACTCAACACTCTACCTCTATACACACAGGATGGTGGCGTGCGGACCCGCTCTATGCCATCGGGGAGCAATTCATCTATGACGCGTGCCCCATGTCATAATATGGGTATTGTTCTCTTTGTGTTCCGTACACTGCTTCGCGCAGTGCCTAAATAATGTCTATCGCCGGTGTCATTCAATATCACTGCCGATTAATACCGGATAATATCAAAACAACTCTGAAGCCCCTCCAGTCGCTGCGATTCCAAGAATAATCTCATAAACAATGCATCTCCTGCAGAGCCGAAAATCGCTGTCTCAAAATTCCGACAGGGAAGAGAGTCTTCTCCCACTCCCCGACTCAAAGTTTTGTCCAACGTTTGCTGGACAGAGTAAAGATAGCGGCCGCGGATCCGGCAAGTCATCCTAGATTACCAAGAATTGACATCAGGTGAACCCCGTTTCCTATTTGTCTTGAGTTTCTGCCGCAATCCTCGCTGGAGGAGGCACCTAACCTAAAAAAGCGTGACTGCTCTCAATTCACATTTGCTTAAGCCGCCGAGGTCTGGATAGCTTGGAAGAGAGGGCATACCGGCATGGGTGCCCGTAGCTGTGGCCGTCGTGACCGTCTGCAGGGCGGGATGGTGGCTTGAACGGCACACTGGTGAGTCATTATTGTTCGGTGCTGCGACCGGGGCCGTGACAGAATTGGTATCTCTATGACGCCTCATATCATCTTAGGACGTGTCTTCGGTATTACGATCGGGCTCCATCTGAGCTGGCTCCTGATCGCCTTCCTGATCACCCTCTCTCTGGCGACTCACTTTACGGCGACCAATCCGACTTGGTCTCCTGCCACGGTGTGGCTCTCCGCGATCGTCACCGGCATTTTGTTCTTTGGCGCCATTGTCGTGCACGAGCTGGCGCATGCACTCGTGGCACGGGCTCGCGGCGTCCCCATTCGTTCCATCACACTCTTCGCTCTTGGCGGCGTGGCGAACATGGAGAAGGATGTCGGCGACGCGAAGACGGAGTTTTGGATGGGTATTGCGGGGCCCATAATGAGTGTCGCCGTGGGTCTCGTCTGTCTTGTGATCGTGTGGGCGCTGGGCGGATTTGAAGCTCAGTCGGATCTCACACCGGTCTCTCCGCCCATGGCCGTGTTCGCCTGGTTGGGATACATCAATTTCCTACTCGCCGCCTTTAACATGATCCCCGGGTTCCCTCTTGATGGCGGACGGGTGCTTCGCGCCGCCCTGTGGTACTTTCAGGGCGACAAACGACGGGCCACCCGCACAGCCGCCAGGACCGGTCAAATCATCGCCGTGATGTTCATGGGGTACGGAATCGTGCTGTTCTTCGGGTCCGGAAGCTTTGGAGGTCTCTGGATTGCCGTCATCGGTTGGTTCCTCTTGAATGCCGCGGGGGCGAGCATTATGCAACAGGAGGTGTTAACGGGCCTCAGAGGTATGAGGGTACGGGATGTCATGACACGAGATTGTGTGCGGGTGAGACCGGAGACTTCGCTGGACACTTTGGCAAACGAATACGTCCTCCGGACCGGCCAACGATGTTTCCTCGTGGCTGATGAGCAGCACGCTCGAGGCCTGATTGTCCCAAGCGATCTCAAGTCGATCGACCGGGAGCGGTGGAGAGACACGCCGGTGGAGAAGGTCATGCGTCCATTGGAGAAGGTCAAGACGGTGCGGCCGGATACGACGCTGGCAGAGGCGCTGGAGATCATGGGACGCCATGATCTCAACCAACTTCCCGTCATGAGCAATTCACATTTGGAAGGTATCTTGACCCGTGGCCATATTGTCCGCGTATTGGAATCCCGTGCTGAGCTCGGCATGTAACAGCGGCAGCACGACACACGTCAATGTTGAGGACGTCGTCAGCGGCGATTGTACAACGTCGAGCCGGAGGACAGATTACCCGGCAGTCTAGGGAGGATCATATGAGGCATCATGTCTGGTCATTGTTTGCAGCGCCGGCAGCCTTGGTGCTTGTCTTCGCCACCAGCGGTGTGGCAGCCGAGGGGTCGCACAAAGCAGCAGATAGTGAAGGGAAAGGCAAACCGGAGCACCAACGGATGCGGGCGCATGGACACTTTTCCTTCTCCCCGCTCGATTTCAAAGAGCAGCTCCAACTCTCCAAGGAGCAGCAGGAGAAGCTCGAGCCCATCCAGTCGGAGTACAAGAAGAGCACGAAGGACAAGGAAGCGAAAATTCACGATGCGTTCGAGCAGCTGGGATCCCTGCTTGAGCAGCCGTCGCCGAAGCCGGACAAGCTGAAACAGAAAGTAAAGGGGATTAGCGACCTGCGAGAGGACATGATGATGTACCGGATCGAGACGCTGCTTGAATTGCGAAGCGTCCTGACTGATGAACAGCAGAAGAAGTACCGCAGTCTTCTCACCGACAATCTTGAACGGTTTGGCGAGCAGATGGAGCGGTACCGTGGCTATGGCATGACACCGTAGGACCCGCCGGTCTCTCTTCACCTCTAGAGGACGGAACGCTGACGAATGGCCGTCCCGGCTGCTCGCGGTAGCGGGCTTGTCGGGACGGCGTGGAAACTCTGGCTTCCTTCTTCATCGTGCCGATCCTCAGCAATCTCCCTTCGAGATGATCGCTCAGCCCAATGGACGAATGGCCGCATCGTTTTTGATGCTTGTTGAAAATCTCTCCGACCGCCTCGCCGGCCGGGCGGCTCCATCTCCTGCAACTTAAGTGGCTTGAGCACGCAGGAGCACTACACGCCGACATCACGGGCGTGTTATCAATTTGCATTGCCGGTTGCAACAATACGTGTAAGAAGAAAGGATGTCGGTGGTCCGATCGTTCTGCGCACTGGCCTCATTGCTGTTCTTATTTCAGGGAGGATGTACGCTGGTTTGGCACGTCAGTTCTCCGGGTATTCAGGCAAATGCTGCAGCCCATCTACCTGCTGACAATGGGGTGGCGTACCGTCTGGCCTACCGTGCTTCGGAACTCTTAGAGTTCGCATCTGAGAAGGATGTATCCAAGTTCCGGAAGAACATTGAAGCCGCCATTCAGCGCGCAGGCTTTCACGTAATTGATGAACGCGCGGCAGGGAAAGTTCTGGATATTCACGTGCGGCAGAACCTTCCCAGCGGCGGGACGCCGCAGGAGTTTGTCAAGAGACTTACATTTGGGCTCATTCCGACATGGACGACGCATGAAGGAACGTTCGAGTTTGCCATGCGGTTGTGTGAGAAGAATCGTATGTTGGCTCGAGCACGATACATTCTCAGTACAAGAGAATTTACTTGGATCCTTGTTCTCCCGCTGTCCTGGATCAATCTGTTCAGGTGGGATGAAGCCTACGAGCTATTAGGCGAGGCAGTCGAATCGCTGCTGGTAGAGGGAATGATGAAGCCGATCCAAGAGGAATTTCCTTGTATGGACAAACCGCCCGGCGCGTTTTGACGGTAGTTGCCGGCAGGAAGCCAGGTGAACACCTTCTCGCAATGACGCAATTGTCACGTCCATTTCATCTTCTCCGCCTCTTTTCTTATCGACCGGCCAAGTACGCCTGTTCGCCCAGCATGACCGCGCCCAACACGCCGGAGTAATGTTGTAACCCTGGTGGAACGACATACTTCTCGATATCCTCGTTTAATAGGCGATTTGCAATGTACCCTCCGAGCAGATCTCTTAGTCGCTCGTGGATCATCGGCAACAGGGACGGTCTTTGCATCACGCCGCCGCCGAGGACGATTCGTTGCGGTGAGAGAGTGCAGACCCATGTCGAAAGAGCCAGCGCAAGATAATTCGCCTCTAAGATCCATGCCGGATGATCGGGCGGCAGATCCTTTGCCTGTCGTCCCCATCGATGTTTGATGGCCTCCCCGGAAGCTAAGCCCTCGAGGCAGTCTTTATGGAATGGGCAGTTGCCGGGAAAGGGGTCGTCCTGAAAATTATGAGGCACCCGTATATGTCCCATTTCGGGATGTACGAGTCCGTGGACGATCCGGCTGTTTACGACCGCACCTCCTCCGATGCCTGTGCCGATCGTCACATAGAGGACATTATCGGCGCCCTTCGCGGCTCCCCAACGAAATTCGGCGAGCGCCGCCGCATTGACGTCGGTATCAAATGCAACCGGGATCGATAGTGCACGGGAAATGGCCCCAACGAAGTCATAGTTATGCCACCCTGGCTTAGGAGTATTAGTAATATATCCATATCTATCCGAGCCCGGGTGACAGTCAATGGGGCCGAACGATCCAATCCCTATAGCGGCCAGGTCGTCTTCGACTGTCTCTCGAAAGAAACTGATAGCCTTTTCAATCGTCTCATTCGGCGATGTCGTGGGGAATGACATCACTCTCAGGTCATCGGGGCACGTGCCAATGCCACAGATGAATTTCGTGCCGCCGGCTTCAATGCCTCCGAATACCTTCATGTTGACGCAGGAGACAGCCAGAAAGTTACTAAGGCTAGTGCTTTTAACCAATCCATTATAAGCACATCTCTCGCAGAGTGGTGCCCCATCGATTTTCTTCGTGACGCGGCTTGAATGGCTGTCTCTTGTTCCAGCTTAGAATTTGACTCGTTGTCAGACACACAGACGACTTTCCTGAACTTGGTGTTCTGTTGACCCACCTCTGTAGCAAGTTTCCGACGTCCTCTTCCTTCTTGACCCCAGCCCCTTCTCAGCGTAGCCTCCCGCCGGGCCTCATGACATCTCGGAGGACATGTCGGTGGAGGAGTGGCCGTATCGCCTGCTCGCGTTTGTCGGATTCTTTACGATCGCTTTGCTGGCCTGGTTGACCGGGCGGCGCAGTCGCATCAATTGGAAAACCATCGGCGGGAGCGCGGCCTTGGCCTGGGGCCTCGGCGTCGTCTCGTTTTGGTTTCCGGGCGCGCGATGGATCTGGGGAGTCATCAACGATATCGTCGTGGGCGTGCTCACCGCCTCGCAGAAGGGTACGCTCTTTCTCCTGGGCCCTCTCGCGCTCGGTCCCGGCCAGACATTGCCGGATGGCACGGTGTCGGTGGGATTTATCCTCGCCGCGCAGGCGCTTCCGGCCGTCGTGTTCTTTGCCGCCTTGATGGCGGGCCTCTACTATCTCGGCGTCATGCAAGCGATCGTGCGGCTTTTTGCCCGGCTCTTTTACCGAACAATGGGATTATCAGGGGCCGAATCTCTTTCCGGCGCTGCGAACATCTTCGTCGGCATCGAGGCCGGCTTGATCGTGCGTCCCTATCTGGCGGCCATGACCCGCTCGGAATTACTGATGGTGCTGACCTGCATGATGGCAACCGTCGCCAGCACCGTCATGGGGATCTATATCTCGGCGCTGCAGCATGTCGTGCCCCAGATTGCCGGCCATCTGATCTCTGCCTCCATAATTTCGATTCCCTGCGCGGTGCTCGTCAGCAAGCTCTCGTTTCCCGAGGACGAGCAGCCCGTCACGCTCGGGGGCGTGCCGTCCGATACCGTGGCTCGCGAGGCGCAACCTTCATTAGACAGCGAGGCGATGCCGCCACCCAACCTCATCGTGGCCTTGATCGAGGGGGCGGCGCAAGGTATGAAAATGGCGGTCGGCATTGCGGCCTTGTTAATTGTGTTCCTTGGACTGGAAGCGCTGGTGGATTTAGGACTGGCGCAGTTACCCTCGTTCGGCGGAGTCCCACTCTCGGTCACCCGTGTCCTGGCCTGGCTTACATGGCCGTTCACGGTGCTTCTCGGCCTCCGTCCCGAAGAGTGGCAGATCGGCGCGGATCTGTTAGGGTCGCGCTTTATCGAGACGGAAGTGGCGGCCTATTTCAAGTTGGCCGCGGTGCAATCGGCCTCTCCGCCCGCGTTCTCGCCGCGGTCGCTTACAGCCATGACGTATGCGTTGTGCGGATTCGTTCATGTGGCGAGCATGGGCATTTTTGTCGGCGGCATCACCGCACTGGTGCCTCATCGGGCGAAGGATATCTCGCTCCTGGGACTGCGCGCGCTCTGGACTTCCTTCTTGACGACATTAATGACGGGTTGTCTCGCGGGAGTCTTATCATTCTAGAGAACCGAGGTCACCAAGACGGCACTTCGTTCTCGATTTCTTCTCTCCCGAGCGCATGAACCCCGTCGCCCAGCGAACTGTGTGCTTGGTGTTTCGCAGCTGCACCGGAGCCCTCATCGCGTCGCGCCTACCCATCGTATGGTCCAGCGGCGCCCAGTCCGACTAATTGCAATGGCGGCGGGCTTACCCGCTCGAGCTCAGCCGCGCTTTGGACAACTTATCACCGTCAGCTTGTCCATCGCTCAATGTCGAACGAAAAGAGGGATAGTGGCACAGCCGTCGAGGCTTTGATGCCGAGCTGCTCTTCGGCCTCGCACCAGTCATCAAGTGGAGATCCGATTGGGCTACCTCGCTGCTGCCAAAGCCAGTATGCCAGACGCTCGACTCTCACATAGTCGGTATATATTCCGTTCATGCTGTCATGCTCCTTCTTCGTGATGGTCCGGTTCAGCCTAGCCATCTCGTTTCCGGTTCATTTAGCTAAGCGGCGTGTGTCTTTTTCTCTTCCTTGAGGAAGGCAAGGAGGTCGGCATTGACTTGATCCTGATGCGTCGCCGTGATGCCGTGCGGCGCGCCCGGATAGTAGATTTCTCTTGAGCCCTTGATAAGCCGAGCTGATTTCTTCGCCGAGTCCTTGACAGGAACGATTTGGTCGTCTTCACCATGCAAGACCAGCGTTGGGACATCGAACTTCTTGAGGTCCTCCGTCTGATCTGTTTCGGAGAACGCCTTAATGCTTTCGTAAGCGTTCTTGAGTCCCGCCTGCATGCTCCAGAGCCAAAACTGATCGAGAACGCCTTGCGACACCTTGGCGCCCGACCTATTCGCGCCATAGAACTGCACTGCCAGGTCTTTATAGAATTGCGAGCGGTCCTTCATGATGCCGCTCCGCAGGTTGTCGAACACCTCCATCGGTAGGCCCTCGGGATTCGTCGCGGACTTCAGCATGATCGGCGGCACGGCGGCGATGAGAACTACTCTGACAACCCGCTTGGTCCCGTGGCGCGCGACGTAACGGGCGACTTCTCCCCCGCCGGTGGAATGACCCACCAGTGTGGCATCCATAATATCGAGCGCTTCGATGACCGCGGCCAGATCATCCGCATAACCATTCATGTCGTTTCCGGAGGAGGCCTGGCTGGACCGCCCGTGGCCACGCCGGTCGTGCGCGACTACACGGAACCCGTTTTGTGCAAGGAAAAGCATCTGGCCGTCCCAAGCATCCGAGTTCAGGGGCCAGCCGTGCGAGAACGTGACGACGGGGCCTTGACCCCAATCTTTGTAGTAAATCTCTGTTCCATCCTTTGCGGTGATGTATGGCATGGGATTTCCTCCTGTTTGTGTGACTCTCTGTTCTTATGATTACCCTCGTATTCCCTCAGCATCGGCCGACCGGCCAATTGCTCCAGCCCATTGAGATGCGAGGGGGTATTGATAATTCTTTGGCGCTCTGGCCATCTCCTGTGAGCATGCGGCCAGAGCGCCCCTTGTTCATGTTAACGGATGGCCCCCACCGCGACAGTTGTACGTGGGGCATTCGCACTTGGGATGTGTGCCCCGGCCTGAATGAGCCAGGTTTCGAAACGCGTTTCACCGAGCCGCGCGTCATTGCCCGGCACTAGTGTTCTCTCGCTGATTGTCGCCCCGGAGTAGAGCGCTTTTGGGTCAGGCATGACTTCCCGGGAATCTTTGAGTGCGGCCAACCGCCGCCGAACGAGATCATCCAAACGGAACTGTTCCGGACCTCCGATTTCCACGATGCCGTTTACCGGCGGACCGACTGCGATCCTGCCCACGGCACTCGCGACATCGTCGGCCGCCATCGGCTGGAAAAGCACAGGCGGCAGGCGCACCGTATTGCCGTCCGAGGAAATGTCGGCGAGGCCTTTGAGGAATTCGAAAAACTGTGTCGCATGCACGATTGAGTAGGGAATTGAGCCTGCCTTGATGAGCTTCTCCTGAGCAATCTTCGCGCGGAAGTAGCCGCTCTCGGACAGCCGCTCGGTGCCTACGACCGACAACGCCACGTGATGCCCCACGCCTGCGGCGGCCTCATGGGTGAGGAGGTTGCGCGTTGACGTCGTGAAAAATTCCATCACGGCTTTTTCCTCCCAAGAGGGTGAATTCGAAACGTCGACGACGACCGAGGCGCCCTTCAGGGCTTCAGCCAGGCCCTCGCCCGTGAGAGTGTTGACTCCCGAATTGGGGGATGCTGCGATCGCCTCATGTCCATGCTCACGAAGCTTGTTGACCAGTTTTGAGCCGATAAGCCCGCTGCCGCCAATAACCACAATCTTGATCGTCACCTTTTCGTTCGCCATGATGAACCTCCTTTATGTGTGATCGTCCGTCATCCGGACGAATGATCTCCGAGGTGGCCTCAGAGTTGTGTTGAACCGCCTATCTCATCGATTGCTCCATGGGACCATCCCTGCAGTCACTTCACCGGCACGAGTACCGGGGCGCCCTTGTCCTTGACCAAGAACACCAGGAACTTTACCGGCTTCGTGTCGCTGGCGTTCCGGCCAACGGTGTGAACATCGTTGGGACCTTCGTAAAAGGTTTGTCCTGGAGTCAGCGTCACTTCTTTTCCGCCCTCTACCTGCATCACAATGGAGCCTTCCAGCACGTAGATAAATCCATGGGCGTTGTGTCGGTGGATCGGATCCGACCCACCGGGCCCCTTCTCCACGGTGATCATCAGCACTTCTCTGCCGGGAATCTCCGGCAGATCTTTCGACATGAGCGGCGTGACGTCAGCCGCCTGCGCCATCGATGCGCCGGTTATCAGACCGAGCAACACGAGCATGAGTGCTCTGTTGGTTGTCACCGACCGTGCGTTTGCCATGATGAACCTCCTTTATGTGTGATCGTCCGTCATCCGGACGAGTGATCTCCGAGATGGCCTCAGAGTTGTGTTGAACCGCCCTCCCCAATTCAGTGCTGTCGTTTTCGGTCCGGTGTACGCCTGCTCTTGGTATCGCACCTACAGCGCGCTATCTCTCTCGACGTGTTCACGACGCATCCATTCCCGTATGTAGGGCCAGCAATGGAGAAGCTCGACGCCGCTGTTCTCGCAGGCATTCAGAAAGCGCACGATGTCGACATCCACGAGCGTCACGCCTTCGAGGTCCAACGCAATGGGCGACTGCTCGCCCTTGAGTTGTACCTTCAATTCATGGAGATGCTCGGATTGCAGCCGACCGTTCAGGCGGATAACCGTCTTGCGCATGTGGACCGCCTTTTCAATTCTTAATGTCATCGGCTCTATCTATGATCTTCTGAACGGCCAAGAGGTGGAGCAAGGAGGGTACCAATGATAAGTACTTGAAGAATTGACGATCCGCGCGGGAGCGATTGACGAATCTTCAGCATTTGCTGAAATGTCGGCAAACAATTGAATTGGTCGGGATGGCTGATTCAATCCGATGGCGTCAGGGAGGGGGCGATAAAAAAGCCGGCGATAAGGACGAAGCCGGACAGGAGACTAGATCAGAAGGGAGACAGGAGTTAGATGGTTCGATTTGCGAAGCGGCGCTTGTCGATGCCCAGGCTCTTAATCTTGGACTCGAGCGTCTGCCGTGGAATTCCCAGCCTCACCGCTGCACCCGTTGAGCCGGATACCCGGCCATGCGACTGCGCCAGAGCAGCCTCTATCATTTCCTTTTCGCGTTCGGCGATCGAGGCTGCCAAAGGGACGGCCGGCCCAGTTTGCCGGTCCCGTTCTCTCTTCAGCCACGTCTCGTCGACCGAAAATGTTTCGCCGTCGCACAGCACGACCGCCCGTTCGATGACATTCTGTAGCTCCCGAATGTTGCCGGGCCAGTCGTAGGCCTGAAACACCTCTAATGTCTGCTTCCGGATTTGTCTGATCTTCTTTCCGGCCTTTTTGGCGTAGCGTTCAATCAGGTATTCGACCAGCAAGGGAATGTCATCGACACGTTCGCGCAGCGACGGTAGCTGAACTGGAAACACATTGAGCCGGTAAAAGAGATCTTGACGAAAACTACCCGCACTCACGGCGGCGTTCAGGTCGCGGTTGGTGGCGGCCACCACTCGCACATCTACGGGAATCGGTTGGCTGCCTCCGACTCGTTCAATTTCCCGCTCTTGGAGCACTCTCAATAGAGCGATCTGTGTTTCTGCGGGCAGCTCACCGATCTCATCCAAGAAAATCGTCCCGCCATTGGCGGATTCAAAACGCCCCAGGCGCCGCTGCAGCGCGCCGGTGAACGCACCTTTCTCGTGCCCGAATAGCTCGGACGCGATAAGCGAAGAAGGAATCGCCGCGCAATTCACGCGAATAAATGCCCGAGACGAACGGTTCGAACGCTTGTGAATGGCCCGCGCAATCAGCTCTTTGCCCGTCCCCGTCTCCCCGAGAATGAGGACCGTCGAATCCACCGGCGCGACCTTCGCCACTTGCCGCAGAACCTTGCGCAGCGCTTCGGAGGACCCGACGATCTCTTCGAACATCGACGCGCCGTCGATCTCTTCACGTAACGCCATGTTCTCGTTTCGAATGCTCTCTTCTGCTTGCTTGCGCTCCTCGATGTCGATTCCCGTCGCGTACCAGCGGATGATGCGTCCCTCATCATCCCGCAACGGGTTGTGGCGGAATAAGAACCAACGGTACTGCCCGTCTTTGCGGCGCACGCGTAACTCCAGTTCAAACGGGTCTCCATATTCGAGTGCATGCCGGCGCGTCTCCCGCACTCTTTCGAGGTCATCGGGATGAAAGAGTCGCTTGCGAAAGTCATCGGTCTTGAGGTCCTCCACTGTCAGGCCTGTGTAGTCCAGCACGACCTGATTTGCGTGAAGAGCCGTTCCATCCGGAGCCAAGACACCGATAGCTTGAGGTATCGCATCGGTGATGCGCCGAAGCTCCTTTTCATCTTGACGCAACTTCTCTTCCACCCGCTTGCGCTCGGCGATCTCTTTCTTTAGTTCTTCGTTCGCCGCGGCAAGGTCTTGAGTCCGTTGCGCGACTCTTTCATCAAGTTCCTCTGCGACCCGCCTCTGTTCGCTCAAGAGTCGTGCCTCTTGCAGCGCGATCGCGGCCTGATTGGCCGTCACCCGCAACACGAGCCTTTCGACCTCCGTCGCAAAATCAGCGCGGCGAGAGCCGGCCACTAATATCCCGAGTTCATCCTGGACCCCCAGCCGGAATGCCGAAATCGAGATCTCACCTTCTCCGATCGGATTCGGCACGACGATAGGCGATGCGTGTAGACCATCCCTCAACCACGGGGCGAGCGCATGACCGATCTCTTGCGGTCGGAGCGCCAAAGGTTGAGGTTGAATGACCCGTACCATCTCGATCGGCCCGCCGCGGCCGAATGAATCGCCCAACCGAACATAGGCGAAGTCCAGGCGCAGCATGCCGACCAGCGCTTCGAGCAGCGTACTGACAATCTGGGATGGCTCGTGGATACTCCAGATGGCGGGAAGGGCGAGAACCGTGATCAAATCATTGAGGCAGGCCTTGAGATCCTTGATCTCATCGGCTATCTGGTGTGTTTCCATTGCATCCTCGGTGGCTGCATGGCTTCAACTCGTTTGCGCGGCGCTGCGTTCCTGCAGTTGCCGCAAAAACTCGTCAGGGGGTATGAAGAATGGATTCTCCTGCAGCAGACCGCCGATGACGACCATCGGATGCGTCCGCAGCACGTCGAGAACGACCGCACCGCCCAACTTGGCGAGATCGTACACACAGATGATGGGATCGTTGTACCGCGGCGAGATATAGTTCAACCGTGCCTCGCACTTGATCCACTCATCGGCATCGGAGCCGTCCTCGAGGATTCTCTCCGCAACCTGGGCAATGAAACGAGTGAGTGGGAAGCCAAGCGTGGCTCCGGTTTCGAGCGCTTCCTGGATGAGGGTGAGCACGGTGTCGGGGTTGAAGCGTCCACCGCGCAGAAACGTCTCGTCTACCGTCGCCACCTCGAGTTGACGGCGATGCTGCGTTGCCGTCACGGCGATGCCGGCGGACTCCACTCGACGGAGGTGTTCCTCTCGTAGCTTGGCATCGACGACATGAACGGCCCGGTCGCCGCAGTCGAACCCCTCCTTGATGAACGGAAGCAGTATCCGGTACTGCTCGTCAGGATTGCGAAAGAAGGCACACACATGACGGTGTGCGCCAAGCACCGAGCCGGCGAACCGAATCGGTCGCCGGCTTTCACTCGACACTTCTCCGGGAAACTTGGCCTGGGCATTGGCGGGATCCATAGGGTTGACTCCGGCTGGTCTCCTGACCTGACGGTAGGCAGGAAACCATGCGTCGCCCAATAGCGTGCGAGTTTCTAAATCGTCGCGAGCGGTACGGCTTGCGATTCCGTTTTTCGGTCAGACCACCTTGTCGCGCTGATATGCTGCGCAATTCGGTGAGGTCCGCTTCGGGGAAATTCACGTGACACGAATGAATTGCATCCGTGTCAGCTGCCTGCTGCATCTTGTGCAGTACTGATCTTGATCATGGTAGCCATAGCATCCCTCCACGGTAAGGTTCAAGGTGTTTGAACTCGACCGTCACGATTTCGACTTCCGGAAGACGGCAGCCGAATGACTGTGCTCCCGGGCGGCGCACTCTTCGAAGGAACGGCTCTCTTTGCTGCGCTAAGTACAGCACAGGGAATGAGCTAGGCGATTGATCACTTTTACCCGTCGGAAGGATATAATATCCACCGATCGTATTCACGGTGCTTCTCGGCCTCCGTCCCGAGGAATGGCAGATCGGCGCGGATCTGTTGGGTTCGCGCTTTATCGAAACGGAAGTGGCGGCCTATTTCAAGTTGGCCGCGGTGCAATCGGCCTCTCCGCCCGCGTTCTCGCCGCGCTCGCTCACAGCCATGACCTATGCGTTGTGCGGATTCGTTCATGTGGCGAGCATGGGCATTTTTGTCGGCGGCATCACGGCGCTGGTGCCTCATCGGGCGAAGGATGTCTCGCTCCTGGGGCTGCGCGCGCTCTGGACTTCCTTCTTGACGACATTACTGACGGGTTGTCTCGCGGGAGTCTTCTCATTCTAGAGGGGCGTGAAACGAGGCCTGTCGAAGAGGCCCATAGAAGAAGAAAGGAATTATCGCATGACGACGACGGTCACGCCGGATACCGAAATCACCCTGACATTCGGCAATCAACGGGCGGTGGTGTCGCCCTGGGGCGCGTCGCTCCGCCGGTATTGTCTTACCGAGGGAAGAGAAACCGACATCGTCTGGGGTTATTCCGGCGGCGCGCATAAGAAAGGCGGGCAGGGTGATGTGTTAATTCCGTTTCCGGGCCGCATCGCCGATGGGCGCTATGAATTTGACGGCGAGATCTTCCAGCTCGAACGAAATGATAAGGAAGGTCCGAACGCAATTCACGGATTCGTACGCACGTTGCCCTGGACCGTCGCCGGTTCGGATGCCCATCACGTACGGTTCGAGATCAGCCTGTCGGCGGAGCAGTATGGGAGCAAGGGCTATCCCTTCTCTCTGGCGATTCACGTTGCGTACGTTCTAAACGAGCAGGGCTTATCCTGCTCGTTCGAGATCAAGAATGTGGGCGCTCGGACCGCGCCGGTCGGCGTGGGCTTCCACCCCTATTTCACCGTCGGGTCCACGGTCATCGACGATGACGAAGTCAAGATTCCAGGCGCGGCTTATGTGGAATTCAATGAGCGACTGGCTCCCACGGGCAGGATCATCCCGGTCGCTGGGACCGAATGGGATTACCGCGCTGCTCGTCCGATCGGCGCTCGTCGTTTCAATCACTGCTATGTGCAGCTGGAACGCGAGGCGGATGGATCGGCCACTGCGTCACTCGGCCATGCGAAAAGCGGCCGGAAGATCAAGGTGACGATGGATCGCTCGTTTTCCGCGATCGTTGTCTATACCGGCGACGCGATTCTCGGCGCCGCCCGGCGCGCGGTGGCGATCGAGCCGATGACCTGCGCGACAGATGCGTTTAACCATCCCGAGTGGGGCTTGCAGCGATTGCCGCCCGGCCGGGTCTTTTCCGGCCGCTACACCATCCGCCACAGCTAGCTTTGCACGCCGGTTCTTTCATGGCCGGACGCCAGAGTATTGCCATGCTCACGTCCGAAAATGGCGAGAAATCCGGCCATCGGATCAGGCATAGTAGAGTCTATGGAACAGCTCGACCCGGATGTCTGCTACCGAGCGCTTCAAACGCGCGATCAGCGGTTTGATGGACGCCTGTTCGTAGGAGTCATCTCCACCGGCATCTATTGCCGCCCGATCTGTCCCGCGCGTACACCGAAAATGGAGAATTGCCGGTTCTTCCCCAGCTCCGCGGCCGCACAAGTCTCGGGTTTTCGAGCCTGCCTGCGCTGCCGTCCCGAGATTTCACTGGAATCCGCCTGCTGGCGCGGGACTTCGAACAGCGTCTCCCGAGCCTTGGCGCTGATCGAGGAAGGCTTTCTCGATCGAGAGCAGGGAACGGTCGACGCCCTTGCGACACGTGTCGGGATGGGAGAGCGTCAATTGCGCCGACTCTTCGAACGGCATCTCGGCGTCTCTCCGGTCGCGGTGGCGCAAACCCGGCGCCTGCTTTTTGCCAAACAGCTGCTGCATGACACCAATCTTTCGATGGCCGATGTCGCTATGGCCGCAGGATTCGGAAGCCTGCGCCGGTTCAACGATGCCTTCCATATCCTCTATCGGCAGCCGCCCAGGGAGCTTCGCCGCCGCATCATGCGCGCGGCACCCGAACCTTCCGGTGTGGCGCCGGTCACGTTGCGCATTCCCTATCGCCCTCCGTATGACTGGGACGCCATGCTGACCTATCTCGGCATGCGCGCCATCGACGGAATGGAATCGGTCGAAGACGGCGTCTACCGACGCAGCATTTCGCATCAAGGCGAATGCGGCACGGTCGCGGTCGCGCATGCGCCGGATCGCCATGCTCTCCTCGCGACCATCCGATTTCCGAACGTGCGCGCGCTTCCGTCGATTGTCGCCGGTGTCCGACGCCAGTTCGATGTCGGGGCCGACATCGAGGCCATTACGTCGCATCTGGCAAAGGATCGGACACTTGCGCCGTTGATCGCCGCGCGGCCGGGACTTCGCGCGCCGGGATGCTGGGATGAATTCGAGCTTGCCGTCCGCGCCGTGCTGGGGCAACAGATCACGGTCGAAGCGGCCCGCCGGCTCGGCGGTAAGCTCGTCCGTCTCTGTGGAGATCCGGTTGGCGATTCCGCTGACCTACGTTTGGTCCGCACGTTTCCCTCCGCCCGCCTTGTAGCCGCGGCCGATCTCAGCTCGATCGGTATGCCTGCATCGAGACGGGCGACTGTGAGATCGTTGGCGCAGGCGGCGATTGCCGATCCAGGTCTGTTCGTGCCGTCCGGTACGATCGACGACAGCATCGCCCGGCTCCGGGCGATTCCCGGTATCGGCGAATGGACGGCGCAATACATTGCTCTGCGGGCGTTGCGGGAGCCGGACGCCTTTCCGGCCACCGATCTCGGCATCCTGCGCGGCGCCTGTCGGCTCGCAGGGCTCTTGCCCACCGTTTCTCAACTCATCCGGCGCGCGGAGGCATGGCGCCCCTGGCGCGCCTATGCCGCACAGTATTTATGGAGCGCCGGCGGCAACCCACTCCACGTACCACGAGAGGTTGATCATGGCCACGAAGCTCCGAATGTTTACCGAGACCCTTGCGACTCCGATCGGCGAACTGGTGGTGATTTGCGACGAAGAAGGCCGCCTGCGAGCCATCGACTGGACCAACTATGATGAACGCATGCACCGTCTCCTTGCGCGTCACTATGGCGTGGATGCGTTCACGCTGAGTCCGGCGCGAGAACAATCCGGGCCGGCTGCCGCAATTGCCGCGTATTTCGAGGGTGATCTTCACGCCGTCGATTTGCTTCCGGTCGGCACAGCGGGGACCGTTTTTCAGAAAAGTGTCTGGCGGGCATTGCGCGATATTCCTGCGGGACAGACCATCAGTTATAGCGAGTTGGCTCGCCGGGTCGGACGGCCGGCGGCTGTGCGCGCTGTCGGCCTGGCCAATGGAGCGAACCCGATCGGCGTCGTTGTCCCGTGCCATCGTGTGATAGGGGCCGATGGTTCGCTCACCGGCTACGGCGGAGGACTGGACCGCAAGCGGTGGCTCCTCAATCACGAGAGGCGGGTACCAACCCTCGGCTGGTGAATCGTAGCCGCGTCCGGCGTCTTCCGGCCCCGCCCTTCCGACTTGAATAGTGGATCGGTTTCCTGTTGCGTCAGGCCTGAGAAGGCGGGCGTCCACTCCTTGACTGGATTCCCGCTTCCGCGGGAATGACAGACTTCGGTGCGTCTGGTGGCAAACCGGCCCACGACTCCGTCTTGATGTGTCTTTCGGATTCAGCTATGAAGGAACGTATGAAGGCTCCCTTTACCATCGGCACGGTCGGCCACTTCGGGCTCGCGGTTCGTGATCCTCGGCGCAGCGCTACATGGTTCATGCGCGCTCTGGGGTTGGAAAAACAATTCGAGTACGAAGGCGGTATCGCGGTCGGCAACGACAACGTAACGATCGTCCTCACCAAGGGCAAACCTTCGCCTAAGACGATCGGCCACATGTCGTTTCACCTTCCGAACATGGCCGCGCTGCGCAAGGCGCTTGCGCACTTGAAGAAGCACAAGGTAAAGGTCGAAGACCCGGGCGATGAAATCGGTTCGGAAGCGCCGGGCTCGCCGAATATGGGTCTCTGGTTCCATGATCCCGACGGCTACCGTTGGGAGTTGTCCGTCCTCGGCGGTAAATAGCGATCAAGGCAAGCGAGCGACTGCCCGCCATAGTGGCCCGAGCGTGGCCGCCCTCCGTGGAATGACGAGACGCCGCGCGTTCCGGACCTTCGGCTGACCCAAACGTCCGGATTGATCCAGTCGAGCCTCCTATGCTGTGCTCTTTCAAAGCCGGAGCCGATTGAGCCCTGTTGTCTCCGTTGCGGTGAGTCCGCCAATGATTCAATCCATCAAAGGAGTGCGCCGATGAAGAGGCTGATCCTGACGTGGTTGCTGGTCGGTCTCCTGTCGAGCCAGGCGTTCGCCCAGTCCCACCGGGACATGGAATTCACGCCGGGCCCGCGGATGATCCGTGCCATTGAACAGATTGCCGGCTCCTATGTGCATCTCGGTCTCGGATTGACCCAGGAGCAGAAGGACACGATGGCCGGACTCGTGCAGCGGATCAAGACCGAGATGTGGATGAAGGAGGCGGTGCTGGTCGGGATGTTTCAGGAGCTGGAGGAAAAGCGCCGGCATGGCCTGTTGCAGGACAACGAATACCGGATCGCCAACACGTTGACCGGGGGGATTGAAACCGATGAGCTCAACCTCTTCATCGACACGCTCGCGAGTCTGCGCGCGGTCCTGAGCCCCGATCAGCAGGCGAAGCTCCGCGAATCGTCGCATCCGGCGATGGAGTTTCGGTTATCGCAAGGGTTCAACACGAAGATCGGCTTGATGTCTTTGGACGGCATCGGCCGGATCTATAACAGCTACGGGAGCGAACTGCGCCTGACTGCCGCCCAGGCCGAATCCATCCACAAGTTGCTGGAAGACGCCCGGCGTGAAGTGCTTCGTGTCGGCACGGAAATCGATCTGAGCCGCGTGGAGGCCGATGAATTGGTGATGCGGCCGGACGCTGATCCTGAGCTCATTCGCGCCAAGATGCAGAAGACGGGAGAGACGGAAGGGGTGCTGTTCAATAAGCTGTTCGAAACATCGGACCACATCGAGGCCCAGTTGACGGACGAACAGCGGAGCACACTGGCCTCGCTCAAACAGAGCCGCCGGCGCCGCGCCGCGGAGAGGGAACGCGACGGCTATGGAGCCGCCGCGCATGGAAACCGCCCGGGTCCCCGCGGCTTCGATTATTTTCTCGATGAAACCGCCCGGCTTGGGCTCACAGAAAGCCAGGTCGCGGATTTGGTTGCCGCAAAGAACGAGACGCGAAAGGCGGTATTGATCGAAGAGGCGAAGCTGAAGGGGGCCGAATTGCAGCTGCTGAATCTCCTTCGGTCTCAGAGTTCCGAGACGGTCTCGCAGGAGAAGATTGCGGCGGCTGTTCAAGGCCTGGAGCAGTTTCGGAGCCAAATCACTCAGACGAAGGCCCTCGGGTATTTGAAAGCGCGACAATTCCTCACGCCCGAACAGCAGCAACGGGTGCATCCTCCCCAAACGCTGGAGGACGGCCGCTAACCATGGCCGCGCCGCAGATCTGGAATCCAAAGGAATATTCCGATCACGCCCGATTCGTCACCGATCTCGGCGTGCCGTTGATTGAATTACTGGCGCCCGAAGCGGGCGAACGAATTCTCGATCTCGGCTGCGGAGACGGTGTCCTGGCAAGGCGATTGATGGACCTCGGCTGCGATGTGCTGGGCGTGGACGCGAGTCCGGCCATGGTCGAAGCGGCGCGGTCGCGCGATGTGTCCGCGCAAGTCATGGACGGGCATGATTTGCCGTTTCATGAGGAGTTTGACGCCGTGTTCAGCAATGCGGCGCTGCATTGGATGCTCGAGCCCGATGAAGTGCTGCGCCGGATCCGGCAATCATTGCGATCAGGCGGGCGATTTGTGGCCGAGTTCGGCGGGCAGGGGAATCTGACCCAGGTGTTGATCGGGCTCCATCGAGTTCTCAAGGCGAACGGTCACGATCCCGAGTCGGTTCAACCGTGGTACTTTCCTTCCGCCGAGGAGTATCGGGAACGGTTAATCGGGCAGGGATTCCAGGTCCTGTCCCTGGATCTGTTTTCTCGTCCGACCCTCTTGCCGGACGATATTACGGACTGGTTGGGAATGTTTGCACAACCGTTTCTACACCTGGTTCCCGATCACCTCAGGGGCCGAATCCTGCATGAGGCGCGTGAATCTCTCGGCTCAAGCTTGAAGAGAGCCGATGGCCGCTGGGTGGTGGATTACGTCCGTCTCCGTTGCCGGGCGATCAAGCCGGTCACACCGCCGGCTTCTCGATGACCGGGCTGCCCATCGGTCCTGCCATTCGAACCGCTCGGGACTCATTTCGCACAGCCGGCAAGTTGACACAGCTTTCCTGGAACAGTAGCTTGAGGCTGTTTTTCTGACTGGCGACTCAATAAGGAGATCCGCTCATGCCGGCACAGGAACAGCCAGGAGGGCCGACGCCTCAATTGTTTTTTCAAACAGCCAACGCCTACCAACGGACGCAAGCGCTGAAGGCCGCAATCGAACTGGATCTCTTCACCGCCATCGGCGGCGGAAAGGACACCGTACGCGCGTTCGCGCAGCAATGTGGCGCAGCCGAGCGAGGCATGCGGATGCTGGCGGACTATCTCACCATCCAAGGCTTCCTGATCAAGGACGGCGCCCGGTACAAGTTGACGCCGGACTCCTCGCTCTTCCTCGATCGGCGCTCTCCGGCATATATGGGGTCGGTTCTGGGCTTTCTGCACGCGCCGAAGTTCATCGATGCATTCCAAAATCTCACCGAAGCGGTGCGCAAAGGAGGGACCGTGGCGGGCGAAGCCGGCACGCTGGCGCCTGAACATCCCCTCTGGGTCGAGTTTGCCAAATCCATGATCCCGATGATGGCCAAGCCCGCAGAAGAGATCGCCCTCTTCGTGCGGCAAACTCAACCCCAAGTCAAGAAGGTCTTGGACATTGCGGCGGGGCATGGATTGTTCGGAATCGAAATCGCGAAACGCTGCCCGGACGCCGAAATTGTCGCGCTCGACTGGCCGAACGTTCTGGCGGTTGCACAGGATCTCGCGCGCGAGGTCGGCGTTCAACAGCGGTACCGGACTATTGCCGGTGACGCGTTTGAACGGGACTTCGGAACGGGGTACGACCTGGTGCTGCTCACCAATTTTCTTCATCATTTTTCCACAGCCGCCTGCGAGACCCTGCTCCGCAAGATCCATCGGGGCTTGACCGACAGTGGGCGGGTCATCACGTTGGAGTTTGTGCCCAACGACGATCGTGTCACGCCCCCCGCCGCGGCCGAGTTCGGGCTGATTATGCTCGCCACAACGCCGGCGGGGGATGCCTACACCTTTAAGGAGTACGAACAAATGTTCCGCACCGCGGGGTTTGCCCGCACGGAGCTGCATCCGGTGCCTGGATCGGCTGAGCAGGTGCTGGTGTCATCTAAATAGGTGTCGTCATATTCACGGCGGACCTGTCGAACCGTTGATAGACGAGCATGAAATCCGGCGCGCAGTGTCACGGTTGATGACGAATCTGCATCGAGACAGCGTATTCATGGACCAATGGAGGGCTGTATGCATCGACACATCATCGCGGCCATCGTAGGAGTGCTCTTCTTCGCGTCGGCGGCGGTCGCCGGAGTCCAGACAAAAGAGATTGAGTACCAGCAGGGAGAGACGGTTCTGCAGGGGTTTCTTGCGTGGGACGACGCCATAGAGGGCAAGCGTCCCGGCGTGCTGGTCGTTCATGAATGGTGGGGACATAACGAGCACGCGCGCGATCAAGCCAAGCGGCTCGCCGAGGCGGGGTATGTCGGCTTTGCGCTGGATATGTTCGGCAAGGGCAAGGTGACCACGCATCCGAAGGATGCCCAAGCGTTTATGAGCGAGGTCAAGAAGGACCCGGCCGTGATTCCGGCCAGGTTTCACGTCGCGCTTGATCTCCTGAAACAGGACCCGCATGTGGATGTACATCGCATCGCGGCAATCGGGTATTGTTTCGGCGGATCCGTGGTCCTTGATGAGGCCCGCTCGGGAGCCGACCTGGATGCCGTGGTCAGTATTCACGGCGCGCTCGCCACGAAACATCCTGCGGAGAAAGGCAAGGTCAGGGCGCGCATCCTTGTGCTGACCGGCGCCGCCGATCCCTTTGTTCCGGGTGAGCAGGTGGCGGCCTTCACCCAGGAGATGAAGGCCGCGAACGCCAAGTTTCAGGTCGTCAGCTACCCCGGCGTCAAACATGGATTCACCAATCCGAACGCGGGCAAGGCGGGGCTGGATGCGCTTGAGTACAATGCCGAGGCGGACAAGAAATCCTGGGCGGCGCTGCTGGAGTTCTTCAAGGAGGTCTTCCGGTGAGGCACTCTGCCGGCCCCGAATCGGCGTCGCGGAAAACCTCGACGTCCCGTGATTAATCACGACTCTCCCGACCGCCAACCAACTTCAACGGGATTGCCACGTACTCCATCGAACCTCGTTCCCCGCTAAGTCTTCAGAATAATTCGTCTTCCATCTGAAAACGGCGTCGTCGTCCGGCTTGGCATCCGACTTGCTGAGATTGGCATCCGACTTGCTGAGAACGGAGTTCCGATACGTAGTCATGCGGCTTGAGGGGGATCGGTAATCGACGTGCGCGCGCTCGGGATACCCTCGCCTGCCGTGGCGTCTGCGCTGATTGTATGCATGGTTTCGGGCTGTGTCACGGGCCCGTCGCCTCGTCTCCGACTCCATGGAGACGTCTCAACCACCCGCTGTGAAGCCCCGAAAACATCCGAACATCTCCTGCCGGTAGTCAGCAGTGAATCGGTTCTCGATCAGGGTGATGAGGACCGCCTCGCTCTCACGCCGGTCGCACAGCAGACGGCGGCCTCGATTCGTGTGCTGGGTCTGCTGAAGCGGATTCCCGGACTCGAACGGGAGGCGCAGGAGCAACCTGATGCGATATGGCGCCTGTTGTGGACTCGCCAGCAGATCGTCGACCGCATCTCGCTGGCGGCATTCGATGTGTCCAGTACCGTGGCGGAAATCGACTGCGAAGAATCGCGTACCGATCATGTGGCGGACGGGATGCAGGAAGTCCGTCAAGATCGGCAGGAAAGCGGACTGTTCCTCGCAATCATCGGCGGTGCCTTGATCGGAGTGGTCGCGGGCGCGCTCTCACTGGCTGGACTGGCCACCGCGTCTGCGATCAACGCGATCATCGGTGGGACGATCTCCGTCGGCGTTGGGGGAGCGGCCACGGTGTTCCTGGGCGGCGAGCATGATTTTCAGCATCCGCGCAATCATTTGCGGGATCTTCGCGATTCACCCGAGCAGTCGGCTTTGTTTCCAGCCTCGGTCTGGCGCTATCTCAACGGACCTTCTCGGACCTTGCCCGGCGACAGCGTGCGCGACGCGTTGCTGTCCTATTGGGGGCAGGATGGCCGCTTGGGGGAGCCCGGAAGCAAAACACAGCGGCGGCGGAGTGAACTGCTCTTCGCAGACGGCGGCACGTACGATATCACGACGCTGCGTATTCGGGCAGAAATGCTCAATCACGTGAAGTCGGAGATCTTGCGTATGGGACAGGATCTGAACCAACTTCTGTACGAAGTCTTGGCGCGTGAAACGCATGACTAGACGACGTGACGTGGGGCCGCTGGGCCTCGTTCATCCATTCTTTGCGGCGGTCATGATTCTGTGTACGGCGGTCGGATGTGTGAGTCAATCGCAGGCCTTGCACAGATTACATGGCGATGCGGCGACGACGCGGTGTCAATCGCAGATGAGGACGCATTTCCTTCCCTTGCCGCACGAAGCGGGCCGGCGCGATTTCCGGGGAAACCCGGTCGCCAAAGCGTTGCCTGCTCGGGTGCGGGAGGCCGCCGACGCGATCGACGTCCTCGGGCCGCTCATCGAACTGCGGGAGTTGGAGCAAGGGCAAGGGATCGTTGAGGGGCCGGAAGTCGCCTGGCGCCTCCTCCAGACGCGCCAACGCATCTCTCATCGCATTGCGCTTGCCGCACTGGACGTATCAAGCACGGTCGCCGAGCTCGACTGTGAAGAATCCCGCGCCGATCATGTCGCCGACGGATTGCGCGAAATGTTGCAACAACGTTCCGAACGCGATCTGTTTCTCATCTTCGCCGGCGATATCTGGCTTGGAATCATTGCCGGCTCCTTGGGCCTGGCCGGACACCCGACGACACAGGCGGAGGCCGCAATCGTTGGAGGAATATTGGAGACCAGTATCGGACTCCTGTCGGCGTTCGCGGATGAAACGTATGAATTTCGGCATCCGCGCAATCATCTCCGGGATATTCGAGACGGATCCTCGGGATCCGAGGTGTTCCCGGGATCCGTCTGGCGGTACTTCAACGGTCCATCATGGGTGCTCCCCGGAGAAACGATTCGCCAAGCGCTGCTGGAATATTGGAAAGAAGAAGGTCGGCTGGGGCAAACCGACGAGGTCGAGAGACGGCGCACGGAACTGTTTTTCGGCGATGGCGGAGTTTACGGCATGAAGGATCTCCGCATCCGCGCTGAAATGCTGAATCACTTGAAATCCGAAGTACTGCGCATCGGCCAGGATCTCAATAACCTTCTCTACGAGGTGTTGACCCATGATCCGGAACTGCTTCAGAAGGAAAACATATTTCAAGCGGTCGGTCTGCCTCTACGCCATTGAGCATCGCTCGATTTCCTTCACGAACCGCTGTGTGGCCGCGATCAGGCCACGGGGATCCTGCTGGATCCGGCTGCCGAGAATGAAGACGACATCGCGCCCGTACAATGGCTCCAACTCGGCTACTTGCTCGAATCCGATGCGACCGGCTGCCGTTGGACACACCGGCCGAAGGTGATGCCAAGGTGAGCGGCAGGCGGCGGCGATGGCCATGCAGTCTTCCTTCGCCATGGCAAAACCTGTCCCATAGCCGGGGTAAATCGAGATGTCCGCGCCGGCCAGCCGAACCACTTGGCCGTACAGGGCTGCGGGCGCGATGCCGCTGTCGGGATTTACCGCGTAACTGCCGAGCAAAGCCGGATGATTCATGATGGGGAGGGAGATGGTGTCATCCTCGGCCAATGTTCGAAGCGCATCAAAGCCGGTGAGACCGGCAGCAATGAGCAAACCACCGGCCCCAGCCTGCTTGGCTCGCTGCGCGCGTCGTCGCATCACGTCCAGCGAACCGCTCACATGCGGGAAATAGAGGCAGGGGCGTCCCCTCTCTCCGGCCCCCCTTATGATCGCGTCCGCGCAACGCCCGATCCGTTCATCAAAGGAACAGAACGCTTGGTCCATGAGGCCTTGATCGTCTTTGACCAGATCCACGCCGCCCAGCGCAAACTGAGAGGCGAGGTCGGCCAGTTCTCGCGGCGACCGTCCAAGCGGTTTCAGCACGCCGCAGACCAGCGCGCGATTCTGAACGCCGGTTGCTTCTCTGAGACCGTGCAAGCCGAATCGAGGACCTTGCCATTGTGAGAGCAGATTGCCGACCACATCAAACGACCGCAACCGAACACCGGCGCGAAGACTGCTGGTGCCGAACAAGACATTCAAGAGGCCGGCACAATCGTGTCCGATCAAGTCGCCTGCGTACGAAATGGCGACTTCATAGCAACCGGCCGAGGCCGGGCGAAATTCTTCGAGCCGACCGACGATCCGCTCGCGAAGATCCTCTGTCAGGACTTCTTCGCTTGCCTCGACGGTCTGATCAATGCAAATGAGAGCGGCCTTCGCGCGCGCCTCCTTCTCTGATCCGCTGACCTGGTAGACGGCTACGATTCGAGCTTCCGGCAACGCACCGCTCCGTCCCGCTGCTGGTCCGGACATCATCGAATCTCTGTGTTTCCGGCACTGTGCATTGATGCTACCCCGGCGAAGTCGCCTGACGCATCAGACGTCGATCGTTGTTATTTCGCGCCCCGCAAGGGTTGAAGCATTTTGGAGCGGTAGTCCTTTGCCGGGCTCGGTGTGGACGTCTGGCTCTGGGGGTGCGTTTCAATAATATCGTCGAATCGTTGAGCGCAGCCTTTCACGTCGTTCGGGTCTAATCGGCAGGAGACGCAAGCGGAATAACTCAGCGCGTAAATGCGGTTGACGTCCGCGGCATCCGGATAGTCTCGTTCGAGCTGGCTCTGTACGCCCGCCTGTATATCGCCTCCGGCGAGCGAAGACATCAGGCCCGAAATCGATGCGGCAAAATTCTTCACCTTGTGTTGATCCTCTGTGGATAAGCTCTGAGGCAGAGGGCAGGTTTCGGGTTTTATCAACACCGAATCAACGCGGCCGGCGCACCCTTGAAACAACACGAGAAGACCGATGCCCGCTACTGTCATGGACGGGAGCACCGGTCGGATCATCCGTGAAGCAAGCGCTCTCATAGTATGTCTCCTTTTCAGTCAGGTTCACGCGTGGGGGCTGAATACAGGGAAGTAGGTGTACGTATGTATGTCGCTCGCGCGGCGTTGTCAAGACCGGAAGCGTGACCGGCCCGCAAACCTTCCTCCGAGCGACTGATCTCGCCGGCTTTATCCTGCTTCGATAGTTGTTTATACTCTCACCGGGTTTACGGCCCTACTGACGCCTTTCATATTGCAGCCGTTCCGGCATGGCACAACCGGAGTATGTCTTCCATCGAGGCGAGCACGAGAAGGAACTGGAACTACGCGACGCTTGGCCGCGTGATCCGACTCGTGATACTCACGCAGGATTGAGCCACATCGGCGAGGTCTTCATCGAGGTCACCAGTATCTCAAACCACTGCAAACCCAGGAGGGACGCATGCCCAACGTGAAGACGCTTGCCAAAACCGTGACCGATGCGCATGAGAGGGATCGCAGGGCGCATGCAGACGAGATCAAAGCCTCACTGGGCAATTGCCTGGGGACGGCCGCGCCTGCGCGCTCCGGCCTTGTGCCTCTCGGCGTGGTGCTCGGGGGCCTCTTGTGGGCGTCGGCCCCGTCGGCGCTGGCGCAGGGCTTGCCGCAACACCTGGTGACCTACATGACGGGCCCTGGCCAGACCGAATGCCCGAACAACTGGACGGAAGCGGCCTACGCGCAGGGGCGGCTGATCCTTGGCACGACCGATGGTTCGAAGATCCAAAAGCTGGCAGGCACCCCCGCGAGCGATGCCCAGGCTCCTCAGCACGCCCACGCGTTCACGGTGACCGGAACCATCGCCGCCGGGCCGAACTCGTCGATTCCCGGCGGTAGCACTCCACGGGCCGCGGGTGGCGAGGTCAACAGTAGCGGCACCACTCAAGAAGCGTTCCCCCCACTGCCCTTCATCCAGTTCCTGGTGTGCGAGCAGATGGCGACGGCATCCTCGGATTCGGCGCCGTACGGAGCGGTGGCCTTCTTCAACGCCTCAACTTGCCCGAACAATTGGGGAGCGCTCAGTCAAGCCGATGGCCGCTTTCTCCTGCCGGCGTTCGCCGGCGTCCCGCCCGGCTCTGCGACCTCGACCGTCTGGGACCCGGCCAATCCACCGATGCACACCCATGGACTGCAAGCCTCATTCGGAACCCACTCGGCAGAGTATGAGGCCTATCCGGCCAATTGGGGCGAGTTTGCCAAACCGGGAACCTATGATTTGGCCGGAACCACGGTCTCCGCGGGGCCGGTGCTGCCGTTCGTGAGCCTGCTGGTGTGCGAGAAAGCCGCCGTCGGCAATAGCAAGGGCGTCCCGCTCGGCACGGCGATCTTCTTCGGGGCCGAGAACTGTCCGGACGGGTGGGGTGTCACGATTGGCGCAAACGGCCGGTTCGTTATGGGCATCGGCGGTAACGGCACGCAAGGGGCGACGTTCGGCTCCGATCCGATCAGCCAAGCCGAGACGTCGGTCCAGCACGACCACGAGTTCTCGGGCGTGGCCTCCCCTCCGGCCTCGGGCTACCCCGGTTTTCCTGTGCAAACCGGCCAACGCCAGCCCTACGTCACGACCGCCGACAACGGGTACAGCGGCACCTCGAGCGCAGCGACGACCGACCTGCCCTATCTGGTCATGCAGGCGTGCACCTACATGGGGGGGCAGTCAACCGTTCCCGGCAGGCGATAGCTCGCGCGACTCTTTCAGGCTCGGTGACAAGGAGAGAGGACTGTCATGCAAGCGACGCAGATCCAGTACAACTCCGACATGATTGAAGACTATGCGCTCACCGTCTGGCCGCCGGTCGCCCAAAACGTTCAGGGCTCGTTCCTGACGTTACAAAACGGGACGAATGGAACGCCGGTGACCGAACTCCTCACGG
>JANRMQ010000023.1:0-16158 GCA_040981125.1 Nitrospira sp.
CTCCCACACCCGGCTTCATCCGCCGGACTTTGATGCAGGCGACGGCTAGCAGGATGAAGCCGGCCGGTGTGGCGATCATGTAGACGATCCAGTTTGTCTGCCAGCGCAAGCCAAGGAAGTATGCGGCGCTGTAGATGGCGGTGGCGGTCAGCGGGAGCGCCAACAGCCCCAGATAATTCCGCGCCTTGCCCATCGCGTCCGCGCCGGCAAGCAGTGAGTCCCTGTCCTCCACCCGCCGGTTGTGGCGCAAAGTCAGGAAGAGGCCGGACAGCAGTACGGGCAGGATCAACGCCGTCCATCCGGCAGCGGGAATGGTGACAAAGATGTAGTAAAGGAGCAGGAGCACGGCGGCCAACACGTCTGCGAGGCGGCTGGGCTTGAAGACGCCGGGGATAGTTCGGCTGTAGGTCCAATAGGCGACAATCAGCAGCAGGGTGGTCGCAAAAGTGAATAGCGCGAAGTCAGCAGGATGGGTCACGCCCCCGTCCGGCTCCACCCACCACGAGATAGCCCAGAACCCAAATGCGATGCCGATCACTGTGGCCACGGTAACGGTGGTATGAACAGCGGAACGCAGCGCCTTGTTCACGGCGTAGAAGCCAACCCACATAGTGATCAAGGCATGCCAGGCCAGGCCGGTAAAAGATAGCGATAGGGGCAATGACTCATAGGCGGTCTGGACAATGAGGCCCTCCGTCAGCCAACCGAATACCGCTCCAACCAGGAATAACGCCCAGATTGAGACGACTCGAAAGCGCGCGATTACAGATAGGGTGACGTACCCCATGATGGAGTACAGCAGCCAGGCTCCAATCCACCCCGACAAGGAATCTTCCGGCCGGACGCGCGCCCAGAACAGCCACTCTGAGTAAAACATCAGGATGTAGCCGGTGGCAAGCGTGCCGATGATCTGTCTGATGACGCGCACTTTCTACAACTGTGTACGCTGGGCCCGCGCTTGGGTCACGGCGACGACTCAATCGTTGCCGGGCTGAGCCACCGTGATGACCACATTGCACTTCTTGCGCCCCGTGTCCACATAGCGGTGCGCTTCGGCAGCCTGCTCCAACGGATACCGGCGGTCAATTACCGCCCGAATCTTGCCCGCCTCCGCCAGCTCCTTCAACTTCAGCATCTCCGCCTTGCTCTCCGGCGGCGTGCCGGTCTTCACCTTCCGGCTCCCGGCGATGGATGTCCGCGCGGCCAGCGCCATCTCCCGCAGTCCGCCGGCGCTGGCCAGAAAGACGCCCCGCTCCGTCAGCGACTCCTTACACTCGCCGAACGAGCGCTTGCCCACCGCGTCCATGATGATGTCATAGCGCACGCCGTTGCGGGTGAAATCCTCGCTCGTGTAGTCTATGACGTAGTCGGCTCCCAGCGATTTGACCAGCTCCAGATTCGCCGTGCTGCACACGCCGGTGACTTCCGCGCCGAAATGTTTGGCGAGCTGTACGGCATTGTTGCCTACGCCGCCGGATGCGCCGATGACCAGCACCTTCTGCCCGGCCCGGATATCGCCCACGTCGCGCAGGAAGTAAATGGCGGTCCCGGCCCCAAAGGGCAGGGCGGCGGCCTCGTCAAAGCTGAGGTTGGCCGGCATGAGGGCCAGCGGGCCGGCTGCCCGCCTGCACACATACTCGGCATACGCGCCCACCGCGCCGCTATCGATACCGAAAACGCGGTCGCCCGGCGCGAACTCCGTCACCTGCGGGCCGACCGCTTCCACCACGCCGGCTACCTCCACGCCCAGGATCGGCTTCCGCGGCCGGCGGATGCCGAACATCAGCCGGGGCAGCGGCCCGAATCCCTTGGGGACAAAGGTGAAGCCGCGCATGTTCACGTCGCCGGTCGTCACCGTGGCCGCGTGGACGCGGATCAGCACTTCATCCTCCCTGGGCGTGGGCTTTTCAACTTCTGTGAGCCGCAGCACGTCTGCCGGGCCGTATTCGGAATACACGACTGCTTTCATGCGGTCCTCTCCTAAAGATGACGTCGGTGGGGGTGGGCCCTGTGCCTACCCCGGGGCGACCAGACGCGCCTACCCCGGGGGGACCACATGTGCCCACGCCGGGGCGACCACAAGGGTGCGCCCCTACGTATTTCGTGCATGGTGGTGCGCCGGGGCGCGTGCTCTAATAATGACGCTGGTAGAGGTGGGTCTTGTGCCCACCCCAGGGCAGCTGCACATGTGATCACGGCATCGTCAGCCCGCCGGTCGCCTCCAGCCAATCGGCGATGCGGTCAGTCGCGCCGGCGATATCGTCGTCGGAGATGTCCACCGTGAAGGTGGGCAGGGTGGAGGCCGCAATCAGCCCGCGCAGTTGCTCCTGTTCCTCGATGAACTGCCCCAGGTCGTCGTATTGGGAGGGGTTGCCGGAGACCTTCAGCCGCTCGGCGCGGGCGGCCGCGAAGGAGTCCGGCGAGCGCGCGCAGAAGACCAGCCGGAAGCCGAGCGGGAGCAGCCGGGCTTCCAGCCAGCCGAAGTCGTACCGTTTGCCGTAAGCGCGCATCTGATAGAGCTGGGTAGAGATGTGGAAGCGGTCCACAATCCAGGAGTAGTAGCGCTGTAGCTCGAACAGCCGCGCCCAGGTGGCGTAGGTCTCCATCGCCAGCTGCTCCTCTTGCGGCTCGAAGTTGATCAGCCCGCGGCCCCAGGGGTAATTGGTGAAGCCGCACCATTCGCCCGAGATCAGCGGCGAGTGATAACGATACTTGCGCGGCCCGACGATGCGCGGATGCCCGTTGAGGGCGAAGGCGATGTCGGTCTTGTGCGTCAGGCGGGTGCCTTCGAGGATGATTTTGGGGACGAGTTTGGTCATCGAATGTCCTTGGGCGGCGATTGTCGAGGTGACGTGCGCTTCCGGAAGTCTAGGTCACCCGGCTAGACGTGCAACACTTCCAGCGGGATGTCGCGAAGCGTAGCCAGCAACCGGCGGGTGGCCGGCTCATGGCTGCACAGCGATCCGGCTGTCTCCACCAGCAGCGCCCGGCGGATGCGCGACCAATCCAGCCGGCGCATGCGCATGGCGACCAGCACGCCCTGTAGCGGCGGCAGCGACGGGTTGAAGGCCACGTTTTCGAGATAGGGCGCGGCGATGATCCGGCCGTCCGCTGTCTCCACCGCCAACCCGGACCAGTTGCCGGAGTAGGGGGCGTAACTGCGCCTGGCCGCGTCCAGGGCGGCAAGGGCCAGGTCATCCGGCTCGGGAATATCCAGGCGGAGGGCCGGCCGGGGCGCGTCGAACATCCCTTGCTCGTTGCCCAGCACGGCCGGCGAGAAGGCGTCCGGCAACATCTCGCTGAGCGGGCGCGCGCCGAGCGGTGTGATCACCAGCAGGCCCGGGTCGTTGATTTCGCTGAGGAATTGCCGGCAATGGCCGCACGGCATCCCGCCAACCGCGATAGCGTGGAGGGTCTGCTCGCCGTGCAGGAATGCGTTCAGCACCGCGGCCTGTTCGCCGTGAACGGTAGCGTTGAGGGCCAGGCCGGGGAACTCCAGGTTCGCGCCCAGAATCAGGTCGCCGCTGCCGCCCAGGACCACCGCCCCGGCCCGATAGCCGGAGATGGGTGGGTGGGCATACAGGCGGGCGAGAGCGACCAGTTCGAGCATAAGGGCTTCGGTGGACAGTTGCGTCTGCCCGGCCAACACCTGGGCAGCTTCGGCGGAGATGACGCCGGCGAAGGAGTCGGCCAGGGCAATGTGGGCGAGGGTTTGCCGGGCGGCTTCCGGAAAGCCGGACAGCGCGGCGGATATGGAGTCAGGGGCTATTTCGTTGCTCGTCATCGAGAAAGCTCACTGTAAAGTTAGCACGTGCACCAACATCGGTTGGCTCTTGCCTTTCAACTCCAGGTGGCGCGTCTCAAGCCGGCCCAGGTCGAGACCGGCGGCTGAGTAAGCGGCGTCGCTGATCAGGATCTCACCCTGCCGGGCGCTGGAGGCCAGGCGAGCCGCCGTGTTCGGCACGTCGCCTAGGACGGTGATGTCGGACGCGCCCGCCGCAGAGCCGACTGAGCCGACAAAGGCGACGCCGGAATGGACGCCGACGCCCAACGGGATCCACGGTCCTTGCGGCTGGCCGTGTCCGGTTACGCGCAGGAGGTCCCGGGCGGCTTCCAGCGCGCGCCGGGTGTGCGCCTGGCCGGCAAATCCGGGAACGTAGATACCGGCGACCTGATCGCCGATGATCTTGTCAATCAGCGCATCCGTGCGCACCATCACTTCGCTGGCGGCGTTGTAGAAGCGGTTGATCAGCTTGCTGAACTCGAGAGCGCTCATCTTTTCGGCCAGTTGCGTGGAACCGCGGACATCGGCGAAGAGCAGCGAAAGCTCGACTTCCGCCCCGCCCTGAAAGCGCTTGGCAAAAACGTCGCACACATTGCACATTTGTGGGTTCAGGTTGGACGGTTGCTTGTGATAAATGAATCTGACCAACGCGCTGCCGGCTCCGCCGAAGGGGGCGTAGCAGCTTTTGCAGCGCGGCGTGCCGGGCAACATTCTGAAAAGTCGTCGCTGGCGGCGCTCTTTCTCAGACTCGCCGGTGGTGAGGTACTTCCGCCAGAACGACTCCACCATTGCTTCCTGATCCGACTGCTCAGTCATTCGTTTCCTCTCTTGAGCGCCCCGGCTCGGCGCGCCGACCGGCGGTCAGTACGCCGGCGACCGGCCTCAGGTAGCCGCTGTTAGGCGATTCCAAAGCTGATTGTCATGGGTAGACTGCATCCGGCGACGACGGCCGGAAAGGTGAGCCGCCTACGCATGGTCAGTATAGCGGCGACATCGATTGTTGCAATGGTAAGCGCGGGCTCGCCGGCAGGTCCTTCTTCGGAACGCTTATGACGCGGATTCCGCCGGTGAACACCTGGAACGAGGCGGCCACGGCTGGTTTGTGTGGCAGGGAGGAACACGATGAGGCGGGCTAACTGGACAAAACCGGGATTGTGCTACAGGAACAGACGTATTACACTGTAATCGAACTCCTCTGCCCGTTCCAGTTTAGTCGGCTATCCGTTCAGAAAGCCAGTCGAAAGAAGTCTGAATCTTCCGGGATAATGTAGGCTTACAATCAGGAGGCGATCCCATGAAGTCACGCGCGTTTTCCCTGTTACTGCTCGCTGTCTTGCTGGCTCCATTGGCGATGGCCGCCTCCGGCAGCCCGACCGGCCCGGCACCCGGCACGCCGGAAGTCAACGAGGTCGTCTGGGGGGAAAACATCACCTTCACCGCGATGGACTATCATCACGCGGAGATCACTGACGATACAATGTTCGGCGGCTTGCCGAATCCGACCGTCAGCGAGGCGACATTGATTGGAATGAAGACCTGCTGATCACGACGCCGGTCATGGCCGGTATTAACGACCCGGACGCGGTACCTTCGGCCGGGCTGGAGGCGTGCCAGATGCCGGCCAACCAGGCGGCGGAGATGCCGGGTTACGATGACTGGAGCCACATCCTGTACGACTTTCGCGTCACGGCCGACTTCGCGGACGGGGTGCACAGCAGCGTGCCGACGGATTACGAGCGAACCGGCGAGGAGGCGCTCGAAACTGCCTCGTTGATTGACTATGACGGGGACGGCCTGAGCAACGGGGAAGATAATTGCTCGGCCATCCCCAACGCCGGGCAGGAGGATGGGGATGGGGACGGTATCGGCGACGCCTGCGACATCGCCGCGCTGACCATCGCGCCGGGCGAGGTGGCCGGCGGGGTCTCGGCGACCGGCATCCTCTCGCTGACCGCGCCGGCCCCGGCCGGCGGGGTGGTGGTCGAGCCATTCAACAGTGAGCCGGAATGGGCGAGCGTGCCGGTGTCGCTGACGATACCCCCCGGGAGTATCGCGGCGACATTCACCATCGAGACGGAGGACCCACCGCTGGATGCGACGGTGATGATCAGCGCGGTGGCGGACCCGGCCTACATTGAGGGGATATTGGTGGTCCGGTCGAGCGTGAGGCCGATGTATCTGCCGGCGATGGCGCGGCCGTAGGGGAGCTACGTCGAAACGAGAATCCCGGAAACGCCGCAGTTTCCGGGATTCTTATGCTGCTGCCGGCACGGTTGGCGTCCGAGTGAGGATGCCGGAGCATAGGATGGCGGAGTTGGTTGATTCGCGGGCCGGAAAAGATCTATACTGTTGGGGAGCCGGCTATTTACATCCGCGTGTGACGAGTGGAGCTGGTGACCAGGGGCTGTAGCGCGCTGTTATTACCGAATTGATTCAAGCGCGGGTTGCCGTGTGCCGGCTCCTGTGTAATCTCCTGTCAAGGTTCCCCTCAATCATGAGGCGGGACGTCTGAATGGCTGGATGTCCGGCGCCCTTCACCGGGCGATTGGGGGGACGGACATCCGCATCCGGCGCAAGTCCCCCGCCGCCTGCGCTGTTTTCTTGCAGCCACTTGTCGGGAGGCAAAAATGAAACTCACCATCTCGCACCTGGGAAAGCAGTACCGCCGCGACTTCTGGGGATTGCGCGATATGACGCTGGAGCTGGGGCCGGGCGTCGTGGGCTTGCTGGGGCCGAACGGGGCCGGCAAATCCACCCTGATGCGCATCCTGGCGACCATCACCCGGCCCACCGAAGGCACGGTCCATTGGAATGACACGGACATACTCAAGTCGCCGGACACGCTGCGCGCCGTGCTCGGCTATCTGCCGCAGGATTTCGGCATCTATCCCAACCTGACCGGTCAGGAGTTCCTGGAATACATGGCCGCCATCAAGGGCATGGACGCCAAGACGGCCCGGCGGCGCATTGAGGAGCTGCTGGTGGTGGTCAACCTGGTGGATGCCGCCAGGAGGCCGCTGGGAGGGTACTCCGGCGGCATGAAGCAGCGGGTGGGCATCGCCCAGGCGCTGCTCAACGACCCGCAGTTGCTGATCGTGGACGAGCCGACCGTCGGCCTGGATCCGGCTGAGCGGGTGCGCTTTCGCAACTTGCTCTCCGACCTGGCCGGGGAGCGGATCATCATCCTTTCGACGCACATTGTCTCGGACGTGGAGGCGACGGCGACGGAGATCGTGTTGATTAACAAGGGCCGGCAGGTGCAACGGGCCACGCCGGATAAGTTGCTGGACCAGTTCGACGACCGGGTATGGCAGTGGGTCATCCCCGAGGAGCAGCTAACTGGGTTGAAGCAGACGCACATCGTCAGCGGGACCGTGCGCCGGGGCGACGGCATCCAGGTGCGGATAGTCAGTCAAAAGGCCCCGGCCGCGGCGGCGCAACACGTCGAGCCTAATCTGGAGGATGCCTATCTCTACCTTGTGTCACAGAATGGAGGTGGGCAGTGAAGACCACGCGCATCCTCTATCACCTGGCGTGGGCGGACTTTCTCGAACGCACGCGCCGCTATAGCTTCCTGGTCATGCTCGGGCTGGTCCTCTGGATCGGCTATGTGTCGGCCAGCGGGCAGTTTGCCATAAGCGTCAGCCCCAACTATGTCGGGGTCATCAACTCGGCCTGGGTGGGGGCGACAATGGCCCTGACAGCGTCGTTCACTCTCGGGCTGGTCGGTTTCTACATCGTCAAAGGGTCGGTGGCCCGCGACTATGTTACCGGCGTGGGGCAGATCATGGCCAGCACGCCGATGAGCCGCCTGCGCTACATGTTCGGCAAATGGCTGAGCAACTACGCGGTGCTGGCGATCAGCGTGGTCATCCTGGCCCTGGCTGGAATCGGGATGAATCTCTGGTTCGGCAGCGGAGGTCTGAATCTCGCGGTCCTGGTGGCGCCCTTATTGCTGATCGCGCTGCCGTGGCTGGGGTTCGTCGCCGCCATGGCGGTGCTGTTCGAGTCCGTAGCCTGGCTGCGCGGCGGGCTGGGCAACATGGTTTACGCCATCTGGTGGTTGACACTGATCAGCGTTTCCACGGTGCCGGCTGCAGTGACCGGCTCTTCGCTCAGCCCCTACCTCGATATCACCGGCTTCCAGATCTTCACCGATAGCGTGACCAGCTCCGCGCGGGCCGTCTATCCCGACGCGACGTTGATGTCGTTCGGCGCCGGCTTAACGCGGGTTGATCCCGGCTTCTTTCCGTACACCGGAGTCCAATGGACCGGTGAAGTGCTCCTCTCGCGGCTGCTGTTCCTGCTACTGGCGGTCGGGCTGGTCGTGTTGGCCGCCGTGCTGTTTGACCGCTTCGACCCGGCGCGGCTGCCCAGGGTGAAGCGCATGGCGTCGGCGCAGGAGCCGGCTCCGGCCGCGGCCGGCGAGCCGATCCCGGCGGCCGATATTCACCTGACGCCGCTGTCCGCCGCGGCCACCCGTTTTCGCTTTGGGGCGCTACTGGCCGGCGAGCTGAAGCTGTTCATGAAGGGGCAGCGCTGGTGGTGGTACGTGGTTGCCGCTGGCCTGATCGTGCTGCAATTGTTCAGGCCGGCCGACGAGCAGCTTTACCCCTTGATTGCGGCCTGGGTGTGGCCGGTGCTGATTCTGAGCGGGCTTGGCTGCCGGGAGAGGAGGTTCAACACGCGCCAGATCGTCTATTCGGCCCCGCGCCCGCTGAGCCAGTTGCCGGCCGGCTGGCTGTCGGCGGTGTTGGTTATGGTGTTGCTGGGTTGCGGGTCGCTGGCCCGGTTTCTGGTGGCCGGGGAATGGGTCGCGGCCCTGGGTTGGCTGACGGCGATCGTGTTTGTGCCGTCGCTGGCCTTGGCCCTCGGTACGCTGACCGGCTCGGGCAAGTTGTTCGAGGCGTTGTATGTGCTGTGGCTGTACGGCCTGCTGCAACAGATGGCGGCCATAGATTTCGCCGGGGTAGTGCCGGACAGCCGGTTTTATGTGTTTGCGTTGGCGGCAATCGGGTTGCTGGCGGTCGCGGCGTTGGTCAGGGGAAGGCAGGTGCGGGGAATCTAGGGCGACACAATTGGGACTGGCAGGGATGCCGGGGCTACGACTCAGCGCGACGGGCGCGGCAAGGGCGCCGGCGTCAGGGATCGAACGGGCGGTTACCGTTCGAACGTTGGAAGAGCCCGGCAAGAATGCCGGGGCTACGACTCGTAGACGAAGCGGCGGACTTTGGCGGCGACGGCGGCCGGGTCAACGGGGACGCGGGCCTCGCCGCTCTCGACGGCGGTGCGGGCGACGGCTTCAGCGCGATTAGTAAGCCGTTTGCTTCAGCGGAACCCCCGGGAACCTGGGTGCAGCCACGTTTGGCTCAGAGTCTATTAGGCGGCCAAAGACCGCCGACGCAAAACTGACTACCAGATAACAGGCAATACCGCTGCATCGATGATTGCCTGGTCTCGCGTGACGACTTCCACGGTTTCCCCCACATCCTGTAGGTGAAGCCCCGTGCTGACGATAAGCCGGTCGTGTAGCTCGGGAATACGCAAGCCCTCAGCGGTCAAGCTGCGCTCGAAGACATCCATAGTGAGCGGAAAGATCTCGATGCGCGTGTCTGCAAATACGCGATCCAGCAGACTATTGGCATCTGGTATGGCAGTTCTACCGCGTTGAATGATCACGCTTGCTTCAGCCAACGCGATGAGCGGGAGAATCATCTGGCTGTCCGGCGCCTCAATGATCGCCTTTGCCGGCTGACTCAGCCGGCTGTTTCCTTCCACAAACCAGACGAGGGCGTGTGTATCAAGGATGTATTTGTGGGCCATCCATTTCCTCGTCCGAGGGCCGCCACTCAGCTAGGGCAAAGTCTTCCCAGGTAGACATAGCAGCTTCCTCACCCCCAAACTCGCCAAAACGCAGCGGCTGCGGCTCTTGCGGAGGCGAAGATGAGACAAGCGTCTGAATGATCCTCTGCACAAGGCGCAACCGGTATTCCGGCGAGAGGTGCTTGGCCTCGCTAAACAACCTGTCCAATGCTTGTGTATCGGCTGCCATTGAACCATCTCCTTCCAGCTGACTCTATTCTAGCAGATTCCATCTTGGGCTGATCAACCTGAGCATAATTCCGAAAAGTTCGGTGGCCGAGAATCCCGGATTCGCCGAAGAATTCGGGATTCTGAGCTCACGACTCGTAGACGAAGCGGCGGACTTTGGCGGCGACGGCGGCCGGGTCGACCGGGACGCGAGCTTCGCCGGTCTCAACAGCGGTGCGGGCGACGGCTTCGGCGACGGCCGGCGCGACGGTGAAGTCGGTGCCTTTGGGGATGATCCAGCCGGGGCTCAGGGCTTTGTCGCTGACCAGGCCGGCGATGGCCTCGGCGGCGGCGATCTTCATCGTGTCGGTGATGTTGCGCACGCGGGCGTCCAGCGCGCCGCGGAAGATGCCGGGGAAGGCGAGGGAGTTGTTCACCTGATTGGGGAAGTCGCTGCGGCCGGTGGCGACGATGGCCGCGCCGGCTTCCAGGGCCAGGTCGGGCATGATCTCCGGCGTGGGATTGGCCAGGGCGAAGATGATCGGGTTAGGGGCCATGGAGCGCACCATCTCCGGCGTGAGCACCCCCGGCGCGGAGAGGCCGATGAAGACGTCGCGGTTACAGACGCAGGCGGTCAGGTCGCCCTGGATGCGGTCGGGATTGGTGATCTCGGCCATCTGGGCCTTGACCGGGTTCAGGTCGGCCCGGCCAACGCAGACCGCGCCCCTGGTGTCCAACAGGACGACGTCACGCAGGCCGCGGGCCATCAGCAGGCGGGTGACGGCGATGGCGGAGGCCCCGGCCCCGTTGACCGCTACGGAGAGGTCGGACATCTTCTTGCCGGTGAGGCGGGTGGCGTTGGTCAGGGCGGCGAGGACCACCACTGCCGTGCCGTGCTGGTCGTCGTGGAAGATGGGGATGTCCGTTTCCGCCTTCAGCCGCTCCTCGATGTCGAAGCAGCGGGGGGCGCTGATGTCTTCCAGGTTGACGCCGCCGAAGGTCGGCTCCAGCCACTTGACAATCTGGATGATTTGCTCGGGGTCCTGGGTGGCGAGGCAGATGGGGAAGGCTTCGACGCCGGCGAAGGTGTGGAACAATATGGCCTTGCCCTCCATCACCGGCAGGGCGGCCCGGCCACCGATATTGCCCAATCCGAGCACGGCGCTGCCGTCGCTGACCACGGCGACCAGGTTGCCGCGGGCGGTGATGTCGTAGACTTGCTCGACCTGATCGCGGATCAGGCGCACCGGCTCCATCGCTCCCGGCACCAGGTAAATCTGCTTCAGGATGTGCTCGTCTTTAACGGGGATGTTGCTGCGAATCTCCAGCAGCCCCTGGAAGCGCTCGTGCAATTCCAGCGATTCCTGGGCGACGGTGAGCGGCTGATCGGATTTGGGCGGGACGGGCACCTTGCCTTCGTAGACGTAGGCCCAGGTGCGCTCGGCGACGGCCTGCGGGGAGACGCCGGGGCGCTTGGCGTAACCGCCGGCGATGGTGGCCTCGGCTACGGCGGCGGCGACGGCCGGGGCGACGCGATAGTCGAAGATGCGCGGCGAGATGTAGTCGGCGTGAAGCTCGTCGTCGGTAATCAGGGAAGCGATGGCCTCAGCGGCGGCGATCTGAGCGGGGATGCTGAAGCGGGTGGCGCGCACGTCGAGCAGGCCGCGGAAGACGCCGGGGATGACGGAGGCGATGTCCATCTGGTTGGGGTAGGTGGACTGGGAGGTGGCGACGACGGCCGCGCCGGCCCGGTAGGCTTCCTGCGGGGTCAGCTCCAGCGGCGCGCCGAAGAGGAAGAGGGCCGGGTCGGGGGCCATGCGTTTGGGCCATTCGGCGGTGACGCCGGCCTGCCCGGCGAAGTCAACCAGCGCGTCGGCCCCGGCGATCACGTCCGCCAGGGAGCCGGTCTCGCCGTCGGGGTTGCTGACCTTGGCGATCTCCCCTTCGGCCCAGTTCATGTGCAGGGGACGGTATCTGTAAATAGCGCCGGCCCGGTCGCAGACGATGACGCGCTGCAGGCCGTAGCGCTGGAGCAGGAAGGCGGTTCCCAATCCGGCGGCCCCGGCCCCGTTGATGACCACCTTCATATCGGAGAGGCGCTTGCCGAGCAGCCGGGCGGTGTTAATCAGGCCGGCGAGCAGGCCGATGGCGACGCCCTCACGGTGGTTGTTGATCACCGGGATGAGCAGGGCGCGCTCGAGCTGGTTGGTGGCGGCAATGCTGGCCGGGGAGCGCACGTCCTCGATGCTGATGGCCCCGAAGGTGGGCGCGATGTTCAGCACCAGCTCGACGAATTCGTTGACGTCGCGGGCCTTGACGGCCAGGGGCAGGGCGTCAACGCCGGCGAAGTTTTTCATGATCACGGCGGTCCCTTCCAGGATGGGCAGGATGGCTTCGGGGCCGACGTCGCCCAGGCCCCAGGCGGAGGAGCCGGTGGAGACGATGGCGACGGTGTTGCCGCGGCAGGTGACGTCGAAGGAGCGGCGGGGGTCGCGGGCGATCTCCAGGCAAGGTTCGGCGACGCCGGGGGTGTAGACGAGGCTGAGGGCGTGGCTGTCTTTGACGGGGACCTTGCTCTGGACGGAGATGAGGCCGTGGTAGCGGCGGCGGTAGGGCATGGCGCCGGTGGAGAGAGGATGGTTATTGTTCATGAGATTTCCCCGTGACGAGAGAGATGGAAGGGGATTGTCGCATGAAAGGGGGAGATGTTCAACTGTCGAATGGTATGGGCGGCTGCGGGGGATGCCGGCAAGATGATCAAGGTGATCAAGTTTGTGTAAATAATAAGGGCAGCGGCGCCGGCGGCGGGGAGGGCGTATGGCGGCGGCGATGTGGTGGCGGAGGAAGGGTAGGCAGCGCGATTGCCGGACGGTGGGCGGCGTGGTAGCGGGTTGGCCGGGTTGGACATGGTTTTAGCTCGCGGCGGGCGGATATGGGAAGTATAGCGGATAGAACGGATGTTCGCAAGGTGGGGAGCCGGAAGAACGGCTCACGCGAAGGCGCGACGAAGATCCTTTAGACTGCGTCTTTGCGCCGCATGTTGTCCACTCGCAAGTGGAAATGAGCCCGGTCGCTGCGGTTGTTGACGATCCGACGCCGCCCCCAAAACCATTCAATGCGCTTGAGTGCGAGAATCTCCCAGCCAGGGCACGCCGGAGTCTTCATAGGTGGGGTAGGGTGCAAGTCGGCTCATTATGGGGTCTGAGATCTTGACCCCTAGTTCCTTTCGTCCTCATACGCATCCTCAGGTGGTGCCTCGCTGCTATCGGTGATGATTGATTTGCCTGTTGCCTTTTCGACCAGGCCGGCTAGTGCTCGCCGACGCGCCTCATAAAACGCCATGAAGTCGTCTTCACGCAGTTGCTGCGGATCGATTAGGTGCGACTGAAGGATTTCATCCTGCTCAGCCACAGTCATTGCTGCCAGCTCATGATTGCGAAGCTGGTTTAGATAGTCTGACGGGCTGCGACTGCCAATCATCCTGTTGGCCTTATACGATATGGGGGTCTTGTTGACGATCGCATTCGCCACTCTATCCTCGATACCATGTTTACGACACCAGTCACGCGGGAATATGTGGTGGATATCAATGCCAACTTCGTCGCGATCAAGATCCGTGATTTCAGCCTTCCAAAAGAAATCACGAGCCTTTTCGCGCTGCAGCAGGACGTACAGCCCCCGATAAGCTGCACTCGTTCTGGTACGAAGTGTATCGAGGCGCGATGGCTGGAAGCCCGATGCAATGACCGTGGCAGGCTCGGGAGCATTTGCCTGGTTGATCCACGCTAGCACGTCTTGCAGGTCCAATGCAATACGGGTCTCTAACGCGCCCCCGTAAAGTTCGCCGAATACACCGCACCAGAACCATCGAGCTAGTTTGCCATAAACCACAGGCGTTAACCAACGGTCTCCGAGATGCACCATCATCGCCGCCAACGGTACAAGTTGGCTGCCATAGGGTAGATAGCTTAATTGATGGAATCCTTCTTGACGCAGGAATCTGTCCGCGGCAACAAAGCCGTCGGTGAGCCTATCAGCCCAAGTTCGATATGCATCGAGTGGCATTGCCAGAACATGCTCACGCTTGGCAGTGACCGCAGTCACGTCCTTGCCGGTGCGGCCGCCAACTAAGTCAGCCTGCCGTCGGTCATACGAATGAAGAAGAGAAACTCCCTGGAGAAAATCCGTCGGCTGAAGGCCATGCAACAGCCCCTTCTCGCTCAAGCGCGCCTTTCGTCCTTGGATTTGGCGCTGACGATTGCCATGCCAATCATCGCGCAAGTTGAAGCCATCGGCCGCGTAAGATGCGGTCACAAGCTCAAAGACGGAAAGCGGGACACCGCCAGTATTGACCTTTTCGAAGACCAGACACACCGCCTCTTTACTGTTCTCTTTCTTCAATTCGATTATTGGAACCTGATAGTCTCGGAAAACTCTAAGCACCTTGCTGCGGAAGTCCATGTATCGAGCGAAACGACCCGGATCGAAGGCCATCAGGCCTTCTTCCCATTGGTCGGAGTCTAGTATCTGGTTACACGGGAAATGAAAACTCTGGTATTCGTTTTCCGGACAACTGAGGTCAAGTTCTATGGTTCGGCCGAAGTTGGAACGCAGAATACGGCTTCCATCAACGCCGATGAGCGCCTCCTCAATGCTGCTGCTTCCCTCGAGTGCCTTCTCGATATTGAAGTAATAGAAACGCTCGACATCACGTCGGTTCGTCTTTGTCCGAACGGGCGTCTTGAGCACAAGTACCTGGAGAAGCGAAGTGAGACGCTGCTGACCATCCAAGATCAGGCGTTCTACCTTCTCCGCCGGTACTCCATTTAAACCCTCGACCGGCCGTATCTGGAACCGGGCGTCGCCACCCGCCTCAAGCAACATGATGCTGCCGATCGGAAATGAGCGGGCAAGGCTAACCATCAGTGAACGGATGTGTTCGTCATCCCAAATCCAGCCTCGTTGAAAATCGGGCAACTGGATCTTTCCTTCAACAATGTTGTCAAGGATCTTGCTCAAGCTCAATTTGGTGGAGTCGAAGTTTGACATTGTTTAGCTCCTTCGGGAAACGGTTTGAATGCACGCGTCCAGGCTCATTACATAAGGACGCTTTCCAACAGTCCCTTCGTCTCCAGTTCCCGCGCCTCTATGTCGGCCCGGATCTCGTCCAGGGTGCGCAATCGCGGTGGCAGACAGAACGGGTGGGAAAGATCTCATAACTTAGGCGTATCGCAGGGTCAAGGGTATGTGCTGCACGTCATCGGCGATGCCCCAGATAAAGCCGATTATCCAGTTGAGTTGGGTAGAATCCATGAGCACACTCCCGTGGACGGCAGAGCGCTTGCGCTCTGTCAGGCTATGCGCCTATTATACGCGGGCCGGCTGAGGAGGCGACCCGGAGTTTGCCCGGCGAACAGGGCAATCAATTAGCCCGCGATTAGGAATGGGCACATTTTGGTTATGTACATTCCCGCATACGGAACCACTGAGCAGAAAAATGCGTTACAGTCAAGTCGGCTCCCGATGGGGCAGGACAGAAATTGAATTGCGATTGACTTCGCAAAGGAGTAACGACTCATGTCTTACATTAAACAGGTAGTGGCGGCGCTTATGCTGCTGATTGTGTTGATTGCGGCGTGCAACCCGACGGGCGGAACGTCCAACGTGGACGGAGCACGGCCCACGGCAACTCCGGAAGCTGTGGACGCCGGCGATGCCGCGGTGGCTGCGGCCGTGGCGCATCTGGCGCGGGAACTCGGCGTGGCCGAGGCAGAGATAGAGGTCGTCTCGTTTGAGCAGACGGAGTTTAGCGACTCCTGCCTGGGCCTTGGCGGTCCGGCCGAAAGCTGCCTGCAGGTGATTACCCCCGGCTGGCTGATCATGCTGGATGTTCAGGGCCAGGTGTACGAGGTGCATACGGATGAGAGCGGCCAGAATGTGCGGGTGGCCGGCGAATCGGCTGACGTGACTCAGCTGCCGGAAGCAATCCAAGCCGCGGTCTGGGCGCAAGTGGCGCAGATTCTCGGCCTGGGCGACGTGGAGATTGAGGTCATCTCGGTTGAGCACACGGAGTTCAGCGACGGCTGCCTGGGCCTTGGCGGACCGGCTGAGAGCTGCCTGCAGGTGATTACCCCCGGCTGGCTGATCATGCTTAGCGTTCAGGGCCAGGTGTACGAGGTGCATACGGATGAGAGCGGCGAACAGGTGCGTATTGCCGGCGAGTCAGCTGGTACGCCGGGACTGCCGGTGCATATCGAGGCCGCGGTCCGAGCGCGACTGGCGCAGATACTTGGCCTGCCCGACGTGGAGGTCGAGGTTATCTCGGTTGAGCACACCGAGTTCAG